>CBDFNO010000015.1:0-927619 GCA_965250265.1 Flavobacteriaceae bacterium | reverse complement strand
GTATATCGACCATTATCATGAATTCATAAAAGCATTTCATGTAAAAGATTCAGAGTTTAATCCAACAGGGAAAAAAGGAACTTTTGGAGGTTATAATAACTGGAAAGATCGTGCAGGACGCTATCGGTCACCTGGAGATGGGCAAGTGGATTTTAAAACTATTTTTTCTAAATTAACTGAATATGGTTGTGATGTTTGGGCTGTTTTAGAATGGGAATGTGTTATAAAAAGTCCAGAACAAGGAGCCAAAGAAGGTGCAGCATTTATTACTCATCATATCATTGAGGCTACTGAGAAAGCATTCGATGATTTTGCAGGCGCAGATGTGGATGACAAACAGCTAAAGAAAATACTGGGATTATAATTGAAAAACTTAAAAATGAAAAAATTAATATTATTGATGCTTATTACTCTTGCTTTTTCAACGTGTAAACAAGCTCAAAAAGAACCTGAGGTAAAAAAAATTGAAGCTAAAGAGACTGAAGAAATTGAGGTAACTAATGATGCTGAATGGATAGTGTTGTTTGATGGGACATCGTTCGATAAGTGGCGTGGTTATGGTTCAGAAGAGATGCCTTCTGAATGGATTCTCGAAAATGGCTCTATGGCTTTTACTCCAGGAGAAATTGGAGGAAAAAATATTATAACTAAACAAAAATTTACAAATTTTGTACTGTCTTTAGAATGGAAAATATCTGAAGGTGGTAATAGTGGTATATTTTGGGGTGTTTATGAGGATGAAAAATTTAAGGAAGCTTATCAAACTGGGCCAGAAATTCAAGTATTAGATAATGCAAAACATCCTGATGCTAAGGTTGCAACTGGAACGCATAAAGCTGGCTCATTGTATGATATGATTGCATGTCCAGATGAGTTCATTAACCCAGCAGGTGAGTGGAATTTATGTGTTCTAGAAATAAACCACGAAATTAACCTAGGAAAAGTAAGTATGAATGGTAATGAGGTAATGACTTTTCCTATTCATGGTGATGCATGGAATAATATGGTAACAAATTCAAAATTTGATGGTTGGGAAGGTTTTGGAAAATACCAAACAGGTCATATTGGGTTGCAAGACCATGGTGATAAGGTTTGGTATCGTAATGTTAAGATTAAAGAACTTAAATAAACAGAAGAACCATTATATCCTAATGAAAATTCGTATTGCTGTTAGTGCTCTTTTTCTGTTATTAAACTGTCAAAATAATAAAGGAAAGGAAATAGAAAAAAACGACTCTTATTCATTTTTTGTAGGCACCTATACTAATGCAGAAAGTCAGGGAATATACAAGTATATACTTCAAAAAGATGGTGTTCTCAAGCATGTGGGTTTAGTGGCTAAAATGACTAATCCGTCTTTTTTAACAATGAGTACTGATAAGAAATTTTTGGTAGCCGTTAGCGAAATAGAACCTACAGGTACAGTTGAATCTTTTCTAATTAATGAGGATAGCTTGAAGTTTATAAGTCGAAGCTCGTCGGGTGGAGCTCATCCTTGCTTTGTAACTATTAATAACAATGGTTTTGTACTATCTGCAAACTATACTGGAGGAAATATTGGGTTGTTAAAACTAAATAAAAAAGGAGAATTGTCTGATTTATTGGATGTCCAACAACACTCAGGAAAGGGTACCACGCAAAGGCAGCAAGAACCACATGCGCATTCAGTTTGGTTCCAGCCTGACGGAAGTAATATTATTTCGGTTGACCTTGGCACGAATGAACTTTGGTTCTCACAATTGGATAATCAATCACAAAAATTAATACTTTCAGATCCACAAACATTAAAAATGAATGAAGGAGCTGGTCCAAGGCATCTAACATTTCATCGAAATAACAAATGGATTTATGTGCTAAATGAGCTAAATAATACAGTGGTTCTAGTCCAAAAATCTGAAAATGGTAAGTATATAAAAAACATTCCGATTTCAACACTTCCTACTGGCTATACAGGCACCAATACGGGTGCAGATATACATATCTCTTCAGATGGAAAGTTTGTTTATACGTCTAACCGAGGGCACAACTCCATTGCTATATTTAATGTAAATGCTGGTGACGGTTCTTTGACCTTTATTGGGTACGAGCCCACTTTAGGAAACGGACCACGTAACTTCTCATTTTCGCCAGATGATAACTATTTACTAGTCGCTAATCAACATACTAATAATATTGTATCCTTTAAACGCGATAAGATTACCGGACTTTTAACATATATGAGCCAAATTGAAGCACCAACACCAGTTTGTATTCTGTTTTAATTACATTAATATATTTCCTCAAGTTTCTCTAACTTATATTTTGATTCAATATCATCTATAATAATATTAGTGTTAATTCCTGAAGTTCAGCAATATTTTCTTTACATCTCGCAATGACGTTCAAAAGGACAAGAGAAAGTTGTCCTGAATATTCAAATCAAGAATACTAGTCTGTAAATAAATGCTATTCATCATTAATTTAATGTTGTCTGCATATATAATTATAAGCTACAAATATTTATTATTATATTTATTTTAATATAAAAAGTTAATTTTTATTTCATATTAAATATTTCTAATTGGTTTTAAAACAAACGGGGTATAATTTCCCGTTTGTTTTTTGTGAAATTAATAATTAAAGTTATTATTATTTAAAATGACAATTATGCACACAAAACGATTCTTTACCTTTTTGTTTATACTTTTTCAAGCAACAACATTTTTCGCACAACACAATATTATTCCTATTCCTGTAAGTTATTTATCAACAGATGAAGCTTTTGTTTTTGATAATCAAATACATCTAGATGTAAAAACAAAGGATAGTAAAACAATACAATACATTGATCAATTTCTTGTTTTTATGTCAGAAATAGGAATATCTATTTCCGAAGATACTACTTCAAATAACTCTATTCGAATTTCACTTTATGAAAAGCCTGTTTCAGAGCTAGGCAACGAAGGTTATAGGCTCGAAATAAATAAGAACAGTATCAATCTCTCTGCAAATAAAGCTGCAGGTATTTTTAACGGCTTTCAAACATTAAGACAATTATTCCCTTTGAAACAAATATCTTCTAAAGCAAACAGTAAAGATTCCATAAAAATTGCAGGTTGTATTATTAAAGATTACCCACGTTTCAAATGGAGAGGATTAATGCTAGATGTAAGTCGTCATTTCTTTACTGTAGATGAAGTTAAGGCATATCTTGATAAAATGGCACAATACAAATTTAATGTGTTTCATTGGCATTTAACTGATGATGAAGGATGGAGAATTGAAATTAAATCTTTACCAAAACTAACTGAAATTGGTGCTTGGCGAGTTGAAAGATATGGTCGTTTTGGAAAAGAGAGACTTGATCCAAATCCAGACGAAAAAGCAACTTATGGTGGTTTTTACACACAAAAACAAATTAAAGACATTATTAGCTATGCTAGTGAAAGAAATGTCACAATAGTTCCTGAAATAGATATCCCAGGACATAGCATGGCTGCGCTAGCCGCTTACCCATCTCTTTCAACAAAAAAAGAACCTAAATTTGTTTCTCCAGGTTCTAAATTTTCAGAATGGTATGGTGATGGAACATTTAAAATGCTAATTGAAAACACATTAAACCCAACAGATGAAAAAGTTTATGAATTTATAGATAAAGTTTTTACTGAAATTGCTGAACTTTTCCCTGGTGAATATATTCATATGGGAGGAGATGAGGCTTATCATGGATATTGGGACGCAGATCCATCTGTACAAAAATTCATGAAAAATAATGGCATAGAAAATAGTCATAAATTACAAAGTTATTTTGTTAAAAGAGTAGAGAAAATTATTAGCAGTAAAGGGAAAAAAATGATAGGTTGGGATGAAATATTGGAAGGTGGTTTGGCTGATGGTGCAGCTGTAATGAGCTGGAGAGGTATGAAAGGTGGTATAGCTGCAGCAAAAATGGGCCATGAAGTTGTAATGTCTCCAACGACATTTGCATATTTAGACTACACACAAGGAGACCATACTGTCGAAAATCCAATATATGCTGATTTAAGTCTTGAAAAAAGTTACACATTTGAGCCTATCCCAGAAGGAGTAGACCCAAAATACATTTTAGGGGGACAGGGAAACCTTTGGTCAGAAGTCATTCCTAATTTACCTTATGCCTTTTACATGACTTACCCAAGGGCATTTGCCCTTTCTGAAACTTTATGGAGCCCTAAAGAAAACAAAAATTGGAGTGACTTTATTGATCGAACTGAGTCTCATTTTGCACGGTTTGATACCAGTAAAACTAATATCTCTAAAGCTGTCTTAGATCCTATTTTAACTATTTATAAAGACGGAGACAAGCTATTATGCAAGTTAGAAAATAACGTGCCCAATACAGAAATTTATTATTCTATTGATAATACATATCCTGTTCAATTTGGGTCTAAATATGAACAGCCTTTTGAAATACCAGAAGGTAATCTTAGCCTGCGAACACAAACATTTAGAAATGGTGTTCCTATTGGACGGCTATTACAAGTACATAGAACTGAACTAGAAAAAAGAGTGCCTAAATAGAATAGTTGTTTCATGACAATAGCGTAAATACTCCATTCGATAAACTTTTTTACTTTTTTAAGAATATTATTTTTAAAAAGATATGAAAAAAATTATACTTTTTTAATCACATTGGTAACAATTCCCCAAATAACAAAATCATTGTCCTCTGTGATTTTTATAATAGGATAATCTGGGTTTTCTGGTTGTAGCCAAACACCATTCTTATCAACTTTTAACCGCTTTACAGTAAATTCACCATCTAAAAAACACACTGCTATTTTATTATGTTCTGGTTCTAAACTCCTATCGATTACTAAAAGGTCGTTATCATCAATTCCTGCATTAACCATAGATTGTCCACTTACACGAGCAAAAAATGTAGACAACCTATTCTTAACAAGAACTTGGTCTAATGACAATCGCTGCTGCTTAAAATCATCTGCTGGTGATGGAAATCCAGCTGAAATTCCTGTATCAAAGAATAGTGCTCCAGTATCATCAAATATTTCAGGAGTAAAAAAGGTTAGATTTTGAGTGTTTTTTGTTAGCATTTTATTTTAATAATTTCGTTTATATCTGTTGTATATCTTGGTGATAATCGTTCTTGACGCATTTTCCAAGTGCGTTCTAAATCTTGATTGCCAAGTTTGATTTTATAGTCGCTGTATTTTTTGTTCATGCCATCTATAACAGACATTAAAGGTTTATGTTTAGGGTTTTCGTGATCAAACAAATGCAATTGATGATTATTTGTAGGTACTAATCCTGTTACAATAACGCCTGCTCGTTTATATTTTATTCCTTTCTTGTAAATAGACGCTATAGCATTAACAGCATTATTACTTATTACCAAGGTTGAATCGGTTGGGTATGACAATCTTATCATACTACTTCTTCGATGTTGCTCTAAGTTTTTTTTATGTCTATCACTACTCAACATTACAATAATCATATGGCAACTGGACCTTTGTTTACGTAATTTTTCGGCACAACTTGTGGCAAAGGTAGATACACGCTCTTTTATGTTTTCTAGATCAGAGAAGGTGTATTCAAAACTTCGCGTAGTAGCAATCGCTCGTTTCGTTTTCAATTCGTCTAATTTTATGGTTGGAATGCCTTTAAAATCTTTTTTAAGTTTCCATTCGGTTATTGAAAAATTCTTTCTAATCCATTCATCTGGAAGTTGAACAAAATCATAGGCAGTTTTACAATTTTTAACTTTTAGTCGCTTTTGTAATCCTCGACCAATTCCCCAAACATCCTTTAATTTTATCCATTTTAAAGCTTTAATTCGTTTTTCTTCAGAATCTATCACATAAACACCCTTTGTTTCTTCTGGAAATTTCCGTGCAATTTTACTAGCCACTTTAGTAAGTGCTTTTGTTGGTGCAATACCAACACTTGTTGGAATACCCGTCCACTTTAAAATACGCTTCCTGATTTGGTTGCCATAATCTTGAAAATCATAATCACCAAAATCTTTAAACTCCAAAAATGCTTCATCAATACTATATATTTCAACATCTGGAGTAAACTGTTCTAAAATTTTCATCACACGGCTACTCATATCACCATACAAAGGATAGTTTGAAGATAAGATCTGAATTTTATTAGTTTTACAGAACGCTTCCCATTTAAAAATTGGAGCTCCAAAAGGTAAGTCA
This sequence comes from Flavobacteriaceae bacterium, assembly GCA_965250265.1. Classification (GTDB taxonomy): domain Bacteria; phylum Bacteroidota; class Bacteroidia; order Flavobacteriales; family Flavobacteriaceae; genus PRS1. The sequence goes on along the minus strand of CBDFNO010000015.1, from coordinate 921,434 downwards.
ATAGCTTTAGCTTCGTCACTCATAGAAATAACACAACCATCATTATTGCTCAAAATAGCAACTGGTTTATTTTGCAAATTTGGGTTAAAAACCCTTTCGCAAGAAGTATAAAAATTATTACAATCAACTAAAGCAAACATATCTATAAAAGTACATTATTTGCTTCAGTTTTTAAATCAATTAAAATATTATTCTTTAGAATTTAGCCAAGCAGCTCTAGCTTCTTTTTTCTTATCGTCTAATTCTAATCCACTTGTTTCAAATAAAGAAATAGTATATGAAGGATCTTCTTGGAGTATTACTGTTGTTTCTCGGGTTTTTCCTAATCGTTCGTAAACTATTGTTGTTTCATCGTTAGGTTTAAATTTATTCAGAATAGTATTAAAATCTAGGTCATCGTTTATCGTAAAACCATCAACTTTTATAATTTTATCGCCATTTTCTAAACCAGCTTCATATGCCGAAGAACCTATACTCGTATTTCTATATATTTCACCTTTTCTAATACTCGCTCCAAAACGTACTTGGGTGTCATCTTGAGTTAGAGATACCCCTACATTTTCAAACAAATGCTTCATCTCTGGCATATCGCTTTTATATATGTAATTATTAAAAAAGTGATCTCCAAATTCAACTCCAGCATAGTCTTTAAGCACATTATGTAAGTCTTGAACATTATATGGCTTTTCAACTTTTCCGAAGTTAGTCCAAACCAGTTTCATATAATCGTCAAGGTTCAAACTATTTTTACGAAGCGATAAATCTAAAGCCAAGCCTAAGGCACTTCCATAAGAATAGTATGAAATAAACGTATTCCCTCTATTTACAGGGTCAACTGAACGTGCTGCATCTACAAAAGGTGCCTGATAGCTCATCTCTATTGGGTTAAAGAATTTTCGCCCTGGAGAATTCCACACATAATTAAATGTTCCTGAAAGACCACTTATATAATCTTCATGACTCATTAACCTCGCACGACACATCATTAAGGCTGTATAATAGCTCGTAAAACCTTCGGCAAACCAAAGCTCGCCACTCATATTGGCTTCCTCAAAGTCAAAAGGCTCTAAAGACTGTGGCCGTATTCGTTCTACATTCCAACAATGAAAAAACTCGTGAGATACGGTTCCTATATTTCTATCCATTCCTCCTTCGGCCAAACTTCTGGTTGTTGTTAAAATTGTAGAATTACGATGCTCCATGCCATCACCTGAAGCGTTTGGAATATAGCATGCCAAAAAATAATAAGCTTCATAATCGTACTTTGGAAGCTCTCCAAAAACAGCTTCTTGTTGTAATACTATTTTCTTTACTTTTTCAAAATATTCGTCCAACTCAGACTCTGTTCCATTATGGTGTAGCACAAAATTTACAGCCTGACCATCAACATCAAACGATCGTATACTATGATCACTAATTTCGGTTGGACTATCCATAAAATATTGAATATCTCTAGCAGAATAGGTATTGCCCTCTACATGTTTTAATTGAGTTGCCACTTTCCAATTTAAATCTTCACGCACATTAAATGTAACTTGAATCTCATCTTTTTCTAAACTTGGTGCATACATAAAGGTAGCAGGAATATTTAAGTGTGCATGTGTTTCATCAACCTGTGCATAAGTTCCGCCGCCTCGATTGGCAAACAGAGTATAGCTCACTTTTATCGTTCCATCATGTCCTTTTACGTTCCATGAATAAGGGTCGGGTCGGGTGGTTTCTAAACTATTTCCTTTACTGTCTGTTACTTTCACGCCATATACATTTTTCATAAACTCGTGTAATGCATAACGTCCCGGAGAGGTTCGACTCATTCTAAATTCTACTTCACCAATTTTTAAATTAGTAAATGTTGCATTTACAATAGCCTCATGATGCACTGCATTTTCAAACGAAATGGTATATGTTGAAGAGACTTGTAGTGAGGATTCTTGGTTAGTAGTCTCTTTACAACTAAAAAAAGTCAAAAAAGTAATTAGTAAAAGAAAATTTTTCATGAAATAATATTTAAGACTCTAAGATAATATTTTTAATTAGGGATGAATTGATTAAAAAAGATAAATATATTTTAAATTACTTCTAAAATTTTATTCAATAAGTTTATTTTTTCGTTTGATTCTTTAATAAGAACATATAACTCTTCATATATCCATTCACCATCAATTTTTTCTCCTATAACAATAACAGAACCTTTGCCTTTTGGTCCTTTTAAAGGTATTTCAATATTGACATTACCAGTGTCATTGTGTAAAGAAATATTGCCACTCATAATTCCATCTGTTTCAACAGGTTCGCCAAGAAATTTAATAACTTCACGATTATTTGATGCCTGTTCAAGTGCATATTCGTAAGGTGTAGAATTTTTTAAAACATTTGTGACTCCAAAAAAGATTGCTCCAATACCAAAAATAAATAAAAAATAATGGTCAAACATCCACCAACTGGAACAACCCATAACCAATTTCTACCAAACCAACTTTTTTGTTGAACGTGTTCATTCATAATTTTAAATTTCTCTATTTATTATTTGAGTGCAAGTTATAAGTTTTGTTACTTTTAAATAGTAATCTTATCATGAAATTGATAAAAACAATAGTTTTAAATAACGATTTCTTAACTTTGTTTGAACAAATCGTTAAGCCTTGAAACTAAATCTGCAACAAATCCCTCGTGTAAAAACTATTTCTAAACGGGATTTTATTACCCAGTATTTTAAACCACAAAAACCTCTGGTAATAGAGCATTTTATAAAGGATTGGCCTGCGTTTACCAAATGGGATTTAGAGTATATGAAAACTGTGGCTTCAGATAAAATCGTCCCACTGTACGATGACAGACCTGTAGATTACAAAGATGGTTTTAACGAACCACATACTACAATGAAAATGGGCGACTATATAGATTTGCTTAAACGCGAGCCTACAAAATACCGCATTTTTCTTTGGAATATTTTAAAGGAGATTCCCCAACTTCAACACGATTTTTCATATCCAGATTTTGGTTTAAAACTTATGAAAGGTATGCCCATGCTTTTTTTTGGAGGAGAAAATTCGCATACTTTTATGCATTATGACATAGATTTGGCAAATATTTTTCATTTTCATTTTGAAGGCAAAAAGCAATGTATTTTGTTTGACCAAAAGCAGAATAAATATTTATATAAAATTCCATACTCTCTTATTACTAGAGAAGATATAGATTTTTCTAATCCAGATTTTAATAAATGGCCAGCATTACAGTTTGCTCAAGGTTACATTACTGAGCTTAATCATGGCGAAGTGTTGTATATGCCAGAGGGTTATTGGCATCATATGAAATATATAACACCTGGATTTTCTATGAGTTTAAGAGCAATCGCTAGAAATCCTAAAAATTTAATGAAAGCATTTTATAATGTGTTTGTAATGCGAAATTTCGATAATTTAATACGAAAATTAAAAGGTCAAAAATGGATTGACTGGAAGAATGAACAGGCTATTATTAAAACCCATAAAAAAAATAAGATTAACTTATAAGCTCATTTACTTTATCATATACTAGATGTGATTCCCATCCACGATACAATAAATAATTAACAAGTTTTTTCTTTTTCTTCCATTTATCTTTTTCGTTTATGTAATTAGCTTTCTTTTCGGCTAACTCATTAAAAATTTCGATATACTCCGTGCTTGGTATTTGGCTAATTGCTAAATTAATGTTATGTTTGGAAATCTCTTTTTTCTTTAATTCTGAAGTTAATCGATGTTTTCCCCATTTCTTAATTTTAAACTTTCCCCTTACAAATGTTTTGGCAAAACGTTCTTCGTTAAGAAAGTTGTGCTCAAGTAGGTGTACAATTATTATGTCTATGGCTTCAGGAATCATTCGCATTCCCTTTAATTTTTGCCGTACTTCTTGGTGACAACGTTCTTGATAGGCACAATAATTTTGAAGTTTTAATAGCGCTTCATCAACAGTATATGTTTTGCGATTATCCACATTGCAAAATAGCAACATTTTATCAACAAGTGAAAACTTGCAACTGCTTGATTTTTAAGTATATTTGCAGGGTTTCTAAAAAAGAATTGGTTTTTTCCTATGATAAAGAAATACTCCCTCGTATTTATAGCATTATTATGTGCACCCTTTTTTAGCTTTTGTCAAGAAATAGCTTCATTTAGTTCAGCTAATAATACAGCTTGCAGTGGAATTATTTTTAATGATGCAAATATTACGTCAACTGGAGTTTGTAGAGGATCTGGAATAATTCGAAACGGTGGAGGTACATATAACTCAAGGAATTGGACTCAAACTGGGGTCATTGATATTAATGATTATTTAGAATGGACAATCACCCCGAATCCTGGTTACCAAATCAACTTATCTACAATGGACATAAGATATGATAGAAGCAACACTGGACCAGATATGGCTGAAATTCAGGTTGACGATGGTTCAGGTTTCACAACTATTTTTACCGACTCTGCTGTAAATCCTATTGGTGAAAACAATAATGGAATTGACCTAACAGCATTTACTAATATTATGGGAAGTATTACTTTTAGGCTATATGCCTATAATGCCACCCATACTAATGGTACTTTTGATATTGAAGAACACACAACTACTAATAAAGGTTTGATTATTAACGGTTCAGTAACTGCTATGACATGTATAGTGACTACAACCTGGAATGGAAGTAGTTGGTCTCCTTCGCCGCCAGATATATCTACCAATGCCGTTATTAATGGAGATTACAATACAGGAAATGGTGGTAATGAAGTAAGTTTTAGTGCCTGTAATCTAATGGTAAATACTAATTATAAATTGACAGTTGATAACTCAACCTATATAAAAGTTGAAAACGATGTAATTATCGATGGTACAATTACAGTGCAAACGCAAGGTACATTGGCGCAAGTTGATGATGCTGGTACATTCACGCTTAATGCAGGTGGTACTGCAAAAGTTATTAAATATACTGCCAATCTTAACCAATGGTACGAATACACCTACTGGAGCTCGCCAGTTATTGGTGAAACTGTAGAAGATGCTTTTCCTTATACGCCTTCAAATAGACGCTTTTGGTTTAATGCACAAAATTATTTAGATGCAACAAAGGAGGTTGGAAACAACGGTGAAACAAAAAATGGACAAGATGATATAGATGATGATGGTAATGATTGGCAATTGGCATCTGGAGCAATGTTGACGGGATCAGGCTATGCATCAACATCTTCACCATTGGGAATGTTCCCAAGCAGTGATCAAGCCACTTTTATAGGAGAGTTTAATACTGGCGATATACTGGTAAATGTATATAAAAACGATGCTGAAACAAAGGACAACAACTGGAATTTAATTGGTAATCCTTATCCCTCAGCAATAAGTGCCGACGATTTTCTAACCGAAAATGCCAGTGTTTTAAATGTTGCCGTCCCTATTAACCCTCCTATTGGTGGGGTATCGGAAGGAGCTATTTATATATGGTCACAGAACACTCAACCATCCTACTCAAATAATGGTAACGAAAACCTGAATTTTGCACAATCGGACTACGCGATAATAAATTCGACATCCGAAGTCGCGGGCGGCGATGGTATTACTCCAGCTAGATTTATACCTTCAGGTCAGGCTTTTTTTATCTCCTACGACAATGATGCAGAAGGAACCGAAATTTCCCCTGGTTCGGATATAAAAGAGGGAACCATTAAATTTACAAATAGTATGCGGATGGCAGATACTAATAGTAATGATCAATTCTTCAGATCGAATAATACTTTATTTGTAAATAAACTTTGGCTAAATTTAACTTCAGATAATGGCGTTTTCAGTCAAACAGCTGTTGGTTATGTTGAAAATGCTACGAATGAATATGATGGTTTTTCTTTTGACGCGTCACGCAACCTCTCATCTCAAGTCCATTCCATGATATATACAATGATTGAGGGAGAGGATAAGAAATTTGCTATTCAAGGGAAAGATCCAACTAGTTTAACCCTTGAAGAAATTATTCCTTTAGGTTTTCAAACTTCTATAGATGTAGCGACCTTATATACATTATCTATAGCGCAAATTGAGGGTGCGTTTTTAAAAAATAATACTGTGTTTTTAAAAGACAACTTATCCGGTGTTATTTATGATTTATCGGCTTCCGATTATACGTTCACATCTGAAGTTGGCGAATTTAATAATCGCTTTGAAATTGCATTTACTCAAGATGCTTTATCTCTAGGAGATTATGATACTAATAATAATTCTTTGAGAATTATTGAGCATAACAATGGGCAGGTTCAATTTAAATTATCCAACCCTTTAGAAATGAAATCTATTGAAATAACTGATTTATTAGGAAGAACCATTTATAGATTAAACGCTGATGGAAATTCCAAAACATATAACCTGTCTAACTTAAACCAAGCTACTTATATTGCCAAAGTAGAATTAAGTAATGGTTTTGTAATTACGAAAAAAGCTATAAAAAGAAATTAGTTTTAATATTTAGTCTACAAACTATACTTTAGAGTTAGAATAAAGTTTACTCCTGGAGCAGAAATCCCTGAAGAATATGGTCTATATCTTTGGTTAGTTATATTCTCTAATGTTGCAATAATAGATGTTTCCTTATTTATCTGATATTGAGACCTGAAATTTAAGGTATGCCAAGATGGTGAATAAGGATTTCCATTTTCATTCTTAGCATACAAATATGCTTTATCAATTTCGGATGGCGCTAATTGTTTGAATGATAATTCACTATTATAACTTAAAAAGACATCACACTTTAGTTTATTCATTTCCCAAATAAGATGCGTGTTACCAAAACTTGGTGCAACGTGTCTAATTGGAACTTCAATTTCATTATCTTCTTCTTTACCTCCAACAATACTATACTGTGATTTTAATTTAAAATAATCTGTAAAAGAAATTTTTATTCCAACTTCAAAACCATAAATCCAAGCTTTGGAGGCATTTTGTATTGCTTGAACGTTACTTAACTCACCGTCATAAATAATTTCAATTTGCCCATTAATACTAAAATCCCGTCGTACTAAAGCATTATCTAAATACGTATAATATGTTGCTAAATCTATAACTACTGCCTCATTAAAATTTAAAGTTAATCCTAGTTCTCCACTATACGCATATTCAGGTTTTAAATTCGCATTAGGTACGACTACTGAGCCAGGCTCAGAATCAAAAATTTTACCAATATCATCAATATTTGGAGCTCTAAACGCTGTAGATGCATTTAGTTTCCATTGTATTGTATTGTTTGGAATCCAACTAATCCCTGCAGTTCCTGTTAAAGCTCCTGTTTTTATGTTAGCCTCGTTAAAAGGAAGGTCTAAAAAAATGTTATTCTCTTTTAAATCTGCATTAATAAAAATAGCATTATACCTAATCCCTGATTGTAAAGTGAATTTTTTATTTGGTTTAAACTTATAACTAAAATAAGATGCTAAAGATTGCCAAGTTGAACCGTTTGGATATCTAAAAGCTATTTTTTGTGTATTGCTGTTTGTTACGTTTTCTTCCCTTCCATTAGAACCTACTGTATTATAAATATATTCAAAACCATAAAACAGTTTAGAGGATTCTGAAATAGTTTTTTCAAAATCGAAATTAGCGGAAATAGCATCTACATTTTCTTCTCGAATGTTCCTGATTTCTGAATTTATATTTCTACTAAATCTGCTTTCTTGAAAATTTTGATATGAAGTGGTTACTTTAATCTTATCATATAAATTTGATTTGCTACTTAATTTCGTGATTTGAAAACTTCCTAAAAACCAGCGTTGAGGTCCATAAAACCATTCGGCATATTTTAATTCATCAGCTTCATATCGTATAAGTCTGTCATATCTTGGGTAATCTGATGTAGTAGAATAGTGCAGGCCAAAATCAAAACTTAATGTTTTATCTGCTTTATAATGTATTTTTTCTAGAAAATTGATTTGATTGTATCCAGTAAATTTTTGTGTTTTAGGGTCGTCATTTTGCATAATATTATCCTGCCCATTTGTAGTTTCGACGTATTCAAACCTTAAATAATCTTGCGGTCCATACTTCCCCATATTTAAATCTTCGAAATCTGTATAACTTACACTTGTAAAAAAAGCCCATTTTTTATATCCTAAATTGAAGTCTATATGTCCTGTCTTCTCATTACTTGCACTTGAGTATCTTAAAATAGCATTGCCGCTAAAAAACTGGGAATCAAGCTGAGATAATTTAGGTTTTTGAGTATAAAAATTCATTACTCCACCTATTGCATCACTTCCGTAAATTACTGAACCTGCTCCAAGAATAATTTCAGTATTTTCAATTGCAAATGGATCTATTGAAATTACGTTTTGTACATTTCCTCCTCTAAAAATTGCGTTGTTCATTCTTACACCATCAACAGAAAGTAACAATCTATTTGTAGAAAAACCTCTTATTAAAGGACTACCTCCTCCTAATTGACTTTTTTGTATAAAGACTTGCCCGCTGTTTTGTAATAAATCTGCACTCGTTTGTGGGTTTGCAAATAAAATGTCTTTTGTTTTTATACTGATGATTTTTTGAGGAACTTCTCTTTTGCTTTGTTCAAATTTTGATGCTGAAATCACTATTTCATCTAAATCTTGTGCCTTCATTACTAAATAAATCACTTTAGGAACTTTTGATTTAATGTAGCTTATCTTATTATGTGATATATGTTGAAAGATTATTTTTTCATTATCACTAAAAAGATTTAGAGAAACTTTGCCTTCTAAATTTGAAATGAAGTTTTTAGTTTTAGAACTATTATAGACAACAACTCCTACAATGGGTTCGTTAGACATCTCGTCTAAAATTGTGACCTCTTGTGCATGAGCGACAAAAAGAATTAAGCAAGAAAAAAAAACAAATATGTTCTTCATTATTAGTTAAAAACTTGATTTAATACTACTACAGATTTAGGTGTTTTAAAACCGTGCAAATGTAGTTTAAAATAGAGTAAAATCATATCTAAAAATTTTCGTTTTTGGTTAGAATTAATATTGAGAATGATATCTACATCAAATTTTATGCCCAATAGCTGTTTTAAGAAGACTAAATTATCTCCAGAAATACAATATATATTCGTTTTTTTATACTGAAATCGGCCTCCTTCAAGATTAAAAAAAGGCGCCCTGATCATTGAAGAGTTAGGATAAAACCCAAGATACTTTGTAAGTTCTATTAAAAACTTTAAATGAAAAATTGAATTAGTTTCGTTTTTATCAAGCCAAATTAGTGAAGTTTCAATAAAATTATAAAGAGTTAGATTTTCTTCTTCTTCTTTTAAAATATTTGTCAAAACTTCTGAAAGAAACATCACAATTGCACTCTTTACAACATTTGTATGTAATGATGTATAATTACATTGCAATTTTATGTCCTTTAAATATTGTAGTGATCTACGATCTTTATGATCTGCTTGGATTTCCAGAACAGTTAATAATTGAAAGTAAGCTGGTTTAAATTTTCCTTTTTTGTTTTGTTTTAAGGCATTATTTAATAAGTAACTTATAATGCCAAACTTTTCTGTATAACACTTAACTATTAAGTCATGGTCTTTATACCTAAACTTTGAAAGCACTATTGCTTTTGTTGAGACCAGCATTATCTAACTATCATTAATTTTAAAACCCTTGTTTCGAAAGTATCCAAATCGGATAACATAATAAGATAAACTCCCGAGGCTACTGTATTATTAGCAAGGTTTTTTCCGTTCCAATAAGCAGTTCCTCCATCTATTTCTAAATTATAACCTTTATGTCTTAAATTTCTTCTGGATTCAGCTTCAGCAACAAGGTTTCCTTCTATATCTGTAATTTTTATATTTACGTTTTCACTTAAATCTTTTATTTTGACCTTATCTTCTACAACATTAAAATTTGGACGAACAGGATTCGGATAAATAAAAACATTAGATAAAGTTTCTTGTGGTGAAGAACTCCCTGAATTAAACGACAATAATCCTCTATCGGTAGCTATGTAAATCACCCCATTTATATTATCGATTGCAAGATCATTTACATTATTAGATGGTAATGGAGAATTATCTTTTGTAAAATGATATATAGTTTCTTGACCATTCGAAGAAAAATAAAATAAACCTGCGCCAATAGTAGCTATCCATTTATTATTAGAACCATCTACTTTAATATCTGATATAAATTGTTGCTCTAAAAGTTCTTTTGGGATTCCATTTTCAAGAATTATTATAGGGTGAACTTCTATATTATCATCTGTAAAGAAATTTGAAGTATTAAATATAACTCTTAATCCCTTTTCTGTCCCTAACCATAATTGATTTCTATTATCTAAGGCTATAGTTCTAACATAAGATGAAGGCAAATCTGCTCCATTTTCTTCTGAGAGGTTTTTTATTAAAGAATTCCCATTGTTTTCATTAAACCCAATTATACCATAATCATGAGAACCAAAAAACAAATTATTATTACTTTGATCTTGTTCAATATTTGAAAATCCTAAATTGGTTAAAGGATCATCTATTAAACTAGTGAAATCATAAGCTCTCCATTGTCCATTAACAAATTTATTTAAAGGGCTATCTACTCTACCGTTTGTTACCCATAAAGCTCCATCTCTATCATAAAAGCTTGTTAAGGTTAAATTTAGAGTGCTCACAAAAGGGGTTAAAGTGCTATTACTCTCATCAAATAAAGATGTGACTTGATTATCATTAACCTCAATAAGTCCAGAGTAATAAGAACTTATATATACCTGTTGAGGGTTAGAAGGATTTATTGCAATATGGGATAAAAATCGTGGCTCACTAACTACATTGCTAATTGAGTCGTATATTATATTAACCCATTCGCCATTTTTTAAGTGACTAATCCCAGTTCTAGGCAAACCTCCATTAAAATTATAAGACACCGAATAACCTCCAGATACTCCCCATAAATCGCCATTTAACAACTCTAAAGAAAATAGTTTATTTAACAAAGGCCCTTGTGGGTGAATTTCAGTAAATATTGAAATATCATCAATGGAAACTTTTAAAATACCAAATCCTGTCTTGCCTAAATTCACTATGTTCTTAGTGCCAATAAAGACTTCATTATTCACAAATACTGAAGACGAATATTCTGTTTCAAAATCTTGATGAATACCTATGTTAGAAATTAAATTAAAATTAGAATCGTAAACAAAAACATTCCTTTTTGTAGTGACTAAAAGATTGTTGTTTGATTGTCTAATATCCTGAGGTACATCTGAATAAGTAAATATTTGATTTAAAATATCATTTTCAACTTTGTAAATCACCCTATTTGTTCTTCCAGCATATAAAGTGTTTTCAACTTTTTCAACAGCTATAAAATTTCCAGTTGCTATTGTTGACCATACTTGATAATTTATAAGATCATCACTATTTACAAGTGCCTTAATTAAACCTATAGAATTTTTACAAGCTGCATAAATGTAGTCTCCAAAAACAGTCGTTTGGCTAACTATTGTTTGACTGCCTCCACTACCTACAAAATATGTGTCTCCAAATTCTAACCGTTCTAAATCATAAACTGAAATGCCAAAATCAGTAGAAATGTATATAAAGCCATTAAATTCGTTAAAATGGTTTATACGTTTGCTGTCTGGTGGGATTGTTTGCTTTTCTAAAATGTCTACAACTGAAAGAATTTCATTGTCCTGTTCAAAAACAATTTCTATTAATCCGCTTTCGTACCCGACAACTAACAAATTATACGTTTCGCTATAATGTATTGTTGAAATAACCTCACCCGATAAGCCATTTAAAGTTGTTATTTTATTTATCTCAAGAGTATTTACATCATAAGAAAAAATTGCATTTTCTGCAGCAGCATATATTTTATTGTTTCCTTGTGAAACATCCTTAATATCATAATATGAAAAATGCCCTTCCCATAAATCTGAGAAATCTTGTGAGTAAGATAAGATACTACTTAAACAAATAAATAGAATTAATATGCGTTGAGACACTTTCATTAAACCGATTTTAATAAATGATTATAATTTTAATCACAAAATTAATGTTTTTTATTGCCTAACAAAAAAGTAGATAATAAGAAAAAGATGGGGATTTCAATTATTTACAAAAAAGTAAAGCAATTTTTCGTTTCAAATCAAACGTTTATATGAAAAAATTATTTCGAATCAAATATGGATTTATTGTATTTTAGCTTGATAAATAAATATAAATGCTATTTAATAGTCCTATTTTTCTTTTTTTATTTCTCCCTTTTACTTTACTAATATACTACCTCCTACCCAAAAAATTTAGAAACGGTTTTTTACTTTTAGTAAGCTTAATCTTTTATACCTGGGGTGAGAAAGAACTTGTTATATTAATTATTTCTTCCACTCTTATTGACTTTTTTTCTGGTTTAATAATTAACAAAGGAAGAAAGAAAATAGGGTTGTTGATTTCTATCGTTTTTAATTTGTCCATTCTATTTTACTTTAAATATTCGAATTTCGTTTTTACTAATTTTATTGAGGTTTTAAATTTCTTCAATGTTTCGATGGTTTCTGCTACAAAATTTGCTAATGTGGCATTACCACTGGGCATTAGCTTTTATACCTTTCAAACAATGTCATATACAATTGATGTGTATAGAGGAAAAGTTAAGGCTAATAAAAATTTTATAAATTTTGCTACATATGTAACCCTTTTTCCACAATTAATTGCTGGGCCAATAATAAAATATAAGGATATTGAAAAAGATTTAGTAGATAGAAAGACTTCTGTTAATTTGTTTTCTGAAGGCGTAGAAAGATTTATTATTGGGCTTGGGAAAAAAATGATAATTGCAAATAATTGTGCTTTATTGGCTGATGGTATTTTTAGTTTACCTCCCAACGAATTATCTTCATTAGCTGCTTGGTTAGGTGTTATAGCTTATAGTTTTCAAATATATTTTGATTTTTCTGGATATTCAGATATGGCAATAGGGCTTGGAAAAATGTTTGGTTTTAATTTTTTAGAGAACTTTAATTATCCATACATATCGAAGTCCATACGGGAGTTTTGGCAACGTTGGCATATTTCTCTAACTAACTGGTTTAGAGAATATCTATACTTCTCATTAGGAGGAAATCGAAAAGGCAAAATAAGAACTTACCTCAATTTGCTTATCGTATTTTTTATAACAGGTCTATGGCATGGAGCAAGTTGGACATTTATTTTTTGGGGGTTATTTCATGGTTTTTTTATTGTTATAGAAAGAATTGGATTTGCTAAAGTGCTACAAAAATTACCGGCTTTTTTATCCCGTTTATATTTAATATTAATTGTAATGTTTTCATGGGTGATTTTTAGAAGTGATACGCTAACTGATGCTTTTATGTATGTAAAAGCGATGTTTAATTTTAATAAAGCAAGCAATCAAGATTTTTTATGGTTTTATCTATCCAAAGAGGTAATTTTTGTTTTAATTATTGCATTTGTTTTATCCACGCCCATTTTTAAAAATATGAACAACTTTATTTATAGCTTAAATGTTAATTCTTTAAAGCATAAATATTTAGTGTCTTTAAAAATTATAAGTTTAATATTGATTTTTATTCTATGTTTTGTCTATATAGCTACAGATTCTTATAATCCCTTTATATATTTCAGATTTTAATGAAGACCACAAAAAAAATAGAATCTACTATATTAATTATTGTTTTTCTAACAATGCTAACATTACCGAATATAATAATGTTAGTTGGCCTTGAAAATAACCAAGAGAACAAGCAAATAAGATTTAAAGTGTTTCCAGAATTCAATTTGAATGAGCCAATAAAATATGTAAGGGATATTAAAAACTATTATGAAGATAATTTTGGGTTAAAATCAACTTTAGTAAATAACTATATAGATTTTAAATTCATTTTTTTAGAAGAAAACCCCATACCTAACAGAGTTGTACGGGGCAAAGAAGGATGGTATTTTTTAGGTAATGAATTTAATAATACATTTAACAATTCATTTGGCAATGATACCTTTTTAAATGGTGAACTTGAAAAAATAACACAAAATATAAAAAATATAAAAAATTATTTATCTGCCAAAAATATTTTATTTTATTTGGTAGTTCCTCCAGACAAAAATAGAATCTATCAAGAAAAATTACCGTTCAATCTAAGTCAAAATAAAACAAAGCTTGAAATATTGAAGAAGCATTTAAAAAAAGAAATTGATTTTGATATAATTGACTTGACTGATATTTCTTTGACAAATAAGCTAAAAGAGTTGATATACCTTAAAACAGATACACATTGGAACGAATATGGAGCTTTTTTAGGCTATAATGAAACTATAAATATCTTAAGTAAAAAAAATAATGTCTCAAGTGTTCCAATATCAAACTATAATTTAGAAGAAAAAGTGATAGATAATGGTGATATAATTAACATGATTAATTTAAATATTGAAGAAAAAGCTATTTTTTTAAACAGAAAAACTAGATCGAATATTATTACTAAAAAATTATCTGGTCATGTTAAGCATTATATTAACCCAAACAAAAACTTAAAATTACTAATGCATCACGACTCTTTTGCGAATGATTGGATTCGATTTTTCAATGAAAGTTTTGGGGAATGTATTTATTCGCGAGGGTATATTTTAAATAAAACCTTAATTGAAAAAGAAAAACCTGACATTCTAATCTTTGAAATAATAGAAAGAGATATAGCTCTTTTATCTCAAGAAAAAAAGCTTTCAAAATAAATTCTGAAAGCTTTCCAATATTTATAAAAAATGATTTCTTAAACGACTCCTTGTGCTAACATAGCGTCTGCTACTTTTACAAATCCTGCAATATTTGCTCCTTTAACATAGTCAATATATCCATCATCTTGCTTACCAAACTTAATACAAGCATCGTGAATTTCAATCATAATATTCTTAAGCCTTTCATCAACTTCTTCACGAGTCCAGTTAATTCGTAAAGAATTTTGGGACATTTCTAATCCTGAAGTTGCTACACCTCCTGCATTAGAAGCTTTTCCTGGAGCAAATAAAATTTTAGCTGTCTGAAATGCATGAACTGCCTCTGGAGTAGAGGGCATATTTGCTCCTTCACTAACAACTTTACATCCATTATTCAGTAATACTTTTGCCTGTTCTCCATTTAACTCATTTTGAGTAGCGCATGGTAAAGCTACATCACATTTAACATTCCATGGTCTTTCTCCTGAAAAGAATTTGGCATTACGATACTTTTCAACGTATTCGTTAATTCTACCACGATTAACATTTTTAATCTTCATTATAAATGATAATTTATCTGCACCTATCCCTTCATCGTCATAAATATAACCTGAAGAGTCAGACATAGTAACTACTTTAGCTCCTAACTGTGTAGCTTTCTCACAAGCATATTGAGCAACATTTCCAGAACCAGAAACTGCTACAACTTTGTCTTTAAGAGTGTCTCCTTTGGTTTTAAGCATACTTTGAGCAAAATAAACAGTACCATAACCCGTTGCTTCGGGGCGAATTAACGACCCTCCCCAAGTTTTCCCTTTTCCAGTTAACACACCTGTAAACTCGTTACGTAATTTTTTATACATTCCAAATAAGTAACCTATTTCTCTACCTCCAACGCCTATGTCTCCAGCAGGCACATCTGTATTTGCTCCAATATGTCTACATAATTCAGCCATAAAAGCATGACAAAAACGCATAATCTCGTCATCCGATTTCCCTTTAGGATTAAAATCAGACCCTCCTTTACCTCCACCCATTGGTAGTGTCGTTAATGCATTTTTAAATACTTGTTCGAAAGCTAAAAATTTAAGAATACTTAAATTTACCGAAGGATGAAAACGTAAACCTCCTTTATATGGACCAATTGCCGAATTCATTTGAATTCTGTATCCTCTATTTACTATTATTTCTCCTTTATCATCAACCCAAGCAACACGAAACATTATAACTCTTTCTGGCTCAACCATTCTTAATAAGATGTTTTTACCACTATATATTTCTTGACTAACAATATAAGGTATTACTGTTTCAGCCACTTCTTCTACAGCTTGTAAGAATTCTGGTTCGTTACCATTTCTCTCTTTTACAAGATTCAAAAAGGCATCTATTTTATTTTTCATTTAAAAAGGTTTTGAATTAACTATAATTATGTCGAATTTTGAGACTACAAATATACGATATCTTTAAAAATAACGTTATTTTTTACTAAAATTCATAATTAATAATAGTGTTGATTTATTAAAAAGTAATTCGCCCCCATAAGACTGACTTTATTGCATTTTATCGGATTTTTTTGTTGTTTCATCGAAGTTTGATATATTTGTCATCATAAGCCTCAATATATATTGAAATATACTATGCTTAACCCTAAACATTTAACCTTAATTTTCTTTTTCCTTTTCGGAATAAACTTATCGTACTCACAACTAGGGTTTTCTCACGAAATTGGTGTAATTGTTGGTCCAGTAGAATTTAGGTCCGATTTTGGTAGTCGGTTTGAAGAAGAAACAAATTTAGGGAATTCAGGAATTGGCATAGGGATCATTCATTATATTAACTTTGCTTATCGTGCAGATTGTAATTGCTATTCCACAGATAATTATTTTAATGACCATTTTAAATTAAGAACAGAAGTTTCATGGAATAAAACAATACTTGATCATCATGGGTTTTGGGTGAGGCCAGATAAAGTTAGTGATAATGCTGATAGACTTAGAGGTCATCATGGCATTGCCGAAAATTTTGATGTAGGAATGCAGCTTGAATATTTCCCAAAAAGTATTCGTTCCTTCCAAGCTTTTAGTTACAAATTTGCGCCTTTTATTAGTTTAGGTATTCATTATACGTCATCTACTCCAAAAGCAAGCACAGATTATAATAGCCCTAATCCCGATGTAATATTTGGAGATATCACCGACCCAAGAAACTTTTATTCGTATTGGGAGCCCGGATCTATTAGACCAGAAAATATAGGTGCATGGTCTATAGTAACTAGTGTTGGCGTAAGATATAAGTTAACAGTGCTTTCAGATTTAATGCTAGATCTAAGATGGCAACTATATTTTAGTGATTGGATTGATGGTTTTGATCATCAATTGAGTTACAATAAATTTAACGATTGGCTTCTCTGGTTAAATTTTGGCTATATCTATTATTTAAATTAATTTTTATTGTAAAGCCTGTTTTAAATCATTAATAATATCTTCCTCGTCTTCAATTCCGACGCTTAATCTTATAAGTGAATCTACAACTCCTGATTTTTCACGTTCTTCTTTAGGTATGCTAGCATGTGTCATGCTTGCTGGATGGCCAGAAAGTGATTCTACACCACCAAGGGATTCAGCTAAAGTAAATATTTTTAAATTTTCTACAATCCTAATCGCTTCAGCGTAATTGTTCCCTTTAGTAGTGAAAGAAAGCATCCCTCCAAAATCTTTCATTTGCGTTTTAGCTATATCATGATTTGGATGTGTTTCAAATCCAGGCCAATACACTTTTTCAATTTTAGGATGTGAAGCCAAAAATTCGGCCACAGCTTTGCCATTCTCGCAGTGTCTCTGTATTCTTAAATGAAGTGTTTTAATTCCTCTCAGAACTAAAAAACTATCCTGTGGCCCACAAACTGCTCCACTTGCATTTTGAATAAAATATAACTTCTCTGCTAGCTCTTTATCTTTTACAATTAATGCTCCCATAACTACATCACTATGTCCTCCAATATATTTTGTGACTGAATGCATCACAACGTCGGCTCCCAAATCTAATGGTAATTGTAAATAAGGGGTTGCAAATGTATTATCCACAGCAAGTAAAATGTTATGCTTTTTAGCGACCACTGATACTGCTTTAATATCAATAATATTTAACATTGGGTTAGTTGGTGTCTCTACCCAAATTAACTTTGTATTGCTGTTTACTTTGGCTTGAATATTCCTGACGCTTTCCATTCCAACAAAATGAAATTTTATTCCAAAGCCTTCAAAAATTTTTGTGAATAACCGATAAGAACCTCCATACAAATCATTGGTAGAAATAACTTCATCTCCAGGTTTTAACAATTTAATTATGGCATCAATTGCTGCTAATCCAGATCCAAACGCTAAGCCATAATTTCCGTTTTCAATACTTGCAAAAGCCTTTTCTAAAGCGTTCCGGGTTGGGTTATGTGTTCGGGAATATTCATAGCCTTTATGTCCTCCAGGAGTGGACTGCGCATAGGTAGATGTTTGATATATTGGTGGCATTACCGAACCATAAGCAGGATCATGCTCTTGCCCTCCATGAATTGTTTTAGTATTAAATTTCATTTATAAATTATTTACAACAAATTTAGTTTTTAATTCGTTGTATTCAAACGTATGCTATATCTTTAATTAATGTTTAACAAAAAAAGTTCAAGTTGAGAAAATTTGCCCTATTAATGCTTGTTTCACTAGTAATAGTTTCATGTAAAAAAGAGATCCATTTAACCTTTTCTGAAACTAATTTTGCCAAAAACGAAAATGCAATTATAGAAATTAATGTTCCTAACGCAAATGAGGCTAATACAATTGCTGAATCTATAAATTCTACAATTGAAAACTTTATTGTTAACGCTATAAGTTTCGGCGAAGATTCACTTATAAGCATTTCATTAGATGATGCTGTAAAAAAGTTTGATTCTATATATATAGCCTTTAAAGATGATTTTGAAGAAAACTCTTTAATCTGGGAAGCTCTTATTGATGGTGAGGTGACTTATCAATCTCCAGAAATAACTTGCATTGCTATAAACAGCTATTTAAATACTGGAGGTGCACATGGGAATATGAATATCTCTTTTTTAAATTTTAATTCTCAAACTGGAGAACTTCTACAAAATGATGGGCTTATTAAAAACAAAATTGGTTTTATTAAACTTGCAAAAAGGTGTTTTAACCTTAAATTAGAAGAGGAGTCTAATGAAAATGGCTTTAACGATTATTTTTTTGGAGACGGTTTTCAGTTTCCAGCAAATATTGGATTTAGTGACGAAGGAGTCATTTTACTTTACAATGTTTATGAAATTGCACCATATTCCGAAGGGATTACAGAATTTACAATTCCGTTTGAAGAAGCCCTTCCATATTTACAACTAAATTAATCTTCATTTTTTGCTAATCGTTTTATCAAGGGTCCAACAGTTAATCCTTGACCAATTATAGAAAATACCACAATTATATAAGTAATTACCAGAAATAATTCCCTGTGCATTTCCTTGGTCAAACCCAAAGCTAACGCAATAGAAATTCCTCCTCGTAATCCTCCCCAAGTCATAATTAAATTTGTGTTTGGTACAAAATCTAACTTTTTTGAAAAGAATTTAATCGGAAACCATAATGAAACATATCTACATAATAACACTATTGGCACTGCTAATAATCCAGATAAAATATAATTGCCTTGAAAGGTTAATATCAGCATTTCCATTCCGATAAGTACGAAAAGCATTGTGTTTAATAATACATCTATGAGCTCCCAAAATTTATCTACATAGGTTTCTGTTATTTTAGACATAGCAGCATTTCGAACAGTATCATTCCCAACCATTAAGCCACAAGCTACCATTGCTAATGGAGCAGATAAATGAAATTTTTGAGCTAATAAAGTTCCTCCCATTACAACTGCAATAGTTATGATAACCTCAACATCGTAATCATCAATAGATTTCATCAATCTATAAGTAATCCATCCTAACAACAATCCAAGAGCAATACCTCCAAGCACTTCTATACCAAACATTTCGGCAACATGAGCAAAAGTAATTTCGTTACCTCCTTCGGCTATTTTTAAAATCGTTAAAAACACAACCACACCAACACCATCGTTAAATAAAGATTCACCAACTATTTTAGTTTCTAACTTTTTGGGAGCATTTGCTTGTTTTAAAATTCCTAAAACAGCAATTGGATCTGTTGGTGATATTAAGGCTCCAAAAAGTAAGCAATAAATAAAATCTACCTGTAATCCCAAAAGTTGGAGTACATAAAACATAATTAGACCAACAAGAAAAGTAGATACTAAAACACCTAAAGTTGCAAAAACTAAAATTGGCCAACGTTGTATTTTTAATTGCTCAAAATTAGTATGTAATGCTCCGGCGAATAATAAAAAAGAAAGCATTATATCGAATAGTACAGTTTTAAAATCTATGTTTTCTATAAATGCTCTTTCCCTTAAAAGCAAGGTGTCGTCAAACTGACCAATAGCTATTATTATTAAAGTGAAAATAATTGTAATTACCATTAACCCAATGGTTATTGGCAGCTTAAAAAAGCGCACATTTATATAACCGAAAAGTGCAGAAAGCACAATTAAAATTGTTATAATAGAATAGTAATCCATAAACTTAAAGTGATTTTTTAAGGGTAAAGCATACTCTAATTGAGTGTCTTATTTTTTTGATAAAAGCAATTATTTTCTAATTAAATGATTTTCTTTGTAAAGTTAACCTTTGTTAGTGATGAAAAAAATATACTACTTAAAAACTTGCAATACTTGTATGAGAATTTTAAAAGAACTTAATCTTTCTTCAGATTTCATTTTACAAGACATTAAAGAATATGAGATTACAGTAAAACAACTTAATGAAATGTATAAATTATCAGGTAGTTATGAGTCTCTTTTTAGTAAAAGAGCAAAGCTTTACAAGGAAATGGATTTAAAGAACCAAACTTTAAATGAAAGAGATTTTAAACAGTATATTTTAGAACACTATACATTTCTAAAACGCCCTGTAATAATAATTGAGAATCATATATTTATAGGAAATAGTAAAAAAGTAGTTAACGAGGCAAGACAATTTATAAATGAATAAAAGAACACTTGCGCTTTTAGCTGCTTTAATTGCAACATCTATTTATGGTTTAAATCATACAATTGCCAAAGGACTGATGCCGACCTATATTGGACCTTTTGGTTTTATTTTAGTAAGAGTTTTAGGAGCAAGTATTTTATTCTGGATTATTGGCTTTTGGGGGCCAAAAGAGCGAATAGATATTAGAGACTGGAAACGCATTATTTTATGTGCTCTTTTTGGAATGGTAATTAATATGCTCATGTTTTTTAAAGGGTTAAGTCTTTCCACACCAATAAATGCTTCAATAATAGTTACTATTTCTCCTATATTCGTGTTTTTAATGTCGGCTTTTTTTATTAAAGAAAAAATTACTCTTATTAAATACTTTGGTATTAGTTTAGGTTTTTCTGGTGCATTAGCTTTAATATTCTTTAGTAATGAAATGCGACAGGATGCTCCAAATATTACTTTAGGGAATATCTTATTTGTGGTAAATTCTATTTCTTACGGTATTTACCTCATTATTGTAAAGCCATTAACTTTAAAATATCACCCATTAACTTTAATGAAATGGATCTTTTTAATCGCTGTTATTATTAATTTACCAATTACAATTACTGAATTTATTGAGGTAGAATGGACTTCTCTCCCTTTTGAAGCCATCTGGAAACTTTCGTTTGTAGTTATAGGAACTACATTTTTAACCTACTTATTAAACGTATTTGCTTTAAAAGAATTAAAAGCTTCAACAGTAGGGGTATTTATGTATTTACAGCCGCCAATTGCAATTGTTTATGCAATTATTGTGGGTAGTGATTCTTTGAGTTTTGTTAAAGTTATAGCAGCAATACTAATTTTTATTGGAGTTTATTTAGTAACGAAAAAAACCAAGCTAAACGTTTAAGTTTTGTTTGGTCCTTATCTACATAAAAATTTAAGTCTTTTACTATCTTTGTACATCTTTTAAATTACTAGAATGATACAATCAATGACAGGTTACGGAAAATCTGTATTACAGCTTCCTAACAAAAAAATTTCTATTGAAATAAAATCTTTAAACAGCAAAAACTTCGATTCGTATGTGCGCACACCTTCCATTTACAGAGAAAAAGAATTAGATATTCGGAAACTTCTTGCTTCCAAATTAGAACGTGGAAAAATTGATTTTTCATTATTTATAGAGAATAATGGAGAAGAAATTTCAACACAATTAAATAAGCCTGTTGTAAAAAAATATATGAAGCAGCTTCACGAAATTGTAGGTGGTAATGAAATTGAACTTTTAAAAATGGCTGTGAGAATGCCTGAAGCTTTAAATACTGAACGTGATGAAATAGATGAAGATGAATGGAGAGCTATTGAAAATGAAATTATTACAACTTTAGAAAAAATAATACAATACAGAGTAGATGAAGGTTTGGCTTTAGAAAAAGAATTTAAAACCAGAATTGAAAATATAGATAATCTCTTAACTCAAGTTATTGCCATAGATCCTGAACGAATTGAAGCTGTTAGAGAGCGTTTGCTTAAAGGTGTTTCAGACTTAAAAGAAAAGGTGGATGAAAACCGTTTTGAGCAAGAACTTGTATATTATATCGAAAAATTTGATATTACTGAAGAAAAAGTAAGACTCCATAATCATTTAGAATATTTTATTAAATCTATAGATTCTCAAGATTCTAATGGTAAAAAACTAGGGTTTATTGCTCAAGAAATAGGAAGAGAGATTAATACAGTAGGTTCTAAAGCAAATTATGCGCCAATGCAAAAACTGGTAGTTCAAATGAAGGACGAGCTTGAAAAAATTAAAGAACAATTATTAAATGTACTTTAATTATGAATAAAGGCAAACTCATTGTTTTTTCTGCACCTTCAGGCTCCGGTAAAACTACCATAGTTAGGCATTTATTAAAACTAAAAGAATTAAATTTAGAATTCTCTATCTCAGCAACTTCACGAGAAAAAAGAGGTGATGAAATTGATGGAAAAGATTACTATTACTTATCTCTCAAAGAATTTAAAAACAACATAAAAAGTAATTCCTTTTTAGAATGGGAAGAAGTTTACAGAGATAATTTCTATGGTACATTAAACTCTGAAGTTGAGCGTATTTGGGCTATGGGGAAACATGTAATTTTCGATATTGATGTTTCCGGCGGTTTACGAATAAAACGAAAATTTCCAGAGCAAACTTTAGCTGTCTTTGTAAAACCACCAAGTATCGACGAGCTCAAAATTAGATTGAAGAAACGAAAAACAGAAAGCATCGACAAGATCAATATGAGAGTTGCAAAAGCTTCAGCCGAATTAGCCACCGCGCCTCTTTTTGATTATGTTATTGTAAATAATAATCTTGAAGAAGCTTTAACTGAAGCTTACAATAAAGTTGATTCTTTTTTAAACAAGCGCTAATGAAAATCGGTCTTTACTTTGGCACTTTTAACCCCATTCATGTTGGGCATTTAACTATTGCCAACCATTTAGCTGAACATAGCGATTTAAACCAAGTTTGGTTTGTTGTTACACCTCATAGTCCTTTTAAAAAGAAAAGTGCTTTGTTGGAGGACAACCACCGTTATCAAATGGTAGATAGGGCCACCGAAGATTATCCAAAATTACGCGCCAGTGATATTGAGTTTAAATTATCCCAGCCCAATTACACCATAAATACATTAACCTATCTGGAAGAAAAATATCCGGATCATGAATTTTGTTTAATTATGGGGAAAGACAATTTAAACAGTTTTCATAAATGGAAAAACTATGAGCTTATTTTAGAGCGTTACCAGATTTATGTGTATCCAAGAATTTCTAAAAAAGAAATAGTTACTAATTTTGAAGAACATGAAAAGATACATTTTATTAATGCTCCAATTATGGAATTGTCCTCAACATTTATTCGCAAATCCATTAAAGAAGGTAAAGATGTGCGCCCAATGTTACCCAAAAATGTATGGCAATACCTGGATGAAATGAATTTTTATAAATAATGCTGTACTGACTTTGTAGTAAAAAATACTAACTTCGTTTAATAGCAGATAAAAAGAATTAAAACTCAGTTTATCAAAACATTAGCTGTAATTATGAGATTCTATATTCTAATAACATTATACTTAATTGTTTTATCCTCATGTAACACGGAGACCAAAAAGCAAGATGAAAAGGAAATTACCTTTATCGAAGAGGGTGAGCTAAGAATTTCTCGAGATAAATATTATAATCAATTATATGGTTTTTGGTTGGGACAATGTATTGCCAATTGGACAGGGTTGGTTACAGAGATGGATAAAATTGGTAATATTGGAGATTTTAAAACCGGAGATTTTTACACCAGAGAGGA
Source organism: Flavobacteriaceae bacterium (assembly GCA_965250265.1). Classification (GTDB taxonomy): domain Bacteria; phylum Bacteroidota; class Bacteroidia; order Flavobacteriales; family Flavobacteriaceae; genus PRS1. The sequence goes on along the minus strand of CBDFNO010000015.1, from coordinate 897,299 downwards.
CTGGGGAAAACCTGATCAACCCAGCATATGGGGAGAAGGTATTCCAAGCGATTTATCACCCACTATTGATTTTGTATTTAAAGATACCGATGAAATTTGGGGAGCAGATGATGATACAGATATAGAATATATGTACCAACATCTTCATTATACAAGTGATACTAGCATTTTGTCTCCACAACAAATACGTGATGGCTGGTTAAAACATATAAAACCTGAAGAGGAAAACTTTTTATGGGTGTCCAATCAAAGAGCATTTGATTTAATGAAGGAAGGTGTACTTCCTCCTGAAACAGGAAATCCAAACAACAACGAACATTTTGAAATGATCGATGCGCAATTAACTACTGAGATATTTGGATTATTCTCACCTGCAAGACCTGATATAGCATTAAAAATTGCTCATTTACCAATTCAAACTACAGCTCGGGGTGAAGCCGAACATATTTCAAAGTTTTATGTAACCATGTATTCTTTGGCTTCTAAAACAGATTCAAGAAAAGTCATGAGCCAAAAAATATATTGGATGGCAGAGCAAGCGAGAGATGTTATTCCAGATAGTTCATATGCAGCCAAAATGTTTGATTATACACAAAAATTGTATGAGTCTGGTATCAAATGGGAACAAACAAGAGATTCTATTTACTTCAGATATCAGGTTAATCAAGAAGATGGATATGATATTACTTCTAAAAACTTATACTGTAATGGCTGTTTTGCTGCAGGCATAAACTTTGCTGCAAGCTTGGTAAGCTTGTTTTACGGTGAAGGTGATTTAGAAGAAACGATAAAAATTGGAACGCTAACAGGATGGGACTCAGATAATCCAACTGCAACTTGGGGTGGATTAATTGGTTTTATGATTGGAAAAAATGGTATAGAAGAAACTTTTGGCAGAAAATTCTCAAATCGATATAATATTCATAGAACCAGACAAAATTTCCCCAACGATGGTATCGTTACTTTTGAAAGTATGGCTAAAAAAGGTTTAATTGTTATAGATAGAATTATAAAAGACGAAATTGGAGGGACAATTGATCTAGAAAAAAACATTTGGATTATCCCTCTAAAAGGCATGTAATTAATAAAATAAGAGCTACTAACAACATGCAAAAATCAAAGATTTAAACTTATTAATATTTTTCCAGTTGATGCTCAATCCTTTATACATCTAAATTACTCTATACTACTATTTTTACTTATAAATAATAGCTTAATAGCTCCATATAATAATATACAATAACAAAGTACATGTGTGAACACTTTTTAAAATGTCAAACTTTTTTAGAAAAACTCCGTTATCTTTGTATTAGATTTTAAGATTGATTATTAGCAGTTCGTCGGATTAATTTGTGTTTCATGGATGTTTTTTCATCGAAAAACACATTAATTTTTTTGTTAACTCGCTTTTTTTTATACATTTACACAAAATGATAATACAAAACAAGAGAAAATTTGCCTCAATCTTATTTGTTTTAATAAGTTTTGTATGCACAGCTCAATTAGGTGGAGATCCTCCGCCCCCAACGCCGCCGCCGCCGCCAGGTTTACCTGTGGATGGAGTCGTACTCTTTGTTTTAGTACTTGGTATTGTTTACGGAATTAAAAAAAGGCTTGAACTCATTAAATAAGTAAACGCTATACCCTTAAGTTGTTTAACTTAGCAACATACTTTCCAATCATATCAAACTCTAAATTTACAATTGAACTAGTTTTAAGCGAATTAAAGGTTGTATGTTTATAAGTAAAAGGTATTATTGCCACGCTAAAAGTGTCTTGCTTAGAATTAACCACTGTTAAACTAACACCATTAATAGTTATCGACCCTTTTTCAATAGTAATATTTCCAAAATTTTTATCGTACTTAAATGAATACATCCAGCTTCCTTCGCTTTCTAGAATATTGATACAAGATGCGGTTTGATCTACATGACCTTGTACAATATGCCCATCAAGTCTGTCGCCAAGTTTCAAAGCTCTTTCAAGATTAATACCAGTATTAATTTCCAATCCCCCCAAATTTGTTTTATCTAAAGTCTCTTTAATAGCTGTTACTGTGTATTCGCTTCCCTTAATATTTGTTACAGTTAAACAAACTCCGTTATGAGATACGCTTTGATCTATTTTTAATTCAGATGTTATTTTACTTTTTATAGTGATGTGAAGATTGTCCAAATCTTGTTTTAAATTAGTTACAACACCTAAATCTTCAATTATTCCAGTAAACATAATATAGTCTGTTTATTTAATTAAATTTGTGTCATCAAAATTACGAACAAAAGACATCATTTTTTAATGAGAAAGGAAGAAAAAATAAAAGTTGGCATTTCTATTGGAGACCTTAATGGCATTGGAGGCGAAATAGTAATTAAAACTTTTGAAGATATTAGAATTTTAGATTTTTGTACACCAGTAATTTTTGCTTCAATAAAATCAATGTCATTTATTAAAAAGCATTTTAAAAGTAACATAAGTTTTAATAGCATAAATAGTGTTGATCAATCACAAGAAGGGAAAGTAAACATAGTAAATGTATGGAACGAAGATATAAAAATTGAATTTGGAGTAGAAGACCCTAAAATTGGTAAATACGCTATAAAATCATTTATATCAGCAACACAAACTTTAAAGACAGGAGAAATAGATATTTTAGTTACAGCGCCAATTAATAAACACAATATTCAATCAGATAAATTTAATTTCCCTGGACACACAGATTATTTAAATAAAGAACTAGAAGGTAATAGCTTAATGTTTATGGTTACCGACAAATTAAAAATTGGACTTCTTACGGATCATGTTCCGGTTAAAGAAATTTCCTCGAATATATCTGAAGAACTAATAGTGTCTAAAGTTGATACCATATATATTTCACTTATACAGGATTTTGGAATACGAAAACCTAAAATTGCAGTTTTAGGAATTAATCCTCATACAGGGGACAATGGAGTTATAGGCAAAGAGGATGATGCTATTTTACGACCAGCACTAAAAAATATTAGAGATGAAGGTAAATTAGTTTTTGGACCTTATTCAGCTGATAGTTTTTTTGGATCAAAAAATTACAAAAATTTCGATGCTATTGTCGCAGCTTATCACGATCAAGGCTTAATCCCATTTAAGACATTATCTTTTGGGAATGGTGTGAATTTTACAGCAGGATTAAATAGAGTTAGAACATCACCAGACCATGGCACAGCTTACGAAATTGCAGGAAAAGGAGAAGCAGACAATAGTTCTTTTAAAGAAGCATTATTTATAGGAATTCGTATTTTCAAAACCAGAAAGAGACACAAAGAATTAACAATAAATGTCTTAAAAAAACAACCAAAAACGATATAAGCAAAAAAATGTTTATAACAACTATAAGGTAAATAAAATTTTATATATTTGCACGCTCGAAATAATCGTGATGATGAAGCCATTGAAAGAGTTTATAATCCCATTTGTTGGGTTAAAATTAGGAGAGCATTGTTTTGAGTATAAGATAAATAAAAAGTTCTTTGAGTATTTTGAGTTTGATGAGTTTAACGACACAAATGTAAATATTGATGTTGTTTTGATTAAGAAAACAACACTTTTAGAATTGCATTTTAACGTAAGCGGAACGGTTAATGTTTTTTGTGATTTAACAAACGAGCCTTATAATCAAGAAATTGAAAATGACTTTGATTTGGTAATTAAATTTGGTGAAGATTTTAATAACGAAAATGAAGAAATATTAATTCTTCCACATGGTGAATATGAAATTAATATTGCACAATACATTTACGAACTAATAGTGCTTTCTATGCCATCAAGAAGAATCCATCCTGGAATAAAAGATGGCACATTAAACTCAGAAATACTGGATAAGTTAAAAGAATTAAGCCCTAAAGGGTTAAAAGATAAAAAAGATACGCAGGATATAGATCCTCGCTGGGACACATTAAAGAACCTATTAACGGATAAATAATATATAAAATGGCACATCCTAAAAGAAAAATTTCAAAAACAAGAAGAGATAAAAGAAGAACACATTATAAGGCAACAGTACCACAAATTGCTACATGTTCAACCACAGGAGAGGCTCACCTATACCATAGAGCACACTGGCATGAAGGAAAACTTTATTATCGAGGTCAAGTATTAATTGACAATTCTGAAAAAGAAGAAAATTTAGCATAAGTATTATATGCGTATAAAAAAACGTTCACTTGTGAGCGTTTTTTTTATAAATAATTTTTCTAAAAGTCAAAAACTACCTATTTTACCCAATATTTGATCATAAAACACTATTTTAGTCAAGTTTTTGGCATTTTTTAGTCGATTTTGACCAATTTTTGCTCAAACCAAACAAAGAATATGAGTAAAATCTCAGCAGCAATTACAGCTGTAGGCAAATATGTGCCAGATTATGTATTAACCAACCAAATTTTGGAAACAATGGTTGATACAAACGATGATTGGATTACTTCAAGAACCGGCATCAAAGAACGCAGAATTCTTAAAGAAAAAAATAAGGGCACATCCTTTTTAGCAATAAATGCAGCTAAAGATTTATTGGGCAAAACAAATATTGATCCCAAAGAGATAGAGCTCGTAATCGTTGCAACCGCAACACCAGATATGCAGGCTGCAGCTACATCAGTATATGTTGCAACTCAAATTGGAGCAATAAATGCTTTTGGATACGATTTGATTGCAGCGTGCTCAAGTTTTTTATACGCAATATCTACAGCATCAAGCTATATAGAATCAGGAAAATACAAAAAAGTGCTTGTGATAGGAGCTGATATGAACTCTTCAATGATAGATTATACAGATAGAGCAACATGTATTATCTTTGGTGATGGAGCAGGTGCAGTTTTATTGGAACCAAATAATGAAGGTTTAGGTGTTCAAGATGAATATTTAAGGAGTGACGGAACTGGAAGAGAATTTTTACAGGTACCAGCAGGAGGATCAATTGAACCGGCAACAGAAAAAACTATTAAAGACAAAAAACATTTTGTTTTTCAAGATGGAAGGACTGTTTTTAAATGGGCGGTCTCCAATATGGCCGATGTTTGTCAAAAAATATTACAAAGAAATGATTTAACAATTACTGATATAAATTGGCTTGCAGCGCATCAAGCAAATAAAAGAATAATTGATGCTACTGCAAACCGAATCGATTTACCTTCAAACAAAGTTATGATGAATATTGAGAAATATGGCAATACAACATCAGCTACAATACCGCTTTTGTTAAATGATTATGAAAATCAGTTAAAAAAAGGGGATAATGTAATTATGGCTGCTTTTGGAGGAGGTTTTACTTGGGGCTCAATTTATTTAAAATGGGCTTACAACTCATAATAATGTTACAACTAACTAATTTAAATAACTAATTATGAATATAAAAGATATTCAAAACTTAATCAAATTTGTTGCTAAGTCAGGCGCAACCGAGGTTAAACTTGAAATGGATGATGTAAAAATCACCATTAAAACGGGTGATACAGAGACAACAGTGGTTCAACAAGTTCCAGTAGTATCGCAAATGCCACAAGTAACAGTACAAGAACCCCAATCAGTTATTGTGCCTTTAGAGCAAACTAATATTCCATCAGATTCAGCAAAAGAAGATGATTCTAAATATATTACAATAAAGTCACCAATTATTGGAACTTTTTATAGAAAACCATCACCAGATAAACCGTTGTTTGTAGAAGTTGGTCAAACTATTGCTGAAGGAGATGTGCTTTGTGTTATTGAAGCAATGAAACTTTTCAACGAAATAGAATCTGAAGTTTCTGGAAAAATCATAAAAGTATTAGTTGATGACTCTTCTCCTGTTGAATTTGACCAACCTTTATTTTTAGTAGATCCATCATAACAATTGAAAATTCCAAAGTACAAATCCCAAAAACCAATATTGGAATTTGGTGCTTGGAAATTGAATTTTTTAACTAAAAAGTTATGTTTAAAAAAATACTTATAGCAAATAGAGGAGAAATAGCATTACGTGTTATTAGAACCTGCAGAGAAATGGGAATTAAAACGGTTGCAGTCTATTCTACGGCAGATGCTGAAAGCCTTCATGTTAAGTTTGCAGACGAAGCTGTTTGTATAGGGCCAGCACCAAGTAGTGAATCCTATTTAAAAAAGGCAAATATTATTGCAGCAGCAGAAATCACTAATGCAGATGCAATCCATCCTGGATATGGCTTTTTATCTGAAAACGCAAGATTTTCAAAAATTTGTGAAGAACATAAAATAAAATTTATTGGAGCTTCAGCAGAGATGATAGATAGAATGGGAGATAAAGCTTCTGCCAAAGAAACCATGAAAAAGGCTGGCGTGCCATGTGTTCCTGGGAGTGACGGAATTATAGAAAATTTTGAAAACTGTAAAAAAGTCGCAAAAAAAACAGGATATCCTGTGATGCTAAAAGCTACTGCAGGAGGCGGAGGAAAAGGAATGCGTGCAGTTTGGAAGCCCGATGAATTGCAAGATGCTTGGGATTCAGCAAGGCAAGAATCAAAGGCCGCATTTGGTAACGACGATATGTATATGGAAAAACTGATTGAAGAGCCTAGGCATATTGAAATTCAAATTGTAGGAGATTCAAAAGGAAAAGCATGTCATTTATCCGAAAGGGATTGTTCAGTACAAAGACGACATCAAAAGTTAACCGAAGAAGCACCTTCGCCATTTATGACGAGTTCTCTTCGTAATAAAATGGGAAAAGCAGCAGTAAAAGCATCAGAATTTATTAAATATGAAGGCGCAGGAACAGTAGAATTTTTAGTCGATAAACACAAAAAATTCTATTTTATGGAGATGAATACACGTATTCAAGTGGAGCATCCAATAACTGAAGAAGTTATTGGCATTGACTTAATACGTGAACAAATATTAGTAGCAGCAGGAGTACCAATTTCAGGCAAAAATTATTTACCAAAGATGCATGCTATAGAATGCAGAATTAATGCTGAAGATCCGTATAACAATTTTAGACCTTCTCCCGGAAAAATAGAAACAATACATGCTCCTGGAGGACATGGCGTACGATTAGATACACATGTGTATGCTGGCTATACTATTCCACCAAATTACGATTCAATGATTGCTAAATTAATAACCACAGCTCAAACCAGAGACGAGGCAATTAGCAAAATGAAACGTGCACTCGACGAATTTTATATTGAAGGCATAAAGACAACTATTCCTTTCCACAGACAATTAATGGATCATCCAGATTATGTAGCTGGAAATTATACCACAAAATTTATGGAAGATTTTGTAATGGAATCACCAAAAGAAGATTAAAATAAAACTCCGAAATTCTCGGAGTTTTTTTATGTTGTTACTTTTGCTAAAGCCCAAAGCCAGGCTGTTTGCTATATCTTTTGCTTAACAAAAGGATGACGCGTCCATGCTTAATACAAATATTGTATATAAAAAATCGATTTTTACTAAATAATTAATACTTTTATAACATGTTAGAAAAAAGAATAATTAGCATTAACGAAATGCCTTGGGTTCTTATTCCGGGATTGTAATTATATCTTCCTTTCAATCGGTTTTTGCTTCAATTTTTCAGAAATTACAATTAATGTATTCTCAGTGATGAGATTGCAATAATACAAATTCATTATATATGCCAATACAAACACCTTTTCATCCGAGAACATCAGAACTCAACCAAAACCTTGATTGGAAGGATTGGGCTGGCTATTTGGCTGCTAATTCATACAATGTGGTTAATGATTTCGAATATTATGCATTTAGGCATTCGGCAGGATTAGTCGATATTACACCACTTTTTAAATATAGAATTACAGGCCAAGATGCTTCCTTGTTTTTATCACGTCTTATTGTGAAAGATATTAGTAAATTAAAACTTAATCAGGCAACCTATTGTTGCTGGTGTGATGATCGAGGGATGGTTATTGACGATGGAACCGTTATGCATTTTGGAGAGAATGAATATTTTGTAACTGCAGCAGATCCTACATATTCTTGGTTTTCAAGATTCGTTAAAAAACTTGATGTTCATATTGAAGATATCACTGACACCTATTGTGGTTTAGCCTTACAAGGACCTAAATCTAGAGACATTCTCAAAGACATATGCGATGCTGATTTGGATGGTTTGAAATTTTTCTGGACAACAAACGCTAAAGCTGATGGATTCGAATTTAAAATTTCACGCACAGGATATACAGGAGATTTAGGCTATGAACTCTGGATAAAAAATGAAGATGCATTGAAATTATTTGATTCTGTTTGGAATGCAGGTCAAAAATACAATATTAGAATGGCTGGAATTGCTGCGTTAGACATGGCTAGAATTGAAGCAGGTTTGGTAATGAATGGTGTTGATTATCATAGTTCTTTACATGCACTTATTCCTGAACAAATGAGTACGCCTTATGAACTTGGATTAGGCTGGACAGTCAATTTGGATAGAAAGCCATTTATAGGGCAAAGAGCTTTAAAGGCAGAAAAGGAAAAAGGGTCAAGATGGGCCACGGTTGGGATTGATATCAATTGGCCAGATTTAGAAGAGTTGTACAAAAAACATGGGTTACCTCCACAAACAGAATCTGGAGCTTGGCGATATTCAGTACCAATATATCATAGCCAACAGAGGTCTAAACAAATTGGATACGCAACTAGTGGAACATGGTCTCCCTTGTTAAAAAAGAATATAGCTCTTGCGACAATAGAAATAGATTATGCCAAGCCGGGAACTGAAGTTAATTTTGAAGTAATGGTTGAACATCGAAGAGAGTTGGTGCGAGCGATTGTAGGTAAGCCTCAATTTTTTAATCCAGAAAGAAAACGATCAATCTTGAAAAAATAATACGATGAGCAAAAAATACGATGCAATCATAATAGGTGGTGGTCATAATGGATTGATTAATGCCGCATATTTAGCCAAGGCTGGAAAGGACGTTTTAGTTCTAGAAAAAAGACATGTGCTAGGAGGTACTGCTGTTTCAGAAGAAGTATTTCCGGGGTTTACTTTTTCGGTATGTAGTTACGTGGTTAGTTTATTTCGCCCGCATATTATTAGAGAATTAAATCTTGTAAAGCATGGATATGATATCATTCCTATGGACGTATCATATCAACCTCTTCCTGATGACGATTTAGGTCTTTGTAAATGGGGAGACGCTTCTCGTTCAAGAAGGGAAATTGCACGATTTAGTAAAAAGGACTCAGAAGTTTATGGTGAGTTTAGTAAGGTAATGACTCATATGGCTAAACTAGCTAAAGAGGTAATAGACCATCCAGCACCTGATGTAGCCTCCATCAACCCTAAAGAGCTTTCGTCTCTTTTAAGAATGGGTAAGGTTTTTAAAAATCTTGGACCCGAATTGCTTCAGATGAATACCAAACTACTAACTATGAGTAGTGCAGATTTTCTTGATCTCTGGTTTGAATCTGAAGTGTTAAAAGGACCAATGGCTGTAAGCGGGATTATTGGAACATTTCTAGGGGTTCGCTCACCTGGAACTGCCTATGTTCTTCTTCATCATTACATGGGAGAATTGGATGGCGCTTTTCGATCTTGGGGGTTTTCAAAAGGAGGAACAGGAGGAGTAAGTATCGCTTGTGCTAATGCCGCACGAAGCTTTGGGGCAGAGATAAGAACCAATGTGAATGTATCTCAGGTTAAAATTAAAAACGGAAAAGCTACAGGTGTGATTTTGGCCAATGGCGATGAAATTGATTCCAAAATAGTTGTTTCTAACTTAGACCCAAACCGTACCTATCTCAAGATGATTGGTGAAGATAATCTTTCATCAAATATTACAACAGAGATTAAAAGGTTTAAGCTCAGAGGTAGTTCAGGAAAAGTTAATTTTGCTTTGAGCGGAGTTCCAAACTTCTGTAAGAAACGAAAGGGTCTAGAGTACATGAAAGGCGATATTGCTATTGTTCCTAATGTTGATTATGTGGAGAAAGCTTATGATCAGGCTAAGTATGGAGAGTTTTCAGAAAAACCTTATATCAATATAGTAGTCCCTTCACTAACAGATCCAACATTAGCTCCTCCTGGTAAACATGTAATGTCGTGCTTTGTACAATACGCTCCGTTTAATATTAAGGAAGGACCAGAATATTGGCCTAAGTTGTCTGATAAATTTGGCGATGCTGTTCAAAATACCATTAAAGATTATGTGCCAGATATTGATAGTTTAGTAGAACACAGGCAGGTGGTTACACCATGGGATTTGCAAGAAACTTTTGGTTTAACAGAAGGTAATATATTTCAAGGAGAACTTACGCTTGAGCAACTTTTATTTCAACGACCAATTTCTGGGTACGCCAAATATAAAACCCCAATACGTAATTTATGGATGTCTGGTTCTGGAACTCATCCTGGAGGAGGAATCATGGGCTCAGGAGGCGAATTGTCAGCAAAATCAATATTAAAAGAAAAAGCAATATGAGCACGTATGATATTATTGTAATTGGTGGAGGCCACAATGGATTGACTGCTGCCACGATTCTTGCCAAAAAAGGGAAAAAAGTTCTTATTGTTGAAAAAAGAAATGTTCTTGGAGGTATTGCTGCAGGAGAAGAATTTTATCCGGGCTATTCAACAACAGGACTCTTGCATGATACAAGTGGTGTCCGATCACAAGTAGTTAAAGAGCTTCAGCTTGAAAAGATGGGATTACAAATGGATAATAATCGTGCAAATGTGACAATTCTATCCAAGGATGGAAAAAGTGTCACAATACAATCAGATATTAATGCAACTGCAACTGCAATTGGTGAATTCTCCGAAAATGATGCTAAATCTTATAAAGCATATCAAGAGTTTCTTGATAAAATTAGCAAAGTTATTAATGCTTTGATGGATAATCCGCCACCAAATATTGATGTTGAAAATTTAACCATGGCAAGTCTTGTTGTATTAGCTAAAAAAGGATTGATGCTCAAAGGCTTAGGAAATAAGACTATGATGGAACTGCTCAAGGTAGCTCCAATGTGTTTGGCAGACTTTTTAAACGAAAAATTTGAAACTAATTTTCTAAAAGCTGGATTGGCGGCGCCAGCGCTATATGGATCTTATGCTGGTCCATGGTCGGCATATTCCACGATTAATCTGATGCTTTGGGAATGTGCTTCCAGAAGTAATATTAAGGGTGGGCCACAAGCCCTTATTGATGCTTTACAAAAGGTAGCAGAACAAGCAGGTGTTGAAATTAGAACCAATGCAGAAGTAGAAAAAATAGTATTGAATGCTGAAGGCACTGTTAGTGGAGTAAGATTAAAAGGAGGTGAAGAAATCAATGCTATGAAAGTAGCCTCGTCCTGTACACCAAAGGAAACATTTCTAAATTTGTTTGATGATTTCCAACTTGAATACGGGTTGGATTATTGGATCAATAAAATAAGAAGTAGAGGAACAACTGCAAAGATTAACTTGGCAATGAATAAAAAAGTTGAATTAAACGGCCAAACTATTGAATACGCCAGAACAGGTAATTCGTTTGATGAAATGGAAAAGGCTTTTGATCCAGTAAAGTACAAGGAGTCAACAGATGCCCCTTTTTTAGATATTAATATTCCCACCAACACTAACCCTTCTTTAGCTCCTGAGGGTCACAGTGTTATTTCAGTACTAGTTCATCAAATTCCTCATGATCTAAAGGTTGGATGGTCAATAGATGCTAAAAAGAAACTTGGAGAAGACGTACTCAAAGAGCTTGAAATTTATTCACCTGGATTATCAAAATCTGTGGTTGGTATGGAAGTCATTTCACCTTTGGATTTTGAAGATCGCTATTCCTTAACTGAAGGACACATTTATCATGGAGAGCATTTTGTGGATCAACTTATCACACGCCCTATCCCAGCTTGCTCAAGATACTCAACACCAGTTTCTGGATTGTATCTTTGCGGTAGTGGATCTCACCCTGGAGGAGGAATTACATGTATGCCAGGATATTTAGCAGCAAAAATGATTCTGAAGGAAACTTAAAAATTACAGTCTATGAAGATTGTAAACTAAATCTTAATAAAGATGGATAAAGGAAAATTTAAAAAGAGAGGTGTTGATTATCCTATAATAGATGGAGCCAGAACGTTGCCAGGAAAATACTATCATAGTCAAGAAATCTATGAGGAGGAAGTAGAAAAAATTTTCTATAAGTTTTGGGTTTACGCCTGTCGTGAAGAAGAAATTCCATCAATTGGGCACTACAAACTTATTGAAGTAGCCGATGAGAGTCTGATTTTAGTTAGAGATAAATCTGATAAAATCAAAGCGCTGTTTAATGTTTGCAGGCATAGAGGAACACAGCTTTGTATAGGACGATCAGGAGTTTTTAAATCCAAATCGATACAATGCCCTTATCACGCCTGGACCTATGGTTTGGATGGTGAATTATTGAGTGCACCTTTAATGAAAGAGGGTCATGGATTTAAAAAAGATAAATGTGCTCTTCATCAAGCTAGTGTGCACATTTGGGAAGGTTTTGTATTTATAAACTTGAACAAAAATCCCATGCCATTTGAAACCCAGATGGAGGCACTCATTGGAAAATTTTCCGATTGGAAAATGGATGAACTAAGAGTAGCTCATCACATAAAGTATGAATTGAATTGTAATTGGAAACTTATACTCCAGAATTATCAGGAATGTTATCATTGTCCTGGAGTGCATCCTTTGCTTAGTGAGCTTACACCGGTCCAATCAGCACGGCATGACTCTAGTGAAGGAGCAGTAATTGGCGGATATATGGATCTCTCAAAAGAGAGAGGAAGCATGACTATGAACGGTGAGGCAGCTGCTCCACCAATTTGCGATGTCTCTGGAGAGGATTTACAGAGAATTTATTATTACTCTGTTTTTCCAAATATGTTACTTACGCCGCATCCAGACTTCGTGTTATTCCATCATATCACTCCACTTAGTCCAGAAAAAATAATTAACGATTGCTATTGGCTTTTTCGCCCTGAAGTAATTAACGATCCTGACGCACAAGCAGGTATAAAATCAGCTGTCGCCTTTTGGGATTTAACCAATAAACAAGACTGGCAAGTATGTGAACAAATGCAAACAGGGACTAAGTCTACTCGGTTTACCAGAGGGTTTTATTCTGGACGTGAAGATGTTCTTCATCAATTAGATTTAGAATTACTAAAAGCACTTGGTCATGATGTGCCAAATTGATTAAGAAGAATTCTTGGGTTCTTATTACATGTTATTAAAGCTTGCCTTTACTAATAATTAAACTAGAGAATTAGTAATTAAATACTCGGCAATTTGAATGGTATTTGTAGCAGCTCCTTTACGTAGATTATCACTTACAATCCAGAGGTTTAAAGAGTTTGGTTGAGATTCATCTCTTCGTATTCTACCAACAAATACATCATCTTTTCCGTGTGCATAAATAGGCATTGGATATACATTAATATCTGGATTATCCTGTACTATTACTCCAGAAGTTTCGTTAAGTAAGATTCTAATATCATTTATTTCAAAATCATTTTCAAATTCGATATTAACAGATTCACTATGACCTCCAGCGGTTGGAATCCTAACAGCAGTTGCAGTTATAGCAATAGTTTTAGCATCAAGTATTTTTCGAGTTTCGTGAACTAATTTCATTTCTTCCTTTGTGTAACCATTGTCCTGAAACACATCACAATGCGGTAAAGCGTTTTTATGGATTGGATGGGGATAAGCCATTTCATCTTTAATACCAGCAAGTTCGTTTTCTAATTGCTTCACAGCTTTTACTCCAGTACCAGAAATAGATTGATATGTTGAAACGACTATTCGTTTAATGTTATATTTTTTATGCAAAGGAGCCAAAACCATTACCATTTGTATGGTTGAGCAATTTGGATTGGCAATAATTTTATCGTCTTTAGTTAGCTTATTTGCATTAATTTCAGGAACAACCAATTTTTTAGACTTATCCATTCTCCAAGCGGATGAATTATCAATAACAGTTGTGCCTACTTCAGCAAATTTTGGAGCCCATTCTAACGAAATGTTTCCACCAGCTGAAAATAATGCGATATTAGGTCGCATCGCAACAGCAGTTTGTAAACCAACTACTTTATAGTCTTTATTTTTAAATGAAATTGTTTTCCCTACAGAATTCTCTGAAGCAACAAGAATTAATTTAGTCACAGGAAAATTTCTTTCAGCAAGTACTTTTAGCATTACATCGCCAACCATTCCTGTGGCACCAACAACAGCTATTTTCATAATTTTAAAATCAATTCACAAAATTATAGCTTCTGTGAAATTAAGCATCAAATTTTTGTTAAAAATAATGCATTAAAAAACCTCTTTAATAAAAAAAGAGGTTTCTATTAAGAATAGTTTAAAAATCTTATTTTTTTAATAGATCTCTAATTTCAGTAAGTAAATCATTATCTGAAGGACCCGCAGGAGCAGCCTCTTCTACTGGAGCTTTAGTTTTGTTATATGCTTTAACAATTATAAACATTACGAAACCAACTATTATAAGGTTGATAATTGTATTAATCCATGCTCCATATGCGATTACTGCTCCTCCAGCTTCTTTAGCTGCCGCTAAAGTTGCATATTCTTGTCCATCCATAGCTATGTGAAGGTCTTCAAAATTCATTCCTCCAGCAAAATAGCCAACAAAAGGCATAGCAATATTATTAACAAAACCTTTGATTACTAAACCAAGTGCTCCTGCCATAATAACTGCAACGGCAAAATCAATAACGTTGCCGGTCATAATAAAATTCTTAAATTCTTTTAACATAATAGATATTTTAAATTAGTGAGCTACTAATATAAAGAAAAAAACCTAAAACTTAAAAAGTATAAATGAGACTACCTGATAATCACACGCTTAATGCGTTGGGAGATGGCTGTAATTATTTCGTATGAAATGGAGTCAGTGGTTGCTGCCAAAATTTCTGCTGAAGTATGTTCTCCAAAAATTATTACTTCATCACCTTCATTACAATCTATATTAGTGATATTAATCATAATCATATCCATACAAACATTTCCAACAATAGGAGCTTGTTGTCCTTTTATTGTTACAAATCCTTTGCCATTTCCATATTGCCTACCAATTCCATCTGCATGACCAATAGGAATAGTTGCTGTTTTTTGAATTGAGCTACTTTTATAGGCCCTGTTATAACCTACTGTTTTTCCCTTTTCTATAAGATGGATTTGTGAAATCACAGATTTTAAAGTTGCAATAGGTCTAAAGTTTTGGTTCTCTTTTTCTGAATTTCCAAAACCGTATAAGCCAATACCGCATCTAACCATATCAAAATGAGCATCAGGATAATTTAATATTCCAGACGTGTTACAAGTATGAAGCATTGGTTTGTAACCGATTATTTTTATGAAGTGATTTGAAATATTTATGAAAGACTTGATTTGAGTTAAAGTGAATTGTTTTTCATTCAAATCTTCACTTGCTGCTAAATGAGAAAAAAGTGATTTCAGCTTTATAGTATTCGTTTCTTTTAATCTTGAAGCAATATATTCCACATCATTTTCCCAAAAACCAAGCCTATTCAATCCTGTATTAAATTTAATATGAACTGGGTAATCGGTTTGATTTTCTTTTTCTGCAATATTGATAAACTCGTTTAAAACTTCCGCACTGTATAAACTAGGCTCAAGGCGCTGCTGTATTAAAGTAATAAAATTTATAGGTTGAGGATGTAATACCAAAATGGGTTTTGTAATTCCTGAGTTACGTAATACAACACCTTCACTAGTATATGCAACAGCAAAATAGTCTACATTAAGTTCTTGAAGAGAATTAGCAATTGTAACAGCATCACTTCCATAGCCAAAAGCTTTAACTACAGCTATTAATTTAGTGCTGCTATTAATTTTAGATTTTATGTACTCGAAATTGTGCTGAAGTGCTTTTAGATCTATTTCAAGTATGGTTTGGTGTGCTTTAGGCATTTGTACCATTCACATTAGCAGGAACTTCTACGGCATCATTAACTTTCATATTACGCACTTTATCCCGTAACATAGCATTATAAAAAGCAGCTCTGCTTAAAGGTTCGTATTCATCAATCTCACCTAATAACACAAGTTTGTCGCTTTTAGCTTTTCTATAACTGTATTGTGCCAGATTACCGGTTCTAGTACAAACAGCATGTACCTTAGTTACATATTCGGCAGTTGCCATTAAGGCAGGCATTGGTCCGAAGGGATTTCCTTTAAAATCCATATCAAGACCTGCTACAATCACCCGAATTCCTTTATTGGCTAAATCATTACAGACTCTCACAATCTCATCATCAAAAAATTGTGCTTCATCAATACCAACCACATCACAACCATCAGCTAAAATTGGAATATTTGCTGCTGCAGGTACAGGAGTAGACGTAATTTCATTTGCATCATGCGACACAACCTTGCCTTCATCATAACGCACATCAATTGCGGGCTTGAAGATTTCTACTTTTTGTCTAGCAAACTGCGCTCGTTTGAGTCTTCGTATCAATTCTTCTGTTTTACCAGAGAACATAGAACCGCAAACAACTTCAATCCAGCCAAATTGTTCTTTCTGATTTACTGTGTTTTCAAGAAACATTTCGTAATTTTAACACTAAAACAAAGCTCATATTCGTTTGTATAAAGGTGACGTAAATTTATTAAAAAACAAAAACCTAAAACGGATTAAATTTAAAAAATATGAAGAAGAAGTTAGAATCAGAATTAATAAGCATAGCACATAGGATCCTCAAGCTTAAAGGGAAAGAGGATATTGTTAAAATGCACGCTGAAGTTGCTGCTCTTTATGAAAAGTTAACCACCTTAAAGTTTGCTCACGAGAATTTTGAAGATGATATGCCAACAATTGGGAGTGATTCATCTTTCTTTGGGATGCTTGACGAGGCATTTAATAATAAAGTGAGTGATACCATCGAAGTTGATGATAAGACATATGTTAATTTAGATGAACTTGAAGATGACGATATCATGGAGCCAGCTATAGAAAAAATAAAAGATATTGTAGCACAAATGCCTTTAGAAACTCAACAGATTGATGATATTTTTGAAACATCAACACCAGAAGTTCAACATAAAAAAAGCGACTTTGAAGAACTCACAGCCAATTTTACAGAAGTTCCGGTTTTTGAACCAGTTTCTACATCAAAAAGCAAGAAAGATGATAAAAAGTCGCTTAACGATAAATTAAAAGGAGATGGCTTAAATATAGGTTTAAACGATAAAATAGCTTTTATTAAGCATCTTTTTAATGGCAAAAGTGAGGATTATGAACGTGTTATATCACAAATAAGTACATCAGGCTCTTTTAAAAAAGCGGTTAATTTAATCCAAAAAAGTATTAAACCAGACTATAAAGACTGGATTGGAAAAGAAGAATTCGAAGATCGTTTCATGGAAATTATTGAAGCCAAGTTTGATTAATGGGTAAACTCTACATCGTTCCAACACCAATAGGAAATTTAGACGACATCACCTTAAGAGCAATTAAAGTTTTAAAAGGGGTTGATCTAATTCTTGCTGAAGACACTCGTACTTCAGGAAAATTACTAAAACATTTTGAAATTAATACTTCTACACAATCTCACCATATGCATAATGAACATAAAACAGTTGATTCGATTTTACAAAAATTAAAAAGTGGAATAACTATCGCCTTAATAAGCGACGCTGGAACCCCAGCTATTTCCGACCCTGGATTTTTATTAACACGTACTTGTATAGAAAACAATATTGAAGTTGATTGCCTTCCTGGGGCAACAGCATTTGTACCGGCATTAGTGAACTCAGGATTGCCCAACGATAAATTTGTGTTCGAAGGGTTCTTGCCTGTTAAAAAGGGACGCCAAACAAGACTTAAGCTATTAGCTGAAGAAACACGCTCTATAATTTTTTATGAATCTCCTCATAAACTCATAAAAACATTGACGAATTTTTGCGAGTATTTTGGAGAAGACAGACAAGTGTCAGTATCTAGAGAACTCACAAAACTCTATGAAGAAACTATTAGAGGCAGAGCAAAAGAAGTGTTAGAACACTACTCAAATAAACCACCAAAAGGAGAAATTGTAATTGTTGTTGCAGGGAAAAAGTGATGGAAGAATAATTATATAGGATCATGCAAAACGAAATAGGAGAATTGAAGTTTTAGACATATTTGGATTTTTTTGTTTATTTATAAACTTTCAAATCATTTATGCAGACTTCCAGAAGTGGAATATAAATAAACTATACTATCTAACCATGCTTCCCTTTTTCCCAACCATGTTTTCCTAAATACTGTTCGCCACTTTCAACAGCGCCTTCTTCAATAGAAGTTCCCATAGAGTCATTCCAACGGTTGAGGTAACCAAAAAGAGAAATTACACCAAGCATTTCAACTATTTCGCCTTCATTCCAATACTTGTATAAATCTTCTTTTATCTTATCATCTACAGCATTTGGGACTAATGAGGCTGCTAAAGAAAAATTGAGAACAGCACGCTCCGCCTCAGAAAACGCTGAATGTGTTCGATATTCCCAAATATTATCTAATTGTTCTTGTTCGGCACCATAGCGCTCTGCAGCTCTAATAGAGTGGGCTTGACAATAACGACATCCTGTTGAATTACTTGAAACCCAGGCAATCATACGTTTAAGAGCGGAAGTGACACGACCTTCGTTAGCCATAACCGCTTTGTTAAGGTTAATAAATGCCTTAGAAATGGCAGGCCTCCTCTGCATTGTAAGCACTGAATTTGGACAGAAACCAAGTGTTTCGTTAAAAAATTCTGCTAATTTTTTAGTCTCTAAATTATGGTCGGCAAGTAAAGGTGTTACTAAAGGCATTTTATATAATATATTTAAGTTTATTAATGGTATTTTTGAATGGACAAGTAACAAAAAAATCTTTAAATATGTTAAATAAAGTTACCACGCAATGGAAAGGCGGAATGCAGTTTGAATCTGACAATCCTAGTGGTAAAACAGTCATTATGGATACAGGTGTCGAAGGAAGAGATAAGCGCTTTGGTCTATCTCCTAAGGCAATGATGCTGTCATCTATTGCAGGCTGTTCGGGATTAGATATTGTGCCATTACTAGACAAAATGAAAGTTATTATCAATGATTTTAAAATGGTGATTGAAGGTGAACTTACCGAAGAGCACCCAAAATATTATCACACAGTTAGAGTTGATTATCATTTTTATGGTAAAGATTTAAATGAAAAAAAGATTAATAGAGCCGTTAATTTATCGGTTGAAAAATATTGTGGCGTTATGGAAATGTTTCGCCGATTTGCGGCAATTAAAACGACTGTTCATATTCATAATTCTTAAAAATGCGTTGGACACTCAAACCAAAACCAGACGCTCAAAAAGTTGAGACCTTACAAAAGGAGCTTCTAGTTGATCCCATTACGGCATCTCTTTTAGTACAACGTGGAATTGAAACCTATAAAGACGCTAAAACCTTTTTTAGACCAAGCTTAAGTGATATACATGATCCATTCTTAATGAAAGATATGGATAAAGCCGTTGCAAGAATTGAACAATCACTAATTAACAAAGAAAATATTCTGGTTTATGGTGATTATGATGTTGATGGTACTGCTTCGGTCGCTTTAGTATCTTCTTACTTAAGGACACGGCAGAACGATATTGCTACGTATATACCAGATCGTTATGATGAAGGATATGGTATTTCGTTTAAAGGGATAGACTTTGCTCACGACAACAATTTTACACTTATTATCGCATTAGATTGTGGAATTAAAGCCATTGAAAAAGTGGCGTACGCCAAAAAAAAAGGAATCGATTTTATTATTTGCGATCATCACAGACCTGGAAATAAAATTCCAATAGCTGAAGCTGTATTAGACCCTAAAAGAGACGATTGTAATTACCCTTATAAGGAATTATGTGGTTGTGGTGTTGGATTTAAACTCGTTCAAGCTTTAGCTTCAAAAGAAGGTGAAACAGTCGAAGATTTAGTAGAGTATCTGGATTTAGTTGCCACAGCTATTGGAGCAGATATTGTTCCAATAACAGGAGAAAATAGAGTTTTGGCTTATTTTGGCTTACAAGTAATAAACGAAAATCCAAGAATGGGCTTTAAAGCGATTATTCAACAAATAAAAAAAGATACGCTAACTATTACTGATGTCGTTTTTATGATAGCACCTCGAATTAACGCTGCTGGACGGATGAAACACGGTAATCATGCAGTGACCTTATTAACCGAAACCGATTATAATCTAGCGGCACAATACGCTATTGATATAAATCAATTTAACACAGACAGGCGTGAAGCTGATAGACGAATTACAGAAGAAGCGCTGAAACAAATTGAAGAACAAAAAGAACAAGAACGGTTTACTACGGTTGTTTACAAAGAAACTTGGCACAAAGGCGTTATTGGTATTGTTGCGTCGAGATTAATCGAAACTTATTATAGACCAACACTCGTGTTTACTAAAAGCGGAGACAAATTAGCAGCATCAGCTCGTTCTGTAAAAGGGTTTGATGTTTACAATGCATTGGAAGCCTGTAGTGAATATATTGAACAATTTGGAGGACATAAATACGCTGCAGGATTGACCTTAAAGGAAGAACAATACGAAGCGTTTAAGCAAAAATTTGAAGACGTGGTTTCAACTACCATTGAAAAACATTTACTTACTCCCGAAATAAATATTGATTCAAAAATTAATTTAAATAGCATCACACCAAAATTTTATAGAATACTAAAGCAACTCTTCCCTTTTGGACCAGGAAATATGACACCGGTTTTTATGACTGAAAATTTAAAAGACACAGGCTATGGAAAATGTGTTGGAGAAGATGATAAACATTTACGAGTTACACTAGTTCAAAATAATAAAGATAAAATTACTGGGATAGGTTTTGGTTTAGGAGATAAGCTTGATTTAGTTTCAAATAAAAAGCTGTTTAAAGCTGTCTTTTCAATTGATGAAAACCATTGGAATGGGAAAGTGTCGCTTCAACTAAAATTAAAAGATATTAAGGTCTAGCTCTAAATTATATGGTAAAAAAAGATCCGTATACTGCATTACGATTTAAAGAGTTCAATATCTTTTTATTATTGCGTTTTGTATTGGTTTTTGGTTGGTCTATGCAGTTTATTGTGATTGAGTGGCAAGTGTATGCGTTAACGAAAGACCCCCTTTCACTTGGAGTTATTGGCCTATGTGAATTTTTACCTGCTTTTATTTTAGCACCTTTCGCCGGACATGTTGTTGATAGAAAAGAAAAGAGGAACTTATTTGCGTTTTGCATTGCATTATTCTCATTAATTAGTTTTGGATTGTTTTGGTTATCATCTTCTACTATCGAATCTTTTTTGGGGACAAAAACCATTTTATATAGTATTTATGGATTGGTGTTTTTTGGAGGTGTTTTAAGAGCGTTTTTTGTCCCAACAATCTTTTCACTTATTGCACTTCTTGTTCCTAAAAAAGTCTATCCTAATGCAGCTACATGGAGTAGTAGTACATGGAAAGGGGCTAATGTTTTTGGTGCTTTGTTTGGAGGGTTTTTAATTGCCTGGATAGGTGTTCATTATACACTAGGCATCATTTTTTTATTAGTTGTGATAGCGTTATTATTGGTGTTTTTAATAAACAAAAAACCTGTATTAAATAAAGAATTAAACGAGTCTATAAAGGAAAGCATAAAGACAGGACTTCAATTTGTATTTAACGATAAAGTTATTTTGGGAGCTTTAACATTAGATATGATTGCTGTGTTGTTTGGTGGTGCGGTTGCAATTTTCGCAGTATTTGCAACAGATATTTTAGATGCTGGACCTAAAGGATTTGGAATATTAAATGCATCACTTTCTTCTGGTAGCATTATCGCAATGTTAGCCACAACTTATATACCAATAACAAAAAATACTGGAAAGAAATTGCTCATTTCGGTTTTTGGATTTGGAGTCTTTATGGTAATTTTTGGAGCTTCAAATCTTTTTTGGTTGAGTGTTTTAGCGTTGTTCTTTTCTGGTATTTTTGATGGTATTTCAATGGTAGTTAGACAAACTATTCTTCAGCTAAAAACTCCAGATGCTATGCGAGGAAGAGTTGGCGCCGTTAACTCTATGTTTGTAGGATCTTCTAATGAACTTGGTGCTCTAGAAAGTGGTATAGCTGCGAAGATTTTTGGTGCACCATTGGCAGTTGTACTTGGTGGTACAGTAACGCTAATTACTGGAGCTGTGATAAGTTTTAAAAACAAACCTTTACGAGAACTCGATTTACAAAAAGATATAGAAATGCATGAAAGAGAAGATTAATCTATAGTACTTTTAAAGAATTCCCACAGTTTATCACAAGCGTTAAAATCTTGTGTCGTTTTCCCAACGAGTTTTTTAATTATGCGTTGCTCTTTAGCTCCTGGCCAAGTATGTCCACCATTTTTAACTTTAATCAATTCTACTTTTAATGATGGGTTTTCTGGATTTGGATATACAAAATGTTCTGAAGTACAATTATCTTTTATTGATGTGTTCTCTAATTTAGTTACAATGGGTTTTAGACTATTTCCATTAAGATTACACATATAATTTATGCTCTTTTTAATACCTAAAACCTTACCTCGGTTTTTATTGAAGACTTCGATTTCACCTTTATTATATGGAATAATAAAATCATTTGTACCATGAATAAACAGGATTGAAAAAGGAGTAACATTTTTAGAATCATTAGTTTGATCTTCTCCAAAATTTGAAGACACCATTCCAACCGTTTGAATTTTATCAGGTAATTTCATAGCTAAGGTTTGAGACATCAATCCTCCATTTGAGATGCCACAAGCAAAAATAGCATTATCATTAATATTATAAGTTGATAGTAATTTTTCAATCATCTTATCTATAAACCCAACATCGTCTATATTCTCTTTTCGCGCAAAGCCGTTCTGGTCACGTTTGCCATTATCATTCCAAGATTTTTTAACTCCCTGTGGATATGCAACAATAAAGCCTTCTTGGGTTGCCAATTCATTAAAACGACTTCTTGTATTTCTCATAAGTTGTTTTGCCGTTCCTCCTCCACCATGTAAGGCAATAACTAGTGGATATTTTTGTTGAGCGGAATAATCTTTTGGAAGCACAGTTAACCATGATCTTATATAATCGTCGTGAGTTAATGTTTCTTTAATTTGTGAAAAACAGAAATTAAAGAATAACAAAAAAGAGACTGTTAGAAAAATTTGTCGTTTCATTTAAAGAATAACGTCAGTTTGCATGCTATATTTTGTGATGAGAGTTAGTAGGTTTTTAACTCAAATTTTTCTCCATCAAAAATGCCATAAGTGTAATAAGAAATCCAATCGCCAAGATTAATATATTTTGAATTGTTGCTTAACTCGATTTCTAAAGGAAGATGTCTGTGACCAAATACGAAATAATCGTAATGTTTTTCTTCTAGTTTCTTTTTAGAGTATTGCACTAACCATTCATTATCATCACCGAGAAATTTAACATCTTCTTCGCCAGATATAAGTTTACTTTTAACCGAAAAGTATTGTGCCAATTTCACACCTAAATCCGGATGCAGCCATCTAAAAACCCATTTTGCAACGGGATTGGTAAACACTTTTTTCATACGTTTATAGCCTTTGTCTTGAGGACCAAGACCATCTCCATGGCCGATAAAAAACGAGCGGTTATTAAAAGTATATTCTTGAGGCTCATGATATGCAGGAATATTTAGTTCTTTTTCAAAATAACCATTCATCCAAAGGTCGTGGTTACCTACAAAATAATATATAGGAATTCCAGAATCTGAAATTTCGGCAAGTTTACCTAAAACTCTTGTAAACCCTTTTGGGACTACAGTTTTATATTCAAACCAAAAATCAAACAAATCACCTAAAAGAAAAATAGCAGCAGCATCCTGTTTTATTTCATCTAACCAGGCAACAAATATTTTTTCACGAGGCAATGATTTATCTTGAGTTGGTGCTCCAAGATGATTATCGGAAGCGAAGTATATCTTTTTTCCTTCAGGAATTTGCATGTGTAAATATAAAGAATGTTTTAATTGTTGTCACTTGCATACCATTCAGCGTATGAAGAATCAGTTTCTTGTAACTTTAATGAATGCAGCTTTATTTTTTCAGGCAAGCGAATTTTTATTTTTTCAGCAAAATCAATAACCATCATTTCACTTGTTGGTTGATAATCTACCAATAGCACATTATGACCTCTTTCTTTAAGTTCTTTTGCTAATTCAACATGAGGCGTATTCTTGTTGAAAACAGTAGCATGATCAAATACATTTACAATTTCTTCTTTTACAATTTTTTTGAGGTCAGTAAAATCGATCACCATCCCAAATTTTACATTATTAGAATCCTTTATTGGGTCACCAATAACAGTAACAGCAAGTTTGTAACTGTGACCATGTACATTTCTACATTTGCCATCATAGCCATAAAGCGCATGCCCTGTTTCGAAAGAAAATTGCTTTGTTATACGGATATTACTCATTATTTTCTTCTTTTCCGTCTGTTCATAAAATAGACTACAACTAAAATTATTCCTAATAAAAGAAATAAACCGCTTCCTCCTAAAAAACTAAGTATATCCATGATATTCTTTTCTTATTATATCTACAAATTCAATTTGCGTTATAGGATTTAAAATCTCTTTATATGCCAAAGTTAAGGCTTTTGTGAAAGCGATAAAAATAGTTGTCTAAATTTTATGATTAGCGGGATTCCTCTGGCAATTATCCAAAACGTTAAGGCAATAAAAATGGCATAAAGTTTATAATCTAAAGAATCTAACCAGAACATTATTGGTATAAAAACAATAAAAGTTGAAAACAATAGAACATTTCGCAAATGCTTCATTTTACCAAGTCCTTTAAACATACCATCAAAAATAAATGCCAAAGCACAAAATGGTTGCATTGCTAAAACTATCCAAAATACGTTATAAAATTCGAGTAAAACTTTGGGATCTTTTGTAAATAACCTTCCAAGAGGATAATATATAAGACTCCCCATAATTGCAATAATAATTCCAATAACAATACCGTATTTAATAAGTTTATTACTTAACAGAATTAGCGATCTGTATGCTTTGGCTCCAAATAATTTTCCCGATAAAATATTTCCCGCACTTGCATAGCCATCAACTATAAACGCTCCCAGAAACCATAAGTTTATTGCAATAGTATATGCTGCAATATATTCTCTTCCGTAGCCAGTAGCAAATCTTGTAGCAAAATAGAGCGTAACGTTTAAGGCTAATGTTCTCACAAATAGGTTTAGAATCATTATAATAAAACGTTTTATTTCTTTATTAAAGGGGAAACTTAATCTTAAGGGAATTGTAGATTTTTTTAGCAGGTAATAAGCTGAGAAAAAAGCCATTATTAATTGTGCGATTACACTAGCGTAAGCAGCTCCTTGAATATTCATTGCGGGAATAAAACCATCAATTCCATAGACCATTATAAAGTCTAATATTATATTAGATGAAGCGCCTATTATAGCAATGAGCATTGGATAAAAAGTGTTTTGCAAACCTCTAAAAGCCCCAAAAATTCCAATAGTAAATAATGTAAATGGAAAGCCAAACACTCGAATTTTATAATAATCTACGCTGTAATCAAGAATTAAGTCGGAAGCATTATACAGCTTAAAAATAGGTTCTGCAAAAGGATATGTACAAATAATAATTAAAACACTTAAAGAGGTAATAATAAAAATGGCTTGAGCAGGCAGATTTTTAACCTGTTCTAATTTATTGGCTCCAACATATTGAGAAACAATAGATGAAATAGCACTCCGTGTTTGCCCCAAAACCCAAATCAACATAGATAGAAAAGCTGTAACAATTCCTACAGCAGCTAAAGATTCTGTGGCGTTCACATCAATATTACCAACAATTGCAGCATCAGTTAATGATAATATTGGTTCAGACACTCCAGAAATTAAAGCGGGAATAGCCAATTTGTTAATGTGTTTTAGGCTAATTGAGGTATTCAAATGTGATGGTTTAATATGATTAGAATCATTTTTAATGTTTACTTTTGCATTAAATTATATGTAAATTTAGTTTTTAATCCTATAATTATGAAGAATATTTTAGTTCCTGTTGGATCCTCAAAAAATGCTGTGAGCCATCTGCAATATACGATTGATTTCGCTAAAGCTTTTGGGGCAAAAGTGTATGTTGTACAAGTGTATAACGTGTATACTAAAGCCGGGACAATAATTAATATAGATCATATTCTTGAAAGAGAAAGCAAAGAGTTTTTAAATGGTCTTGTCTCTAAAATTAACACAAAAGGAGTTGAAGTTATTATACGAACATTTAAAGGCGACCTAATAGACACTTTAGATCTATTAAGTAAAGCGGCAAAGATTGATTTAATTTTGGTTGAGCCAAAAACAAATTCGGTTAAAGAAGAAGTGTTTCTAGGTAAAACGTCGGGGAAAATTATAAAGCAAATGGATGTTCCTGCCGCATTAATAGTTCCTGAAGATTATATATTTAAACCTGTAAAATCCATTTTAATGGCAGTTAAATCGACAATAATTAGAAAAGAAGGTGTTCTAAACCCTTTAAAATCTATTAAGGATAATTTTAATAGTTCAGTAAAATTACTGTTGGTTAAAACTCCTTATCATAATGAAGGCGATTTTGATGTTAATGATGAGTTGTCAAGTTTAATTACTAATACTTTCGAGACCGAAAATGCAACAACATTTCAAGGTGTTTTAGAACATTATAGGTCTAATAATCCAGATATGCTGTGTGTGGTACGCCGAAAAAGAGGATTCTTCGTTAAAAAATGGGAAAAAAATGTAATTTTAAAGAAAGATTTTCACAGTTCAATTCCTGTGTTAGTATTAAGCGGATTGAAATAATTTGGGGATGTAGCTCAGTTGGCTAGAGCGCTTGACTGGCAGTCAAGAGGTCGTGGGTTCGACTCCCATCTTCTCCACAAAGTTATTTTAAGAATTCTATGATAATATTTACAGCTTTCTGTAATTCTACCGATAAGTTATCTTTTTCCCAAGGATGAGAAGTGCCAAAAACATGATTAGCGGCTTCAATAATTTCTAATGTACTATTAGGATTCCATGTATGAAGAGCTTTAGCTTCTTCAGGAGAAACACTAGTGTCATCACCTCCATGAATTATTAAATGAGCAACTTTTAAGTTAGAAACTGCTCGTTTAATAGTAAGTCGTTTCTCGTTTTGTATAAAGTCTTGGTAAAACTGAAAGTAATGAGGCATCTGTTGTTTGGTTCTTCCGTTTTCAATAAATTTTACACCCGTTTGTTTCCATATTTTGAATTCGCCAGAATCTTCATTAAAACGCACTTTAAAATCACTCACTCCAGCTAGACTAATACAATTTTTAATTCTAGAATCTTCTTCTGCTTTAATAGAAACAATACCACCGCCTCTGCTGTGTCCTAGTAAAGTAATATTATTGCTATCTGCTTCTGTTGTTAAATCAGGGTTTTCACAAACCCAATTAATAACAGTGTTCAAATCGTCTAGTTCTTTTGTATAATTATTATTTCCAAAAGCTTCTAAATCTGGAAAATCTATAGGCTGCTCTATCGTTCCTCCATTGTGAGAAAAATTGAATTTTATAAAACAGAAACCAGCTTTAGCAAGTGCTTCTCCCATAATTTTCCATGCTCCCCAATCTTTAAACCCTTTATAGCCATGACAAAATATAATTAATGATTTAGGAGAATTATTAGGTATAAAACATATATCAACCAAAATAGGTTTGTTGTGTTTCCCTTCGACTATTATATTGTGATCAAATTTCATTTATACTTCTTTTTCGGTAAATGGAATTTCCGGATTGCAGATTTCTAAAATTAAAGATTTAAGTTCATTATAAAAATCATCAAGAATGGCTTGAGTTATTAATGAATCTTTTTTAGCGCCAATCCCTATCCTGTCTTTTTTAGAAAATTTCAAAAATCCAGCTTTTAAATTTTTAAATGAAATTATTCCTGCTTCTACTGGATTAGTAAATATCTTTTCTTGATTCATCATATAAGCATAGGTAAGTACTTGAAATGATTTACTATATTTTACATAATCGGTTGTAATGTCTTCCCAATTAACAATTTCAATTTTGTTTAATTCTACTTTTCCCGTTTTATAATCGATAATTCTAATAACATCATTGTATTCATCAACACGGTCTACAGTTCCTTTGATGGTTATAGGGAAATCAAGTTCAGGAATGTTAAGCGGAATTTCATTTTTTGCTTCAATTGCAATTATTTTTATCTTATTCCCTTGCTCTAAGGATTTAGTCTCTAAGTTTAAAAAGTTTGAAATATATCGCTTAGTAATTTCCAAAATAATAAGGTTTTTGCCTTTTGTAATATCACCTTCTTTGTATATTTTATTAAAATGAAACACTACTTTTTCAGCAGCATTTTGTTTCATTGTTCTTACCGCTTTAATAGATAAAAATTGGTCAATTAAAGGGTTGTATAAATCTTCTAAAGTATTATGTATAACAGTTCCTAACGTATTAGAAGCTATAGTTTCTTCAGCAGTATTTTGTTCTTTTATTTCTAAAACTTTTTGATAATAGAAATCAATGGGATTTCTTATATAGTTGATTAAAGAAGACGGGGAAAACCCATTCAGAGCTACTCTCTTTATTTTCGCCATCAATATTTCAGTTTTAGGCACAGAAATTAATTGTGTTTTAATTTTTGGAGTTTTAGGTACAACAATAATTTGTTTTAAATTATGAATGTTTTCAATTTCTAACTGAGTAATAAATCTACTTTTTTCACCTCCATTTAGTACATCAGGCTCTGTGTTATATAAAATATAAATATTTTTCGCGCGCTGTAACAATCTATAAAAATGGTAAGTATATATTGCATCCTTTTCTTTGTAGGTTGGCAGTTCGTTTTCAATTTTGACACCATAAGGAATAAAGGAATTGTTGCTTTTACCAGATGGCAGTATACCTTCGTTTACGGAAGAAATAATAACAGTTTCAAAATCTAAAACGCGAGATTCTAACATTCCCATTATCTGGAGACCTTGTAACGGTTCTCCTTGAAAATCTAAAGTTTCACTATTTAAAATTTCTACATATAAACTATGCAATATGCTAATAGTATTAATATAATTGTGTTTTAAGTTGAGCTCACCAAGTACATTAAAAACCTCATAAAATTTGTACAAATATTCTAACCCTAAAAGTTTTTCATTTTTATTTAAACTTAAGTTTTCCTTTAAAAGCAATATAAGTTCAGTACAATTTTGCAATCCTATTTTTGGTTCTCCTTTCCAGCTTTCAAATAGCAGGGTTATAACATCTTTTTTTTCTATGGCAAGACCAACAAGAAAGTCTTTAGTCAAAAAGATGAGGTTGTTTGTTTGAATGTTTTCGATAATTTCTTCGGCTAAATTTATTTTATTCGTATTGAATAAGGGTCTAATAAACTGGTTGGACAACAGAGAGATAACATCTTTATAATAAAATGAAGTTTTATTGTCTTTATGTAGTAAAAATAATTTGTCGAACAATGAAGCTAATGGTATAATTCTTAAAGGCATTCCCATTGTAATATTTAAAGCTTCAATATCATTTGGAATTGAATTTAAAACAGGAATAAGAAGGTTTTCATCTCCTAAAACAATTGCGGTTTTGTTTATAAGAATATTTTCTTTTTTGAAATTAAATAATAATTCTCCTATATATTTTGCTTGACCAACATTTTTTGGGATTCCAATAACAGAAATATTTTTTTTGTCATTATAGTTTTTGGCTATCCATTTAAACGAGTGATTTTTATAATACTTCCAATTGTTTTTGTGCTTCTTAATAAAAAGATTCGCATCATGATTTGTAGCATTTAGGAAAGAATTATCAATATCCCAATAAATATCTGCTAAATCATTATGAAGTAATTCTTGAATTATTGTTGATTCAGCTTTATTAAGTGCATTAAAACCAATAAAAACATGTTCTTTCTCTTTACTGGCCTGAATGTAACTTTCAAGATTTTCTACTGCTTCTCTATATATTAATCCTTGATAGCCAAAGCCCTTATTAATAAGATGATTTGTGAAATTTGTATAAGTAGTATTTATATTTCCCCAAAAAGAAAGATAATTTTTAATTAATTGTGTTTGATTGTCTTCAAGCGACCAATGATTTATATCTTGAATGGCGCTTAAATAATTAAAAATTTGTTCTTGAGGAATTAGGTAACGATCTATTTCGTTAAAATCTTGTAAAAGTACTTGCGCCCATTTTGAAAAGACGTCAAAAGTATCTAAATTTTCCTTAGAAGTATTCTTTAGATATACATTATAAAACTCAAAAAGTAACTCTACGTTAGAGAGTTGTTTTAATTGAGAAAGATCTTCTACAAATTCCTCTATACTTATGATATTAGGTGAAAAGAAAGTTTTGGAATTTGTTTTTGACAGTTCGTTTTTTAAAAAAACTCCTGCACGTTTACTTGGTAGAATAAAGGTAGGTTGAGAAATATTAACTTCATTTTTTTTAAGGTCTTTTAAAACGTCATGGATAAAATTTGTCATTGTATAAAAATAAAAAACGCTTCGATATATCGAAGCGTTTTTTATTTTTATATAATTAATTTTTGTGTTTAGTCCTTATTCAAAGTTACTTCAACACGTCTGTTAGCAGCTCTACCTGATCTAGTATTATTTTCTGCTATAGGTGAACCTTCACCAAATCCAACAGAACTTAATCTACCACCATCAATACCATTATTAACTAAATAATCCATTACAGCACTAGCTCTTTTTTCAGATAACAATTGGTTTGTAGCATCACTACCCGTACTATCAGTATGACCTTCGATAGTGAAGTTAGCTTTAGGATATTCATTTAATATTGCAGCAATTGCTTGCAATGTTGGGTATGTGTCTTCTTTGAAAGTTGATTTCCCAGTATTAAAGTTAATAGTCCTAGCATATTCAGTTAATTGGTTTTGAACTTCTTCAGAAGGAAGAACTATTTCAGGACAACCATTGTTTGCAACAGTTCCAGCTTCGTTAGGACATTGATCATCTTTATCTAATACACCATCACCATCACTATCAGGCCAAGGACATCCACCGTTTGCAGCAGGACCAGCTTCGTTAGGACAGTTATCGTCACCATCGGCAACACCATCGCCATCAGCATCTGGACAACCAGCTAAAGATTTTAAACCTGGAGTGTTTGGACATTTATCTGTATTGTCAGGAACACCATCACCATCACTATCTGGGCAACCATCAAATTCAGCTAAACCAGCTTCATTAGGACAAGTATCTTTACTATCTTCAATCCCATCACCGTCAGAATCAGGACAACCATTAAATGCTGCAAGACCAGCAACTTCTGGACAAGCATCATCTTTATCGTAAATACCATCGCCATCAGTATCTTTACCTCCAAATTTAATCGACACTCCTAAAGAATGTTGAAAATGTGTAGCTAAATTATCTTCGAAAGAATGTTTATAAGAAGATTGAGCAGTAACTCCCCAATTATCATTAAACCAATAGTTAAGACCTAAAGAACCATTTAAAGTACCAGCCCCTATTTTTTCAACCCAAGTATAACCACCACCAACACCTAAATAAGGTTCAAAATTGCCGCTGTTTAAAAGATCTGATAAACTATATTTTATAATTGCATCAATACCAAAATAGCTTAAATCATCTACTGAAGCATCTCCCCATTTATCAATACTATTAATAGATCCTGTTACACCTAAAGAGAATCCATCACCAAGATATTTTGAGGCTGTAAAGGTTGACAAAGAAGTTACAATATTATAATGGTCAGTGACATTAAAGAACTCATCAAAAGTAGTTCCAAGTGGTGAATCTTCTCCAGTTGGATAAAAGTCAACTGCATTTACCCCAAAACTAAATTGCCAAGGGTTGTTATTGTCTTGAGCGTTTGCGTTACTATATCCAAGAACTAGTAACAAAGCGAACATTAATCGGCTAAGATTTTTCATATTAAATATTTTAATTTTTAAGTGTTAATTGAAAGCAAAAGTAAGTTGTTAAATGTTATTAACAAAGACAAATATAGAAAAATATTGGTATTTCACCATTAAAACATGTGTGTTTAGAAGCATTTATACAATTTCCAGCTCTTTGCCTACTTTAATAAATGCCGATATAGCTTTGTCTAAGTGAGGTTTTTCGTGTGCTGCAGAGAGTTGCACTCTTATCCTGGCTTTATCCTTTGGCACGACAGGAAAAAAGAAGCCTATAACATATATCCCTTCTTGAAGCAACATATTTGCCATGTTTTGAGATAATTTTGCATCATATAGCATAACTGGAACTATTGCAGAATCTCCATCAACAATATCAAAACCAGCATTTTTCATTTCTTTTTTAAAGTAATTAGTATTCCATTCTAATTTATCTCTTAATGTAGTATCATTAGCAAGCATTTCAAAAACTTTAATAGATGCACCAACTATTGCTGGTGCTAGCGAATTTGAAAATAAATAAGGTCTAGACCTTTGACGTAACATATCTACAATTTCTTTTTTTCCAGTAGTATAGCCTCCCATTGCCCCACCTAATGCCTTGCCAAGTGTTCCGGTTATTATATCTATTCGACTTAAAACATTTTTTTCTTCTAAAGTTCCACGACCAGTTTTTCCTATAAATCCAGTAGCATGGCACTCATCAATCATTACCATGGCATTATATTTTTCTGCTAAATCACAGATTTTATCAAGTGGAGCAACTATTCCATCCATAGAAAATACACCATCTGTCACAATAATTTTAAATCGAGCTCCATTTGTATTTGCATCTTGTAATTGCTTTTCCAGATCAACCATATCACTATTTTGGTAACGATATCTAGCTGCTTTGCATAAACGCACACCATCAATAATAGACGCATGGTTTAATGAATCTGATATTATTGCGTCATCTTTTGTTAATAAGGGTTCGAAAACACCTCCATTAGCATCAAAAGCAGCAGCATACAAAATAGTGTCTTCAGCTTGATAAAAATCCGCTATTTTTTGTTCTAATTCTTTATGGATGTCTTGAGTACCGCAAATAAAACGTACTGACGACATACCAAATCCATGAGAATCCATTACATCTTTTGCAGCCTGAATAACATCAGGATGAGATGATAACCCTAAATAGTTATTTGCACAAAAGTTCAATACTCTTTCTCCAGTATTTAAAGTTATTTCTGCACCTTGAGCTGATGTAATAATGCGCTCTTCTTTATAAAGACCGTTATCTTTTATATTTTGAATCTCTCTTTGAAGGTGTTCTTTTATGTTTCCGTACATATTCTGGTTTTTGCAAATTTAAACTTCTTTTATTTCTAAATTATCATTAGCATAGACAAGTATTTTTTTTGACACCAAATGTTTCATGTCTTCTAATGCATCCTGATATAATTGTAGTTGTTGTGTATGTTCTTTTTTTGGCTGTCCCGTTTTGTAGTCTATAATTACGACTTCCTTTTTTTGATTAATAACCAATCTATCTGGACGAACTGTAATACCTTCTTTTGTAATAATATCTCTTTCATTATAAATGATATTATTTGAGTTAAAATAATCAGATAATAGTGGATGCTCAACAATTTTTATTACTATTTGTTTGAGCTCTTTCTCTTGAATAGTATTTATTATTCCAGAAGCTAAACATTTGCTAAGAGCAATATCGATATCCATCTTAATCTTGATTAGTGACATAATATAATGGATAAGGTTTCCTTTTTCAATGGCCTTTTGCTGTGCAGTATCCCATAAATATGCAGAATTAGTAACTATTTTTATACTATGCTCTTTTTTAGGTGTGGAAATAAAACACTCTTGTTCTTTAAATAATTTATCGCTTTCTTTTGTTTTTGAAGTTTTCGTTTGCTCACCAAAAGAATAAGAAACTGAGTTTTCACTCCATTTATTAATATGTTTTAGATAATTAATAAATAGACCGGAAAAAAGATTTAAATTTTCGTTCCCTTTTTTGTCCAGCTTCTTGTTACTTATAATATGTAATTGTTCAATAGGTCTTGTTAATGCCACATAAAGTAAATTAATATTGTCAATTTCAAGTTCTGCTTGGTGTTTGGCATAAATTTGTTTTCCGATGTCACTATAACCTTCAAAATCTTTACTATAATTAAGTAATGTATGAGAGAATCCATGATAATTGGATGCATTTAACGGAAACCATTCTTTAGGTTCTTGTTCTTTATAAATATTTAAATCGGCATAAGGAAATATCACTACAGGAAATTCTAGTCCTTTAGATTTATGGATGGTCATGATCTGTAGCGCATTTTTTTCTTGAGGCGAAACGATACTCAGATTTTCTTTTTTGGAGTCGTAATATTCTATAAATTCGGATAAATTTGAATGTAATTTTTGAGAATACTCCAATACAAAGTCTAAATAGAATTGCACATAAGCATCTGATTTCTCTACCAAACTGAAACTATAAATAATTGTTTCTACTGCTTCGTATAAAGGAAGTTGTAAAACTTCGTCGTAATTAAAATATATTCCAGATTCAATTAAACCTTCAAAAAATGAATTTATATCCAAATTAATATATGAGCTATAAAACAAATGCTTGTCAGTAATATTTAATTTATGTTCGGCTAAATAATTTAAAACACGGATTTTTACTTCATTGTTGTTAGACTCTAAAACATATTTTAGGACATTGTTAATAAATTCAACTTCAGGAGAACGAGAAAGCAACAAAGTTTCAGACGAAATAATATCTATTCCTTCGTTGCTTAAATAATCGGCAATTGCAACACCTTCTTTTTTCTTTCTTACTAAAATACAGATGTCTTTTAATTGAAAGTTATTTTTTATGCAATTATTGATTGTTTCTAAAACCTTTTTAGGATAGACTTCGTCTAGGCTTTCATCAGCACCAAAATCTAAAAATGTAATATTTACATAGCCTTGTTTATCAATAGAACTATTTTGTTTACTTCGATTATATAATTCTTTATATTCGTTTTTACAAAAGGCAAAACCAGATAAATGTTCAAAGAAATTATTATTAAAATCTACAATATTTCTAAAACTTCTATAGTTGAAAGGCAAGTTTTCTATTTGAGGTTTTATGAAGAAAGGATTTACTTCTTCATTATATAGGTCAATGAACTGTTCAGCTTTTCCGCCTCGCCATCTGTAAATAGCTTGTTTAGCATCACCAACTAACATCACGGAACCGTTTTCGCTCGATAAAGAATTATCTAAAAGTGGAATTAAATTTTCCCATTGTAATACTGATGTGTCTTGAAATTCGTCTATAAAATAATGATGAAATTTTTCACCAATACGTTCATAAATAAAAGGCGATGGCTGTTCTTTTATTTCATTGCTAATAATAGAATTAAATTCAGAAATAAGAATTACATTGTCTTCTTTCTTAAGTGTTTCTACCTCTTTGTTAATTGCACTTAAAACAGATAATGGTGTTATGTTTTTAATTATTGCTTTAAAAAACTTAAGTTGAAAAACATTATATTTAGTTTGATTAAAGACTGAAACTATTTGTGGCTGAATTTCGTTTATCGTTGACGCAATATCTTCGGTTACTCTTTTAGGATATAATGTGTTGCCTTCAATTAAATCGGTTTGCCAATTTGAATCAAATTTTATGTCGAAGTTCTCCTTAATAAGGTTTTCAAAATGCTTTGGCAAAGAACTTCTTGAAAAATCATCAAACTGTAAACCGCATTCTTCAATTAGTGTTAGTGTAGATTGAGCTTTTTCGACTATTAACTTTTCATAATCTAAAATCTTTGTTATTAAATCTACTTTAAGCCGCTTAAAATCTTCTAAAGATTTACCTTTTAAGGTTTTAATAAAGGGAATGTCGTTTTCGTTTACAAGCCGTTTGGCTATCTTATAAAAATCTAGAGCAACATCCCAACTTTTATCATCATCAGCTTTTTCAATAGCAAAATCTATTAAGGTTTTAGTTAATTCTTTATCACTTCCTGCTTTGGCAATAAGATTATCTACTGCTTTTTTTAGTAAAGACTCTGTATCTAGTTCAACTTCAAAATTCATAGGAAGCCTTAAATCATAAGCAAAAGTTCGGATTAATTTTTGAGTAAACTTATCTATTGTTGAGATATCGAATGCTGCGTAATTATGAATAACACTATTTAAAATTAGTTTAGATTTATTATGAAGTGTATTTGGTTGTATTGATAATTCTTCACAAATAGCTTTAAACATACTATTAGGTGTCACTAAGATATCTTCAGAAGAAAAGGCTTTTAGAGTTTCTATAATACGAGTTTTCATTTCACTAACTGCCTTATTGGTAAAGGTAATAGCAAGAATATGCTTGTAAGGATATTTAGCCGAAGATGTAAACATTACTTTTAAATACTCTTTTACAAGCGTATATGTTTTTCCGCTTCCAGCTGATGCATTATAGATTTGAAAAGAAGTAGAATTCAACAAAGAAAATTTTTATACCAAAATAGGTATTCTTAATAACTTATTAATGTAAATGACAAACCTTTATTGTAAATTTGGATCAAAATAAATATTAACAAAAAAACAAAATATTATGGCTTTCGAATTACCAAAATTAGGGTATGCATATGATGCTTTAGAGCCACATATTGATGCTCGAACAATGGAGATACATCATTCAAAACATCATAATGGTTATACAAATAATCTTAACAATGCTATTTCAGCCACAGATTTAGAAGGTGCATCTATCGAAGATATTCTTGTTAATTTAGACATGAATAATGGAGCTGTTCGAAATAATGGAGGTGGATTTTATAACCACTCTTTATTTTGGAGTGTTATGAATCCAGAAGACAAAGGTTATTTATCTGGAGAATTAAAAGATGCTATTGAAGCAGAATTCGGGTCGATTGATACGTTTAAAGAAGCATTTTCTAAAGCAGCCGCAACACGCTTTGGTTCTGGTTGGGCATGGTTATGTGTGCATAAAGGTGGTAAAGTTGAGGTTTGCTCAACGCCAAACCAAGACAATTCTTTAATGCCTGGAGTTGGTTGTGGTGGTACACCAATTTTAGGGTTAGATGTTTGGGAACACGCATATTACCTTAATTATCAAAACAGAAGACCAGATTATATTAATGCCTTTTTTAATGTGATTAATTGGAACGAAGTAGAACGAAGATATACTAATGCAAAATAAGCTTTAGATAATTTTTAAAAAATAAAAAAGGTGAACGAGAGTTCACCTTTTTTGCCCCAAATCTACCATAAACTTAACCTACTTATGTTATGGTATTCCAAATATAAGGTAGCTTATTCCTAACCCCTAAATATTTTAGATAAAGTACTTATAAATTAGTCTAAACGTATTATTGGAGTAAATTTTTCAGATGAAGTGTAATGAATTGTAAAGTATTTAATAAATGAAAATAAAAAAAGGTGAACGAGAGTTCACCTTTTTTTGCCCCAAATCTACCATGAACTTAACCTACTTATGTTATGGTGGCTCTAATTTAGATGTAATTTGTTTAATGGCTATAAATAATAGATGAAATGCGTTTTTTTTAGTTTAAATGCGTTTTTTATGGATAAAGTGCTGTTTTTTGTCATTTTACTTATAAGCTCGTTCTTTGTTTCCTTCGTAAAAATTTATAAATGCCTTATTAACAACTCTATTGCCTCCAGCGGTAGGGTAATTACCTGTAAAATACCAATCGCCTAAATGTTTAGGACAAGCAATATGTAAGTTAGAAATTGATTGAAAAATAATTTTCACCTCGGCATTAAGTGAGTTATTAGAAAGCAGTTCGGATATTTTACCTGAAATTTGTTCGGCAGAATAGCGGGAATAAATTTCTTTTACAAAGTTCTTTACGTCTTTGTCTTCTAAATTTACCTGCGCTTTACATTTTTTATAAACATCTTCAACTATGTGGTATTTATTGTTGTTTTTCAATAATTCTAAGGCAGCTCTGAATGCTATTAAACTTTCAAGATTTGCCATATCTATACCATAACAATCAGGATAACGAATTTGCGGCGCTGAAGAAACAATAATAATTTTTTTTGGGTTTAACCTATCTAGCATTTTTAAGATGCTCATTTTTAAAGTTGTCCCACGTACAATACTGTCATCGATAACAACCAGGTTATCACTAGATTTAATTACACCATAAGTAACATCATATACATGTGCTACTAAATCGTCTCTACTACTATCCTCTGTTATGAATGTACGAAGTTTAACATCTTTAATTGCGATCTTTTCTATACGTGGGTGCTCAGATAAAAGGTTTGTAACTTTTTCGGCTGACAACGAACGTTTACCCTTTAAAATCGCGTCGGTTTTCTTTTTGTTTAGAAAGTCTTCTACAGTTTCAATCATTCCAAAAAAAGAAGTCTCTGCGGTATTTGGAATAAATGAAAACACAGAATTT
This sequence comes from Flavobacteriaceae bacterium, assembly GCA_965250265.1. Classification (GTDB taxonomy): domain Bacteria; phylum Bacteroidota; class Bacteroidia; order Flavobacteriales; family Flavobacteriaceae; genus PRS1. The sequence goes on along the minus strand of CBDFNO010000015.1, from coordinate 858,876 downwards.
TTAATATCATAATCAATGGCTTCCAAAACCTTTGGCATTATTAATTTACCAAGTAACTTCCGTTCTTTATAAATTTCGGCATCACTGCCTCGGGAAAAATATATACGTTCAAACGAACATGCTTTCCGCTCCAGAGGCTTTAAAATTTGTTTTATTGAGGTTTCTCCAGATTTTTTAGTAATTATTGCATGTCCAGGATCTAATTCTTTTACATCATCAAAATCTACATTAAAAACTGTTTGAATTACTGGACGTTCTGATGCCACAACAACAACTTCTTCATCTTTATAATAATAAGCTGGGCGAATTCCTGCAGGATCTCGTAACACAAATGAATCTCCATGCCCTAAAAGGCCTGCGATTGCATAACCGCCATCCCAATTTTTGGATGCCCTTTTCAATATTTTATCCAGTTTTAATCTTTCTGCAATAAGTGGAGAGCATTCATTTTTATTGAACCCTTCTTTTTTAAGGGACTTGTATATTTTACTTACAGAATCATCAAGAAAATGTCCAATTTTTTCCATAATAGTTATGGCGTCATTATATTCTTTTGGATGCTGCCCTAATTCAATAAGATTATTAAATAGTTCTTTAACATTTGTCATGTTAAAATTTCCAGCTAAAATTAAATTTCTATGCATCCAATTATTCTGTCTTAAAAACGGATGTACACTTTCTACACTGTTTTTACCAAAAGTCCCATATCGCACATGGCCCAAAAGCAATTCTCCAAGATAAGGGATATGTTTTTTTTGAAGCTCTGCATTATTTACATATTCAGGAAAATTATCAAGTTCTTTGTTAATTCTTTCGTTAATTTGGGAAAAGATATCTTGAATAGGTTGTTGTGCAACTGAACGTACTCTACTTATGTAGCGCTCTCCAGGCACGGTGTTTAACTTAATACTAGCAAAACCTGCACCATCTTGCCCTCGATTGTGCTGTTTTTCCATCATCAAGTACATTTTGTTTACACCGTAAAATGCACTGCCGTATTTTTCTTTATAATATTCTAATGGTTTTAAAAGCCTTATGAGTGCAATCCCGCATTCATGTTTTAAAGCATCGCTCATTATTAATAATATATTAAAAACGTGCTCATTTTTTGAGCGCGTTTTTGTTTATGTTAATTCTATTTCAAATTGCGTTAAAGCCTTAAATTGATGTAAGCGCTTTTTGACGTCTTTACTTGACAGGCTCTCCATACGTTCAGTTCCAAATTTTTCCACACAAAAAGATGCCAACGTCGATCCGTAAATAATAGCCTTTTTCATATTCTCAAAAGAGATATTTCCAGTTTTTGCAATATAACCAGCAAATCCACCAGCAAAAGTATCTCCAGCGCCAGTTGGGTCAAAGACTTCTTCAAGTGGTAATGCAGGTGCATAAAACACATTATCATTATTAAATAATAAGGCACCGTGTTCTCCCTTTTTTATCACAACATATTTTGGCCCCATTTCATGAATCTTTCTTGCGGCAACAACTAAAGAATATTCCCCTGTAAGTTGCCTAGCCTCTTCATCATTAATTGCAATAAGGTCTATTTTTTTAATAACTTTTAAAAGGTCTTCAAGGGCATTATCCATCCAAAAATTCATGGTGTCTAATATCACCATTTTGGGTTTTATTTCCATTTGCTCTATAACACTTAATTGCGTTATAGGGTGTAAATTACCCAACATTACAATTTCAGCATCTCTATAATTTTTAGGAACAACAGGATTAAAACCTGCTAAAACATTAAGCTCAGTAATAAGCGTATCTCGAGAATTCATATCGTTATGATATTTACCTTTCCAAAAAAATGTTTTACCATCGTTTACAATTTCAATTCCAGAAATATCAATTCCTCGATTTGATAATAAATTTAAATATTCTTGAGGAAAATCACCACCAACGATAGATACTATCGCTGTATCTATATTAAATTGAGAAGCTGCCAAACCTATAAAAGTAGCGGCACCACCAAGTATTTTATCCGTTTTCCCAAAAGGTGTCTCGATAGCATCAAAGGCTACTGTGCCAACAATTACTAATTTACTCATAAGGAGGCTTAAAAATTCACTGCAAACTTACGTAAAATTTATTCTGTAGAAAAGATATAATTGTGGTTGTATCGATAATTTATTTTCTTCCAAAATCGGCAGGAATTTCTCCCCAGGCTTTGGTTTCCCATTTTACTATAATTGTAGAATAATTATTGTTTTTAAGCCAGGCTAACGCTCTATCAACTAAATCGAAAACAGGTTCGTTTTTATCATTACGTTCTAACTTAGTGTTACAGACTTTCTTTTTTACCCAACTCATTGCAGTTTTAGAATCTGTATAAATAATAAGATTTTCTTTATTGTTTTTCAATAAGGCTAGACCATGTACTAAAGCCAGAAATTCGCCAATGTTATTTGTTCCTTGTTGAAAAGGTCCTTGTTTAAATATTTCTTTTTTTGTTTTAGTATCAACTCCGCGATATTCTAATTTGCCTGGGTTTCCACTTGATGCTGCATCTACTGAGATTGAATTGTAGTTAGGTTGCCCAATTTTCTTTAGCTGAGCTTTAGTTAATTCACTTTTAAATTTAGTTTTATTTGTATAATCTTTATAATTGCCTTTTGACGCTTCTTTAGCAGCTTCAAAAATTAAGAACGATTTATATTGTGCCCCTTTAAAATCTTTTATTTGAGCTTTGCAATCTTCCCAAGTTTCAAAAACACCTGTGTGGTGACCTTTCCAAACAGTATAATATTTTTTCTTCTTTTTACTCATTTTCTTTAGGAAACAATAGTGATTCTACAACTTTTGGGAAGTGATCCATTTCTAATTTATGTATTTTCTTAGCAATATCTTCAATAGTATTTATTGATTCAATGTTACATTTTGCTTGAAAAATTATAGTGCCCTCGTCATAATTCTCATTTACATAATGTATGGTAATTCCAGTTTCAATTTCTTTATTATCCAAAACAGCTTGATGCACATGCTTCCCATACATACCTTTTCCCCCATATTTTGGTAGCAAAGCCGGGTGTATATTTATCACTTTGTTTGGGAATTCTTTAAGAATAAATTCAGGAAACTTCCATAAAAACCCTGCCAGCACAATAATATCTGTACCAGAGGCTTTAAGTATTTTTAAGACATTGTTTGATTGCGAAAAAGCTTCTTTGTTAAATGATAAAGTGCTTACATCCAGCTCTTTACAGCGTTTTAAAATTTTAGCTCTCGAATTATTAGTTAACACTTTAACAACAGACACATTATCTCTATTGTGAAAAAACCTAATTAAATTTTCAGCATTAGTTCCAGAACCAGAGGCAAAAATCACAATACGTTTCATCTACTAATAATAATGTTAAATTGTTCAAACAAAAAAAGGAATAATTATTAACAATTAGGAGCTTAATTGGGATTACTTTATTTTTTTATTATTAAATAATAAGCACATTTTTCAAGTAAAGCGGAGTTTTAAAATAAAGTTTTTTATTTTTGCCATCTAATTAAAAACTTAAATTAAAAGATTATGTCAGACATTGCATCAAGAGTAAAAGCGATTATTGTAGATAAGTTAGGTGTTGATGAAAACGAAGTAGTAACTGAAGCTAGCTTCACTAACGATTTGGGAGCAGATTCATTAGACACAGTAGAGTTAATTATGGAATTTGAAAAAGAATTTGATATTCAAATCCCAGATGACCAAGCTGAAAACATTGGAACGGTTGGTCAAGCAATATCATATATTGAAGACGCAAAATAATCAGCCTTTTTTATGGAGTTAAAGCGAGTCGTAGTTACTGGGTTAGGTGCGCTTACGCCAATAGGTAATACAGTAGATGAATACTGGAACAACCTTATTAATGGTAAAAGCGGTGCTGCGCCTATAACATATTTTGATACTGAAAAGTTCAAAACTAAATTCGCTTGTGAAGTAAAAAACTTTATTGTTACCGATTTTATTAATCGAAAAGACGCTCGTAAAATGGATAAGTTTGCCCAATATGCAATGGTAGCTTCAGACGAAGCTATTGCAGATGCAAATCTAAATCTAGACGAGGTTGATAAGTTAAGAGTCGGTGTTATTTGGGGTGCAGGTATTGGAGGTATTGAAACTTTTCAAAATGAAGTTTTAAACTTCTCTACCGGAGAAGGAAATCCTAGATTCAATCCGTTTTTTATACCTAAAATGATTGCAGATATTGCACCTGCAAACATATCTATAAAGCATGGCTTTATGGGACCAAATTACACAACGGTTTCTGCTTGTGCATCTTCAGCTAACGCAATGTTTGATGCATTAAATTCTATTAGATTAGGCTATTGTGATGTTGTTGTCTCAGGAGGAAGTGAGGCAGCTGTTACTATTGCAGGCATGGGTGGATTTAATGCTATGCATGCTTTATCAACTCGAAATGAAAGTCCAGAAACTGCATCAAGACCATTTGACGCAACCAGAGATGGATTTGTACTAGGTGAAGGAGCAGGAGCGATTATATTAGAAGAATATGAACATGCAAAAGCAAGAGGAGCAAAAATTTATGTTGAGCTTGTTGGAGGTGGATTGTCTTCTGATGCTTATCATATGACAGCACCTCATCCTGATGGGATTGGTGTAAGAGCTGTAATGCATAATTGTTTAAAAAACGCAAGATTAAAACCAGAAGATGTTGATGCTATTAATACTCATGGGACATCTACCCCTTTAGGTGATGTTGCAGAGTTGAAAGCAATATCAGAAGTGTTTGGAGATCATGCAAAGAACATAAATATTAATTCTACAAAATCTATGACTGGGCACTTATTAGGTGCTGCTGGAGCAATTGAGGCTATTTCTTCTATTTTATCAATAGAGCATGGTATCATTCCGCCAACAATTAACCATACAACTGTTGATGAGAATATAGATTCAGAATTAAATTTAACTTTAAACGAAGCTCAAAAAAGAGATATTAAAGTAGCTATGAGTAATACCTTTGGGTTCGGAGGTCATAACGCCTGTGTATTATTCAGAAAAATAGATTAATTCCCGAATGAGATACATTCGCAACATATTGAATTCCCGTTATAGAGATGACGGGAATTTTTTTGTTCAACTTAAAAAAATATTAGGATTTAAGCCAAAGAAAATTGAGTTTTATAAAAAAGCATTTACTCATAGATCTATGAATAAACGAGACAAAACTGGCAATCCAATAAATTATGAGCGTCTTGAATTTGTTGGAGATGCGATGGTAGGATCAATAATAGCTACACATTTGTTCAATGAAGTACCTCAAGGAGATGAAGGCTATTTAACTAAAATGCGATCAAAAATAGTGAGTAGAGAGCATTTAAACGAACTTGGTAAAGAACTTAATCTTATAGATTTAGTCGAAAGTAAAATTCCTAAAAGTAATTTTGGTAATAATATTCACGGTAACTTATTTGAAGCCCTGATTGGAGCTATCTTTCTTGACAAAGGATATGCTTATTGTGAAAAATTTATTTATGATAAAGTTATTTTCCCCCATGTTGATATAGCTAAGCTAGAAGGTAAAGTAATTAGCTACAAGAGTTTATTAATAGAATGGTGTCAAAAAGAAAAAAAGACATTTGATTACCATGTTTATGAAGATACAGGAAATGATGCCCTTAGACATTTTTCAGTTAAACTATCTATAGATAAAAAGGTAATTGCAAAAGCACGGGCAACTTCCAAAAAGAAGGCTGAAGAAAAAGCCTCAAAAAGAGCATTCTTTGCATTTCAAAGCGAAATCTCGAAAGCTATTTAATTTTTTAAGAGTTAGTAATTTTACTAAAACGTTTGCGTAACATTTAAGGTCAAGAATACCTTAACAGGTATCAAAATATAACAGTAATGTACTATATTTACAACTCATAATTTATAAGTTATGGCTCTACATAAACTTCTTGTCGATGATTTTTGTGATGACACTTATTCTTTAATGGCAATTCATTGCAATTTAGAAGATTATCGTGTCGTTTTTCTGTTAAACCAATATTTGAATATTAATTTAATGAGAAGAGCTCAAGATTTAGATTTTAAATATATAGCATCATCATATTCAATCTTTGAATGGAAAGATAAAGATCAGCTTATTACATGGAATTTAGTATCCAATGTTTGTATAAAAGAAGAAGATAGTTTAACAAGTACTGGATCTTTGTTTAAATCTCAAAATAAGATTATTAGAATACATAACTTAATTCCTGAGTATAAAAAAGTAAATTATTTATTGAAAATTAATAGTGATGGAAACTTCATTAATGAAAAAACTCTAATACATAAAATACAAGAAATACCTCAAATAGCAGCCGTTTATAGTATAGATGTAGCAATGCTAAAAACTAAAGATAATTTAATATTTAATTGATGGTGAATAAAAGAAAAAAGACAAAAATAGTTGCAACATTAGGCCCCGCTTCAAGCACAAAAGAAACACTAAAGGCAATGCTTGATGAAGGCGTGAATGTGTTTCGGATTAATTTTTCTCATGCAGATTATGAGGATGTAAAAAAGAAAATTAATTTAATTAGGGAAATAAATGAAGAATCTGGTTACCATGCTGCAATTTTGGGAGATCTTCAAGGACCTAAAATTCGAGTAGGAGTTATGGATCATGAGGTTGTTCTTAATGAAGGAGATGAAATCATTTTTGTAACTGGAGAAGAGTTTAATGGCGATAAGGATAGAATTTATATGAATTATGATAACTTCCCTAACGATGTAAAACCCGGAGAACGCATTCTTTTAGATGATGGCAAACTAATATTCGAGGTTTTAAAGACAGATAAAAAGAAAGAAGTATTAGCTAAAGTCATACAAGGAGGCCCCTTAAAATCTAAAAAGGGAGTGAATCTTCCAAATACCAATATTTCACAACCAGCGCTAACTGAAAAAGATATTAATGATGCGATTTTTGCTATTGAGCAAAAAGTAGATTGGATTGCATTGTCGTTTGTTCGTCACGCCGAAGATTTAATTCAGTTAGAAGAATTAATCAATAAGCATTGCGATAATAAAATTCCTATAATAGCAAAAATTGAAAAACCTGAAGCTGTCGAAAATATTGATAAAATAGTTGCTCATTGTGATGGATTAATGGTAGCTCGTGGTGATTTGGGTGTAGAAATTCCTGCTGAAGAAGTTCCCCTTATTCAAAAACAATTAGTATTAAGAGCTAAACGTGCCAGAATTCCAGTAATTATTGCGACCCAAATGATGGAAACTATGATTAGTAGTTTAACACCAACAAGAGCAGAAGTTAATGATGTTGCTAATTCTGTAATGGATGGAGCTGATGCCGTAATGCTATCAGCAGAAACTTCCGTTGGAAGTTATCCTGTTCAAGTCATAACCCAAATGGCGAATATTATAAGAAGCGTGGAAGATTCTCCACTTATTAAAGTGCCTCAATCTCCACCTCATATTCGAACAGAGCGTTATATTACTAAATCAATTTGCTATCATGCAGCACACATGGCAAATGAAATAAACGCAAAAGCAATTTCAACGTTGACAAATAGTGGTTACACAGCTTTTCAAATTTCGGCATGGAGACCAGAAGCACATATTTTGGTATTCACTTCCAATAAACGTATTCTCACACAACTTAATTTGCTCTGGGGAGTTAAAGCGTTTTACTACGAAAAATTTGTAAGTACAGACGAAACAATTGAAGACGTAAATACTATTGCTTGTAAAAAAGGCTATTTAGAAGTAGGCGATATGCTAATTAGTTTGGCAGCAATGCCTATTAAGGATAAAGGCATGGTAAATACTTTACGAGTTACAGAAATTTCAAGTTATCCTATATAAATAGGCGTCTTTTTTTTGCGTTTCGGTTTATACTTAGACAAACTCAAAAATCAAACTTTAACTGTACACTTACACTTTTTTGTTCTGGCTTTTTTCTTTTTTCAGTATTTAGATTAGACATAGAAATACCAAGTAAACGGACAGAATTTTTAAGATTTTCTTGGTATAATAATAGTTTTGCTTGCTCTAAAATCATGACTTTATCACTTATAAAATAAGGAAGTGTTTTACTTCGTGTTTGCAATGTAAAATCACTATATTTTATTTTTAAAGTGACAGTTTTACCAGCAACCTTACTATTTTCTAGACGGCATGAAACTTCTTCCGCAATATGATCTAATTTCTCCATCATAAATATTTCACTCGACAAATTTTCATTAAATGTTCGTTCAGCAGCAAGAGATTTCCTAACTCTATTAGATTTCACTTCACTGTTATGAATACCTCTAACAACATAAAAATAGTATTTACCTGATTTACCGAATTTTTCAGATAAAAAAGCTAACGATTTTGATTTTAAATCTTTTCCTGTAAAAATGCCAAGTTGATACATTTTCTCTGCAGTAACTTTACCAATTCCATAGAATTTCCGAATATCTAACTGTTCTAAAAACTCTACAACCTCTTCAGGATTAACCGTTTTTTGTCCATTAGGTTTATTGTAATCACTTGAAACTTTAGCAATAAATTTATTTACAGATATTCCAGCTGAAGCGGTTAGACCAACCTCTTTAAAAATACGTTCTCTAATCTCTTCTGCTATTAATGTTGCGCTCGGATTTCCTTTCTTGTTTTCAGTAACATCAAGATAAGCTTCGTCTAAAGAGAGTGGCTCAACCATATTGGTATAATCATAAAAAATGGTTCTTACTTTTTGAGAAATTTCTTTATAGCGATCAAATCTTGGATAAACAAAAATAAGATCGGGACAATTTATTTTAGCCAATACACTACTCATGGCACTACGTACGCCAAATTCTCGTGCCTCGTAACTTGCAGCACTTACAACACCACGCTTACTACTTCCACCAACAGCAACAGGTTTTCCATGAAGTTCAGGGTTATCCATCTGTTCAACAGAAGCATAAAAGGCATCCATATCTATGTGAATAATTTTCCGTGTTGGTAAATCGTTTGACATAGTGTAAATTTATGATTTCTTTAGTTAATGTTATGATTGAAATAGAGCGTAAATTTTTAGTAACTTCCAATGCGTTTAAAGAGGAGTCTTTTAAAAGCACAAGGATTACTCAAGGGTTTTTAAATACAGATAAAGAACGAACTGTACGTGTTAGAATAAAAGGAAGTAAAAGCTTTCTAACCATAAAGGGAAAGTCTAATGACTCTGGATTATCTCGTTTTGAATGGGAAAGAAAGATACCTAAAATTGATGCTGAAGCTCTATTGCAATTATGCGAAAAAGGAATTATTGATAAAGTAAGACATGAAGTAAAAATGGGCAATCATATTTTTGAAGTCGATGAATTTTCTGGAGATAATGAAGGATTAATTGTGGCAGAAGTAGAACTAAATCATGAAAATGAAACCTTTAAAAAACCAGATTGGTTAGGTGAAGAAGTAACAGGAGATAAAAAGTATTATAATTCACAGTTAAGTAAACAACCTTATATTAAATGGAAATAATGAAAAACAAATTAACAACTTTAGTGTTATTATTACTTGTTTTAGGATGTAAAACTGAAACGAAAGAAATAAAAGAAAATCCAGAAGCAGAAATTGAAGAAATCCAAAAGTCAACACAAAAAATCAAGGAAGAATTAGTTGCACAAGGGTTTGAAATATTTGATTATGTAGATAAGAAAACACAAGATACAATCTTAATGCAGCAGTATTTTATTGCCTTTTTAAAAACAGGTCCAAACCGTTCACAAGGCGAAGAAGAAGCTAACAAATTGCAAGCAGCACATTTAGCACATTTAGGTAAAATGTATGAATTAGGTTATGCTGATATTTCAGGACCATTTGGAGATGATGGAGAAATTCGTGGTATTACTATCTACAATGTACCTACATTAAAAATGGCAGATAGTTTAGCAAATTCAGATCCAATGGTAAAAGCAGGACGTTTGGTTATAGAATTGCATCCATGGTGGGCAGCAAAAGGATTTCCGCTAAGATGATTTAAATTCGTATTCGCGTTCTACCTTACAAATTTTCACATTGTACCAATTATACCATTGGTTTTTACCTTTTTGTTGCGCTAAAAGATGTTCAGAATTTTGTTTCCATTTCTGAATATCATCTAGTGCTTTCCAATAACTTACAGTAATACCAACGTTTTCTTTAGCACTATCAATTCCTAAAAACCCTTCTTGGTCTTTAGCTAATTCTTCCATTTTAACGACCATTTCTGAATAACCTTCGATATTCTCCTTTTGAGTTGAAGTGAAAATTACAGCATAATACGGTTCTAAATTAGAATGCATTAGTTATTCTTTATAAATCTTAACTTCCAATTCCCCTTTATCATTCATAGTAGCTCGATACATTCCAGCTGTATTGAATTCTGCAACCATATTTCCATGTTTATCCACTGCAACAATACCTCCATTACCACCTAAGCCACCAACTTTATCGTGTATTACTTCACGAGCTGCATCTTTTAAACTCATGCCTTTATATTCCATAAGAGCAGAAATGTCATGTGCTACCTGAGCCCGGATAAAATATTCTCCCCAGCCTGTGCTTGATACAGCGCAGGTGGCATTATTAGCGTAAGTACCTGAGCCAATAATAGGCGCATCACCAATGCGTCCCCAGCGTTTGTTAGTCATTCCTCCTGTTGAAGTTCCTGCAGCAAGGTTTCCATTTTTATCTAGAGCGGCACAACCAACTGTTCCAAACTTTGAATCTTTTATGTCTGAATCATAAAATGCTTGTTTATCGTCGTGGTCAAGTTCTACTTTTTGTGTTTCTTTGATTTTTTGTAGCGAATTAAAACGTCTTTCAGTAAAAAAATAACTTGGGTCAACAACCTCTAATCCTTGTTCTATTGCAAACCTATCGGCACCACTTCCAGATAACATGACGTGAGGTGAATTATCCATTACAGCACGTGCCAAATCGATTGGGTTTTTAACTGTGGTAGTTCCAGCTGATGCTCCTGCATTTAGAGTTTTCCCATCCATAATTGAGGCATCAAGTTCATTTGTTTCTTCATTAGTAAAAACCGCGCCTTTACCAGCATTAAACAATGGAGAATCTTCCATGACATTAATTGTTTTTGTTATAGCATTAAGACTGGAACCACCTTGCTGTAAAATTTCATAGCCAACTCGAATGGCTTCTTCCAGTTTTGCTTTATAAGCCGCTTCCTTTTCAGGAGTCATATTCTTTTTCAAGATAGTTCCAGCACCACCATGGATGATTATTGAAAATTCAGCTTTTGACGGTTGAGTTTCTGTAACTGTTTTCACTTCTGTTTTAGCATTATTACAAGATGAGAAAGCTAGTATAATGGAAAATAAATAAATGATTTTTTTCATTAGAGATTGAATTTGTGAATTGTGTTTTTAAAGGTAATACTTTAGACGTTAATTTTTAATACCAACATCTAAAAATTAGTATCTTCGCATCAAAATTTAATAACATATAAAATTCATAAAGGCATGCAAGCAGTTGCAACTGATTTCGGAATACAAGAAGCGCTTAACCAATTAGGTGTAAAAGATATAAATGAAGGAACATCTACAGGTTCAGACAATTTTTCTAATGGTGAAATTATTGAGTCTTATTCTCCAGTTGATGGCAGTTTAATAGGAAAAGTAAAAACAACAACCAAAGATGATTACGAAAAGGTGATGACTGTGGCAACATCTGCTTTTAAAAGCTGGAGAACAATGCCAGCACCACAGCGTGGCGAAGTTGTACGCCAATTTGGTGAAAAGCTTCGAGAAAAAAAAGAAGCTTTGGGTAAATTGGTGTCTTATGAAATGGGAAAAAGTTACCAAGAAGGTTTAGGCGAAGTGCAAGAAATGATTGATATCTGTGATTTTGCTGTTGGTTTATCACGTCAGCTTCATGGTTTGACTATGCATAGTGAACGCCCTGGTCACAGGATGTATGAACAATATCATCCACTTGGAGTTGTTGGAATTATTTCAGCATTTAACTTTCCAGTAGCCGTTTGGGCTTGGAATACAGCTTTAGCTTGGATTTGCGGAGATGTGTGCGTTTGGAAACCTAGCGAAAAAACACCTATTTGTGGTGTAGCTTGCCAGAATATTGCGGCTGAAGTTTTTGCAGCAAACAATTTGCCTGAGGGTATTTGTAACTTAATTAATGGCGATTACAGAGTTGGAGAAATGATGACAAAAGACAAACGGGTGCCTTTAATTTCTGCTACAGGTTCAACCAGAATGGGGAAAATTGTAGCAAAAGAGGTTGCTGGTCGTTTAGGAAATTCTCTTTTAGAATTGGGAGGGAATAATGCCATTATAGTAACTCCAGATGCTGACATTAAGATGACAGTTATTGGAGCTGTATTTGGGGCTGTTGGAACTGCAGGACAGCGTTGCACGTCAACACGTCGTTTAATTATTCATGATTCTATTTACGATACTGTAAAAGATGCTGTTGTAAAAGCTTATAGACAATTACGTATTGGAAATCCATTGGATGAAAACAATCATGTAGGACCACTTATTGATAAAGATGCTGTAAAAATGTATGAAGCTGCACTAACTAAAGTAGTTGAAGAAGGCGGAAATATTGTTGTTGAAGGAGGAACTCTTTCAGGTGAAGGTTATGAAAGTGGTTGTTACGTAAAACCAGCAATCGCCGAAGCAAAACTCCATTATGAGATTGTACAACACGAAACCTTTGCGCCAGTTTTATATTTATTAAAATATTCTGGTGATGTAGAAAATGCCATAAATGTTCAAAATGGAGTAGTACAAGGGCTATCTTCAGCAATTATGACCAATAATTTACGTGAAGCCGAACGATTTTTATCTGTTGCAGGTTCTGATTGTGGTATAGCAAACGTTAATATTGGAACTTCAGGAGCTGAAATTGGTGGCGCTTTTGGTGGTGAAAAAGAAACAGGCGGTGGACGCGAATCTGGAAGCGATGCCTGGAAAGTATATATGAGACGTCAAACAAATACAATTAATTATACGACAGATTTACCTTTAGCGCAAGGGATAAAATTTGATTTGTAAAAAGAATAAATTTCATAAACATAAAAGTGAAGTTTTAAAACTTCGTTTTATATTTACAATAGTTTTTCATTAAGATGTTAATACAACAGTCGCAATGTCTTCTTGCGATTCTTTAATTCTTCTTTGATTTTCAAAACGATAATCATTTAGTTCTTTCTCAACCTCTTTTAAGGATTCAGAAACTTTTTGCTCTTCTTGAATAATTTCAACCTCTCCTTTTTCTTTAAGAGATTCAATTATTTCATTAAATCTACTTTTTAAAATTGTTGGCATATTTTATAGTTAATTTAGATTTCCTTGAAAACTTTTAAACGGATTAAAAGGGGTTTTAATTGTAACAAAGCTACTTAAATTGTTTGAAATATAGTGATTTTCTATTAATCCTGCAATAAGACCTACTATTTTAGGTTCAGTAGCATCAATGATTAATAGGCCAGAACAAAGGTTATTTATTATTATATTTTTATCACTCAATTCAGTTAACCAAATAAATTTTGGCATAGATAAGCTCAAAATTAATTCTTTAATAGTATCATCAAGTGTATTATTTAAAGCGATTTCATTTTTGAATGAACGACTTGAAGTTAGAAAAGTTTTAAATATAGTTTCCTTATTATTTAATAATCCAAAATTATTAACAAATTGAAATAATAATGATTTAGATAAAGCTCTAGCTTCTCCTGCTTCTAAATATATTTTATGGTACAAAGGAACGATGAAATTAGTAATTTCACAATCTTTCCATTTTTTGTTTTTGTAAAATGAGGAAGGAGATTCTAAACTTGAAATTTGATAAGGGGAATGATTATCATCTATAAATACATAATCTACTTCAATATTCATAAAATCAATTATAGTTGTAGTTGGATTTAAGGATATTGAATTTGTTAGCTTATTTATTTCATCTTTTGAAAATCTTTTTCTTCCAATTATGATTTGAGCATGCCCTATACCATTATTATTTTGAATTAATATTATAATAGGAATACCAGACTCAACATAAGTCTTTAGAATTTTTTTGAAGTCATTTGGATAAGCTCTTTCCGAATATATTTTCACGCCAAAATCGAACTCTTTTAATGCATAAGAAATTTGTTGGGCGGTAAGACCTTTCGAGGGAATTAATCTCTCAAATGATAATTTATTTAGGATATAGCTTATTTTAGAAGGCAAGATAGGTTTGTATTCAACATATCTAAACGCAAAATATTCCATAATTGACCATAAAGTTGTTTCAGCGCATGAAATAGTTTCTGAATTTTGGGATGAGTGAGGAAACCCTTTAGTAGAGAACTTGATTGAATTTGAAGTAACGGCATAATCAGTGCTGCAAATCTTAAAATTATTTTCAATCATTGCATTTGGAGAAATTAAAGATCTACCAATAATTTGAGGGAATGTAGGTCTAATAATGAAAAATCCTAAATATTTATTTTTTAAATCATCAAGAGTTTTCGTATCTCTAAAACATTCATTTGTAACTTCATTTTTAAAAAGTGAAACTCTTATAGTGTCTCTATGATATCTATCTCTTTTTGAGGCATAATAATTATAGTATGAATCTCTATAAACTTTATCAACATAAGGATATTCAATATAAATAAACAAATCATTTTGAAAATATTGTATATAATTTTTAAGAACTTCCAAACTATTTGTAACATTCACATCTGAAATTTTGTAGTATGATTCCAAAAAATCTTTTACTACATCTAACAAATCATTAATTGTACATATTTTACTAGTAAGGTTATCCATAAAAATCTTTTTCTAAATATAAGGATTAATTTTATTGACTGTAATTATAAACCACTCATTCAAACAATTGGATTTTTATCATTGATTAATAGCGGTATAAAAGTAAATTAAATAATTTTTTTTTACCTATAGAAATATATAATTGGTAGGCTATTGCATTTAGAAATCAAAATTAACTATACTTTACTTTTCTTAAAATTCTAATAGATTCTTTATAAAACTCGAAAACTTCGTCACTATATTTTTTTAAAAAAGGTTTCGCTTCATTTAATTTTTCTATTGCATCTTGAAAAGAGTTGAGGTAGCATATTAAATACGTGGCTGGGAGATTTCTTAAGTCTTGAGTTTCGTTTTTATTTAATACAATTCCTTTTTTCAATTTTTCTAAAATTGCATTGTTTGAATTATAAATATGATGCAATACTTTTTTATCGTACTGCGGTGGATTAAATAAAAGGGTGGTTTCAATCGTATATGTCACATTATCTTCAAAGCTAATAATAGTTTCTTCTAATGGATAATATTTATTTAAATTTTGAAGACCAAGATTTACATATTCAATTATTTTAAACTTATTATCATCAAAAGTTATGGACACCTCATCTAAAGTAGAATAGAAAAGCCTAACTTGCTCGTTAATAAGTTCAATATCTACTCTTGAGAAAAAGGTTTTGTCTTTAACAACTTTTTTTTGTCCAGCCCAACAGACTACAAAAT
Organism: Flavobacteriaceae bacterium; assembly: GCA_965250265.1. Lineage (GTDB taxonomy): Bacteria > Bacteroidota > Bacteroidia > Flavobacteriales > Flavobacteriaceae > PRS1. Next base: position 843,402 of record CBDFNO010000015.1, on the reverse strand, counting down.
ATTCTTTAAAAACATTGTATTGCGGATTGAAATCTTTACGCATATTCATAAAATCGAAAACACCATCAAGTGTATGCTGAATATTGTTTTGAGCATGCTTTTCGATTGCTGCAACAATATTAGAATTCACATCTTTTATTTCTATATCAAAAACTTTAGGCATACTCATACTTCCATCTCTAAAAAACACCGAACCTCCATAGTACTTCCATATGTTTCTACGTAATGAGGTAATTTGATTTAGAGCTCTGATGGTAACCAAACCCACAACTTTTTCATCGGACAAATGAGGGAAAGGAATATTTTCGTATTGAACAATAGGAGCGTTAGCTAAATATGCATTTATGAGGTTTTGTATTTTACTATCATCAAAAAAGTCAACGCCAATAATCTTATTGTCTTCGTCTTCTACACCAATTACGATATAAGAATTGTTTTGGGGATTGCTATTTGATAGTGCACAAATGTGTTTTAAGAATTTTGCTTTCCCTTCTTTTTGACCAATATCAATTTTCCGTTTTTTATCATAGAAGCTATTCTCATCATTATGGGCTAAAAGATTTTTTATTAAAAGGCGTTTGTTAATCATATTCATCATTCCTGCGGAGGCAGGAATCTCATTATTTTAGTTTCTGTAACAACATAAACTTGCTATGGCACTTTATGCCCTTGACTAGCCACAAGTAAAATAAACCAGTCTTCGAGCTCTAAATCTATGGCTGTTACTTTTGCAGCATTTACAATTCTGTTTTTATCTGTTGTTCCTATCACAGGATGAATTGCAGCAGGATGCTTTAAAATCCAAACCAAAAGCAATTGATCTTTAGTTGCATTATATTTTGTTTGTAGGGTTTTCAATTCTGTATGTATTCGCTTAATTTGTTCAGAAGTTTCTTTAAAAACACTGCCTAAAGGAGACCAAGCCATCGGTTTAATGTTTTTAAGCATCATTTGGTCTAAAACACCATTGTGCATTGCAGAATGTGATGTGATAGAAAATTCCACTTGATTAACAAAAACTTCAATATTTTTTGAAATTAAGTCAACTTGTGATGGTGTAAAATTAGAAACTCCAAAATCTTTTATTTTCCCTTGTTCTTTTAGTGAGTTGATGGCTTCAGAAATTTCATCGGGATGCATTAAAGGACTGGGTCTGTGTAATAAAAACAAATCTAAATAATCAGTCTTAAGATTTTTAAGCGATTCTTCTGCCGACCAAATAATATAATCTCTATCATAGTTGTAATGACCAACTTTATTATTTCGGCTCCCTGAAAGATGTTGAATGCCACATTTCGATATGAGTTGAATATCTTCACGTTTAATATCAGTATTGTTAAAAGCATTACCAAACTCGGCTTCGGTAGTGTAACCTCCATAGATATCGGCATGGTCAAAAGTTGTAATATCGTTTTTTAAACAATGATCGATTAAGTGAATCATTTCTTCGGTGTTGAGTTGTTTACCCCAACGTCCCCAACCCATTGTTCCCGCTATGATTTTTGAATATTTTAAGAGCATATTTACAGTTTATATACGTTTTTTTGCAATTCACATATAAAAATACTTAAAACTCATCTATTATCGTATCATTGTTTTCGTAATAATTAAAACCCCTTTGATTATGAGCAAGTTAAACCTATATAAATTTGTATTAATGCTCTTTTTTGCAGTGCTTTTTACAAATTGCAGTGATGAAAATTCTTTCCAAGACACGGAAAAAGCTAGAATATCAGTAAAACTTTTTGACGCTCCTGGAGATTACGAAAAAGTTTATGTAGAAATTGTCGATGTTCTTCTATTAGTAATAGACGATAAAACCGTTCCTAATTGTTATTTAAGCCTAAATGCAAAAGCGGGAGTTTACGATTTATTAGACTTGACAGGAGGTGTTGAAGCACTTCTTGTAGATAATTTAAATATCCCAACAGGAATAGTTTATGAGATAAGACTATTACTTGGAGACAATAATACTATTGTAATGAATAATGGAGAAACACTTCCATTATTTACACCAAATACACTTCAAACAGGATTAGAAATAAGAATAAATCAACTAATAAAACCTAATTTAGATTATACTTTTTTATTAGATTTTGATGTAGCACAGTCTATAGTAAGAACACCAACTCCTGATTATATTATTTTGAAACCAGAAATAAGATCCAATTTAGAAGTTTTATCAGGAAGTATTAGCGGTAAAATTTCTAATGCTCAAACTCAAACTCAAGTTTCAATTATTAGTGAAACACAACAAATATCAACATTTACAGATTCTGAAGGAAATTTTATGCTAAAAGGAATTCCAACAGGAAAATATAGCATTCAAATTACACCTGATACAAACTCTGGGTATGCTGAAATGACTGCAAATAACATCAATGTATCTGTAGGGAATAGTACAGAATTAGGAATTATTGAATTAAAATTAAGATAATAAGTAATCTCTAATCAAGTTTTAAACGTATATAAGACTATAAATCAAAATTGTAATAATCTATGAAAATTTTCGAAAACTTTAAATTAATCCTCTCATCCCTTTTGTTAATATTCTTTTTTAGTTGTAACAGCGACTCAAATTCATCTCAAACAGAATTAGATGGAACGTCAAGAATTTCTATAAGACTTTCTGATGGGCCTGGAGATTTCGATAATGTTTATATTGATATTGTTGATATTATGGTTAAAGTTAATGACGATAGTGAAGACGATAACGGTTGGCAAAGTCTCGATGTTGAAGGTCAAATAGTCGATTTATTAGAGCTTACTGGTGGAATGAGTATATTATTAGTTGATGATTTTGAATTACCTCCAGGAATGTTAAATCAGATTCGATTGGTATTGGGAGAAGAAAATTCTATCGTTATCGATGGAGAAACATTTCCCTTGAAGACACCTAGTGCACAGCAATCTGGATTAAAACTTAAAGTGGATCATGAATTAGAACCAGGTTTTACTTATAATATCTTATTAGATTTTGATGTAGACAAGTCTATCGTTATTGCAGGTAATTCAGAAAATATTAATCTTAAACCAGTAATTAGAGCTAGTACGCTATATGCTTCAGGGAAAATTCAAGGTACTGTAAACCCTTTCGATTTTCAAGTTTTGGCTTCAGTTATAGTAGATGGTGAAACAATCTCTGCATATGCAGACGAAATAGGTGCGTTTGTATTAAGCGGTGTTCCTGCTGGAACATATAATGTTATTTTTACACCAGATGCAGAGTCTGCTTATACTGAAACGACAGTAGAAAATGTTGTAGTTGTAAATGGAGAAATAACAGATATCGGTATTGTCGAATTAGATTTAAAAGTTGGTTCTATAACAGGCACAATCACTAATGAGGGCGTTGATGTAACAGCTTCTGTCATGGTAGATGGTGAATCAGTAGCTGTAGATATCGACGAAAATAGAGTTTTTCTTTTAGAAAATATTCCTGTTGGGACTTATACTGTAACCTTAACGCCAGCTGAAGGTTCTGGATTGTCTGTTAAAGAAGAGTTAGATGTTGAAGTAACACAAGACACAGTAACAGATTTAGGAAACATTACACTAGATTAATAAAAATTAAAATATTAATATAATTAAAGCGCAGTATCATTGATACTGCGCTTTAATTTTTAACCAAATGTTAACAGCATTGCATTAAATATTTTAACAATTTGCAATGCTCAAATAAGGATGTTATATTCGGGCTTTAAAAATTAGAAAATGATAGAAGAAACAAGTACAGTTGATATTAAATCAATAAACGAAAAAATTGAAAAAGAAAGTGCTTTTGTCGATTTGCTTACTTTAGAAATAAACAAGGTAATTGTTGGTCAAAAGCATATGGTAGAACGCTTACTTATTGGCTTACTTGGTCAAGGGCATATTTTGCTTGAAGGTGTTCCCGGACTTGCAAAAACACTTGCTATAAACACACTAGCGCAAGCTGTAGATGGAAGTTTTAGCAGAATACAATTTACTCCAGATTTATTGCCTGCTGATGTTACAGGGACATTAATCTATAATATGAAGGAGAATGATTTCTCTATTAAAAAAGGACCGATTTTTGCAAATTTTGTGCTTGCTGACGAGATAAATAGAGCTCCTGCAAAAGTACAATCAGCTTTATTGGAAGCTATGCAGGAAAAGCAGGTAACTATTGGTGATGAGACATTTATACTTGACAAACCATTTTTGGTTATGGCAACACAAAACCCAATAGAACAAGAAGGAACATACCCTTTACCAGAAGCACAAGTTGACCGTTTTATGTTAAAAACAGTTATTGACTATCCCAAGATGGCCGAAGAACAGCTTATAGTTCGTGCTAATTTAAAAGAAGGGTTTGAGAAAATAAATTCTGTTGTGTCAATTGAACAAATATTAAATGCGCAAAAAGCAGTTCGTGGAGTGTATATGGACGAAAAAATTGAAAAATATATTCTTGATATCATTTTCGCAACACGTTATCCTGAAAAATATAAATTAGCTGATCTAAAACCTTTAATATCGTTTGGAGCTTCGCCGCGAGGAAGTATTAATTTAGCGTCAGCAGCAAAATGTTATGCCTTTATTAAAAGAAGAGGTTATGTAATTCCGGAAGATGTTCGTGCTTTAGTTCACGATGTATTGCGCCACAGAATAGGGATTACTTATGAAGCCGAAGCCGAAAATATTACCTCCGAAGATATTATCAATAAGATTGTAAACGAGATAGAAGTACCATAAACTGGTTGGTAGTTTTCAGTCTTCAGTTAACAGTTTTATTTCTTATTAAATCTGGGACTGTATACTGCATACTGCATACTGAAACAATGGATACCAAAGAATTACTAAAAAAAGTACGTAAAATAGAGATTAAGACACGTCGTTTGTCTGATCACATTTTTGGAGGAGAGTATCACTCTACGTTCAAAGGACGCGGTATGACTTTTAGTGAAGTAAGACAATATCAATATGGAGATGATGTTCGTAATATCGATTGGAATGTAACTGCACGTTATCAAGAACCGTTTATAAAAGTTTTTGAAGAAGAGCGCGAACTTACCATGATGTTGATGGTAGATGTTTCTGGTAGTGAGTTCTTTGGAACAGAAACCCAATTTAAAAACGAAATTATTACTGAAATAGCCGCAACACTAGCATTTTCGGCAACCCAGAATAATGACAAAATTGGACTAATCCTATTTTCAGATGAGATAGAATTATATATTCCACCAAAAAAAGGACGATCGCATGTGCTAAGAATTATTCGCGAATTGATAGAGTTTAAACCAAATAGCAAGCAAACAAATGTTGCAGAAGCGCTTAAGTTTTTATCAAATGTGATGAAGAAAAAAGCAATTGTTTTTGTGTTGTCAGATTTTATTTCTGAAGATTATAAACAAACCTTAAAAATCGTTTCTCGAAAGCATGATGTAACAGGAATAAGGGTTTATGATAGGCATGAAGAGTCTATCCCTAATTTAGGAATGGTACAAATGCAAGATGAAGAGTCTGGAGAACTGTTATTGGTAAATACGGCTTCTAAAAAGGTAAGACTTAATTATGGTAAATTTTATCAAGACAAGGTTAATTATTATAAAGATAGTTTTGCAAAATCTGGAGCAGGTATTATTAACTGTCGCGTTGATGAGAGTTATGTAAAAAAGTTATTAGGATACTTCAAACAAAGAGGATAAGTGAAGATGCAAATTATAAAATATGATTTTACATATACGAGTTTTAAAAGAAAGCAAATCCTTTTTTTGCTCTCTGTCCTATATTCTCTTTTCTCATTCCCTCAACAAATGTCATCTTCAATAGATTCAACATCTATAAAAATTGGAGAACAGATTACTTATAAAATTCAAATTGAAACAGATTCAACCGAATTGGTGGTTTTCCCTGAAGGTCAAACATTTCTGCCATTAGAAATGATAGAGTCTTATCAAGTTGATACCACAAAACATGACGATAAATACAGCTTGATTAAAAAATACGGATTAACACAATTCGATTCAGGAGTATATACCATACCAAGGCAAAAAATAATAATTGGCAATGAAGTTGTCTTTACAGACTCTTTAAAAGTAGAAGTAAATAACATAGCTGTAGATACAACTAAACAAGGCCTATTTGATATAAAGGCCGTTATTGAAGTCGATAAAAGTCCGAGCAAGTGGTGGAGATACTTACTCTATATTTTGTTAGTATTGGCTATTGTTGCAGGCTTGTTGTATTGGTTTGTTTGGAGAGAGAAACCACTCACTCATGAAGAACAAATTGCTTTGCTTCCGCCTTATGAACGAGCAAAAATCGCTTTACAAGAATTAGATAGATCAGAATATTTAAAAAATGAAGAAATAAAAGAATATTATTCTGAGTTAACAGGAATTATTAGAACCTATCTTAACGAAAAAGTTTATGACCATTCACTTGAAAGTACTACAGAAGAATTAATAAACAGACTACAGCTTTTAAAAGATGGCCAACAAATCGATTTAAGCAAGGAAGATATAGTAAGTATTGAAAATATTTTAAAACGAGCTGATTTAGTGAAATTTGCAAAATCTAAACCAGATATTGCACTTGCTGAATTGGATAGAAACACAATAGATATAGAGATTGACCATGTAAAAGAGGCTCTTCCAGAACCAACAGAAGAAGAAAAATTGCTTAATCAAAAATATAAAGAAGAACAGGAACGAAAAAAGAAGCGCAGAAAAATTATTATAACAGTGATTGTTGCTGTATTTCTTTTAATTGCAACGGTTGCAGGTTTTATAGTAAAATATGGTTTTGAGTATGTAAAGGATACTATTATAGGCCATGAAAGTAAGGAGTTATTAGAAATTAAGGATTGGGTAACCAGTGAGTATGGAGCACCAGGTATTACTATTACAACTCCTAAAGTTCTGCAGCGTACTGACGCTGAAATTCCTGAAGAGCTTAAAGGCAAAGTTGAAGTGACAATGTTTACATATGGTGGTTTGTCTTCGAATATAGATATACTAGTTGGAACAACTAAGTTCAGTAATCAAGGAGAGCAAGGAGATAAGGAAAAAGAGAATAAAATTGATTTAAATCAAGCAGCAGAAGAAGGCATAAAGAAATTAGAAAGTAAAGGTGTAGAAAATATAATAGTTAAGAGCGAACAGTTTATAACGCCAAATGGAGCAGATGGATTAAAGACTTATGGAACAGCTAGCTTTCCAGCTCTGATTCCAGATAAATTTGAAAGCGGAAATTATATAATACTTGGTTTTACATCCGAAAATATTTTACAAACTGTGATGTTTGTCTGGAAGGACAATGACGTTTATGCAGACCAAATAGTAGACCGAATATTAAATTCGATTGAATTAATTAAACTGGAAGAAGAATAGATGTTTGAAGGGATAGAATTTATTAATAAACAAATGTTTTGGTTACTATTGTGTATTCCAATGGCTATTCTTTGGTATGTTTTAAAGTATAAAAAGCAAACACCAGCATTTAAAATATCTAGTGTTAAAGGGTTTAAGGGCGGTAGTTCTTGGCTTCCAAAATTGAAACACCTAATGTTTGTTTTTAGATTACTGGCATTAGTAATGATTATTACAGCATTGGCAAGACCTCAAACGGTAGATGTTTCAACTAAAACTAAAACCACTAGAGGAATTGATATTGTCATGGCTATAGATGTTTCTGCAAGTATGTTGGCCAAAGATTTAAAGCCAAATAGGTTAGATGCATTAAAAAATGTTGCTGCAGAGTTTATTAACGGACGACCAAATGATAGAATAGGATTAGTAGAATACGCAGGCGAAAGTTATACTAGAACCCCTATAACAAGCGATAAATTCATTGTTCTAAGATCTTTAAAAGAAATAAAATATAATACAATAATTGAAGGAGGGACAGCTATAGGAATGGGTTTAGCTACTGCTGTAAATAGGATAAAAGATAGTAAGGCTAAAAGTAAAGTAATTATTTTGTTAACAGATGGAGTAAACAATTCAGGATTTATAGATCCAAATACAGCGAGTGAATTAGCGGTCGAATATGGAATTAAAACCTATACAATTGGATTAGGAACTAATGGAATGGCTTTGTCCCCAGTTTCTCAAAATCTTAATGGGAGTTTTGTGTATAGAAGAGTAAAAGTAGAAATTGATGAAGAGCTATTAAAAGAAATTGCAGACGTTACAGGAGGGCAATATTTTAGAGCAACCGATAATAAAAAATTAAAAGAAATTTATAAAGAAATAAATAAATTAGAAAAAACAGATGTCGAAGAATTTAAATTCTATAATTACGAAGAGAAATTCAGACCATTAGTTTTACTGGCAGGCTTATTTTTGCTGCTAGAAATATTATTAAGATTTACAATATTTAGAAGTTTTATTTAAATGTATCAGTTAGAAGAAAAAATATGGTTTTGGTTATTATTGGTTATTCCAGTAATTGTTGTATTCTTTTTACTGCTTCAGATTTGGAAGCGATATGTTCAAAATAAATTTGTAAACAAAAAACTGCTTAAAAAGTTAAGCCCAAACAGATCATTATTTAAGCCTATATTAAAGCTTATTGTGTTGTGTTTAGCTTTTGTGTCTTTAATAATAGCATTGGTTAATCCTAAAATTGGGACAAAATTAGAAACAGTAAAAAGAGAAGGCGTAGATATTGTATTTGCCATTGATGTGTCTAAAAGTATGCTAGCCGAAGATATTGCACCTAATAGATTAGAAAAATCTAAACAATTAGTCACTCAAATTATAAATAATTTGGCAAGCGATAGAATAGGAATTATTGCCTATGCAGCTAAAGCATTTCCACAACTACCAATTACAACAGATTATGCTGCAGCCAAAATGTTTTTACAAAGTATGAATACTGACATGCTGTCTTCTCAAGGAACAGCAATAGACCAAGCCATACAATTAGCAAGAACCTTTTACGATGATGATGAACAAACAAATCGGGTACTAATAATAATTTCTGATGGTGAAGACCACAGTGACATTGCATCAGATGTTGCTCAAGAAGCAAACGAAGAAGGCATTAGAATTTTCACTATTGGTGTAGGAAAAGCTGAAGGAGGACCAATACCAATAAAGCGCAATGGTATTGTGCTTAATTATAAAAAAGATAATCAAGGGGAAACGGTTATTACCCGATTAAATGAAGAGACATTAAAAAATATAGCCAGTGAAGCCAATGGTGTTTATATTAATGGATTGAACACAATTGAAGTTGTTGAAGAAATTAGAGACATTTTAAATAAAATGGATAAAAAAGAATTTGAAGCCAAGCAATTTGCTGAATATAAAGATCAGTTTCAATGGTTTCTGGGACTCGGACTGTTTTTTTTGTTTTTAGATATATTTTTATTAGAACGAAAAACAGCATGGTTAAATCGTTTAAATTTATTTAATGAAAATTTATAATTTCCGCTTTAGCAGAAATCTTATTAATTGAAACTAAATTGAATAATACATATTTTATAAATTCTTTAACGAACAAAAATATAAGGTTTTATATCTTGTCATTTAGTATAATATAAAATGAAGCAGTTAATTATAATCATAGTAATCTTTATCACAAGCTTTTCTTTTGCTCAGGAAAATGACAAAGCATTGCAAAAATCTAACGATTACATTTATGATGGGAATACATTGGTAGGTGAAGATTTTGTAGCTGCAGAAAAGGAGTATAGAAAGGCAATTTCAGAAAAGCCAAGCAACTCTTTTGGCACTTATAATTTAGGAAATGCATATTATGATTCAGGACTTTATAGTGAAGCATTATTGAGGCATTTAGAAACTGCAAAATTAGCAACGTCCAAAACCGAAAAGCATCAAGCCTATCACAATATTGGGAATGCATTAATGCAACAAAAACAATGCAAAGAAGCTGTAGAGGCTTTTAAAAACGCATTACGAAATGACCCAACAGACGAAGAAACTAGATATAACCTTGCTTTAGCAAAAGAATGTGCAAAACAACAAGGAGGAGGCGGAGATGATAAGGAAGAGGAGGAAGACAAAAAAGAGGGTGATGATAAAGAAGAGGAGGAAGACAAAAAAGAGGGTGATGATGAGGAAGACAAGAACGAGGGTGATGATAAAGAAGATAAGGATGGAAAACCAAAAGATGAAAAGGGAGACAAAAAAAATGGTGCCCCTAAAAATGAGAAGAAAAAACAGCAGCCTCAGCCTGGAAAATTGTCACCTCAGCAGGTTAAAAATTTATTAGAGGCAATGAATAACCAAGAAAAGAAAGTTCAAGAAAAAATAAACGCCAAGAAAGTTAAAGGCAAAAAAGTAAAAACAGAAAAGGATTGGTAAGTTTATTCGGTTTTTATCATTCCTATGAGGTAGGAATCTTACACAAAAAAATGAATCTTAAGAGTTATATATTCATAATTGCAATTCTTGTTTCAAGTTTTGCTTCAGCTCAAGTCACATTTGAAGCTAAAGTAAGCAAGAAGAAACTTGGAATAAATGAACGTCTTAGAATGGATTTTGTGATGAATAAAGATGGAGATAACTTTAGCCCTCCAAGTTTTGAGGATTTTACTGTTATTGGACCCAATCAATCTATTAGTACGTCATGGCTAAATGGCGTAAAATCATATTCTAAAACCTATAGCTATTTTTTAATACCTAAAAAGAGAGGAAAATTCACAATTACCCAATCCACGATAGAAATAGAAGGAGAAATCTATAAAACCTTTCCTGTTCAAATAGAAGTTACAGCAGCGGTAGATAAGCCTACAAACCCTAATGACCCAAATTATATTGTGTCTGAAAACATTCATTTAGTTACAGAAATATCTAAAACAAATCCGTATTTAAACGAAGCCATAACGGTAGTTTATAAGTTGTACGCTTCTCCAAATGTTAGATTGAGTAATTTAAGAGAAATCGATAATCCCAGATATAATGATTTTTGGAGTCAAAATATAGCTATCAAAGAATTAAAATTACAAAATGGCACTTACAAAGGTGAAGATTATCATTATGTTATTGTTCGTAAAATGGTGCTTTACCCACAAAAAACAGGCAAACTAGAGCTTGAACCTTTATCTTTAAGCATTTCTGTTGGAGTGCCTACTAATAGAAGAGATATTTTTGGTAATCGAGCTATGGAGACTGTCCATAAAACTGTTGCCACACCTAATAGAACGATAACGGTTAAAGAATTACCTGAGAACGGAAAACCAGATAATTTCACTGGAGCAGTTGGCGATTTTAGTTTTAAAGTTAGCGTGTCAAAAAGTGAATTAAAAGCAACTGAAGCTTTGCAAGCTAATTTAGAAGTTACAGGGAAGGGAAATCTTAAGCTTTTTAAGCTTCCTAGACTAATTTTGCCAAGTTCATTAGAAGTTTACGAGCCAGAACATACGGAAAGGGTTAGTACTAACTTAACAGGGATGCAAGGCAAAATATCAGATTCTTACACTATTGTACCATCATATCAAGGTAAATATCCTATACCGAGTATATCGTTTTCTTATTTCGATTTAAAAACTGAACATTATAAAACGATATCCACAAAAGAATTGATTGTAGATGTTACTGATGGACCAACAAATGGTAATATAAATAGTAACATTAGTTCAATTTCTAGTAATAATAAAAGACAAATTGTATCTAACGAGCAATTTTCATCATTTAAGACTAAATCAAATTTGGTCTCTGTAAATACAAAACCCTTTTTTAAAACAAAACTGTTTTGGAGCGTTTTATTAATGCCTTTTTTAATGATCCCAATAGCTATTATTATAAGGCGCAAAAAGGATGAAAGAGATAGAGATATTGTTGGTATTAAAGTTAGAAAGGCCAATAAATTAGCTCGAAAATACTTAAGCACAGCCAAGAAAACATTAGGCAAAAAAGAATTGTTCTATAACGCCTTAGAAAGAGCCCTTCATAATTATTTAAAAGCAAGGTTAAAAATTGAAACAAGTGAATTTAGTAAAGATAAAATACAAGAACTATTAATAGAAAAAAAGGCGGATGAAGCGGTTATTGCTGAATTTAATAACCTACTGCAGAGTTGTGAATTAGCAAGATACACACCATTTACTAATGTAGAAATGCGGCAAGATTATGATAAAGCAGCTAAAGTTATTACAAGGATAGATAAACAAATAAAATAAATGTTATTTAAAACAAGGTGAGGCATTTAATTTACATACTAACACTACTTATAAGCACGTTTTCAATGGCTCAAAATGAAGAGTCGTTTGCTGAAGGGAACAGCTTATATAATGAAGGGAAATTTCAAGACGCCATAAATGTATATGAAAGTATTTTAGACACCGAAAATCATTCAGCTGAATTGTATTTTAACATAGCAAATGCCTATTATAAAATGAATAGAATAGCGCCTAGTGTATATTATTATGAAAAGGCGTTACAGTTGTCTCCAAACGATAAAGACATCAAAAACAATATGTCTTTTGCTCAAAATATGACTATTGATGCTATTGAAGTAATACCAGAAATGGGGTTTTCTAAAATAACTAAAAACATTATAAATAAGTTCAGTTTTGATAACTGGGCAATACTTTCTATAATTTTTGTAATGCTGTTTGTGGTTTTATTTTTAGCATATTATTTTTCGTATTCTACAAATAGAAAGCGATTTGCTTTTATAAGTAGTAATCTGTCTTTAGGATTGGTTTTAATTACATTAATGTTTGCGTTTCAAAAATACGAATATGACCAAAATGATAACCCTGCGATAGTTTTTGCTCAGGAGACTGAAATAAAAAGCGAACCTAATTTAAGAAGCGAGATTGCTTTTAAACTTCACGAAGGCACTAAAGTTCAAGTATTGGAAATTTATAACGAAAATTGGACTAAAATTAAATTAGCGGATGGGAAAACAGGATGGATATCTTCTCAAGATATTAAAGAATTGTAATTGGTAACAAGGATTTTCTATATTTGTGCTATATAACTTACTATTCTATTGATGTCAGATTTTTATAAAAATTTAATAGAGAATAATAAAAAATGGGTTCAAAGTAAATTATCTCATGACCCAGCATATTTCAAAAAGCTTTCTGAAAATCATAATCCTCCTTTACTTTGGATAGGTTGTGCAGATAGTAGAGTTCCAGCAAACGAAATCACAGGAACCTTACCTGGAGAAGTGTTTGTACATCGCAATATTGCCAATATGGTAGTGCATACAGATATGAATATGTTAAGCGTTTTGGATTATGCAGTAAACACTCTTAAAATAGAGCATATTGTTGTTTGTGGTCATTATGGTTGTGGAGGTGTTAAAGCGGCAATGGAACCAGGCAAGAACAATTTAACCGATAATTGGATAAGGCATATAAAAGATGTATATCGTTTTCACTTTGATGAGTTAGAAGCTATTGCAACAAAACAGGAACGTTTTGATAGGTTTGTAGAACTAAATGTAACCGAACAAGTTTACGATCTAGCAAAAACATCTATTGTACAAAAGGCATGGAGGACAGATAAGAAATTATCATTGCATGGATGGGTTTATGGTTTATCTACAGGATTTATTAAAGATTTAAATGTCACTGCTAATAACAATAAAGAACTCAAAGATATCTATCAGAATTAATGTAAATTACCTATAAGCTTTCTTCTTCATTAACTATGCTAGGGAAAAGAAGAGGCGCAATAGATTTTACTGGATTATAAAGTATTGAATCTTTTATCTCATGTTCTTCAACTAAAGGAATTGTACTATTCATTTTGTTAAAAACGATTAATACAACACTTAATATTAATCCAATTTTCAGAGCGCCAAAAATACCACCAAGAAGTTTATTTAAAACACCTAGAGAAGCAAAATTTGCAAGCTTGGTCAATGCTTTACCAGCCATTGCTATTGCAACTACTATAATAATAAAAGTAATAGCAAATGCAGTAATATTAATATATTGCTCATCCCATTCAATACGACTTTCTAAAAATTCTGCTACAAAATCACTAAAATATATAGCGCCATAAATTCCGACGATTAATGCAACAATTGAAGCAACTTCTACAAAAAGTCCTTTCATTAAACCCCTAACAAGACCAAACAGAAGTAATGCGCCTAAAGCAATATCTAAAACATTCATGTTTATAATAATTTAAGCAAATATAAATTAACTTTACATTTTATTAGCTAACGTATTTATTGCCTAAAAAAGTATGTCAAGAGATGAACAATTAAAACAACGGTGGAATATTGTAGTAGAAAAATTATCTACTCAGTTTGCCGATGGAGACACTTTAGATTTAGACGCGATTATATATTTAATAGGAGTTCAAGAACTGGGGCAGTTACACAGAGAATATAAAAAAGACGATAAAATAGACTTAATCCATATTGCTGTTTGCAAGTTACTAGAACCTTATGGTTATTATGAATTTGATTATTTTGACGAGCAAGGTTGGCCACATTATAAAACAAAGGAAGATTTACCACATTTAAAAGCAGGAGAACAAAGCGTTTTAATGAAAGAAGCCATTGTAAACTATTTTCTTGAAACCGAATTTATAGAATAAGATTTGTTAAATTTGCAATCATTTTGATGCGATATCATGATAAATAAGATTAAAGAACTTATTACAGAAGCCGAATTGTTTACAGCACAATCTAAAGAAGATGTTGAAGTGTTTCGTATAAAATATTTAGGCAAAAAAGGATTACTTAATGATTTTTTTGCTGAATTTAAAAATGTAGCAAACGACCAAAAAAAGGAGTTTGGTCAAACAATAAATAAACTTAAGAAGATAGCTGAAGATAAAGTCAGTACTTTAAATGTAGAGTTAGAGAATAAAGAACAAGTAAAAGGTGTTTTTGGAGATTTATCACGTCAAGGCGAACCTATCAAATTAGGCGCTCGTCATCCTATATCTTTAGTTAAAAACCAGATTATAGATATATTTTCTCGAATTGGCTTTAATGTTAGTGAAGGCCCTGAAATAGAAGACGATTGGCATAATTTTACGGCATTAAATTTACCTGAATACCATCCTGCAAGAGATATGCAAGACACCTTTTTTATTCAAACCGATCCTGATATTTTATTACGTACACATACAAGCTCAGTTCAAGTGCGTTATATGGAAAATAATAAACCACCTATTCGTACAATTTCTCCAGGAAGAGTTTATAGAAACGAAGCAATTTCAGCACGTTCACATTGTTTTTTTCATCAGGTTGAAGGATTGTATATAGATAAAGATGTGAGTTTTGCAGACCTTAAACAAACCTTGCAATATTTCACAACTGAACTATTTGGAAAATCTAAAATACGTTTACGACCATCATACTTTCCATTTACAGAACCTAGTGCTGAAGTAGATGTATATTGGGGACTTGAAACCGAAACAGATTATAAAATGACCAAAGGAACTGGTTGGTTAGAAATAATGGGTTGTGGTATGGTCGATCCAAATGTATTGGAGAATTGTGGGATTGACTCTAAAACATATTCTGGTTTTGCGTTCGGAATGGGAATTGATCGTATTGCACTCTTACTTCACCAAATTAGCGATATTCGTTTATTAAGTGAAAATGACGTGCGCTTTTTAGAACAATTTAAGTCGGCTTTGTAAATAAAAATGGCTCTTCATTATCATTATATTAAAATTATGACCTTAAAATTTCTTCCGTCTTTTCTTTCTCTTCTATGTTTAATTTTTGTACTTGGTATTTCTACAAGTTGTAGTGATTCTAATTTTGAATATAGTATAGAAGCAACGTTAAATCCAAACAGAATTTCTCCCTTAACCGCACTCTTACAAATTACAGCTGAAAGACCATGTCGTGCTTCAATAAAGGTTTTAGGAGAGACACCAATAGAACAATCTTTTGAAATATATGCAGATAACTTAAGCATACCTGTGGTAGGGCTTTATCCCAATACAACAAATAATGTGGTTGTAACTCTAAATTTTGAAGGTGGAGAAATCGTAGATACTGTAAAAGTTAAGACCAATAGACTTCCTAATGGTTTTCCAAATATAGAAATCAATAAATTAGAGCGAACTAAAATGGAATCAGGGATGCATGCTTGTGATATTCATTTTGCTAATTATGGGAAATTTAATTCTATCCCTTTGATTTTTGATGACCAAGGGCAAATACGCTGGTATTTGGATCTAAGTTTTGATGGTAAAATGGTGAGCCCTTTTCAAAGACTCAAAGATGGAACAATTTTGATGGTGGGAAGGCAAGTGATTTACGAATTCGATATGCTTGGAAAGCAATTGAAACAAACTCAAATCGATCAGAATTACGGTATGCATCATGATGTTCTCGAATTACCAAATGGAAACTTACTCATTTGTGTTGGGAAGAGAAACGCTTATATTGAACTTGATGGAGAGACAGTACAATCAGATAGTGATTTTATTATACTATACGATCGGAAGAATTCTAAAATTTTAAAAGAATGGGATTTAGCCAAACATTTGGATGTCACAAGAAATGATTTAAAATTTTTCAGAAAAGGAGACTGGCTTCATATGAATGGATTGGCGTTTGATGAAAGAGATAATTCTATTATTGTTTCTGGAAAAAATCAAGGATTGGCAAAAATATCTTGGGATGATGAACTCCTGTGGATCATGTCTCCCAAAAGAAACTGGGGAAAATCAGGTAGAGATGCTAAAGGTTTGGACACAAAGCCTTTTTTATTAACTGCAATAAATTCTGATGGGAACCCATATGAAAATACAGTGCAAGAAGGTCTTGAAAGCACTAATCATTTTGACTTTCCTTGGGGTCCACATGCTCCGGAAACGCTTCCAAATGGCAATATTCTAGTTTTTGACAATGGGGTACATAGAAATTATGATAAAGAGCTCGAATACTCTCGAGCTGTTGAATATCAAATAAATGAAAAAGATAAAACAGTTGAGCAAATATGGCAATATGGAAAGGAAAGAGGAAAGGAGTTTTTCTCATCAATAGTAAGTGATGTTGATTATCTTCCTAACACTAAAAACATTTTGGTAACTTCTGGTCACATTTCTCCTACTGCTAATTATTCAGGTAAAATTGTAGAAGTTGATTATACAACAGGAAAGGAAGTCTTTGAAGCAACCCTTTATTTTAAAACTTTAAATGGCACTAAAAAAGGTGGTTGGGGACAATTAGATATTTTATATCGATCTGAGCGGCTTGAATTAAAGTATTAAAATTTAAAGAAGAGAATTTAATACAGTTCTCTAAACTGGAATCCAAAGCACCATCATTATTTGTATGATAAAGAAGATTAAAAATGGGATGGCCAAATAGCCCATTATATCTCTAGCTTGAATTTTTATTCCTTTTCCCATAATAGGAAATACTAACAATAAATAAAACGGCTGTAACAAATTACTCAAACTTTCACCATACGCCACTGATAAGGATGCTCTGGAGATCATAGCTGTAATTTCTTCTTGTGGTAATCCTGCACCAATTTCTTTTACCGCATTTATAATGCTTGGTCCAACCACAGCAAATTCACCTCCAGCTGATGGAATTGCAAAATTTACTATAGCTCCAGTTACATATGCATAAAATGGATATGTATCTATAGTTGCTAAAGAAGCTAAAAGTTGACCGAGCTTCTCTCCTAACCCTGTATACAACATAATACCCATGATACCAGCGTAAAATGGATATTGAAATATAATTCCTGAGATATTACTGCAAGATCGTTTCATAGAAATTACATAACGCGTAGGAGTTTTATGCAACAACAAACCAGCCATTAGAAAAATAAAGATCATGATATTAAAATTCAAATCCAGCCCTTTTGTTTTAAAATGATGGATAATATAAATCAATCCCATAATTACAATAACCATTTGGAGAATGACACTATTATTTAATTTATCAGAGATTGATTTAAAGGGTAATTTTAAACTTGTAGCCTCTTCTTTAATAGAAAGTTCTTTGGTTTCTTGTTTAGTTTCTAGTAAATCGTTTAACTCTTTTATATTTTTCTTTTTTGGGGCTAATAAAACCATGACTATTGGTGCTACAATAATAAACAAAACCATCATAGCTATATTTAAAGTGGATCCAAGGGTATAGGTAGTTGAAATAGTATCGGTTAATAATCCTGATTTAATTAAATAACTATTTTCTGTATTTAACAATAACGGAATTGTGCTTGATAATCCTGACACCCAATTACCAAATGAAATATACACACATGCAATCAAAAACGGATAATTAATCCCTTTTACACGTAATGCCAATTCTCTGGCAAACACACAAGTAATAACGATCCAACCAAAACTTATTAAAGATAAGAGCATGCCAATCATAACAACCAAAAAATAAACTTGTTTTGGGCTATTAATAAAGACTGTGAGTTTATCAATGCCCTTGTTTATTGTTGGTGATAATGCAATACTAAAGCCAGTTATTATTATTAATACTATTTGCATCCCAAATGCAAGCAAATCGAAAAAGCCATCATACCATGATTCAATTATTTTTAATGGATTGCTGTACCAAGGTTCAATAACCTTTACAGGAATAGATTCTAACCATAATAAGGCTCCAAAAGCTGTAATCAGTGTTAAAACCATGGCAAAAACAAATGAGTTAGGCATATATTTTAAAAATAGATGCGTGAATTTTTCGCCTAGTTTTGTAATCATTTTTTTTTGGATCTTAATCTAGCTTATCGGTTAAATTTTTAAACACCGTTTTTGCATTTTTACCTTCATATAAAATACCATATACAGCATTTATTATTGGTAAGCGGGTTTTCTTTACATTTTTCTTGTTGAGTAAAAATGCACTTTTTGTAGCATAATATCCTTCAGCAACCATATTCATTTCCATTTGGGCAGATTTTACAGTGTAGCCTTTACCAATCATGTTTCCAAACATTCTATTTCTGGAAAATACCGAATAACCTGTAACCAACAAATCTCCCAGATAAGCAGAGTTGTTGATATTGCGTTTCAGCTTATGTGTGTTTTTTATAAAACGCTTCATTTCTCTTATTGCATTACTCATGAGTACGCTTTGAAAATTATCGCCATAACCTAAACCGTGCGCAATTCCTGCAGCAATAGCATAAATATTTTTAAGCATAACAGCGTATTCTACACCTATTATATCATCGCTTATTTTAGTTTTAATATAATCGCAAGAGAGTTGATCGGCAATGGTTTGCGCTTTTTCAGCATCTGCACAAGATATCGTTAAATAAGATAATCGTTCGAGTGCCACCTCTTCGGCATGGCAAGGACCAGCAATAACTGCAACATTTTTAAATGGAATATTATAAATATCATGAAAATGCTCGCCTACTAGTAATCCTGTTTCTGGAATAATACCTTTAACTGCAGAAATTATAGTTTTGCTTTTAATATCAATGTTTAGTTTTTCCAGTTCGGCATGAATAAAAGCTGACGGGATTACAAATATGAGTACATCGGCATACTCAGCAATTTCATTTATATCGTTGCTTAATTTAAGCTGATCTAAATGAAACTCTACCGAACTCAAATAACTCGGATTGTGCTGATGTTTTATTAAATGTTCTTTGGTATAGACACTCCGCATATACCAACCCACTTCATCAAGATTTTCACATAGCATTTTTACAATTGCGGTTGCCCAGCTTCCGCTTCCAAATACCGCATACTTTAATTCTGAAGACATAAAAAAGATTATTCTCAAAAATACATAAAATCTCACTTTTATAATAAAGCTGATAATCAATGTATTATAACTTTGGCACGCAATTTGAAAACGGTAAAATACAACTGTAAAAAGAAACGCTTATGAAGACTTTAAAAATACTTTCAGGATTTGCTCTTGTAGCAACATTATTTACTTCTTGTTATACCGAAGTAATTATAGATGAACCACCATCTATTTCTTTAAATCAGTTATTGAACACATACGAATTATGGTATGTAGATATTAATCAAACCAGCGGTTTTGGCGAAACTCCATTTTTACAAATTGCATTTACCATGTCTTTTAGAAACGGAACACTTTACGCTAACAACAATTTAGTTGGCTTTGGTAGTCAAGGCAGTGGCTTTGGAATTCCAGTTGGAGATTATGATACCTACGATATGATTCTTGATGTATATCATGATATTGATGGATTTGTAACCTTTGATGTGTACCAATTAGATAATAATACGATTGAATTATATAACCCTAATAATGACACCTCATATTTTTTACATGGATATCAGCGAAGTAATTTTGATTATGACTTTGTATTTTTTGATAATATTCATTATTTCTTACAAGAATATGAAGCTTGGGAAAAAACTTATACGAGCCAAGTTGGCGCTATAAATGAATTTGATAATGAAAACTACTTACAATTTTTAGCTGGAGGAAACGATTCTACATTTAGAAGCTCCCAAGATGAAAATATTGGTAATGTAGATAATATTTATTGGGATTATACAGGAATTTATGGAGTGCAAGATGTTACGGACAATCTGTATTTAAAAACCTTAACATTAGATTACGATTTCTTTGATAATGAATTTTTTGAGCTAGATGTTATTAATGATGCCTTAATTGAATTGTATCATCCTTCGTCTGGAACTTTTTATGAATTTGAAGGGCAAGGCTATATCCAGTTTTTAAAATCGGCAGAAGGGAAAGTTGATACAACAAAATCTTCTGGAGATAAAAAACGTAACCAAAAGGGTGAGAAAACAGATAACCCAAGAGAAAATACTCGAAGCTAAAATATTGGTTAGTTATTTTAGTTTTTTAAAAAGCCTGCATTCGCAGGCTTTTTTTGAGTTTTGTTTAACGGTTTCGTTAATATATATTTTAATATAGTTAGTAAATTTATTTATTGATGATAAAATTAACTAAAAATGATAACCAATTAGATTCCAGTAATATAATTGCCAGCAATAACCAATAGATAGCAATATAAACAGGCTATTATATACTTTGTCCAAAAAATTAAGTGAATACCATTTCTTCAAAAATAGTAGCACAGAAACCAGCAAAACTGGGATACTTAAAGATGAAATAGTAAACACTAAATAAAATATATTAGGAACCCCATATTGAAGTTTGTCGCCAGAAATCAAAAGTAAAACCATCAAAAGGACAAGAAATATAAAGGACATCGAGACAAATACAAAACGATAAGAAGCAAATAAATTTGCCCCTTGAATTGACTGAAATCGCATTTTACCTTTTCTCAATTTTAAGGCTGTATTAATGCCTATAAAAAGGAAAACAAACAGACTAATCAATAAAGTTCCAAACCCTAATAATTCATTTTCAAACCACTTCATTTTTTTTAGTGAATCGGATCTACCTGGTAATAAAAGAGTGTCTATTTTTCCTCTTTCATTTCGTCCAAACGCAATTGGAAAATTAATTAATGAGTCGTTTGATACATTGAATTGGTCTTCTGTTTCCATTTGAAATTCTGCGCCAAGTAAGCTTAATGTTTTTGAGTCTTTGACGCTTACATTAATTTTCTCAACAAAAGTAGCCTGTATAAAAAGTTTACTGAAATCAGTCTCTACTCTTCTATTAGATCTGTAAACCCCTTCATAATTAGAGACATTAATTTCAGTGTTATATGTTTTATTTTTTCTAATCTGTTTTGGATAAATTGCATTCAAAACTTCAAAAGTGACTTCATTCCTAAAGCTTGACTTTCCACCATTGTTGACTATAAATATGCCTAGACCATCTTCGGGAATCAGCAATAATTGTGAGTAAAACCCATTTCGGCTTCCCCCGTGTTCTATCATTCTTTTTCCTCGAAAAACCCGTTCGAAAAACCCAAAGCTCCTTCCCCAAAGATTGTCATGAGTTGTAAATTGCAGCTTTTGCATTAAACGAACTGTTTCTGGTTTTAGAACAGTGCTTTTGTCTGGTTCTAGCTGAAATTTCATGAACTTAGCCATGTCTTTGGATGTACTTATAAGCATAGCAGATGGTACAGTCTCAACATACTCATAACTTGCTTCTTTTAACTTATTTTCATCCAATAAATAAGGTGTTGCCAAATTTTCTTTTAGAGTTCCTTCCAATGAAAATGTAGAATTGTGCATTTCCAGAGGATCGAAAATTCGAGTTTGGATATAATTATTAAAATTCATACCTGCAACGTCTTGAACAACTAATCCGGCTAAGGCCATTCCGTGGTTTGAATACGCAGGATATTGCCCAGGTTCAATAATTTGTTCTGGTAGATGTTTTTTCAAATAGTCTTCCAAAATAAAATAGCAATAAAAATGATTATATTAAATTGCTAGAAGTAACAAGGGAATTCAAAATATTAAAAAGCGTAACAATGAAAAAAAATATTGGAAGAGGATTATTGTATTTTGGTATAGCTCTTATTTTAGCTACTACAATCAGAACTATGGTTGACATGTTAAAAATTGAAAAAATTGACCTATGGTCAGTTATGCTTGCCATTGGTTTAATAGTGATAAGTATTGGTGTTGGGCTTCTAAAGAAATAGAGTATGCTAGATTTAAAATGTTCAAAAAATGAAATATACGAAAAGCATAGTGATTATGTTGAATAACATAAAATTTATTATTATGAAACTTCTAAAAATTATATTACTACTATTCATTTTCACATTTACAATCAGTTGTAAAAATGAAAAGAAATTATATTCTGAAAATCATCAAGAAAACAAGCAAGAATCTAAAATCTCGTATGAAGACCTATTCAAAAAAGTTGATTCCGCTACAACAGCAAATATAGATATTTGGGATAGAAATCTATATGGACCTGTACTTTTGGTTAACCCAAAAACCAGAGAGTTTATTGCAAATACAAACCCTGAAGATTCCTCTTTTAGCAGGAATCATATTCCTTACAGGGGAGTTTATCCAGATAGTTTGCTTACTGTCGGTAATACTAAAGTAAATTGGAAGGGGAAGACTTGGGCAATGGCTTTATTACCGCTTTCAGATATTTATGAATATAATATAACAGTAATAATTCATGAGTTGTCTCATGTTGGTTTAGTAAAATTAGGTTTCCCAGGTTATTTAACAGATGTGAGCCATTTAGCTACAAAACAAGGGCGTATATTAATTAGGCTTGAGCTTGAGCTTTTAAAGAAACATCTTGCTTCTAATACATATAATGAAGAAATTATAATAGATGCTTTAATGATTAGAAAATTGCGTTATGAAGCATTCCCAGACTATAAAAATGCAGAAAATCAATTAGAATTGAATGAAGGCCTTGCAGACTACTCAGGTTCAATAATGAGTAGAGTTGATGAAGAAAAAGTTAAATCTTTTTATACAATGACCATTAATTCTTATTTTAAACCAAAAGGAATACGATAGAGGGTTTGCGTATAATACAATACCAGTTTATGGCTATATACATTCAAAAAAAAATAGACTATGGACTAGAAATATTACTCCAGAAACAAACTTAATAGATAACTTTTCTCAAGCTCTTGGAATAAATGATTTACCAAAAAAATTAGAATATTATGTTGCTAAATATAATTTTGAAGATACTATTGAAAAAGAAAACAAAAATGAAGAACTCTTAAACAAATTAACTGACTCTTTAACTAATAAATACATTAAAAGCTCACACCTTGAGATTGATTTTCAACAATTAGAATTTTCTGCTCGCTCTATGTCTATAACAATCAAAGATTTAGGCTACTATTATGAGTCAGCAAAAATCAATGACACTTGGGGAGAATTAAATGTAAATGGGGGAGGTATTATACTTTCTTTAGATTTCAAAAAAGCGTATTTAACCAAACCATTTTTAAGTACAAAAGATAGTGTTAAAGGCGATGGTTATATATTAAAATTTAATCCAAATCATATTGTGCAATCTCAGGACTCTATTCTTATTTTTAAAGAAAAAGTTGATTTGAAGAAATACTAAAAACAGGATGCTAGAGGCAAGAAAAAAGCAATTCCGAAAAAATCAATTAAAGAACATATAATAAAAAAATACGCTTAACGATGAATTTTATAAAATCAGATAATACAAAAACAATTAATAACTTAAGGTCACAGTTATATCACAAATTGACTTCGCCTATTGATGTAATGTGGAAACAACTATATATTAGTTCTTCTCAACATTATCTTATAGAAAAAGATGATAATACGATTGGGTATTGTTGCATTAATGACAACAGTTGCCTATTGCAGATATTTCTATTGGAGAAATATAACTCGAGTATGAATCAGGTTGTTA
The DNA here is from genome assembly GCA_965250265.1 of Flavobacteriaceae bacterium. Lineage (GTDB taxonomy): Bacteria > Bacteroidota > Bacteroidia > Flavobacteriales > Flavobacteriaceae > PRS1. The sequence goes on along the minus strand of CBDFNO010000015.1, from coordinate 819,237 downwards.
CAGAATTAATCGAATCAAAGGTAATTATTTCAGCAAGTTTAAGTTCAAATGAACCAATTTCGTTTAACACCTGTTTGTCATTATCAAAAGGTATAAAGACAAATACGTTTTGTTTTGAGCACTTGAATACTCCTAGAGCTATAGAATCAACATTAAATGTAAAATTAGTTACAGCAGATGATGTTCCCTCTATCAAAGTATTCTTAAAGGAACAAGTTGGTATGGACGATACATTTGGTTACACGGAAAATCTTGTCGCAAGAAATGAAATCTTTATGATAAAGGAATCTAATATAATAATTGCTACGAGTGAATGTAGATTGAGCGATTCACAACCTAGGATTGCAGATTTAGGAATCATCGTAAATAGAGATTTTCAAAGCTTTACAAGAGTTTAAAGTGGTCCCACATGTACCCATATGTTGTATAGTAATGTGGAGTGTTGTGGAGTAATATGGAGTTATTAGCCAACTATTTAATTGTCAAAACAGTAATATGGAGTAATATGGATGTATAAAGGTTTGAGCATCGATTGAAAAAGAGAGCAATTACAGGAGTTGAAATAATTAGAATGTAAGAGAAAAACCAACTGTTAAAACCAAAGAGTTCAACCTACAAGTCATTTATATCATTGGTTCATTAAAAATTAGTTTCTCAAGGTTTTTAAAAAATCACTTCTTCTATTTCTGGAAACCGGGACCTTGCAGTTATTGGTCAAAATCAAGTATCCCTCATTTAGATACTTTTCAATATGATTTAAATTGATAAGATATGATTTATGTACTAAGTAGAAATCTTGATTTTCAAGTAGCTTATTAAAATGTCCAATGCTATTCGAGCTTAACATCGATTTTTGATGTTCGAAATATATCTTTGTGTATCCATCAACTCCTTCACAATGAATTATTTCTTCAATTTTCACAAACTCCAATCCATTTTGAGTTGGGATTACTATCTTTTTTTTCTGAAAGGTTTGCACCCCTAAATTTTCAATTAACAATTTATTCTTTTCCAGTGCTGTTTTTTCTTCAATATTTAAAATTGCCTTATTTACAGCAACTATTAACTCTTGATTATCAACAGGTTTTACCAAATAACCAATAGCGCAATGGTTAATAGCGTCTATTGCAAAAGTATCGAAGGCTGTTACAAAAATAATTTCGAAGGATGGGTTTTCAATTTTTTCGAGTAGATCGAAACCACTCATTTCAGGCATTGCAATATCTAAAAATACAAGTTGCGGGTTCAGTTTTTCTATGAGAGCCAGACCTTCTAATGGAGATTGTGTTTCTCCAATAATACTAACATTTGGACATTTACGCTCAATTTTATTCTTTAAAATCGCGAGGGCTTTTCGTTCATCATCTATAAGTATGGCTGTTATCTTCATAGGGAATCTAATTGTTTATAGGTTAAAGTTACTCTTGTTCCTGCCGCATGAGTTATTTCGAACAGATCGTCTATTTGATAGGTAATGTCCCATTTATTACTTTGTCTTAATAAATCGAGGCGTTCTTGTATTACTTCGGAAGAACGAGATTGGTGATTTTTTGAAGTATACTTATTAATCTTTTTTGCCTTATTAATTCCTATTCCGTCATCTTCTATTCTCACCTGAAAACTATGGTCGTCCAGATAGGTGAAATTAATTTGGATGATGCCCTTCTTGTTCTTATGAAACAAACCATGATTTACCGCATTTTCAACGATGGGTTGCAAGATCATCGATGGAAACAACTGTTCTAATTCAAGCTTCCCATCAACCGTAATTTTAAAATCTAATTTATCCTCGAACCGTAATTTTTCAATTTCCAAATAATTTGTCAATAAAGAAATTTCTTCAAAGATCGTGATGTTTTGTTTTCTTGAATATTCAAAAAACAATCGTATTAATTTTGAAAACTTGGCCAAATAATCTTCCGAAAGCTCCACTTCATTACGTTGTATATAATACTGAATGGCGTTGAGCGAGTTATGTACAAAATGTGGATTCATTTGTGACCGCAACGCTTTTAACTCTACTTGAGCCATTTGTTTTTCCAAAATTATTTTCTTGCTCTTTTTAATCCTAATTATTTTACTCACATACCATTGAATTAAACCCAATAACAAAAAAGCTGTAAAAAAGACCAAGACTATAAACCATCTGGTTTGCCACCATCTTGGAAGGATGCTAATGGGTACATCAATGATTTTTTCGATAGCATTATGAGTAACCTTAAGATGCAAGGTGTAGTCTTTAGGCTGTAGATCGAATAGATTAATTTCTCCAGACTCCGTGCTTATCCAGGATGTTTGTAAGGGACTTAATTGGTAATGAAACGTGGTATTTTCGGCATCGAAATAGTTGATGGCTCCAAAATTTACTTTCAAGTTTAAGTCTTTATTATACTTAATTAACAGCGAATCTTTAGGATACCGTATACCGTTTGCAACAATGCTTTTTACATAAGGTGTGAAATTTATATTTTCTGTGATTTCTTCTTTATTAAAAACTGTTAAACCTGCATTCGTTGCTATATACAAATACCCATTATTAAAACACACATCGTTTATATTGTTGGTTGCAAATCCGTTTATCTGATTATACCTTTTTACTGAAAATTCTTCCTTCTTATTTTTAGTAAAATGTAATAAAACCCCTTCTGAAACTGCCCAGATCGAGTTTTTATCTTCAATACTAATCTCATTAATAATAGATTGATCGTTGTTAATTAACTTGTTAAGTTTCCCCTGACTAAAAAGGTACAAGCCATCCCCTTCCGTCCCAATATAAGTTTGATTATCTATCGTTATGCTGGTAAGTAACTTTTTTTGGATCTGCTCATTTTTATATTCTGAAAAGGCATCTTTTTCAGCATTGTAATACAGCATGTTTTTATAACTGAAGGAATACAGAGAATCATTTTGTTTAAAAAGACCTTGATAATAAAGGACGTCAGAATATAATTTTAAACGATCTATGTTTTTATCAACTCTATCTATACCAGAAAATCCTTCGGTAAAAAGGTCCTCTTTAAACAGTACAAATTGTTTTCGGTACTCGGCTGGTTTTTTTCTTTCTATTTTTTTAAGGCTTACGTTTTTTTCAATGAACAAATGATACGCATAGCTGTAATATATAGCTTCTTCAGTTTTGGTAATATCCCACAATTGGTTTTTGTCTTTGATCCACAAACTTACGGTGCTGTCTTCTATTTTATAAATACCTTCTCTCCCTACTCCAGTATAAATGATGCCATCAATCTCTTTAATTTTAGTAACATTCTTTTCATTAAAAAAAGAGTTGATCGTTTGATACCCTATGGGAAGTTTATACACCCCATTACCGCTGGTTGCCAACCAAATAAAGCCGTCCTTGTCTTTAAAATTATATGCTGAATTTAAGTGTTTTGGTATATTGTAAACTGTTTCCATTTCCAAACTATTATCAAAACATATCAACCAGTTGTACCCAGAAAGTTGTAACTGGTTATTTGCCCAATGAAACCTAAAATTACCAAGCCACATGGGAACGGGTGGAAGGGAAGTTAAATCTTTATACTTTGACCCCAGGGTGTTTAGGTTAACAATTTCGTAAGCCGTGAGACTTAATCTCACAAATAAAGAATCATTTAGTTGTTGTTCCCTTGCATTTGCAGTCATTTTTTTAAAGGTAAACAACAGCTTCCCCTTTGTATCCTCTAATCGTGCGTTAGGGTTAAGGCTATCATCTACATAAACAATCTCTTTATTGAGAAGTTTATAATGGGCCCAATTTGCTGAAATAGCCTGCCAAATAGTATCTGTAAAGTGATATTTGCTATAACGTCCTGAAAATGTAATGTTATTTCCTGCTTGATTTATTCCCATATTAGGGTTCATCATTTCACCATCACTGGCTTTAAACTTATAAACACTATCGTTTTCTATATATCCCAACTCATCGCTTTTGGAAAAATAATAAACCCTACCATCAGGGGTAATTTTTATATGCCAGATATCATTGGTAGGCAAACCCTCTTTGGTGGTAAAATTTTTAAAGGTCTTGCCATCAAACTTGCTCAAACCGGTATGGGTTAAAAACCAGATAAAGCCTTCCTTGTCCTGTGTCATACTATAGACGTAGTTTCCTGCTAAGCCATCTTTTTTGGTATAGTGTATGTAGTCCTGTGATACAGATACATAGCTAGTTAAAAACAAAAGCAGGATTATAATATGGCGTTGGGGAAAATTCATTTTTTTTATAAAAGTAAAATTATTTGATTAATCTTTTATAAATCTACGCTTAGTTTTTTTCTTAATATAATTACTGTTTTATTAGTTTTAATGTCGTACTACCAGCATCTGTTTTAATATTGATAAAGTATAAGCCGGCTGATAAATGAGATAGGTTTACTTTGTTATCCCTGTTGCTTAATTTTCCTTGTTGAAGGATTTGCCCATTAATATTAACGATTACCCGTTGTGCATTTAAATAATGCTAATTTTTAAATTATTATTATTTCTATCAAAGATGAACTTGTTTATGATGCTGATGAAAATAAAATAATAGAGGTTAGAAGTTTTAAATACGGTCACGAATTGGATAAATATTCTGCGAATTTCATTATTGAATAAACAGATAAAGCGTCAATCCTTAATGCAGCGACAAGCAAAACCATATGCACGGTTGAAGTAGAATACGAAGGCATTGCCAACCTGGAAGACAAGAGGGCGTGACTCAGTACCAGATACGGTACTGGACCAATAGTCAGCCGAAACAGTAACAGCATTGAGTGTGCCATCGCCGAAGTGTCGGTAGCCTGATGCGGGCAGTTTAAGTGGCGAAGCAAAAGCACCTGCTGTGTTATTGGTACTCCAACTTAAACGTTCTGCTTCCCATTCACCAGCAGTAGGTATCCTATAACCTGCAGGGCATGGATTGTTTACACCAGTTACCCCTTGCCACAAATTTGTGTTCTGTGGGCTGCGCCAATCGTTAGGAGAGTTAGTGGATAAAATAAAATCACTATGCCCAGGTACATTTGTGCCTGACAAAGTGGTTGTGGTTCCGGATGTTCTTATTTGATGCCCATCGGAGTCTCTTCCCCATTGGTATAAATCGCCATAGGAAGCGGCATCGGTGCTGCTTGTTGCAACTTGAGACGCACCTAAATTACGGTCCATCCATGTTTTGCCTGTGATGGGGTTATAAACATCGGAAGGACAACCCAAAGAATATGTAGCACCTGCATCTTTAAACCAACCGGATGGTATGCTGATAAATTGTGTTGAATTAACTTGAATACAATTTATCAGGTTGTCATAGCAGTGTAAAGATGTTAAAGCAGTATTTGTACTTAAATCCAAACTTATGAGTTGGTTGTCATGGCACTGTAAAGTTGTTAAAGTATTATTTATACTTAAATCTAAACTTGTGAGTTGGTTGTTATAGCAAACTAAACTTGTTAAAGCAGTATTATTACTAACATCTAAACTTGTGAGTTGGTTGTTATAGCAAATTAAATATGTTAAAGCAGTATTTGTACTTAAATCCAAACTAGTGAGTTGGTTGTCGGTACACCCCAACTGTCTTAAAGCAGTAAAATCCTCTATGCCTGTTAAATCACTAATATTTAGAGAAGAAACAAAAAGAGACAAAATTGTTTCAATATTTTCTGTTGGCACATAATCATCTAAAGGAAGCGTATCATAACCCAAATTTATTAGTGCAAGTTCAAAATTATCATCAGGAACATAAGTACCACAATCATCAACTTGTCCATCACAGTTATAATCGATAAGACCTCCACAAACTTCAGTAGCACCAGGGTAGATAGCCGCATTGGTATCAACACAGTCGCCACCTGGTACGCATGGGTTTACAGCTTCTACATAACCATCGCCATCAGCATCAACTAACAAAACATCGCCATGACCTAAATGTGCTATTAATGCTTTTCCACGGACAGAAACAACATAAACTAAGCCCGCTTTGGCATCAAAGTGGCATAGATCGGATTTGTTTTTGATTTTGATTGGTTTATCTTTAGCGTAAGCATCGGTAACTTGTTCGTCCTGAATTTGTTCTTCTTTACTGCATGATATACAGACAAATAGAGATAAGAACAATACATAAATTGTCTTTTTCATAATATTTAATTTTCTCAAATATCACGAAATCAACTAAAAACTAAAACAAGGGTTTTATGATCTGTTATCCTGAATCGATTATCGGTGCAATTGACTTGCTTAAATGTAAATGACTTGATTTGTAGAGACCAGAAATGTTTTTTGCGTTAGGGATAGAAGAACCAAAGAATTACGCAAACCATGTCATTATCTTATTGCTAATAATTGCGATTATTTCTCTTTTTATGGTCGTTTCAAAACTAATTTAGTGCAATTTAGCATATAGTTATAAGTGTAATGTATATACTAATAGAAAACTTTTGGAGTGTGCTTATGAGAGGTTTATATGGTATTTACCACCAAGTAAGCGAAAAACATTTAGAACGTTATTTAGATGAGTTTTCAGCACGTTTTGATACCCGATAATTATCGTCTAATGAGAGATTTGAGAAGTTTTTAGTAGATAGTGAGAGCGTGTTGAGTTATAAGCGATTAATAAAATAAAATAAACCTAGAGCATAAAAATGTCTAGGTTGATTTTCTTATTTTATAGTGCTCGATTATAGCAGAATGTATAACGGGGCACTTTTGGGTTCTGTCGCATCTGATATAGCCTACTTCTGAAGAATCATATCTTTGGCAAAAAAGGATGTTCAAAGGTCATTGTTTCCCCAAAGTCAATTATTCTTCAAGCCGTGTATTTTAAATTCAGATAAAGGATTTTAATTTAAGGAATATGAATTTTTATAAAAGCCTTAAATTAATTTGAGCATAAGTTTTAGCCTTACTAAAAAAACCCTGAATAATCTATTGATTTTCAAGGCTTTAACTCTAAAAAAAGTGGTCCCACATGGGCTCGAACCATGGACCCCCTGATTATGAGTCAGGTGCTCTAACCAACTGAGCTATGGGACCTAAAACAGCCGCAAAGCTAATATTAATTTTATAACTCTACAAGGAATTTATTTGTTTAAATTTATTTCCTGGCAGAGCTCAATAAGTACACCATTTGTTGATTTTGGGTGAAGAAATACAACAAGTTTATTGTCAGCTCCTTTTTTAGGTTTTTCATTTAATATCTTAAAACCTTCCTTTTGTAAACGTTTTATCTCCTGTTCAATATCATCGACTTCAAAAGCAATATGGTGTATACCTTCTCCTCTCTTCTCGATGAATTTAGCAATCGGGCTATCTTCATTTGTCGCCTCTAATAGTTCTATTTTGTTATTTCCTGTTTTAAAAAACGATGTATTCACTGCTTCGCTCTCGACGCTTTCAATTTTATAATATTTCTCCCCCAAGAGTTTTGCAAATAATTTATTAGATTCTTTTAAGTCTTTTACCGCAATCCCAATGTGTTCTATTTTGTTCATCATAATACAAATTTAACTTAAAACCTGAATGTTTTAAATTATTAACGAATGAAATATCCTATTTTTGCATCATGGAAAGTAATAGACAGAAAAAAATAGCTTCAGTATTACAGCTCGATTTAGTAGATGTGTTACAAGGTGCTGCAAGACAGGGCGGATTACATGGCATAATTATTTCGGTTACTAAAGTAAATGTTACTGTAGATCTATCTATTGCTAAAGTGCATTTAAGCATATTTCCTGTAGATAAAGGCAAAGAATTATTAGAAGGCATAAAATCTAATTCGTCTTTAATTAAACATGAATTAGCTCAAAGAACGAGGCATCAATTAAGACGTATGCCTCATTTATCTTTTTATATTGATGATTCGTTAAAATATATCGACCAAATTAATCGTTCTTTAAAAGGTCTTGATAATCCTATTGACAATCCAGACACACTTGATAAAAGAAAAAAATTATAATTGAACTTTTAAATTGTTAGATTTTAATGATTTTTAATGGTCAGCCTGAACATTCTTTAAATTGTTATTTTTTCATAATATTATAAATTATGAATGTTTCATATTATATAGCCAAACGTTATTTGTTTTCTAAAAGCAGTAATAATGCTATAAATTTTATTACCATAATTGCTGCTGTTGGTGTAATAATTGGTTCAGCTGCTTTATTCATTGTTTTGTCGGGTTTTGCGGGGTTAAAAGATTTTAGCTTACAATTCTCTACAATAGTTGATCCCGATTTAAAAATACTATCGGCAAAAGGTAAATCTTTTGAGCTAACACAAGAAGCGCTAACACAAATAACTGCTTTAGAAGATATTGCTTCTTATTCTAAAATTATTGAAGAGCGTGTTGTTTTTAATTTTGATAACAAAAATATAATTGCTACCCTAAAGGGTGTCGATGAAAATTATCCAAAATCAACTATTGATTCTATTCTTGTACAAGGGCGTTGGTTTGAGCCTAATACCGACCAAATTGTTGCAGGTTGGGGCGTTTCTAATAATTTGTCGTTTGGGGTTTTTGATTACGCTAAAACTATTAGGGTTTCCGTACCTAAACCGGGAAAAGGGCAAATATCTTCAATTAAGGGAGCATTTAACTCTATAAATGCTACAAATGCTGGTGTTTTTCAAATAAATGAAGAATTAGATAATGCCTATGTATATGCGAATTTTGAAACCACAAAACATCTATTAGATTATAAAGAGCGCCAAATAAGTGCTATCGAGATTCAGCTAAAAAATCCTGAAGACACAGAAATTGTTAAACAGCAATTGCTTGCTATTTTTGGGGATACTGTTATAATTAAAAACAGAATACAACTTAATGACGCGTTGTATAAAATGTTAAACACCGAAAATCTGGCCGTTTATTTAATATTTACATTGGTCTTAATTATTGCTCTTTTTAATGTTATCGGCTCTATAATAATGATGATACTTGACAAAAAGAAAAACCTAAATACATTATTTAATATTGGTGTAACAATAAAAGATATACGGCGTATTTTCTTTTTACAAGGAGGTCTTATGGCGGTTTTAGGAGGTGCTTTAGGTTTGCTTTTAGGTTTTATAGTCGTGTGGATTCAAAAACTCTTCTCTCTAGTAATGATAACGCCATCGCTTGCTTATCCTGTTTCAATTAAGCCTATAAATTTTGTGCTTGTGTTTGTTACAATTTCTGTTCTTGGCATATTGGCATCAAAAATTGCTTCTGTACGAATATCTAAAAGATTAATTACATCGTTTTAGACAAATTGATAGTCTGAAAATTTATCTAACACTTCTTCAAAAACAGCAAATACATCTTTCGCGTCATCGCTAGTAACCATTTTCATCCTATATTCCTTAAAGTGTGGAATCCCTCTAAAATAGTTGGTATAATGCCTTCTGGTTTCAAATACTCCGAGTCTTTCTCCTTTCCAGTCTATTGCCATTTGTAAATGTCTGCGTGACGCGTCTACACGCTCTTCAAGTGAAATAGGAGGTAAATGTTCTTTTGTTTGAAAAAAGTGTTTTACTTGTTTAAAAAACCAAGGATTGCCAATACTTGCACGACCAATCATTGCGCCATCTAAACCGAATTTATCTCTCATTTCCACTGCTTTTTCAGGTGAGTCTATGTCGCCATTTCCAAACACTGGAATATGCATTCGTGGGTTGTTTTTCACTTCAGAAATTTTTGTCCAATCTGCCTTCCCTTTATACATTTGAGCTCTAGTACGACCGTGAATGGCAATTGCTTTACAGCCTACATCTTGAAGCTTTTCAGCTACCTTAACAATTTTTATGGAATCATGATCCCAGCCCAATCTGGTTTTTACAGTTATTGGTAAGTGTGTGCGCTTCACCATCGCTGCTGTAAGCGATACCATTAAATCTATATCTTTTAAAATACCTGCTCCAGCACCTTTAGACACTACTTTCTTTACTGGGCAACCAAAATTAATATCTATAATATCAGGATTAGATTTTTCAACAATTTCTACCGATTTCAACATGCTATCTAAATTGGCTCCAAATATTTGGATACCAACTGGACGTTCTTTTTCGTATATATCTAACTTCATTGTGCTTTTTGCAGCATCTCGAATTAATCCTTCACTAGAAATAAACTCTGTGTAAACAACATCAGCACCTTGTTCTTTACATAATGCTCGAAAAGGTGGATCGCTTACATCTTCCATGGGAGCAAGAAGCAAAGGAAAATTTGATAATTCTATGTTGTCAATTTTAATCAACTTTTATTTCAATTTTTAAAATGTAACTTCTGCTTCAATTACTTTCCCTCCTCTTTCAACTTTTACAGTCGTTGTATTTCCTTTTTCAAAATTTGAAAGAGCCTTCATATAACTCATCATATCTGTTATTTCTATCTCGCCTAATTTAATAACAATATCTCCCTTTTGTAAACCTGCCTTTTGTGCTGGTTTTTCTTCACTAACACCGTCTATCCGCATACCTTTTCCATCAAACATATAGTCAGGAACTACACCAAGAGTGACCTTAAATCGTGGTACATCATCACTTTCGTTTTTAGTTTTTCTAAATGCCAGTTCTCCATTATTATCAAGGTCGGTAATAATATCAAAAATATAATTGGAAATGGCTTCCATACCTTCGTAATTCAATAATTCAGGATCATCGCTTGGTTTGTGATAATCTTCATGTTGGCCTGTAAAAAAATGCAATACAGGGATATCTTGTAAATAAAAAGATGTATGGTCAGAAGGGCCAATTCCTGATTCTTTTTCAATAATTTTAAACTTGTTATTGTTCGCGTTAATAACCTGCTTAAAAATAGGCGAGGTGCCGACACCATAAACAGCTAAGGTGCTGTCAGCTTTTAAACGACCGACCATATCCATATTCAGCATATAGTTTATTGAATCTAAACTTATCGTCGGGGTCTTTACAAAATAATTAGACCCTAATAATCCCATTTCTTCTCCAGAGAAAGCTATAAACAGGTAATTATTTCCTGTATTGGATTGTTTCAATTTACCTGCTAGATCCAGCATTACTGCAACTCCACTAGCATTATCGTCCGCCCCATTATGTATAGCCTTTTCTTCTTCTCTATATAAGGATCCTTCTGCTCCAAAACCTAAATGATCGTAATGCGCTCCAATTACAATGGTACTTTCTGCATTATTATTTAAGTAGCCTACGATATTTGTTCCAGTTATGGTGCTATCGCCATTTTTGATACCATATTTTACTTCCTGATGAGGGTCCGTTTTTGGAATAAATGTAAATTCTTGAAAAAACTTATTCGTGCCTTTCGGATTAAGCCCCAAATTTTTAAAACGGTTAGCAATATATTTAGCGGCCTCTTTTTCTCCTACTGTACCCGTTTCTCTTCCCGTTAATTTATCATTTGCTAAAAAAGCAACATCAGCTTTGATTCTATTTTCAAGGGTATGTTCATTTTTACATGAGCCTAGAAGGACTAAAAAAACTAGGACAAGATTCTTTTTCATCTATTTAAATATTAATTTTACACAAAATTAGTGATATTTAATCTTATGAAGCATATATGTATCTTTTTAATCATTTTAGGCCTTTCATCATGTAAAGATGTTAAAAACACATCTACTACTCCAGAGCCAACAAATAAAGTAGAAAAAAACGCATTAATATTTCCAGAAGAAACACATTTTAAATCTTTACGGCAAGTGACTTTTGGTGGTGATAATGCTGAAGCTTATTGGAGTTTTGACGATAAACAAATTATTTTTCAATCCAATAATAAAAGTTGGAATGTGTTGTGTGATCAAATGTTTTTAATGAATGCCGATGAAACTTTTGATAGTATAATACCTCCAATGATCAGTACAGGAAAAGGTAGAACTACTTGTGCATATTTCTTGCCAGACAATGAACATATTATTTACGCTTCTACACATTTAGGTGCCGATGATTGTCCTGAAACACCATTACGCAAAAACGGTAAATATATTTGGCCAATATATGATTCTTACGATATTTTTGTTGCCGATTTAAATGGCAATATCATAAACCAGCTTACCAATGAAATAGGTTACGATGCAGAGCCAACAGTCTCTCCTAAGGGCGATAAAATCGTTTTTACATCCACACGAAATGGCGACATTGATTTATATACTATGGATCTCGATGGAACTAATGTGAAACAAATTACATTTGAATTAGGTTATGATGGTGGTGCTTTCTTTTCGCCTGACGGAACTAAAATTATCTTCCGTTCGTCGAGACCTAAAACTGAAGACGAGATCAAAGAGTACAAAGATTTATTAGATGAAGGATTAGTACAGCCAACTAAAATGGAGCTTTATATTTGTAACGCTGATGGTAGTGATTTAAAACAACTTACTTTTTTAGGAAATGCTAATTGGAGCCCATTCTTTCATCCTTCTGGAGAGAAGATTTTATTTTCTTCAAATTTTGAAGCTGAGCGTGGTTTTCCGTTTAACTTATACATGATAGATCTGGACGGTAAAAATCTTGAGCGTATTACACATGGTGAAACTTTTGATGCTTTTCCGGTATTTTCAAACGATGGGAAAAAGCTGATTTTTTCATCTAACAGGAATAATGGAGGAGGTCGTGACACTAATTTGTTTATTGCAGAATGGAGAGATTAGTCTTTTTCTTTTAGCCTTTCTCGTTCATCTAATTCTTTAACATACTCATTAGTTTCTAGCCTAGTGTTTCCGAATTTATAACGAAAACCAAGTCCTATATAACGATTATCGGTATTTGCAATTCTAGTATTAAATTGATTCAAATATTGATTTAATACATCATATTCCTGCATATTAAACAAATCGCTTGCGAATAAAGAAATGATTGCTTTTTTGTTCCAAATCGTTTTGGAGATTGATAAAGATGAAATTAATCGGTCGTCGACAACAGATAATCCTTGAAGATTTTTACCTCCCCATGTTAGAGAGAAATTTGCTACTAAACTTTTATCCTTTAAGAGAGAGAGGTTATTGCTCAATTCGCTATAATTAGACCATTGGTCTTGTTTTATAAATCCATTTCCAAAGTTTGTTTCTTCTTCAATGTTATAGAATGAAGTCACAAAATACACAGACCAGTCTTTTGTGACATTGAAATTTGTTGAAAAATCAAACCCAAACTCTATCGTTTTATCCAGGTTAACCGGAATAAAGGAAATAATGTTGGTTTCATTGTTTTGCCTTGGTAATTCAGATATATTGCCGTCATAATTTTGATAATAAGCTTCTACTGTTAAAATTTTAAACAACGTTGAACCAATAACATAATGGTCACTTATAACTGGTGTTAAATTAGGGTTACCTACGACAACTGTACTCTCATTTAAGAAAAATTGAAATGGATTTAAATTTGTGTATTTTGGCCGAGTAATACTGCTCCTATAATTAGTATATATATTGAAGCGTTCGGAAATATTGTACTGTATGCTCGCGTTAGGAAACCATTCTAAATAATCTTGGGTGTTAATTTCATTATTTGAAATTGAAATGCCTTTAATTTCTGTTTGTTCTACTCGCAATCCTAAGCTTAGGCTCCAGTTCTCTGTATCGAAACTGTAATTAAAATACCCGGCAAACACTTTTTCGTCATAGTCAAAAGCATCAGAGTTTTGTAGATCAATTTGCTCATTTCCAGTATTAACATCAATATCAAATTGGGTAATATCACTTTTTGTGTTAATATTAGAATATTTAACACCTGATTCAAAATTTGAAGTTTCATTAAGAGGCACGCTGTAATCTATTTTTGATGTAAAAATATTTGTACCTTGATTGGCACTTGTGTTAAAGGCTGACGAGCTTTCAAAAACATTACTCTGATCGAAAAAATCACTAAAAACGTTTTGAAACCTCTCGTAATCGTATGTTGTGTAATGCGCATTAAAAGATAACTGCCCTTTTTTAAACAGGTGCGCATAATCTAAATCAAAACCAAGATTGTGTTTATTGTCCCTTGATATATTATTGGCGTCAAAACGAGATAAAAAAACTGAGCTGTTGTCCGTAATAATAGTATTATTAGAAATACGATATTTAAAATATGGCAGGTATAGCATTGATGAAGATACACTTAAGATATTATTATCGTCAATAAAATAATCAAAATTAAAGTTAAGGTTATGCGTCTCTGACCAAGTATTTCTATTGGTCTTAGATCTCCATGCCTCATCTGTGTCGTTATTGCTGTCTAAATAGTTAACCACTTCGTCGCCATATCTGTTAATCTTGCGGTTGGCATAATTGTAATTAAGATTAAGGTTAATTTTAGAATTCTTAAAAAAGTGGCTTGTGCCTACGCGATATCTAGGAAAAACGCCTTGTGTATAATTGGAAAAAATACTTCCTCTATATCCTGTAATTAGATTTTTACTCATTACAATATTTAAAACTGTCCCACTATCTGCATCATATTTTGCAGAAGGATTTGTAATTACCTCTACTGATTTTATGTTATTAGCTGAAGAGCTTTCCAACAACTGCACAATTTCATCCGACGTTAGTTGTACTTTTCTATTATTAATATAAACCGCTGGTTGAGAACCTTTAATGCTAATTCCATTATCTAAAACTAAAACACCTGGAGTACTTTTAAGAACTTGGAGCATCGAGCCTTCTATAAGTGCAGTATTCGCGACATTAAATACTAATCGATCTGCCTCCTTCTTGAGTGTTGGCTTCTCATAGGTGAGCTTTACTTCACTTAAGGATTCTACAGATTCTTTTAGCACAATTGTTTCAAGTTCTATATGGCCTTCTAATAAAACTTTTTGCGAAAAATCTTCATAGCCAATAAAACTTACCTTAACAATATAGTCGCCTAAATCTATTTCGTTCGTTATAAATTTCCCGAAATCATCTGAAGATGTTCCAGTAACAATTGTAGAGTCTTGTGTTTTTAACAATATAATGTTTGCGTAAGCAATTGGTTGATCCCTTTCATCTAAAATTTTTCCAGTAATCGAAAACTGTTGTCCAAATACTGAAGCAGAAAGCGATACGCATAAAATTGTAAAAACAAATCTGTTAATTAACTTCAAATCAAAAAATTTATGGCACAATATACTATTTGTTTTGCACTTTTAATTACGGTAATACCGTAATCTTTATTGAAAATTAAAGCGTTTAAAGCCTAATAAATGAACTATATTTGCAAAATATTTTTATAGATGGATTGATCTTATGAAGCACATTAGAAACTTTTGCATTATTGCACATATTGACCATGGTAAAAGCACACTTGCCGATCGCTTGCTAGATGCAACTGGATCTGTTTCAAATCGTGAAAAGAAAGATCAGCTTCTTGATAGCATGGATTTAGAAAGAGAACGTGGTATAACCATAAAGTCTCATGCAATACAAATGGAATATACGTACAAAGGCGAAGAGTATATTTTAAATTTAATTGACACTCCTGGTCATGTCGATTTTTCTTATGAAGTTTCAAGATCTATTGCCGCCTGCGAAGGTGCTTTATTAATAGTTGATGCAGCGCAAAGTATTCAGGCTCAAACGATCTCTAATTTATATTTGGCATTAGAAAACGATTTAGAGATTGTTCCTGTCCTAAATAAAGTAGATTTACCAAGTGCTAGTCCAGAAGAAGTAACCGATGATATAGTTGATTTGCTAGGGTGTGACCCATCGGAAGTAATTCCTGCTAGTGCTAAAACAGGAATTGGGATTGAAGCGATTCTATCTGCTATTATTGAACGTATTCCTCCTCCAAATGGAAATCTTAACGAACCTTTACAGGCTTTAATTTTTGATTCTGTTTACAATTCTTATCGAGGCGTTGAAACCTATTTTAGAGTTTTTAATGGTTCTATTAAAAAAGGGCAGCAGATAAAATTTATTGCAACTGGAGAAACATATTCAGCAGATGAAGTAGGTACTTTAAAGCTGAAACAAGTTCCTAAAAACGAAGTCAATGCTGGTGATGTTGGCTATTTAATTACAGGGATTAAAGAGGCTCGAGAGGTAAGGGTAGGCGATACTATAACTGACGCTAAAACACCTACAACTAACGCTGTTGAGGGATTTGAAGATGTAAAACCAATGGTTTTTGCAGGAATTTATCCTGTAGATACTGATGATTATGAGGAACTTCGTAACTCTATGGAAAAATTACAATTGAACGATGCATCATTAGTTTTTCAACCGGAAAGCTCGGTGGCCTTAGGTTTTGGTTTTCGTTGTGGTTTTTTAGGCATGCTGCATCTTGAAATTATTCAAGAACGTCTTGAGCGGGAATATAATATGACTGTTATTACTACTGTCCCTAATGTAAGCTATCATGCATTTACCAGAAAACATCCTGATAAGCCAATAATAGTAAATAACCCGGCAGATTTGCCAGACCCTTCTGGGTTGGAGCGTGTAGAAGAGCCTTATATTAAAGCATCCATAATTACAAAAGCAGATTTTGTCGGTAATGTAATGAAATTATGTATAGATAAACGCGGTATAATTACGAACCAAACTTATCTAACTACACAGCGTGTTGAGCTGAATTTTGATATGCCTTTAGCGGAGATTGTATTTGATTTTTACGACCGATTAAAAACGGTGTCTAAAGGTTATGCTTCTTTTGATTATTCACCTATTGGAATGCGGACTTCAAAATTAGTTCGTGTAGACATTTTATTAAATTCTCAACCTGTTGACGCTCTTTCGGCATTAATACATGCAGATAATGCCCATAATATTGGTAAAAAAATGTGTTCAAAACTTAGAGAATTAATCCCTCGACAACAGTTTGATATACCTATTCAGGCCGCAATTGGAGCAAAAATAATTTCTAGAGAAACTATTAAGGCTTTACGTAAAGATGTAACTGCCAAATGTTATGGTGGAGACATCACACGAAAACGTAAGCTTCTTGAAAAACAGAAAAAAGGAAAAAAGCGAATGCGTCAGGTTGGAAATGTAGAAATCCCTCAACAGGCCTTTATGGCTGTTTTAAAGCTTAACGATTAAGTAAAACAATTAGACTTATTTTGCTGTTTTTTGGTTTAGTATATAAGCAATAATGAAAAATCCAATTCCAGTCAAAGCTGGTGGTTTCATGTTTGCTTTTACTCCCAACACAATCATTACGATACCAATAATTACCAGCAATATTAATAATACCTTATCTAGTTTCATAAATATATATTTAAATGTTAAAATTATTTTATCATAATTGTTCTATTGGCCTTCCCAAATACACTAGACAAAATCCTTCTTCAATTTTTTCTATCTCCTTGCTATAAGAAGAAATAATTGTCAGCTTACCTTTGTTGTCTTTTAAAAATATAGGAATGGTATTTTTATCATTTATTGTTTTTTCTATTATCATTTCGTAATGTGCTTTATCATGTATGTCTATTTCATGTATGTCTGGATATTTTTGGGCAGTTCTTGTTAATAAAGCGAAATCATCAGTATGTGAAAATAATCCTTCTTTAGGATTGTTTGTTGGATCAAGCATTTCTTCTTCAGTTACTAATCTATAAGTTCCATTCTCGCCGAATTGATCACGAAATTTATTTGTAGCATATTTATTAATGTCAGAACTTCCGGTTAATGCCATTAAATATCCCATATCATTCAATTCTATATTGTCGGTTAAAGTGTCAGAATAAATATTGGTGGTAATAGCTTCTAGCCCTTCTTCTCTTGCTTTAGCAATGTTGGTCTGATTACTATCTATTAGCACTACGTGTCTTTCATTTTTTTCTAAATAATGTCCTATTAATCTTGAGACATCCGAAGCTCCTACTATTAATATTCCATTAGATTTTTTCAAGAACACACCTACAATTCTGGCAAAAAGTCTTGCCGTAGTAGCGTTTAATAAAACGGTTCCTAATACAATCATAAATACTAAAGGGGTAATGTATTCTGCGCCTTCGATCTCGTCGTTTACTAACTTCAGTCCAAACAATGACGCGATGCCGGCGGCTACAATTCCTCTTGGCCCTACCCAACTAATAAATAATTTTTCATTTAATTTTAAGCTTGAATTCCGTGTGCTTAAAAACACTCCTATTGGACGTAACACAAAAACCACAATAGTAAAAAGTATGGCTGTTTGCCAGTTGTAGATGAGTAATAAATCTTCCATGTTGATGTTGGCTGAAAGCAAAATAAATAAGATAGAAATAAGAAGTATGCTTAATGACTCTTTAAAGTAGAGAAGCTCTTTTAGGTATTGAGATTTTGAATTACCTAGTACCATTCCCATAACAACAACAGCAAGTAATCCAGATTCGTGTGCATAACTATCTGATAAAACAAAAACTCCTAAAACTGAAGCCAGTGCAAAAACGTTTAATAAATAATGAGGAATCCACTTTCTGTTTATGGCAAAATTGAGCGCGTGAGCAAACGTAAACCCAAAGGTTGAGCCGAATAGGACTATTTTTCCAAATTCAATTAAGGCTGTTTTTGTAAATTCTCCACCGCTGCCAACACTAATAAACTCAAAAACAAGTACCGCCACTAATGCGCCTATCGGGTCTATTAATATCCCTTCCCATTTTAATATGGCTGATACATCTTTTTTAAGTGGAATATTTCTCAAAATAGGCGTAATTACAGTCGGTCCTGTGACTATAATTAAAGCTGAAAATAAAAATGAAATCTCCCAACTCAAACTAAAAATATAATGAGCAGCAATCGCGGCGCCAATAAAAGTAACTAATGAACCCAATGTTATAAGTTTGGTTATAACCGCTGGGCCTACATCTTTTATCTCTTTTAGTTTTAATGTCAATCCTCCTTCAAAGAGAATGATGCTTATAGAAAGAGAAACGAAATAAAAAAGGTTTTCTCCTGCAAACAGTCCTTCATTTCCATTCCATATGGGTTCTATCCATTTTTTTCCGTCTACAGATAAAAATTCAGCAGAAATTGGTCCTACCAGCAGGCCTATTAATAACAAGGGCAATATTGCTGGGATTTTTAATTTCCAAGCAAACCATTGCGCTAGTATTCCTAAAATAATAATTCCTCCTAACTCTAGCATTGAATAAGTTTTTGCGTTAATTTACTAAATTTTGTTAAAAAGAACGGTTCTGACATCAATTAATGATCTTTCATTGTTAAGCGTAATACAGAACAGGCAGATTTCTCGGTATACTTATCTTTTCCGGTACCAAACAATACACTAATCCAATTGTCCTTTTGCGGTGTCCCAAGAATTAGTAAATCATAGCCTGCCGAGGTTTTTGAAACTGCCTCTATTGGATTGTCTGATTTTAATATATGAACCTCATTATTCGATTTTGCTTTATGCAAAAGCTCAAGAGACCTTTGTTTCATCACGGCTTTATCCTCTTTTGGGGTCTTTATTGGTACAACGTGTAATAATGTTAATGTAGCTCCATAAAACTGGCAAATTCTATCTGCAACAGCAATAAAGCTCTTGTCTTTTCTTCCTGGGCGTAAAGCGACCAATATTTTACTAAAATGCCGTACGCCATTGTCTTTAAACAGGGCGAAATCAGAATTAATATGTGTTACCAACCATCCTATAGGATTACTCACTAAAATACCACTATGCGCCCTTCCGGTCCAACCCATAACAAGCCAATCACAATGGGTTTGATCACTTAATTCGTGAATTGTATCTGAAATATCATGTGTTACTAAGGCCTCAAAATCTATGTCAATTTTTTTTGCTTTAGCCAATCCCGAAATTCTTCTAGCTAAAGAATTAATTATAGGGCTTTCTTCCATAAGCGCATCTAGAAATGTTTGATTAGGAACCTCGGTAATATTTACGGCTTGAAGTTTTTGTCTTTTATTTATGGCTGCTCCAATTTCAATAAGCATTTCAGGTGAATTTTCATTCCCCAATAAAGGGACTACGACTCCAGCCTCCTGGGCCAATTCACCGTCTAAAACTTGAGGATTTATATCCCCAATCTTGCTTAAATTTCTTTTTTCTCTATTCTTGCGCTTATACAATAAATAAAGTGCTGGTCTATGGCCATATCGCCTTAAAACTCCTGTACGAGCGGTTTTGTTTCCAAAATTAAAGTAGATAATAAACCCCAATATAATTATTGTTAAAATCGCAATAAACGGCATAAGCCCTAAAAACACTAATAGCACAATTCCGCTTATAATTCCAAAAATTTGAACAAATGGATACAATGGCGAGCGGTAAGGAGGATTATACCATTGCACAGAGGTTTCCCTTAAAACAATAACAGCAGCGTTAACAGCAACAAACATCATAACCATAAAGGCGCTTGCTAATTTTGCGATTTTTTCAACATCTAAAAAAAGTATGACTAACGCCATAATAAAGCATGTCATAATAATGGTAACTACTGGAGTAAGATATTTAGAATGAATTTTGCTCATAAAACTAGGTAATAGTTTGTCTCTAGACATAGCAAAAGGAAATCTAGAAGAAGCTAATACGCCAGAATTTGCCATTGAAATAAGTGTAATAATTCCAATAATTGCTGCGATATATCCAATATGTTTGCCACCCAATAAGTTTGCAATTGTGTAAATAGGCTTTATATCGGTCTTTAAAGATTCTAGTGGAATATTACCAACCAACACAAATGCTACAAACACATATATTATAGTCATAATAAACAATGATAATATCATTGCTCTTGGAAGGTTTTTGCTGGGGTTTTTTATCTCTTCGGCAATCGCCGCTATTTTAGTTACTCCAGCATAAGAAATGTATACAAATGCTACTGTAGATATTAAGCCAATATTGCCATCAATTAAAAAAGGATCAAGTAAATTAGAGTCTACTCTTGGGGCTCCAAACACAAAAATTAAAATTAAGCTTATTAAGCTTATACTAACAACGGCTATTTGAACATTACCAACCTTTTTTACGCCAAGAATATTTAGAAATAGAATAATTATAAGAAAAAAAACGGCTACAAGCCTTGTAAGATCCACATCTATGTTTGTTAAAATTGTAAGATAGGCTCCAAAACCAACTAGCGCAAAAGAGCTTTTTAGAAGCAAGGACAGCCATAACCCAATTCCAGCAATCGTTCCAAAAATTGGTCCAAAAGCGCGTTCAATATATACATAAGTTCCTCCTGATGAAGGCATGGCTGTTGCTAGTTCAGATTTTGAAAGTGCTGCCGGTAAAATACAAACTGATGCTAATAAATACGCCAACCAAACTGATGATCCTGTTTTAGCTGCTGCCAGCCCTGGAAGGACAAAAATGCCGCTTCCGAGCATTCCGCCTATGCTAATTGCAATCACAGAGATTAAAGGTAAACTACGTTCTAGTTTTTTCAAATTATTAAATATTTACTCCTAAAATAGACTTTTTTTTAACAATATCTAAAATCACAATAAATTCTTAATGTACTGTGTTAATAACTAGCGTTTTATTAATTTTGCACGGTTTATGAAATTATTCCCTATAAATTCTGGAAATTTTAAACTCGATGGTGGTGCAATGTTTGGTGTTGTGCCAAAATCTCTTTGGAATAAAACAAATCCTGCCGATAGTAATAACATGATAGATATTGCGGCACGTTGTTTGTTAATTGAAGACGGTAATCGTTTAATTTTAATTGATACAGGCATGGGAAACAAACAAAGCGATAGGTTTTTTGGTTATTATTATTTATGGGGAAACGACACCGTCGATAATTCTCTATCAAATTATGGTTTTCATAAAAATGATATTACAGATGTGTTTATGACGCACTTGCATTTTGATCATTGTGGCGGAAGTGTTCAATGGAATAAAAATAGAACTGGGTATGAGCCCGTCTTTAAAAACGCTCATTTTTGGAGCAATGTAGACCATTGGAAATGGGCGACTCAACCTAATAACCGCGAGAAAGCATCATTTTTAAAAGAAAATATATTACCAATGCAAGAAAGTGAACGCTTAAAATTTATTTCTCTTCCTGAAGGAGATGTGCTGAAAAACTCAGAATTAGGTTTCGATATTTTCTTTGCTAATGGGCACACTGATAAACAAATGCTTCCAATGATAAATTATAAAGGAAAAACCATTTGTTTTATGGCAGATTTACTACCAACAGCAGGGCATTTACCAATTCCTTTTGTTATGGGCTACGACACAAGGCCTTTATTAACCCTAGACGAAAAAGAAAACTTTTTAAATATTGCTGCAGATAACAATTATTATTTGTTTTTAGAGCACGACGCCTATAATGAAATAATTACGGTTCAACATACTGAAAAAGGTGTTAGACTAAAAGAAACTTTTAGTTGCAATCAAATTTTTGAATATTAAAAATATAAATACATGAAAAAAATACTATTCTTATTGTTTTGCATCCTTTTCTCAATGTCATCATGGAATAGTTCAACTTATAAAAACGTATCAAATACCGGTTATTGGCAACAACACGTAGATTATAAGATGGAAATTGACATGAATATTGAAACTTATCAATACAAAGGAAAACAAACTCTCGTGTATACTAATAATTCTCCAGATGTTCTTAACAAGGTGTTTTATCACTTATACTTCAATGCCTTTCAGCCAGAAAGTGAAATGGATGTGAGGTCTCGTACTATTTTAGATCCTAGTGCTAAAATCGGTGATAGAATAAGTAAACTTAAGCCTAGCGAAATAGGATATATAAAGGTAAATTCTTTATTACAAAACGGAGAAGAAGTGTCGTATGAAACCGTTGGAACCATATTAGAGGTTGGTTTAAACATCCCTATACAGCCAGGAGCGTCTGTTGCGTTTGTAATGGATTTTAACGCTCAAGTTCCTGTTCAAATTCGTCGTTCTGGAAGAAACAATAAAGAAGGTGTGGCTTTGTCAATGGCACAATGGTATCCAAAAATGGCTGAATACGATTTTGAAGGCTGGCATGCCGATCCTTACATTGCTCGAGAATTTCATGGTGTATGGGGAAATTTTGAAGTTAAACTTACTATTGATAAAGATTATGTGGTTGGTGGAACAGGATACCTGCAAAACCCAAATCAAATTGGTCATGGTTATCAGACTAAAAAAGTAAAACAAATTAAAGGAGATAAATTAACCTGGCATTTTGTTGCGCCAAACGTGCATGATTTTACTTGGGCTGCCGACCCAGATTATATCCATGATAAAAAACAAGTTCCAGATGGTCCAATGCTTCATTTTTTCTATAAAAATACGCTGGATGCTGATAAAAAAGATAACTGGAAAAAGTTACAATCTAAAACAGTAAAGCTGATGCAATATTTTAGCGAAAATGTTGGGGGGTATCCTTACAAACAATATTCAGTATTACAAGGAGGAGATGGCGGAATGGAGTATGCAATGTGTACGCTTATTACTGGAAATCGTAGTTTTAATAGTTTGTTTCGTGTTACTGCGCACGAAA
This sequence comes from Flavobacteriaceae bacterium, assembly GCA_965250265.1. Taxonomy (GTDB): domain Bacteria; phylum Bacteroidota; class Bacteroidia; order Flavobacteriales; family Flavobacteriaceae; genus PRS1. The sequence goes on along the minus strand of CBDFNO010000015.1, from coordinate 795,920 downwards.
TGGCGCATACTTGGTTTCAGTTTTTATTGGCAACTAACGAGGTTAAACATGGGTGGATGGACGAAGGATTCACAAGTTACATTAGCGCTTTAGCAGTAAATGATATTATGAAACAACGCAAAACGCATCCAACCGAAGGAGCTTACAAAAACTATATTAAATTGGCGTTATCTGGAAAAGAACAGCCTTTATCAACTCATGCTGATCGTTATGAGTTTAATAGATCTTATGGTACTTCAGCTTATAGTAAGGGTTCTGTGTTTTTAGCACAATTAGGTTACGTTATAGGTGAAGATAATTTAAGGCAAACACTCAAAAAATATTATGACGATTTTCATTTCAAGCACCCAACGCCTAACGATATTATTCGTTCAGCTGAAAAAGTGTCTGGAATAGAACTCGATTGGTATTTAATGGATTTTACACAAACGACTAATACAATAGATTATGGAATAAGAGGTTTTTTCGAAGGAAAAGATAATACAACTATTGTTAGTTTAGAGCGTGTTGCTTTGATGCCGATGCCATTAGACATTGAAGTTGAATATAATGATGGGGGGAAAGAACAGTTTTATATTCCTTTGCAAATGATGCGAGGAGAAAAACCTGGTTCAGAACCAAGAATAGTATTGCATGATTGGGCATGGACAAATCCTTCTTATGAATTTACAATTAATAGATCTAAAGAAGAAATTAAATCGGTTACCATTGATCCTGAAAATAAAATGGCAGATATCAATAAATATAATAACTCAAGCATTAGTTTTAAAAACTAAAAAAGGCGCACAATAAGTAGTTGTTTTATCTTGAGCCTTATTACCTTTGGTAGTTTATGGATAAAACGTTTAAAAAATCTGAAAAACTTAAAAGCAAAAAGCTTATTGAACAACTGTTTTTAGAGGGGCGTTCTGTTTCTGCATTTCCTTTGCGTTTGGTTTACCTTCAAACATCTTTTAAAAACGATATAAACATAAAAATAGGCGTGTCTGTGAGTAAGCGAAATTTTAAAACCGCAGTTGATAGAAACAGAATTAAGCGTTTATTAAGAGAGGTCTATAGGCTTGATAAGTGCTTATATTTTAACAACATTACAACACAATATGCGTTAATGATTTTGTACATTGGAACAGAAAAACCTAACTTTAAAAGCATTGAGGCTAAAATGAAGCCATTGTTTGAAAAGTTTAATAAAGCCGTATCTAGAGACTAAAATTCTTGTTATGAAAAATGTATTGAAAAAGAAAATTATTATTCCTGTTTTAGTAATTACCGTTCTATTTACAGGAACAGCCTTCAAAAGTGATTTTTTTGAAATCGCAAAACAAATAGAAATCTTCACAACTTTGTTTAAAGAGCTCAATATGAATTATGTTGACGAAACTAATCCTGGAGATTTAATGGATACAGCTATTAAAAGCATGCTTAATGATCTTGATCCATATACCCGCTTTTTAAACGAACAAGATGTAGAAGCGGCCAGAATAAATAATACCGGGGATTATATTGGAATTGGAGCCTTGGTGAAAACTCTTAAAGATAAATTATTGATTATAGAGCCTTATAAAGATTATCCTGCAGACAAGGCTGGCTTAAAAGCTGGTGATGAGATTATTAAGGTTGAAGATATTAGTATTAATGACTTTAAAGAAAATGCTGGCGACCTCTTGCGGGGTTCGCCTGGATCTAAAGTAAATGTTACTTTTTTACGTCAAGGTAACACAAAAACTGCTACAATCGTTCGACAAGAGGTTGAGGTCAATGCAGTTCCTCTTTTTTCTATGGTAGACGATAAAACAGGGTATGTTGCTTTAACAAAATTTAATAATAAAGCGTCTTTTGAAACTGCAAGCGCTATTAAAGAATTAAAGGCAGAAGGAGCAGAACGCTTAATTTTAGACTTAAGAGGTAATCCTGGTGGCCTTTTAGGAGAGGCCGTGAACATTGTTAATCTGTTTGTGCCCAAGGGTCAATTGGTTGTTACTACAAAGTCTAAAATTGAAAAATATAATAAAACTTATGTAACAAGAAATAATCCATTAGATGTGCAAATACCATTAGTTGTTTTAATAGATGGTGGAAGTGCCTCCGCAAGCGAAATTGTTTCTGGATCTTTACAGGATCTTGACAGGGCTGTAATTATTGGATCTAGAAGTTTTGGTAAAGGGTTAGTGCAGCAACCAAAACCTTTAACTTATGGCACGCAAATAAGGATTACAATTTCAAGATATTATACACCATCAGGAAGGTGTATACAGGCTTTAGATTATTGGAATCGTGACAATGAAGGAAAAGCTGTTCGTGTAAAAAGAGAAAATTATAATGAGTTTAAAACTAAAAATGGGCGACCTGTTTTTGATGGCGGTGGTGTTCAACCTGATTTAGAAATATCCTTGACCAAACCCACATCAATTACAAAAGCAATAATCAAGAATAATCATATTTTTAATTTTGCTACTAATTATTATTACAATAATACTGTAACAGACTTAATGTTATTTAAGTTTAAGGATTCTGATTTTAATAATTTTAAAGACTATTTAAAATCTAATAACTTTGCCTTCGAAACCAAAACTGAGAAAGCTTTAAGTAATGTATCAAAAATGGCTTTAGAAGAAGGGTTTATGGACGATATGTCTAAAAGTTATTACGTTCTTACAAATCACTTAAAGTTAATTAAAGATAAGGCTATTGATGATAGTGAAGAGCAGTTAAAGGCGTTATTAGAAAATGAGATTATAAAAAGGTATTTTTATAGGCAAGGTCTATATGAATACTATCTAGTTAACAACATTGAAGTTAAAACAGCTGTAGAAATTTTAGGAAACATCAATAAATACAACAGTCTTTTAAATTAGATTTCTTTGATCATTTTTATATGCGGAATTCCATCTTCAAGATATTCCTCACCTTTTTCAATAAAACTTAAATTATTGTAAAACGTCTTTAAATAAGTTTGAGCCGACAAAACAATTATTGTTTCTTTAAAATGGACATTTATAGCTTCAATTGTAGCTTTCATAATATCATTCCCATATTTGTTTTGTCGTTCAGTTTTAGAAACCACAACACGTCCAACACTTGCTTCTTTAAAATAATCTCCTGGTTTAAAAACCCGAGTATAAGCTACAATCTTATCTTCTTTAAGCCCTAAAACATGAAGGGCTTCTTGATCTTTATTATCTACATCTTGATATACACAATTTTGTTCTACTACAAAAACTTCGCTTCGTAGCTGTAATATACTATACAATTCTTGTTTAGTAAGATCTTTAAAATATTTTACTTTTATTTTTAACATTTAATCTTGTACTATAACATCTTTACTACCACATTTACCAAACTCCGGTTGGATATTTATATGATTAATTTCAAATTTATGAAACAATACCTCTTCAATATTATGTAAAACAGAATCAAATTGTGATAATAAAATATCTTCTTTAAAATCTATGTGCGCCTCTAGATGAATTTCTTCTTCGTTGAGTTGCCAAATATGTACATGATGTACGTTCCTTATTTCATTTAATTGGTGAAGTTCTTTTACAATATCTTTCACTTGAATATCTTCAGGAGTAAACAACATTAATACTTTAAATGATTCTTTTAATAAATCATATCCAACCCAAATTAAATACAAGGCTATCGCTAAAGTTAATGCACTATCTACCCAAAACATTTGGTAAAATTTCATTAATAATCCACCAATAAGTACAGCTACACTTGCCATCATGTCTGTTAATAGATGTAAATATGCGCTTCGCATATTCATATTAACATCAGCATCTTTTTTTAGTAACAAAACACTTACTCCATTGGCTATAATACCTAAAAGAGATAACCAAATCACAAGATCAGATTCAATTACTTGAGGATTCTGGAAACGTTTTACTGCTTCAATAATTAATAAAACTGCAATAATAATTAAGGTTGCTGCATTAATAAATGCTGCTAAAATTTCTGCGCGTTTATATCCAAAAGTGCGGTTTATAGATGCTTTTTTTTGTGATAATACATTAGCTATATAGCTAACAATTAGTGAAAGAACATCAGTAAAATTATGTAAAGCGTCACTTAATAAAGCTAAACTTCCGGATAACAATCCTCCAACAACTTGTGCTGCTGTTATAAGGATATTTAAAAATATAGATATAATTAAAGGTCGCCCTTTTAATTCTCCATGATTGTGATGTGAATGATTATGACTGTGTGAATGACTCATTTAACAAGAGGCTGGAATTTTATTTACTCTGTTTTCGTGTCTACCACCTTCAAAAGCTGTATTTAAAAATGTATCAACTATTTCTATAGCTTGGTGTAAAGCTGTAAAACGTGCTGGAATACTTAAAATATTAGCATCATTATGTTGTCTGGCTAAAGCTGTAATTTCTTTTGTCCAACATAAAGCAGAGCGTACATTTTGATGTTTGTTCGCAGTCATATTTGCACCATTCCCACTTCCACAAATTATAATACCAAAGTCTACCTTTTTTGTTTCTACATCTTCAGCAACAGGATGCACAAAATCTGGATAATCTACACTATTATTGGTATTAGTTCCATAATTTGTAACTGTAATTCCTTTAGATTCAAGATGTTTTATTATTACATATTTATAATCTGTTCCTGCGTGATCGTTTCCTATTGAAATGTTCATTGTTTTAGAGTATTAAAATAGTTTCTATTTAAAAGTATAAAGTTAATGTAATAGATGTTAAAACAAAAAGTTGATAAGTTAACTTCTAACTATTAATTACTTGTTAGTATCTATTTATCATAAACTGAAAGAAAAATTTTTATAGTTCAATAATTTTTATAATCAAAATGTTAAATGGATTAGCCAAAAAAATAAGATGTTTTTTAAAACAATTTTATAAAACAAAAATCCTATTATATAAACATAAAATTTACAAATAGTTATTAATATTTAACTGTTAACTTCGGTTATAAACAGTTGTTGATAGAAAATTTAAATAGCTTATAGATAAGTACTCTACGTATCTTATAACTTGTTAATAGAGTATAGTTAGTAATATATCAAATAAAATCTTTAAAAAGTTTTCCTAACTATTAACATACTATAATAACCATCATTTTATTTTTAAAATTTATAAAAGAAAATATTATTATATATATGTGTTGATAACCTCTTTTCTTAAAATTAACGTAAACTTATAGTTAATGAAATGTAATTTAATTTTTAAAGCGTAACTTTGCATCAATCTTAAAAGATTGATTTAAAAATATTTTTCTTATTTTAAATCCACTTCCCATGAATTTAAGTTCGTCCGGACAATGAAAAATCAATATATTTAAGAAGAATTAATTAATAAGATTTCCACTATTATGGAAACAAGTTGAAATAAATGACAAGAAAGAAAAAAAGGAGATCATCAAATAAGATTTCCAACCTTACAAATACAATCTTAAGTATTTTAAAAAAAGAACGAAACAAAACTTTTAATTATAAACAAATAGCCTCTACACTTGGTTTAAATGATGCAAGTAGTCGTAATCAAATAATAAAAACCCTTCAACAATTAAAAGCAAAAGGCGACATTGAAGAAGTAGATAGAGGAAAATTTAAAGCCATTGTAAATACTGAATACCATACAGGAATTTTAGATATCACATCTAAAGGTTCAGGTTATGTAATGTGTGAAGATTTTGAAGATGATATCTTTATAGCTTCAAATAATATAAATAAAGCACTTAATAATGATGAAGTAGAATTATATGTTTATAAAAGAAGAAAAAGAGGAAAATTAGAAGGCGAGATTACTCAAATAATTAAAAGAGCCAGAACGGAATATGTTGGCGTTATTCAAATTCATAAAAGCTATGCTTTTGTTATAGCTGATGATAAAAAAATGTACAAAGATATTTTTGTGCCTATAAATAAGACCTTTAAAGCTGAAGATGGTGATAAAGTTATAGTTAAGTTCGAAGATTGGCCAGAAAAAGCAGATTCTCCTTACGGAAAAGTTACTAAAATACTTGGTAGGCCAGGAGAGCACGATACAGAAATTCATTCTATTTTAGCTGAATACGGTTTACCTTATGAGTTTCCTTATAAAGTTGAAGAGTATGCAAATAAGTTAGACACATCAATTACACCTTCCGAAATAAAAAAGCGTCGAGATATGCGTGACGTTTTAACTTTTACTATCGATCCTAAAGACGCAAAAGATTTTGATGATGCTTTATCATTTCAATTGCTTGATAATGGAAATTTTGAAATAGGAATTCATATAGCTGATGTTTCTCATTATTTACAAGAAGGTACAATTTTGGACGAGGAAGCTTATGAGCGAGCAACATCGGTATATTTAGTAGATAGAGTAGTGCCAATGCTTCCTGAAGTGTTATCTAATAATGCATGTTCGCTTCGCCCAAATGAAGAGAAATATACCTTTTCTGCGGTCTTTCAAATTAATAATGCCGAAATAAAAGATCAATGGTTTGGAAGAACCGTTACTTACAGTGATGCACGATTTGCTTATGAGGAAGCTCAAGTTATAATTGACACTAAAACAAATAATATCCCAAAGGAAATATCGTTAACAGGTAAAGGTTATCAAGTTGATAAAAAAATAACAGCGGCTATTTTAAAATTAGATGAATTCGCTAAAATAATGCGACGTAAACGCATGAATTCTGGCGCAATTTCTTTTGATAAAGTTGAAGTAAAATTCAATCTCGATAAGGAGGCAAATCCAATAGGAGTTTATTTTAAAACCTCTAAAGACGCAAATAAACTTATTGAAGAATTTATGCTATTAGCCAATAGAAAAGTTGCAGAATTTATTGGCAAACAACGACCACAAAAAACCTTTATTTATAGAGTTCATGACGAACCAAACGAATCTAAACTTGCAATACTACAAGGTATAGTTTCACGTTTTGGTTATAAATTAAATTTTAGCGATAGAAAAACCACATCAAATTCTTTAAATAATTTATTAAAAGAAGTAAATGGAAAAAAAGAACAAAACTTGGTAGACACCTTAACCATTCGTTGTATGAGTAAAGCGGAATACACTACAAGAAATATTGGACACTACGGTTTAGCTTTCGATTATTATAGCCATTTTACGTCGCCAATTCGTCGTTATCCAGACGTTATGACACATCGATTATTGCAGTATTATCTTGATGGAAAAAAGTCTGCAAATCAAGATGTTTATGAAGAAAGATGTAAACATTCAAGTGATATGGAATATCTTGCCACAAAAGCAGAAAGAGATTCTATAAAATATATGCAGATTAAGTTTATGCAAGATCATAAAGACCAGAAGTTTTTAGGTGTTATTTCTGGTGTTACAGATTGGGGAATTTATGTGGAAATTATTGAAAACAAATGTGAAGGCATGGTTAGAATTCGCGACATAAAAGACGATCATTATATTTTTGATGAAAGCCAATATGCACTAATAGGAAACAACACAAAAAATATGTACCAATTAGGAGATGAAGTAATTGTTAAAGTAAAACAAACTGATTTAGCAAGAAGGCATTTAGATTTTACTTTAATAGGTAAAAAGAGGCACAATAATTGATTAAAAAAATTAAACTAAAAACAAATTAAAAATGAAAAAAGTATTTATAGTATTAACAATTTTAATGACAGCAATTTCTTTTGCCCAAGATTCAATACAGAAAACAATTGGGGAATTCCACGAACTTAAAGTTTATGATTTAATTGAGGTGCAATTGGTGAAATCTGATGATAACAGAATAGTTGTTTTAGGAAAAAACACAGAAGACGTTGTCGTGGTAAACAAGAACGGAAAGCTTAAGATTAAAATGAATTTTGAAAAAATTTTTGACGGCAAAAGCACATCAGTCATATTATTTTATACCAATGTGGACACGATTGATGCTAATGAAGGCGCTTGTATTTCTTCAGAAAATAAAATAAAGCAATTTGAAATTGACCTAAAAACACAAGAAGGCGGAATAATAAAGATTGATTTGGATGTTAAAATTGCCAATATAAAGGCCGCTTCTGGGGGAAATATTGAAACTTCTGGAACAACAATAACACAAAATGTTTCTTTAAGCACAGGCGGAATTTATAAAGGCGAAGATTTTCATTCTGAAAAAACGGTTATTAGAATTAAAGCAGCAGGTGAAGCACATGTAAATGCCTCTGATTATGTAGACATAAAGATTAGAGCTGGAGGCGATGTGTATGTTTACGGCAAGCCTAAAACCATCAAAGAAAATCGTGTTTTTGGCGGAAGAGTAAAAAGAATGGACTAATATTTTATAAAATGTAGAGGTTTTAGTTCTTTTGTTATATTTGTAAAACTTCATTAAAATGCTGGATTTTTATTCAGCATTTTAATTAATAAACAGCATGTTAGAAGATATACAGGCGGCAATTCCATTAGGCTTTTTTTTAGCTTTTATGATTGGTCCTGTCTTTTTTGTACTACTAGAAACTAGTGTAACAAAAGGCTTTAGAGCTGCAGTGGTTTTTGATTTAGGCGTTATTATTGCAGACATATTTTTTATTGGTTTAGCTTATTTTAGTAGTTTTCAACTACTCGAGAATTTAAGCAATCAACCTGGTTTATTTGTGTTTGGAGGCACGATATTAGCAGTTTATGGGGTTATAATATTTCTTAAAAAGCCACTAAAAAAAACCGACACTACAAGTGAAATTACCTTTATTAAGACAAATTATTTAGGGCTTTTTGTTAAAGGTTTTTTACTAAATTTTATAAATATTGGAGTTTTAGTGTTTTGGCTTGGCGTAATAATTATTACAGGCCCAAGTTTAGAAAATGATATCAATAGATTTTATGTTTTCTTCGGAACAATGATTCTGGCATATTTTATAACAGATTTATTCAAAATTCTTTTGGCAAAACAACTGAAAAGAAAATTAACACCAAAGCGCATTTTGAAAGTAAAAAAATTATTAGGGCTAATACTTGTTATATGTGGGCTTGTGCTAATAGTAAAAGGTTTTTTACCAAAAGATCAATTAAATCCACAAGACCTTATAGAAGAATTGGCTGAATAAAAAACCCTCAAGTTACCTTGAAGGTTTTGAGGCGTCTAGCGGATTCGAACCGCTGTAGATGGTTTTGCAGACCACTGCCTAGCCGCTCGGCCAAGACGCCCTTTAAGAAGGCAAATTTATAAAAAATTAAAAGCAAACAAAGATTAGCTTCTTTTTTTTATTTTTTCAACCATTTTAATAGTTACTTTTTCTACATCACCACCTATTGGAGGATTTAGCTTACTAATCCAAACAATAGCTTTTGTTGCTAATTTTTCTTCAGAAAAAATACGGTTTAAAATACGTTTAGCAACAGTTTCAAGTAAATGAGAAGGTTTATTCATTTCCTCACGTATTACTTTATTTAAAAAAACATAATCAATAGTATCAATCAATGAATCAGTTTTAGCAGAAGTTTGCAAATCTGCTTTTACTTCTAAATCCACCCTGTAATCACTACCAATTTTAGTTTCTTCTTTTAAACAACCATGAAAAGCAAAGATTCTTATATTTTCAACTTTAATTATTCCCAAATCAATATATTTTAAACAAATATATTAACCTATATTTTAATAACTTTGCTTTTTATTTTTAAATATGTCAGAAGAAACAAAATATCTCAATTTTATAGAGCACATTATTGAGGAAGATTTAAGAAACGGAATGCCGAAAGATAATTTGCGCTTTCGTTTTCCGCCAGAACCAAATGGATATCTACATATAGGGCACACAAAGGCCATTGGCATTAGTTTTGGTTTAGGTGAAAAATATAACGCTCCTGTAAACCTTCGTTTTGATGATACCAACCCAGCTAAAGAAGAACAAGAATATGTAGACTCCATTAAAAGAGACATTAATTGGTTGGGATACAAATGGGAAAACGAATTATATTCTTCTAACTATTTTCAAAAACTATACGATTGGGCGATTCAATTAGTAAAAGATGGAAAAGCTTACGTAGATAGTCAATCTTCAGAGGATATGGCAATTCAAAAGGGTACACCAACTCAAGTTGGAGCTAATAGCCCTTTTCGGAATCGTTCAGTTGAAGAAAACTTGGATTTATTTAGAGGAATGAAAAATGGTGAATTCGATGAAGGAACCCATGTTTTACGTGCAAAAATAGATATGGAAGATCCTAATATGTTGATGCGTGATCCTTTGATGTATCGTATTTTAAAGAAGCATCATCATAGAACAGGAAACGAATGGTGTATTTACCCAATGTATGACTGGACACATGGCGAAAGTGATTATATCGAACAAGTTTCTCACTCATTATGCTCTTTAGAGTTTAAACCCCATAGAAAGCTTTATAATTGGTTTAGAGATGAGGTTTTTAAGTATAATTCAGAAAGACTCCCTTTACCTCCAAAACAAACAGAATTTGCACGACTAAATTTAAGCTACACCATAATGAGCAAGCGTAAGTTACTTAAGCTGGTTGAAGAAGGTGTGGTTTCAGGATGGGACGATCCAAGAATGCCAACTATTTCTGGATTACGTCGTCGAGGCTATACACCTAATTCTATTCGTAATTTTATTGAAAAAGCAGGTGTTGCCAAACGTGAAAACGTAATAGACGTCTCACTTTTGGAGTTTTGTGTTCGTGAAGATTTAAACAAATCAGCTAATCGCGTGATGGCTGTTTTAAATCCTGTAAAAGTGGTGATTACTAATTATCCTGAAGATAGAGAAGAATGGTTTGAAGCGGAAAACAATCAAGAGGATGATTCAGCGGGATTTAGAAAAGTTCCTTTTTCTCGTGAATTATATATTGAACAAGAAGATTTTAAAGAAGAAGCTGGGAACAAATTTTTTCGTTTAACTTTAGGAAAAGAAGTTAGGTTGAAGAACGCTTACATCATAAAAGGAGAAAGTTTAGTAAAAGATGATAACGGAAATATTACCGAAATTCATTGTACATATTCCGAAGATACATTCCGAAGCGTAAAAGGAACATTACATTGGGTGTCGATAAAACACGCTATAAAAGCTAAAGTTAGAGAATATGACAGACTGTTTATGGATGAAGCCCCTGATAGTCACAAAGACAAAGATTTTATGGAATTTGTAAATCCAAACGCATTAAAAATTATTGAAGCTTTTGTAGAGCCAAGTTTAGCAGAAGCAAAAACAGGTGAACAGTTTCAGTTTCAACGTTTGGGTTATTTTAATGTAGATGATGATTCAACACCAGATTGTTTAGTGTTTAATAAAACAGTTGGATTACGTGATTCTTGGGCAAAGCAAAAACCAAATCAAAACCAACAAAAAACACAACAGCAACAATTCCAACGAAAGCCGATTGACATTATTAGACAGCTTGGTAAAAAATACACCAATTTACCAGTAGAGAAACAGCAAAAAGTAAAAGCAGAAATTAAAAAACTAGCAGAAAAGGTTACTTATGAAGAGTTACTACCTCTCTTCGGAACTGCAGTAAAAAAAGCCGGTACACGAATAGCTATAATGATAACTTTAGGTGTTTTATTAAAAAATGGACTAGAAAAAAACGAAAAGACAAATGCGTTTATAGAAAAGGCTTTAGATGATAAAAACGAGTTGTTGGTCAATGAAGCAAAAGTATTATAATCTCATTCTTAATGCGTTCTCCTATATTAATTACCTTAAATAAAATCAATATATTTTAATTTTAGTTATATTTATAATCTAACTAAAACATTTTTAATATGGAATTTATTAATCCTTTATCATTATTAGTTGCTGCAGTATCAGCGTTAGTTGTTGGGTTTGTGTGGTACAACCCCAAAGTGTTTGGCAAAGCGTGGATGGCAGCCGCAGAGATGACAGAAGATCAAATGAAAGGAGCAAACATGGCAAAAATATTTGGCCTAGCTTTTTTATTCGCATTAATGTTAGCCTTTTCATTGCCAGCAGCCGTGATTCATCAAATGGGAGCTTACAGTCTAGCTGGAGGGCCAGAATCTGTAAATGCCTTACCGTCTTATCAAACCTTCATAACTGATTATGCAGACGCGTTCAGAACCTTTAAGCATGGTGCTTTACACGGTTTTATGACAGGACTGTTTGTTGCATTACCAATACTGGGCACTAATGCATTATTTGAACGAAAAGGAGCTAAATATATCATTATTAATAGCGGTTATTGGATAGTTACCCTTACAATAATGGGTGGTATTATTTGTGCATGGGTTTAACCGCAGCATAATTAAAATTTTATATAAAGACTGAAAAGAAGTACCTTTTCAGTCTTTTTCTTTTTTGATATTGATAACTTATAAAATATATACAACAACAAACGAACTTCCCACAGCATGGGACGATATTGTTAAGCAAGATGTTTTTTTACAGTCACACTATTTAGTGGCTTTAGAAAAGGCGACTCCAAAAAATATTTCTTGGTATTATATAGGTGTTTTTAATAAGAATCAATTAGTTGGTGTCGCTATAGTACAACGCGCTCAATTATACCTTAAGGACATGTTTAGAACCAAAAGCTCTTCAGCTTTTAAACAGTTTTTAATAAATGGTTTTTCAAAAGTTCTAAAAGGAAATATTTTAGTTGTAGGAAACTTGATGCATACAGGCCAGCACGGATTGTTTTTTCTTGAAAATAAAATTACACAGAAAGATTTTTTTAAAACACTTTTTCAAGCTATAAATAAACTTAAAAATGAGATTAAAACTGTTCAGAAAAAGAAAATAAGAAGCATCATGCTGAAAGATTTCTTTTTAGTTGATACTATTCTTTCTGAAACAGATTTTTTTAAAACACACCAACTACACAAAGTTCTCGTTCAACCAAACATGTTAATGAACATTAAACCTAATTGGCACAAATCTGAAGATTATATAGCAAGCCTAAATAAAAAATATAAAAGAAGATACAAAAGAGCAAAAAAGAAATTTGGCGAAATTGAATCCACAGAATTAAATATTGAAACCATACAAAACAGTTCAAAACAGCTATACGAACTTTATAAAAACGTTTCTGACAATGCAAAATTTAACACCTTCGTTTTACCCCAAAATCATTTTTATAGCTTAAAAACACACTTAAAAGAAAATTTTAAAGTATTTGGATATTATTTAAACAATGAGCTTATAGGGTTTTACACATTGATTTTAAACAATAAGACGCTCGAAACTTATTTTTTAGGTTACGATAAAGAGCACCAATACCCAAATCAATTGTATTTAAATATGCTGTATAACATGGCGGAATTTGCTATTGAAAACAAGCTCGAATCTATTGTTTATGCTCGTACAGCTATGGAAATCAAAAGCTCTGTTGGAGCCAAGCCAAAAGAGATGATTATGTACATAAAACACACCAATAATATCGCTAACACATTATTGAAAACAATTTTCAGCCTTATGAAGCCATCACAAAAATGGGCAGAAAGACATCCATTTAAAGAACAATAATAAAATATTACTGTCCTTCTTTTTTCTTTTTGTTTTGCTCCTTCATAGCCTCACCAATTTGATTACTTGCTGTAAAACTTGCAACCATATCGTTCAACATATTACTCCCAGCTTGTGGTGAGTTTGGTAAAAGAATTAAATTACTATTAGTGTTGTGTCCAATAGACTGAAGTGTATCGTAATGTTGTGTCACAATAATTAATGCAGATGCTTCTTGTGAGTTAATGCCAACCCTATTTAACACCTCAACTGACTCTTCTAAACCACGAGCAATTTCACGACGTTGATCTGCAATACCTTGTCCTTGCAAACGCTTGCTTTCAGCCTCTGCTTTTGCTCTTTCAACAATTAGAATACGTTGTGCATCTCCTTCAAATTGAGCAGCTACTTTTTCGCGCTCTGAAGCATTAATACGATTCATGGCTTCCTTTACCTGTGAATCAGGATCTATATCAGTTACTAATGTTTTAATAATATCGTAACCATAGTCAATCATAGCTTGATTAAGCTCTTTTTTTACAGCAATGGCAACATCATCTTTTCTTACAAAGACATCATCAAGTTTCATTTTAGGCACTTCAGCTCTAACCACATCAAAGACATAAGAGGTAATTTGGTCGTGCGGATAATCGAGCTTGTAAAATGCGTCATACACCTTGTCTTTAATGACCTTGTATTGTACCGAAACTTTTAAACGCACAAACACATCATCGTGTGTTTTGGTTTCAATAATGACATCTAGTTGCTGAATTTTTAAACTTAAACGTCCAGCAATTCTATCTACTAAAGGAATTTTCAGCTGCAAACCAGACTGCCGAATGCTGTGAAATTTACCAAAGCGCTCTACAACAACAGCGGTTTGTTGTTTTACAATAAAGAAAGCAGAAATTAAAATTATTAGCACCAAGAATGCAGCAGGAATGAAAAGATATTGACCCATAAGATTTTTTTAAATTGTTAGAAAATATTTAAATACGAAATTAAGTTATATTTGCTTGAACATCACTAAAAGAATTATGAAATTTAAGCGCTTTATCTTATTAGTAGCATTTACTATGTGTTTTGTTACAATTATTCACTCACAGCATAAAACTTACGATATTGTAAACGGCTTTGGCGTCATGGCAGGAGTTTCCTTTTACGATATAAAAACAGATAATTTTACCACAAAACAAGGGACGGGTTTTGTAGGAGGCATGTCTGCAACACTAGATCTTCCACATAAAGGCTACACAGTTAGTTATGGAATGCAATTATCTGAAAACAATTTTGAAATTTCAGGACGAATGACCGATGATGTTGCTGGCAACGAAATTCTGGAATATAAATTAAGAGCTGTTCAGTTAGGGTTTTATTATCACAAAAAAATATTTGGAGACAACTTCACTTTAGATGTTGGTCCACAAATTCAATACAACGGTAAGTTAGAATTAAAAGACGAAACAAAAGAAGGCTATTTTATAAATGGGTATGATTCTTTAACAGCCAAAGATATTGAAAACATATCACAGTTTAATGTTAATGGATTGGTTGGTGCTTCAGCAGGAATTGGCGCTATTAAAATTAGAGCCCAATACATATATGGCTTTCTAAATATTCTCGATAAACTAAACGATAAAAATCTAAATGTAGGTAACAATACTGAAGAATTTAAAGGAAATCAATCTATGTTGGTTTTCACAGTGATGTTCAGCTTTTAGATTGAGGCAATTACATTTTCAACACGCTTAATTGTTTCTTCTTTACCAATCATAAACATTATATCAAAAACATCAGGACCTTTTAATGCACCTACCAAAGCTAAACGCAAAGGCATCATTACTTTCCCAAAGCCGATTTCGTTAGAAGCTATCCAAGATTTAATTTGAGTTTGAAGCGTCTCTACTGAAAAATCTTCAATAGCATTAATTATAGAAACTAATTCAACCATTAATTCTTTTGTGCCGTCTTTAAAAGCCTTTTTCGAAGCTTTTTCATCATAACTAGTTGGTGCAACAAAAAAGAAATGACTTAATTCCCAGAATTCATGTACAAAGGTTGCGCGTTCTTTTATTAATCCAACAACTAATGAAACATAATTAATATCGACTAACTCAAGCTCAGGTTGTCGGAACTTAAACTCTTCAGCTAATTCAATATTAGGTTGCTGTTGCATATAATAATGATTATACCATTTTGTTTTATCTGGATCAAAACGCGCACCAGCCTTATGTACACGCTTTAAATCGAAAGTTTCAATAAGTTCTTCTAAACTAAAAACTTCTTGTTCCGTTCCTGGATTCCAGCCCAAAAACGCTAAAAAGTTAATAACGGCTTCAGGAAAATAACCTTCTTCTTTATAACCCTTTGAAATACCTCTGGTTTTTGGATGATTCCATTCTAGCGGAGCCACAGGAAAGCCAAGCTTATCGCCATCGCGCTTACTTAATTTACCTTTTCCTGTCGGCTTCATTATTAATGGTAAATGCGCAAACTCTGGAGCATCCCAACCAAAAGCATTGTATAGCAATTGATGCAACGACAAGGATGGCAACCATTCTTCCCCACGAACAACATGAGAGATTTCCATTAAATGATCATCTACAATATTAGCTAAATGATAGGTTGGCATTCCATCGCTTTTAAACAAAACTTTGTCGTCTAGAACATTTGTGTCAATTGTTATATCTCCACGAATAACATCTTTTAAATGCAACGCTTCATCTTGTGGAGACTTAAATCTTATGACATAGTTATCTCCATTATCGAGTTTAGTTTGCACTTCTTCTTCTGAAAGCGACAAAGAATTTTTAAGCTTTAGCCTGTTGTGCCAATTATAAATAAAGGTTTTCCCTATTTCTTCGTGACCTTTTCTGTGTAAATCTAATTCTTCAGAAGTATCAAAAGCGTAATATGCATTACCTGAAGCTATTAATTGTCCGGCATATTGTTTATATAAGTGCTTACGCTCACTTTGTTTGTATGGCCCAAAACCGCCATCTTTTCCAGGACCCTCATCATAGGGAATATTACACCAATTTAGAGCATCAGTAACATATTGTTCTGCGCCTTCGACATAGCGGCTTTGGTCAGTATCTTCTATTCGAAGCACAAATGTTCCATTATATTTTTTAGCAAAAAGATAGTTGAATAGAGCTGTACGAACCCCTCCAATATGTAATGGTCCTGTAGGGCTTGGTGCAAAACGCACACGAACATTTTTAGTCATGTTTTTTATTTACGACAGCAAAGATAAAGCGATAATTATTAATTGTAATAATTTAAGCAGAAATCATTTCTCTAGGAATACGTTTATTCATGATGCTAAACCATAATGGTGGTATAAAGGCAATAACCATTGAGGTTGGATAGCCATAAGGCATTTCAGGACTTTCGTCATAGCATTCTAAAAGTTGATACCTCTTTGATGACTTGTAATGGTGGTCGCTATGACGCGTTAATTCGTACAAAACAATTCTACCAACAACATGATTAGAATTCCATGAATGAATTTTTTTTACACGCTCATATCTCCCGGAATCAGTTTTTAAGCGAAGTAACCCATAATGCTTAATATAATTAACAGTTTCCAATAATAAAAAACCTACAACAGCTACGCCAATACTAAAAAACAATCCAATTGTACCAAAAATGAATAAGACAAATGCTAAATAAGAAACCTGAATTATAAGATACCAAAGCATATCGTTTTTATTAGACAGGAATCGCAGCTTGTTGTTTTTAAGGAGTTTGACTTGAATCTTCCATGCACTAACATATTGTCTAAAAATGGAAGTTAACCAAAACGAATACACACTTTGATTATATCTGGCAGTTGCCGGATCTTCTATAGTAGCAGCATGTAAGTGATGACCAAAATTATGTTCGATATAAAAATGCATGTATAATGAAGGAAGCAATAACAATTTGCCTAAAAAACGCTCTTTAGTCGCTAGTCTATGTCCAAGTTCGTGAGCCACATTAATGCCGTTAACACCCAAAACAATCCCAACAGAAATCACAAGTCCAATAATTTCATAGAACTCAAGAGAACTCAAACTCACCTCGATCAAAGTCCAAACCAACAAGCTGAAGACTACAGGAAGATTTAAATACAGCATCCAATCGAAAACTGGATTCACAGTTTTATTTTTTATCTCTATTTCAGAATAATTGGATGTATTTAATGGTAGTAACAATTCTAATATCGGAATTATAACAAAAGCATAAAATGGAGTAAAAAATGACCAATAACCTTTAAAATAAATACTTATTATAGCAGCAATAGGAATGGTAAATGCTGCTAGATATTTTAAATTTTTCATTGAAAGTTTAGTTTTTGTCATTTCTGTCTAGGTGAAAAACCTTGTATTTTATTGTCCGCCGCAATTAATCAATAAACAGATTTAACAGAATGTTATCAAAATTAGTAAATTATAGATTAAAATAAAATTGTAGATTAGTAAGTTGAACTAATAAATAATTATAGTTGACTAATTTTAAGGCCATACAATCTAAGTTAGAACAATTTATTAATAAGTATTATATAAACTCTTTAATAAAGGGAGTTATCTTGTTTTTTGCAATTGGATTATTGTATTTTTTGGCTACGCTATTAATAGAATATTTGCTATGGCTTAACCCGGTTGCGAGAACCATTTTGTTTTGGATTTTTGTTGCTGTGGAACTCAGCCTGCTTTTAAGACTTATCGCCTTTCCTTTAGCGAAGTTATCTAAGCTTCAAAAAGGAATTAATTATGAAGATGCTTCGAAAATTATTGGTGAACATTTTCCAGAAGTGAATGATAAATTATTGAATTTGCTTCAGCTCCACAAGGATAAGTCGAAATCTGAATTACTTTTGGCAAGTATCGATCAAAGATCTGTAGAACTTAAACCTATTCCATTTAAACTGGCAATTAACCTTAAGAAGAACGCTAAATATTTAAAGTATGCTGCTATTCCTGTAATTATTTTGTTATTGCCCTTTTTAACCGGAGACTTTAATTGGTTCAGTGATAGTTATAAGCGCGTTGTAAATTATCAAACCGCATATGAGCCACCAGCCCCTTTCCAGTTTTTTATAGTTAACGAAAATTTAAAAGCCATCGAAAACAAAGATTTCAAACTTATAATTACTACAGTAGGAGAGCTCATTCCGGAAAACGCACAAATTACTTATAAAAATGAAACCTATTATCTAAAACAACGCGCTCCAGGCGAGTTTGAATTTACGTTTTCTAAACTTAAATCCAACATAAGTTTCAATCTGTTTGCAAACAAAGTTTCGTCAAAAACCTATACCATAGAAGTAATTGAGGTACCAACTTTATTGGGTTTCAACATGGATTTAGATTACCCTTCATACACAAAAAAGAAAGATGAAACTCTAAAAAGCACGGGAAATGCCATAGTTCCACAAGGCACAAAAGTTACTTGGAGACTCCAAACTAAATCAACAGATATTGTTAATCTATATTCAAAAGATACACTGCTTTTTTCTGCTGATAGAAAAGGACTTTTTGAGGCTTCAAAACGCCTTAATAGCACTTTAAATTATAGCCTTAATACAAGCAATAAAAATCTCAAAGATTACGAAAGTTTAGCATTTTCAATCGATGTTGTAAAGGACGAATATCCAGAAATGAACCTTCAAATTGAACAAGACTCATTAGATCTTCAAACGTTATATTTTTATGGACAAGTAAGTGATGACTATGGCTTAAGTAAACTTCAATTGGTGTATTATCCTTCAGATAATGATAAAGGGAAAAAGAATGAGATAATTCCTGTTTCTGCCTCAAATTTTGATGAGTTTTTAAGCGTTTTTCCAGACCAACTAAATCTTCAGGAAGGCGTGAGTTACAATTTATATTTTGAAGTTTTTGATAATGACGTCTTACGCAATTATAAAAGCACAAAGAGCAATGTGTTTAGTTATCGAAAATTAACACAAGAAGAAAAAGAGCGAAATCAATTAAAAAAACAAAGCGAAACAATTGAAGATCTAAATAGATCTTTAGAAAAGTTTGATGAACAAGACAAAGAGCTCAAAGAGTTGTCTAAAACTCAAAAAGAAAAATCAGAATTAAATTTTAATGACAAAAAGAAATTTGAAAACTTTTTAAAGCGACAGAAACAACAGGATGAAATGATGAAAAATTTCAATAAGAAATTAAAGGATAATTTGGAAGAATTTCAAAATGAAGAGAAAGATGAGTTTAAGGAAGATTTAAAGCAACGTTTAGATGACAATCAAGAACAATTAGAGAAAGACGAAGAGCTTCTTAAGGAATTAGAAAAGTTAGCAGAAAAATTTCAAAAAGAAGAACTCACCCAAAAATTAGAAGAACTTGCGAAGCAAAATAAAAACAAAAAAAGAAGTCTTGAACAATTACTGGAATTGACAAAGCGCTATTACGTAGCCATGAAAACTGAAAAGTTAAGAGTGGAACTAGAAGAATTGGCTAAAGAGCAAGAAAAGCAGTCTGAAGAAAACAGTGAGAATAATACCAAAGAAAAGCAAGATGAATTAAATAAAAAATTTGAGGATTTTCAAAAAGAGCTAGAGGAGCTTCAAAAGGAAAATCAAAAGCTCAGGGAGCCTTTAGATGTACCACAGGACAAGAAAAAGGAAGATGATATAAAAAAAGAACAGGAGGAGGCTAGTGATAACTTAGAGCAAAAAGAAGAAAGCCAAAACTCAAAAGAGCAAGAAGAGAGCCAAAGTAAAGCAAAAAAAAATCAGAAAAAGGCCGCTCAAAAAATGATGCAAATGAGTGAGAAAATGAAGCAATCAATGATGAGCTGCTCCGGAGAACAAATTTCTGAGGATATTGACATGTTGAGGCAAATTCTTGATAACCTCGTGTTATTTTCATTTGATCAGGAAGCGTTAATGAATCAGTTTAAAAGCATTCAAATTAATCATAATCAATATGCTAAACAATTACGTAAACAACAAGGGTTAAGAGAGCATTTTGAACATATTGACGACAGCCTTTTTGCTTTATCATTACGTCAGCCAATGATTTCAGAACAAATTAATAAAGAAATTACTGAAGTGTTTTTTAATATGGACAAATCGTTAGAGCAATTAGCAGAAAACAGACTTTATCAAGGCGTTGCAGCGCAGCAATTTACGGTGACCGCAGCAAATACCCTAGCCAGTTTTTTAAGTGATATGTTAGATAATTTAGAAAGCCAAATGAATCCTGGTCAGGGACAAGGAAGCGGAGAAGGAACTGGTCAGGGACAAGGAGGAGATAGTCAGCTACCCGATATTATAAAGAGCCAGGAGGAACTTAACAAAGCTATGGAAGATGGATTAAAAAAGAGCGATGATGGTAAAAAAGGAGAGAATGGAGAAAAGGGAAAGGAAGGAAACAGGCAACAAGGCAACCAAGAAGGACAAGGAAATAGCGAAGAACTTAACGGCGAATTGTTTAGAATTTACCAACAACAGCAACAATTAAGGCAAGCACTTGAGGATAAATTTGGTAAAGAAGGAAACAAAGGAGTGGGAGGAAATTTATTAAAACAAATGGAAAATATTGAACAAGACCTACTTAATAAGGGATTTACGAATAGAACCTTACAAAAAATGCTGGCTTTACAGCACCAATTATTAAAACTTGAGAACGCTACCTTTCAACAAGGGGAAGACCAAAAGAGAATTGCCAGAACTAATGAGAAACGGTTTAATAACACTACTACTAATCAATTAAATAATGCAAAACAATATTTCAATACTACCGAAATATTAAATAGGCAGGCATTACCTTTACGACAAGCTTATAAAAAGAAGATTAAGGACTATTTTAAAAAAAAGAATGACTAGCTTTAATTACGAGACACAATTTGAATTATATGACGAAATAGAAATTTCAAAATGGATATCAGGAGTTATTAGTTCTGAGGAATTTAAAGAGGGAGAGATTAATTATGTGTTTTGCGATGATGACTATCTAAACAAACTAAATATAGAATTCCTAAACCACGATACCTTAACTGACATTATCAGTTTTGATAATAAAATAGGAAAAATCCTACATGGAGAAATTTTTATTTCTGTTGATAGAGTAAAAGAAAATGCTAAAATATTTAGAGTTACTTTTAAAGAGGAATTATGTCGCGTTATTGTTCATGGCGTCTTACATTTTTGCGGATATAAAGACAAATCAGAAGAGGATTCTAAACTTATGCGAAACAAAGAGAATTTCTACATTAATCAATTAAGTTAATATTCAGTAAATCAGCGTATATTTGCAAATTCAAATTAGAGCCCGATAAGAAATGTTTCACGTGGAACAAACTAAGCCGAAATTGTTTCTGGCTCTGTTAATAAAGAATAATGTTTAACGAAGTTTATGATGTAATAGTTGTTGGAGCGGGTCACGCAGGAAGTGAAGCCGCCTCCGCAGCTGCAAATATGGGAAGCAAAACGTTGCTCATAACCATGAACTTGCAAAATATAGCACAAATGTCTTGCAATCCTGCTATGGGAGGAATTGCTAAAGGGCAGATTGTGCGTGAGATCGATGCGCTTGGAGGCTATAGTGGTATTGTTAGCGATACATCTGCGATTCAATTTAAAATGTTGAATAAATCTAAAGGACCCGCCATGTGGAGTCCTAGGGTACAAAGCGATAGAATGCGTTTCTCTGAAGACTGGCGTTTGCTTTTAGAGCAAACAAAGAATCTGGATTTCTATCAGGAAATGGTTTCAGGATTATTGATCGAAAATCATAAAGTTGTTGGAGTAAAAACATCTTTGGGCGTTGAAATTAAAGCGAAATCTGTTGTTCTAACAAACGGCACATTTTTAAACGGATTAATACATATAGGAGATAAGAATTTTGGAGGTGGACGCGCTGGTGAAAGAGCTGCAACTGGGATTACAGAGCAACTTCTAAACTTAGGATTTGATTCTGGTAGAATGAAAACAGGAACACCACCTAGAGTAGATGGCCGTTCATTAGATTATTCTAAAATGATAGAACAACCTGGCGATGAAAATCCAGAAAAATTCTCTTATTTGGACATTACAAAACCACTTGAGAGGCAAAAAGCTTGTCATATGACTTACACAAGCCCAGAAGTTCACGACTTACTTCGCGAAGGGTTTGAACGTTCGCCAATGTTTAACGGGAGGATAAAAAGTGTTGGACCACGATACTGTCCGTCGATTGAAGATAAAATAAATCGTTTTGCAGATAAGGAACGCCATCAACTTTTTGTAGAGCCAGAAGGCTGGAATACCGTTGAAGTTTATGTAAATGGATTTTCAACGTCCCTGCCGGAAGATGTTCAGTTTAATGCACTACGCTCAGTAGTTGGTTTTGAAAAGGTAAAATTTTTCAGACCAGGCTACGCGATCGAATATGATTATTTTCCGCCAACACAACTACAGTACACTTTAGAAACAAAATTAGTTGAAGGACTTTATTTTGCTGGACAAATTAATGGAACAACAGGTTATGAAGAAGCGGCTTCTCAAGGCTTAATGGCAGGCATAAATGCAAGTTTAAAAGTTAAGGAAAAAGAAGCGTTTACTTTAAAAAGAAACGAAGCATATATTGGTGTTTTAATAGACGATTTAATCACAAAAGGCACCGAGGAACCTTACAGAATGTTTACTTCCAGAGCAGAGTATAGAACATTGTTACGTCAAGATAATGCCGATTTTAGACTAACACCAAAAGGATATGCTATAGGTTTAGCAAGCGAAAAGAGTTTACGAAGAATGGAAGAAAAACACAATCAAGCAGAACAATTCGTTCGGTTTTTTAAAAATACCAGTGTAAAACCTGAAGAGGCGAACCCTGTCTTGGAATCTAAAGGCTCATCATTGGTGAAGCAATCAGATAAGATGTTTAAAATCTTTTCCAGACCAAATATTACAATTAGTGATGTGCGCAAATTTGATAAAGTTGAAACTTATATTCAAGAACACAATTTGAATCGTGAAGTAATTGAGCAAACTGAAATTCAGGTGAAATATTCTGGATATATAGAGAAGGAAAAAAACAACGCAGATAAGTTGAACAGACTTGAGAATGTGAAAATCCCATCTAATTACGATTTTTCTAAAATAAAATCTATGAGTTTTGAAGCTAGAGAAAAACTTAAGAAAATAAAGCCAACTACAGTTTCTCAGGCTTCTAGAATAAGCGGTGTATCTCCTAACGATATTTCTGTATTATTAGTTTATATGGGAAGATAACACAATATGTTTCACGTGGAACAATTAAAAACAATTAGTGAATTTGTGGCTAATAGAAATCCAAATAAAATATATTTAACCGTAAAAGACCATTCAGTTTCTGGAAAGGAATTTAAATTGTTATATAACAACGAGTACGATTTTTTGGAAACGTTTCCACAACCTTCACCTGAAGCTCTGCCGGAATATTATAAAAGCGAAGATTACATTTCTCATACAGATACAAAAAGAAGTCTGTTCGAGAAAGCATATCATTTTGTGAGGCGTTTTTCTTTAAAGAAGAAACTAAAACTCATTAATTCGTTTTCTTCCGAAGCAAAGAATTTGTTAGATGTTGGTTGTGGCACAGGAGATTTTTTGCAAATAGCACAACAAAACAATTGGACTGTTTTTGGAATAGAACCAAATGAAAACGCAAGAAATATAGCCAACCAGAAAACCAAAAATACTGTATTTGACGTAGAACAGCTTTTGAAATTTAAGCCAAAGAGTTTTGATGTAATTACACTTTGGCATGTTTTAGAACATCTTCCGGACCTTGAAGAACATATAGCAATTTTAAAATCACTTTTAACTCCAAAAGGAACTTTAATCATTGCCGTTCCAAATTATAAAAGTTACGATGCTAAATACTATAAAGAATTTTGGGCAGCTTATGATGTGCCAAGACACTTATGGCATTTTTCTCAAGTGACAATTTCTAAACTAGTTAAAAAAGAGAAAATGAAAGTTATTAAAACACTACCAATGAAATACGATTCTTATTATGTAAGTTTATTATCAGAAAAATATAAATCTGGATGGATGAATATTTTGGATGCTTTTAGAGTTGGATGGGTTTCAAATTTTAAAGCAAAACAGTCAACCGAGTATTCTTCTTTAATTTATTGTATAAAAAACCACCAAAGCTGATTTTAAGCACCCCTAATCCATTATTGTTGTATAAAAGACATATCTTAGCAGCATTAAAAATAAAGTCTTTTTAATCGGTTTATTTATAACATTTTTTAATAAATTAAACTAATACTTTTTAATAATAGCATAAATATTTCTTATCACTAAAATCTAATAATGTCAAGGCCATAAAATCTATTTTACTTTTATATTTTTGTCCGAACTAAAATTTTATAAAATGAAGAAGATATTTTATGTTGCTTTAGCAATTTTAATTTTTGCATCTTGTCAACAATCAGAAAAAATTGGCTATGTAGATAATTCGAAACTTATAAACGGTTACCAAGAAAAAAAAGATATTGAAGAAAAACTGAAAGTTAAAATAGCTGCTTTTCAAAAAAGAACTGATAGCTTGCGTGAAGTTTTTCGATTTGATGTTAATGAGGCAGAAATAAAAGCCAAAAAAATGTCACAAGCTAATATTCAAAAGCTTTCTCAAGAATTACAGCAAAGAGAGCAAGTACTATCTCAACGTCTTCAATTCGAACAACAGCAAATTGCTCAAGAAAGTCAAACACAAAATGACTCATTAATTAAGAAAATAAAAGATTTTGTAAAAGATTATGGAGACAAAAATGGATATTCTTATATTTTAGGGAGTAATGAAGCGGGAAGTGTTATGTTTGGAAAAGAAGAAAATGATTTGACTCAAACCATTTTAGATTTGTTAAATGGTGCGTACAAGAATTAATTTGTTAAATAAAAAAACCTCTGCCAATTTGGGATAAACAGAGGATTGTAATAAGGGTTTCCCTCCCCTTTAAGTAGGAGCTTATAAATAGATATTAATCTATTAAAAATTTGGAAACAAAGTCTTACAGATTGGGGTCATGCTTTGCTTTCAAATTTATTGCTATCAATCAATTAATCAGATTTTTTAAATCCGTAATATCATAATCATCAAGATTTTTATCATTCTTTTATATTCAATTAGCAACTTCTATAATATAGAAGCTGTTAATTGATATAATTCCGTAGGTTATTTAATTTGAAATTGGGCAAAAAAGTAACTAAACTTTGATAAAACATATGTCTTGGGATTCACATATTTTAAAAACATTATATTAAAAAACGAAATGGGGTTATTTAATTTCTTAACACTTTGTATAGATTAAAAACAGTTATAATTGAAAACACCCTACTTTTTATTTAAAATTTATTTAATTTTGAATTCCGACACAGTATAATACTTGCCAATGAGCGAAGAAACCAAATCTGTTTGTGAAGAAAAAACTTATGAATGGGTTTACAACACCTATTCTCAAACATTGCGAAATTTTATATACTATAAATGTGGAGATTTACAACAAGCTGAAGATATTGTCCAGAATGCATTTGTAAAACTATGGAAAAATTGTGCAAACATAATATTAAATAAATCTAAATCCTTTTTATACACAGTTGCAAGAAATGAATTTTTAAATGAAGTAGCTCATAAAAAAATCGAATTACAACATCAAGTTCATTTAGCAAAAGGAAGTACTAATATTACGCCAGAATTTTTACTTGAAGAACAAGAATTTTTAGCTAAACTAAAAAGAGTTATAGCTAATTTACCTGAAAAACAGAGAGAGGTATTTCTGTTAAGCAGAATAGATAAGAAGAAATATTCTGAAATTTCTGAAATTGTAGGAATAACTGTTAAAGCAGTAGAAAAACGTATGAGTCTCGCCTTAATTATATTAAGAGATCAAATTGGAAATATATAAAAGTAGGGTAAAACACGAATTAATTGTTTTACTATTGAACAAATCTTAAAAACTCATGGAGAATCACTTAACCGATGATACTTTTTTAGCGCGATGGATTTCAGGAGAACTTTCTTCTGAAGAACTTAAGTCGTTTAAAAAATCTATAGATTATCCTATTTATAACAAAATTGTAGAGGCCTCGCAAATGCTTGAGACACCTTTATATAACAAACAAGACCTTTTCAATAAAATCCTACAAGAAAAAGCTGCTCAAGAACAAATCGCAAAACCTAAAGTTATCAAGCTCGTCCCGAATTGGGCTTATGGTGTTGCAGCTTCAATAGTAATTATTTTCGGAATTTTCTATTTTACGAGTAATCAAAATCATTTTGAAACAGATTACTCACAACAATTGGCAGTTACACTACCAGATTTTTCTAAAGTACAACTCAATTCTAATTCTCAATTAGACTTTAAATCAAGAGAATGGGAAGACAATAGAGAAGTAGTCCTTAGTGGTGAAGCTTTTTTTGACGTTGAAAAAGGCAACTCTTTTAAAGTCATGACTAGTGAAGGAAGTATAGAGGTTTTAGGCACAGAGTTTAGCATAACCGTTAGAGACAACTATTTTGAGGTTCAATGTTTTGAAGGAAAAGTTAAAGTTATTAGTAGCGGAACAGATGCTGAAGCGACACTTACTCAAGGAAAAGCATTTAGAATTGTAAATAATAGTGCTGAAGTTTGGAACTTTATATTAGATGAACCTAATTGGTTGCAAGGAGAGAGCGCATTTAATAACACACCTTTGTCTCAAGTAATAATTTCGTTAGAAAACCAGTTTAAAGTCACTTTTGATAATTCTAAAATTGACCAAAACAAGCGTTTCACAGGTAGTTTTACTCATAAAGATTTAAACCTTGCTTTAAAAACAGTTTTTGTTCCAATGGAAATTTCATTTAAAGCGAATGAAGAAAATACAATTATCATTCTAGATTCTATTAATTAAAACGAGACCATTAGCCAGATTTCATTATTATTCTTATTTTTAAACAATTGTTTAAGAATAAGAATAACCCTGGATGAAGTTTAAAGCTACATTTTTTATTTTTTTATTACCCTTTATTATGATGTCTCAAGAGAAGGCATCGTTAAATTATAACAACTCACCTTTAAGCGAAGTTATTATTGACATTGAAAAAAAGTTTGATATTAAATTGTCATATAGCTCAGAATTAATTAGCTCTCATTTTATAACATTTCAGAGCAACGAAGTGTTGTTGCAAGATATTTTTAGTATTATTGAAGCACAAACAAATATTGAGTTTAGCAAGGCGTCCGAACGTTATTACATTATTAAAAAACAACCTGAAATAGATCTTTCAACGACTCAACATTTAGAGGAAATATTAATTAATGAGTATTTAACCTCAGGTATTAATGAAAGAACAGATAATTCTATTTCTGTTTCTCCTGATAAATTAGGAATACTTCCCGGGTTAACAGAACCCGACATATTACAGAGTTTACAAATGATTCCCGGAGTTCAAAGCCCTTCAGAAACAGCTTCAGGATTATATATAAGGGGCGGGACGCCAGATCAAAACCTAATACTATGGGATGGCATTAAAATGTACAATTCAGGACATTTTTTTGGTACAATTTCAGCATTTAATCCCTATATCACCGAAGACATAAAACTTTTTAAAAGTGGTAGTAAAGCTAGGTATGGAAATAGAATATCTAGCGTGGTTGACATTACGTCTGAGAATAAAATCCCTGAGCATACCAAAGGAGGCTTTGGTTTTAATATGACGCACGGTGACTTCTATTTAAAGACTCCTTTGAGTGACAAAGCGGCGATTGTGATGTCTTCAAGACGATCTTTTACAGATGTATTTGAAACCCCAACATTTCGTAATCAGGCCAATAGAATTTTTCAGAACACTAAAATTTCTTCGGGGAATAAAATCTTTGAGGATGATGTTGTTACCACAACAAAGGACATTTTTATTTTTTCAGATTTCACCTTAAAGGCCATCATAAAACCCAGCGATAAAGACGAGATTATATTTAGCAACTTAATTACGAATAATAAATTAGATTATGGATTTTTAATTAAAGAGTTTAATGAAGTCTCTCAGGACAAGTTGGATGTCAAAAATCTAGGCTCAATTATTTCATGGCATCATAATAAAGGAAATACAGTTTCACATAAATTTCAAGCCTATTATTCAAATTTCGATCTTGCATATGTTGGCACCAATAGTATTGTAGATGAATTTAATGATAGACTTTATAAAAAAAATAGGATTGATGATTTTGGCTTTTCGTATAATTCGGACTGGTCATTAGACGCATCAAATTCTATTAATTTTGGATACCAGTTTTCGTCTATTAAGGTGAAATCTGTTTTAGGTTTTATGGATAGTGAAAGCCAGGAAGATGATTTTGAAGAACGGGATATCGACACCAATAACACCCATGCTTTTTATGCAGATTATGAATACAGGAAGCAAGATTTATGGTTTCTTAATGCCGGCATTAGAGCCAATTATGTCTCGATTTTGGACAAGATTTTTGTCGAACCACGAGTACAATTTGGGCACCGGTTAAATTCTGATTTTAGAATTAAGCTTTCAATCGAAAGTTTACATCAAACCGTAAGTCAAATTGTAGAGTTTGATTCACAGGTTA
This sequence comes from Flavobacteriaceae bacterium, assembly GCA_965250265.1. Classification (GTDB taxonomy): domain Bacteria; phylum Bacteroidota; class Bacteroidia; order Flavobacteriales; family Flavobacteriaceae; genus PRS1. Next base: position 766,954 of record CBDFNO010000015.1, on the reverse strand, counting down.
ACACACAAGAATTTGGATTGGAAAATCAAATTTGGGTCTTGTCCAATGAAGGGAGCATCCCTATATTAAAAAGTTCTCAATTTACGACCGGTATAATATTTGACAAGTCAGGATGGAGTTTGGATATTGATGCCTATTATAAAAGTATAAAAGGATTAACATCGTTTACCGCTGGTTTTGATAGGACCGATAGTAATAATTCCGCCTTCTACAAAGGAGAAAGTATGGTCTTTGGATTGGATGTATTGCTGAAAAAGAAGATAAATAATTACAGAACCTGGATTGGCTATTCGTTTGTTGATAATGAATTTACATTTGATAATATTAACCAAGGTAATTCCTTTCCTGGAAATTTTGATATTACCCATCAACTCATATGGTCCCATAGTTACGAATGGCAAAATTTTAACCTCTCATTGGGATGGAGCTTGAGAACGGGAGTACCTTATACAAAGGCATTAGGGATTATTGAAGTAGGAAATGATGCTTTTATTGATTTTGCAGAATTTAATGGTGAACGATTGTCAAATTATCACAAATTAGACATATCGGCCACCTACAAGTTTAACATTTCTAAAAATGAAAAGTGGAAGGGAAAAATAGGGCTGGCTATTCTTAACATTTATGACCAGAAAAATGTATTAAGCCGTGAATACCAAATAAGACGCAACACTGAAGATGGCTCCAATATTTTACGTGAAATTGATAATTCATCTTTGGGGATTACACCAAATTTAGTGTTTAGAATAGATTTTTAATGACAATAAAACCGAAAGGCCTTCGGGACAATTGTTGCTTTAATATGTCCTTTTCCAATTAATTCGCCGTCAGCTTGAATATAGGCTCGTTCACCCTTATTAGTTATTATCTCGATGGAAGTTGTTTTGTAAGCGGCTACTTTTTTATGATTTATGATTTTACCATTAAAGAGCTTAGGGAGGCTAAATAAAATATCTAATTTGCTAAAATTTTTAGCAATAGTTATATCTAATAAACCATCGAACGGATTAGGAGTTTTAGTGAGTCGCATTCCTCCACCTGAATAGTTACATAACCCTATTAATACCATTAATGTTTTCCCAGAAATATTTTTAGTATTCACTAAGACGGTTGAGTGAAAATTATTAAAAGAGAACAAACAAATAATCGCTCCAATAAGATAAGATAGGGCGCCAAAGCGCTTGAATTTTTCAACATGCTTTACTACAGATCCATCAAAACCATTGCCAGCAAGGTTTACAAAATAAATAGGTTTTTTATTCTGATTAACCAACTCAATTTTTCCAATGTCTTGAAGCTTGGTATTTCCTTTCTTAATAAGCAGAATCGCTTTTTCAATATCCATGGGGATATTATGTGTTTTAACCCAATCGTTACCTGTACCTATAGGAATAACACCAACATTTAAATTTGTAGTAGGTTCTTCAGTTTGTTGCATAATACCATTAATAATATTATGTAAAGTCCCATCTCCTCCAATACTAATAATGTTTCTAAATCCTTTTTCAATTGCATTCTGTATAATGGCGGAACTATGATTAGCATGTTTTGTAAAAGCATAGTTAAAATTAAAATCATAATCCTCTAACAATTTTTTTATTAATTGCCATTTTCGTTTACTTGAACCATTCCCCGAAGCTGGGTTAATAATAACAAACCATGTTTTTATACTTGCCATTAAATTAGGCGGTTTTCTTATGAAGCAATCGTGTAAGTTTTATAGATAAATCTGTAAGAATAATTTTAGAATTTCCGTTACGCTCTATGTGATAAATAGCATCTTGAAGCTCTTCATTAATTTCAACAATATTTGTTTGGTTAACAAAAGGGGCAAAATTTTTAAGTTCAAAATTTTTAGTCTTAGTCTCGATATAAACCAATTGTTCTGCTCCATAGTTTAACAAAAGTGATTGTCTAAAAAAATCTGCACAAAAGTGTAAAAATTGTTTTTGAGTTTCTCTTCCTTTTTTAGCAATTTCTTCACTCCAAGATATTAAATCATGAATTGCACTTTTATTACCCTTAGCTTTAAAAGCACTCCTAATCCAAAAGACAAACCATTCTTCAAATTGTAAATCTTCAGAATCTTGATAAACCAAATCACAAGCCTTATTATAGTTTCCATTGGCTTGGTGTGCTATTTTTGTGGCTACAGAGACTTCTAAACTATAATCCTTCACTAAACCATTTTTAATATATTCTGCTGCTAATGGTTGGAAATAAATGGTTTGGCAACGCGAACGAATAGTGCTGATGATTTGTTCTTCATCTTCGGCAATTAAAATAAAAACGGTTTTATTAGGAGGTTCTTCAATAAGCTTTAATAGCTTGTTTGCACAAGCAATATTCATTTTTTCAGCCATCCATATAAGCATTACTTTATGACCGCCTTCATACGATTTTAAAGATAGAGATTTTACAATTTCATGGGCTTCATCAACGCCAATTTGACCCTGCTTATTATCTACACCAAGTTGTTTATACCAATCAAATAAATTACAATATGGTTGTTGATTTAATAATAATCTCCATTCTTCTAAAAAGAAATTTGAAACAGGCTTACTTTTAACCTTATCAGTTGTAGTAACAGGAAACGCGAAATGTAAGTCTGGATGTGATAAGTTATTAAATTTCAAGTTACAAGCACTATCACCACTAGTATTCTCCCCAGAGTTATTGTTACACAAAATATATTGTGCATAAGCAATTGCCATTGGTAAGGTACCTGATCCTTCTGGGCCAATAAAAAGCTGAGCATGAGGGATTCTCCCACTATCAACACTTTTTGTTAAATGGCTTTTAAGATATTCTTGCCCTAATATGTCACTAAAAAGCATAAAGCAAAGATAACCTAATTCATTAAAGCAAAACCAAAAGTCTTAATATAAAAAGCATTTAATCGGATTTTTTTGAATGTAATTACGATAAGTCTATAATAAATGGCGATCATCGGATTTTCTATGAGCCATAAAGAGAATTATTTAGCTTGCATCATCCTTTAATCTATTAATTTTTAACTAATTGAAGTTAAATTTATGAACAAAACTACTTTCGTACTGGCTCTTCTAGCCCTAAATGTTTTAACATTGACAGGGCAAAATGATGATAATCAAGGTGATGATTATCAAGGCAATAATGGGCAAGTTGATTATTTTAGAGGTTTTGAAGGTTCATCACAAGACAATTGGAATTATACTACGAATATCCCCTTTTACGCTTTAAATCAGGGCAATTCAGATCTTTGGAGTGATTATTCTGAAGCAAACGGAAGAATTGAAAAGGCTTTTGCTGGATCTACATATTTAGCGGGAAGAGATTTAGATAATCCATATAGTGAAGCATATACTGGAGAGGCTTCTCCAGAGCACACTCTTACTTTCGACCCAATTGATATAGGAGGAATATCAGCAGATTTTACATTTTGGTTGAATTATGTGAATTTAGATAAAAATGATTATATTTATTTTGAGGTCGCTTATGATAACGGCAGTAGTTGGGCTTCACCTGACGAGCACATTGATGTTTTTTCTACAACACAAGGAGGTCAATTTTCTACAAATGACTGGGAAGAAATTATATTTGATGTACCTAGTGGCCACACTTACGTAAGGGTGCGACTAGTTATTTATCAAAATGGAAACGAATACTTAGGATTTGATAATTTCCAATTGCATCTTGCAACATTATCAACATCAAGTAATTTAATAGAAGGTTTTTCGTTTGGACCAAATCCAACTCAGGGAATTTTGAGATTAAAAGCAAAAGTAATTCTAGATAAAGCAACCATTTATGATGTTTTAGGGAAAGAAATATATGTGCAAAAGGGAAATTCAGCAGAAATGTCATTAAATATATCGCATTTACCTAAAGGAGTATATTTTGCTCAAGTAGAATCTAATGATATTAAACATACAATAAAAGTGATTAAGAAATAGATAATATATTCATAATAAGTGTTAAGAACATTTTTAGAATCCGAGTAATTTTTTATAAGTTACTCGGATTCTTAATTTATATTTGTTTTCTAATTTTTTACAAATGAAAACTCTTAACGACTTTAACTTTGAGAATAAAAAAGCATTAATCCGTGTCGATTTTAATGTTCCTTTAAATGAAAATTTTGAGGTGACAGACTCTACAAGAATCCTATCGGCAAAACCAACAATAATAAAAATTCTTGAAGATGGAGGGAGCTGTATTCTAATGTCACATTTAGGAAGACCAAATGGCGTTCAAGAAGAATTTTCTTTAAACCATATTGTAGATACAGTAGAAGATATTATAGGAGTAGAAGTAAAATTTGTTTCTAATTGTATTGGTCAAGAAGCAATACAAGCAGCAAACAATTTACAATCTGGCGAGATTTTATTATTAGAAAACTTACGTTTTTATAAAGAAGAAAAAGAAGGAAATATTGATTTTGCTGAAAAACTTTCAAGCTTAGGCGATATTTACGTAAATGATGCTTTTGGCACAGCTCATAGAGCACACGCATCAACTACTATTATTGCGAAATTTTTTACAAATCAAAAATGTTTTGGCTTTCTATTAGCTAAAGAAATTAATAGTATACAAAAAGTAATGAGAACAGGAGAGAAACCAGTTTTAGCGATACTTGGAGGTGCTAAAGTGTCTTCCAAAATTAGTATTATTAAAAACATTCTTGATAAAGTTGATCATTTAATCATTGGTGGAGGCATGACTTTTACTTTTGTTAAGACCAACGGTGGGGCAATTGGAGATTCAATTTGTGAAGATGACAAAATGGATCTTGCATTAGAGATATTAGAGCTAGCAAAATCTAGAAACGTACAGATTCATTTACCTGTAGATGTAGTTGCAGCGAATGCTTTTTCAAATAATGCCGAAACCCAAATAGTTGATGTGTATTCAATTCCTAATGGATGGCAAGGATTGGATGCTGGTCCAAAGTCTATAAGAATTTTTCATGATATAGTGATGCCAAGTAAAACGATTCTATGGAATGGACCACTTGGTGTTTTCGAAATGGAAAGTTTTGCCAACGGAACTATTGCATTGGGCAATTCTATTGCTGAAGCCACTAAAAATGGGGCATTTTCATTAGTTGGAGGAGGAGATTCTGTTGCCGCTGTAAAGCAATTTGGTTTTCAAGACAAGGTAAGCTATGTAAGCACTGGAGGAGGCGCGATGCTAGAAAGTTTAGAAGGCAAAACACTCCCTGGAATTGCTGCTATTTTAGAAGAGTAATATCGGTTAGATTTTTATATGCTTTAAAAAAGCACGATTTTTGCATAAATATCGTTCAATAATATATTTATCCTATAAATGACTTTACGATTTTTCATATTATTATTCTTTCAGCTTGGATTTTCTCAAACCCAAGACACTATAAATTCTCAAGAACAAACATCTAATAAAGCAAGAGTTTTAAAACCATTAATTGATGGAAATTCACTAGTAAAGGAAATTAAACCCCTAAAAGACTCTTTAACTAAAAGAACGTTAGAAGATAATAAACTAGCAGCAGAGTTGGACCAAAAATGGCTAAACGAACTGTACAGTTCTTCGTTATACGATACTATATACAAATCGGTTTCAGAATTAAAATATGACGAAGTTTATTATCCTGAACTTCCAACAGATACACTTAAAAAACGTTTAGCCGAGCTAAATACTAAAACTCCTTTTAATATTAAGTATAACCCTTCATTAGAGAGCGTAATAAAGCATTATTTAAAAAATAGAAGAAAATCACTTGAGCGTTTAATGGCATTGAGCGAATATTACTTTCCAATGTTTGAAACACAATTAGACAATTATAATATTCCGTTAGAAGTTAAGTATTTATCAATTGTGGAATCAGCATTAAAGCCAAGAGCAAAATCTAGAGTTGGAGCCACGGGTTTATGGCAGTTTATGTTTGCCACGGGAAAACAATTTGGGTTAGATGTAAGTAGTTATGTTGATGAACGAAGTGACCCTATAATGTCTACAGAAGCAGCAAGCAAATATTTAGCGAGTTTGTATAAGATTTTTGGTGATTGGGATTTAGCTTTAGCCGCTTATAATTCTGGCCCTGGAAATGTTACTAAAGCAATTAGACGATCTGGAGGCTATACAAACTATTGGAACATTAGACCACATCTTCCACGAGAAACGGCAGGCTATTTACCAGCATTTTTAGCAACGATGTATATTTTTGAATATGCAGATGCCCATGGGTTTCAACCAAAAAAACCTGAAATCACATATATAGAAACAGATACTGTAAGAATAAAGCAAATGATAACCTTAGATCAGGTATCAGAACTTACAGGTATTAATATCGAAGAATTACAATTTTTAAACCCATCATATAAGTTAGATATTATTCCATTTATAAAAGACGAAAACTATACATTACGATTACCAAGGAAAGATATTGGAAAGTTTGTAAATAACGAAGATAAAATTTATGCCTTTGTAAAAGCAGAGTTCGATAAACGCGAAAAACCATTGCCTCAATTTCATGAAACTAATTCTCGGATCCGCTATCGTGTAAAATCTGGGGATTATTTAGGGAAAATAGCCAGACGATATGGCGTAAGAGTTAGTCAAATAAAAAGATGGAATGGCTTAAGAAGTAATAATATACGAATAGGACAACGATTAACAATTTACCCAAGAAAGCCAGCGTTTTCTTCAAATAATAATGTTGTTTCAAAAAAGACTACCACAACAAATAAAGGCAGTAGCAAAACATATAAAGTTAAAAGCGGCGATTCTCTTTGGAGTATTGCTCAAATTTTCCCAGGAGTTTCTATTCAAAACATTAAAGATTGGAACGAGATTAGCGGAACAAAATTAAAAGTAGGAATGATTCTTGTAGTTTCAAAGAAGTAGTTCAATTTAAAAAAGAAAAATATGAAGAAAACAATACTAGTTACAGTTACAATTATATTTTTAATAGCATGTAATAGTGATGGAGCTAAAAATAAAAGAATCCTATCTTCATCTTCTGGGAATATTAATAATTTAACTGTTGTTATTGATAATGAATTATGGGAAGGAAGTATAGGCAATCAAATTAGATCTATCCTTGGAGCTCCTGTTTACGGCTTACCACAAGAAGAGCCTTTATTTAAAATGCAACAAATGCCAACTCAAGTCTTTTCAGGCTTTGCAACAAAAAGCAGAATCATTTTAAAAATTGAAAAGGGAAAAGAAGCGAACACAAAATTTTTAAAAGATGCTTTTGCGAGACCTCAAAAATTGATTTTAGTAAGTGGAAACACAAATACAGAAATTAATGAACAATTAAGGCAAAACGCTGAAAAAATAATAGCAGTTTTTAAAACCCAAGAGATTAAAGAAAAACAGAGAAGAATTAGTGTTTCACTTAACAAGAATAATAATATTGAAAAAGCTCTAGGATTAACAATTAATTTCCCATCTGCCTATCGAGTAGCAAAAGAAGATAATTCATTTTTTTGGCTGCGAAAAGACATAAAAACCGGAACCATGAACATAATGTTGTATGAAATGCCATTAGGAACTATTTCAGAAGGCGAAGATGCAATCAATGATATTATTAAGATGAGAGATTCAATTGGTAAAGTTCATATTCCTGGACCTCTTGACGGTTCATACATGATTACTGAAGAAGCCTATACGCCTTTTTTAAACAAAACTATTATAGACAATAAACCAGTTTTAGTTACAAGAAGCACTTGGGAAATTAAAAATGCATTCATGGCAGGACCATTTATAAATTATATTGTGGAGGACAAAACCAACGACAGACTTGTAGTTATTGAAGGGTTTACTTTTGCACCATCTGTTGCTAAAAGAAACCATATGTTTGAATTAGAAGCAATAATCAGGTCATTGCAAATAAAATAGATATTGAATGATCAGAAAAACAGAAAACAAAAAACCAACGCATTGCGTTGGTTTCTTAATATAAAAATTATCTATTCTGCTTATTCATTTTTGTCACTATCAACATTATCGTCTTTATCCTTTTCTTCTTCTTTACTGGCATCTTTAAATTCTTTAATACCGCTTCCAAGCCCTCTCATTAATTCAGGGATCTTCTTTCCTCCAAAAAGCAATAAAACTAAAACAACAATTATTGCAATTTGCCAAGGGCCAATCGCTAATGGTAACAAATATAAACTCATGTTCTTTTTATTTAGACAACAAAGTTAATAATTAAACTTTAAAAAAGGCGTTTAAAAACAAACTTTAGCGTATTGTGAAAGTACATGCTATTTTATTTAATTTTGCGAAACAATGGTAAAAAAAAGTAAAGAGAAGAAATTTGCAAAAAGGTTACTGCATAAGTATCGTTTAATTATTTTGAATGAAGACACGTTCGAAGAACGCTTTGCTGTTAAATTAACACGTTTAAATGTTTTTGTGTTAATATCGATTTCTGCTATTTTTTTAGTTGCAGCAACAACCGTTTTAATTGCCTTTACACCTTTAAGAGAATATATCCCAGGATATTCATCCACATCTCTTAAAAGAAAAGCAATCCAACTTAATTACAAAACAGATTCTTTACAACAGGCTATAGCAATTAACGAGCAATATCTTGAGTCTATAAAACGAGTTCTTAAGGGAGACGTAAATACAGTTAATTTCAACAAAGATTCGATTATTAATGCAGCAGAATTAGATATTAATCTAATTAATTTATACCCTTCCAGAGAGGATTCGTTACTCCGAGAAAAAGTAGATAAAGAAGACAAGTATAATTTATTTGAATTAGCCACTTCAAAAGTGAGTTTTGTATTATTCCCACCAGTAAATGGCACGATAAGCGAAGGATATAACGTACAAGACAAACATTATGCTATTGATATTGTAGTAGCCAAAGATACTCCTGTCAAAGCAATTGCTGATGGTACAGTAATTTTAGCCGAATGGACTACACAAACAGGATATGTTCTTATAATAGAGCATAGCAACGGTTTAATTTCTGCATATAAGCACAACGCCTCTTTAACTAAAGAGCAAGGTGATTTAGTTAAAACAGGAGAAGTTATAGCTGTTTCAGGCAATACAGGAGAGTTAACAACAGGGCCGCATTTACACTTTGAACTTTGGAGTGATGGTTATCCTATAGACCCTACCACTTTTATTGATTTTGAATAAATGAAGCGAATAGAAATTACATCGTTAAAAGCGCTACTTGCGAAACCTTTTGCAAAGCAAATTCAAAAAAAAGTAAATAAATGGGCCAATAATCCTATTGAAGCTCAAGACAAGGTTTTTAAAAATTTAATATCTGAAGCGACTTCAACGTTATTTGGTAAAGACCATGATTTTATTAGTATCAATTCTTATGAAGATTTTGTAAACCGAGTTCCTTTAAGAGATTATGAAGCCCTAAAACCCTATGTAGATAAAGTTGTTGATGGAGAAGAAAATATACTTTGGAAAGGAAAGCCTATTTATTTTGCTAAAACTTCTGGTACAACATCAGGAGCTAAATTTATTCCGATAACAAAAGAAAGTATGCCGAATCATACCGAAGCCGCAAGAAACGCAATCTTACTTTATGTTGCAGAAACGGGAAAAACAAATTTTGTTAATGGAAAGATGATTTTTCTTCAAGGCAGCCCAGTTCTTGAAGAGCAGAATGGGATTCAATTAGGACGGCTCTCTGGAATTGTAGCTCATTATATTCCTAAATATTTGCAAAAAAACAGAATGCCAAGTTGGGAGATAAACTGTATTGAAGATTGGGAAACCAAAGTCAATGCAATTGTAGAAGAGACCTATAATGAAGATATGACTATTATTAGCGGTATTCCATCTTGGGTTCAAATGTATTTTGAAAAACTTCAGCTAAAAACAGGAAAAAAAATTGGTGAGTTATTTAAGAATTTTGATTTATTTATTTTTGGAGGCGTTAATTACGAACCTTACAGAGCTAAATTTGAAAATCTCATTGGCAGAAAAGTAGATAGCATAGAATTATATCCTGCAAGCGAAGGATTTTTTGCATTTCAGGATAAACAAAATGAAAAAGGAATGTTACTTCAACTAGATGCAGGCATTTTTTATGAGTTTATTAGAGCAGATGAATTTTTTAATACCAACCCAAAACGAATCATGTTAAAAGATGTAGAAGTTGGAGTAAATTATGTAATGATTATTTCTACTAACGCTGGACTTTGGGCATATAATATAGGTGATACTTTAGAATTCACATCAATAAATCCATATAGAGTTATTGTTTCTGGTCGAATAAAACATTTTATTTCTGCTTTTGGAGAACATGTTATTAGCAAAGAAGTAGAACAAGCAATTCAAGAAGCTACACAAAATACAAGCGTTAGAATTTCCGAGTTTACTGTAGCACCTCAAATTAATCCTAAAGAAGGATTACCATATCATGAGTGGTTCATTGAGTTTGAAAACAAACCTGAAAACAAATCAATTTTAGAAAAGCAGATAGACGAATCACTTCAAAAACAAAACAGATATTATTTTGACTTAATTAATGGCAACGTTTTACAAACACTTAAAATTATTACTGTAAAAAAAGACGGCTTCCAAGATTATATGAAATCGATTGGGAAATTAGGAGGCCAAAATAAAATTCCTCGATTATCTGATAACAGGAAAATAGCGGACATGTTATATAAAGCGAATCTAGTTAAATAGTGTATCTTTGCAGGTTAAATAATGAATTTGAATAAGAAACATAAAGGAAGAACAAGAGCGCAGGAAAGCTCAAATGCCATTGAGAGAATGTATATAACAATGCGTCATTTATTTAATCGCGGATTTTATAAGCCAATGGGAGTTTCTGGCGAAACTTTAAGAGAAGCCCTTTTGCTTTTAAGACCAGAAATTTATGGATCAATTGCCGAAGAAAAAGCAGAGTTAGACGGCCTTTTATATGTTATAGATCGATTACCTCAAGGGATAGAGGAATGTCGTTTTATAAACCTTACCAGTGATGAAGGTTATGGTAATTCGCATTTTGAAGCAATTATACCGCCTAAAAGAAGGCGTAATTGTTTTAGGATAGATGAGGAACAAATGAATATAGAAATTACGCGAGGGCGTTCAGAAATTTATGATATTTTAACCCATCTAACATTTTTATTTGTTGAGTCGCACAAAATAAGCAAACGAGTGCTTATTAACGAAAAAGGCACTACAACACGAGATTGGGATAAACTTGAAAAAGTAGTGCTTTCTAGCAAAAAATTGGATCAAAAGGAACGCGAAGTAGCAATGACACACATTGCAAATATTTTAGGAAGAACGTTTGAAGAGTTAAACACGGTTTATCCTGCTTTTGCTATCAAAGGAAAACCTGAACGGTTATTACATATTGTTTATTGGTTAGGGAAACTAGCTATTGAAGAGGTTATTAATAACATTAAACGCACTGTTACCTTTAGTCCTGTTTTAAGAGAACGTTTAGGGCATCATATACATGGAGAAATTTGGTCTAACACTATTAAAGAGGTTTTAAAAAAGAACAACTTATTAGAACGACCAATACATATTATTAGCGCTAATTTACATAGTGTGATGAATACGCTGCACGCGCCTACAGCCCTTAAAGCATTAACAGCAAAAAAAGATATTTTTGCGATTTACGAAGATTTAAGCAATAATAGCAGTGAAACTTTGAGAAATAAAGTAACACAGTGCGCTTTAAATGAAGGAATGATTTATATAAAAGATAAATCGGGAACAAATATAAATGTTCAGATTTTTGATACTTCAAAAATCGACTTTAGTAAAACAGATTTAAAGATTCAAAAAAAGGATAATGATTCAGAAAATCCTGTTATCTTCGTTATGGATTATGCTTTTGGAGAGCAAGCCTATGAAACGATTGATGAATTTTTAAAACCTTATGGTAGTAATTCATCTAAAACACATTTAAATATAGAATCAATTTCTATAATGGGAAAAGCTGGAATTTTAGAAGGTGGCAAAGGAGATATAATGATACCGTCTGCACATATTTTTGAAGGAACAGCAGATAATTACCCTTTTAAAAACGAATTGAAAAACGAAGACTTAGAATGCCAAGGTGTAGATGTTTATAAAGGAGCAATGGTAACCGTTCTAGGCACTTCACTCCAAAACAAAGAAATATTGAAATTTTTCCATGATTCAACATGGAATGTTATAGGGTTGGAAATGGAAGGGGCACATTATCAAAAAGCAATACAAGCTGCTTCCAAAGTTAGAAATAGCATTAATCCTGACGTAAAAGTTAGATATGCATATTACGCTAGCGATAATCCTTTGGAGACAGGGAGTACTTTAGCTTCAGGAGGATTGGGCACTAGCGGTGTAAGACCAACATATGTAATTACAAGAAAAATTTTAGAGCAAATACTTAATTAATAAAACATAGTTATGAGCAGCAATTTACCAGAATCACAACCATCTGACGAAGTTGATTTAGGACAATTATTTAAAATTATTGGAAGAGCTTTTGATCGCTTTTTTAGTTTTATAGGCCGCATCTTTAATGGCTTATTCTTAGCTTTTGTTTGGATGGTTTTCTTTGTTAAAAAGCATGCTATAAAAATTTTAATTGCTGCTGTTGTAGGTTTTGGTTTAGGGTTTGTTAAACAAAAATTAGGAAAACCAACTTATAAATCGATGATAATTGTTAAGCAAAATTATAATACTGGAGAGAATTTGTATAATACAATAAATTATTATAATGAACTTATTGCGAACAAAGATTCATTAGCGTTAAGTGAAAGTTTAAACATTACGCCAATTGAAGCAAATACGATTCTTGAAATAGAATTAGAATCAGTACTCAACGAAAACAAGAAATTAAGACTTTTCGACGAATATACAAAAGAACTCGATTCAACTTTTGCAACTACAATGAAATTTGAAGATTATGTAGAAAACTCAAATGAGTATGATTATCAATTGCAAAAAATCTCTCTAAGATCTCTATCAAATAAAACTTTAAAAAACGTCTTTTTACAAATTATAAATAATATTGAATCTATAGAGTTTTTTAAAAACGAACAAAAAAAGGATTTAGCACAATTAAACCGAAGAGAAAGCATTGTTAGAGAGTCATTGTTGGAATCAGACTCTTTACAACAAGTGTACCAAGAAGTTCTAAAAAAATCTGCAGAGAAAGTTGCTGGTGGTGCAACGAGTATTACTTTTGAAGGAGCAGATGACAAAAGTGTCACCAAAGAGTTTGAACTTTACAATAGTGATATACTTTTAAGAAGAGAATTAGTAGAGATTGAAAGAAAAAAAGAAGACAAAGAGTATATTATTGAAATTGTTTCGAGCAATCAAAATATTGGAACGATAGATGCCGACACAGCATTATTAGGTTACGGAATCAGCTATAAAATTAAATACACTCTCTTTTTGTCCTTATCAATTTTTGTGATTTTATTACTCATAGAATTTATGAATTATCTAGAACGCTTTAAAAGCAAAATATAATTAATGACCATTTTAGTCACAGGAGGCTCTGGGTTTATAGGTTCTAATTTCATCCCTTATTTTTTAGGACAACATCAAGATGTTAACATAATAAATATTGATAAGCTCACTTATGCAGGTGAGCTTTCTAATTTAATTGAGATAGAAGATAATGAACAATATACATTTGTAAAAGGAGATATTTGTGATAGAAAACTAATAGAATCATTGTTTAAAACATATAACTTTCAAGGCGTCATTCATTTTGCTGCAGAATCTCATGTAGATAATTCAATAGATAACCCAGATGAATTTATTAGGACTAATGTTTTTGGAACATTTAATTTATTGGATGTGGCAAGGAATCATTGGATGTATGGACCTAATAAAATAAAAAAGAGTTTTGAAGGCTCTAGATTTCTCCATATATCAACAGATGAGGTGTATGGAAGTTTAGGAAAAACTGGTTTATTTAATGAAAATACAGCATACTCACCTAATAGTCCATATAGTGCGTCAAAGGCATCTTCCGATTTTATTGTAAGAAGTTATTTTCACACTTATGGGTTGAACGTTGTTACTACAAATTGTTCAAATAATTATGGACCAAAACAACACGATGAAAAACTTATTCCAACCATAATAAGAAAAGCGCTCGCAGAAGAAAACATTCCTATTTATGGTGACGGAAAAAACATTAGAGATTGGCTTTTTGTGTTAGACCATTGTAAAGGAATAGATTTAGCGTTTCAAAAAGGGAAATCGGGAGAAACCTATAATATTGGTGGTAGGAATGAGAGAAATAATTTAGAAATAGTTAATACAATTTGCGAAATATTAGATCAAACAAAGCCAAGAGAAAACAAGTATAGTTTCAAAGACCTTATTAGTTTTGTAAAAGATAGACCAGGACATGATTTTAGATATGCAATAGATGCATCTAAAATAGAAAAGGGATTAGGATGGATAGCCGATGAAAATTTTGAAACGGGAATTAAAAAAACCGTAAATTGGTATCTTAATAAGTATAAAAAATAAATGAAGGGAATTATTCTAGCAGGAGGTTCAGGCACAAGACTATATCCACTTACACAAGCTGTAAGTAAGCAGTTATTGCCAATTTACGATAAGCCAATGATTTATTATCCTTTAACAACTTTAATGTCAGCTGGTATTAATGAAATATTAATTATTTCAACATTAGAAGACTTACCAAAGTTTAAAGAACTTTTAGGAGATGGAAAAAGTTTTGGGTGCGTTTTTAAATATGAAACTCAAGAACAACCAAATGGATTAGCTGAAGCTTTTATTATAGCTGAAGAATTTATAGCAAAAGATAAAGTTGCATTAATACTTGGAGATAATATTTTTTATGGTTCAGGATTATCAACCATATTAAATTCCACCAAAGAAGTAGTGGGAGGAATTATTTTTGCGTATCATGTACAAGATCCTCAACGCTATGGAGTTGTTGAGTTTGATAGTGAAAATAAAGCTATATCTCTAGAAGAAAAGCCTGCAAATCCTAAATCAAATTTTGCTGTCCCTGGAATTTATTTTTATGATAATGATGTCATAGAAATTGCTAAAAAAATTAAACCAAGCATTAGAGGCGAATTAGAAATTACTGATGTAAACAAAGTCTATTTAGAAAAAGGCAAATTAAATGTCCAAATTTTAGATAAAGGTACGGCTTGGCTAGATACAGGAACCTTTAATTCTTTGATGCAAGCCTCTCAATTTGTGCAAGTAATTGAAGAAAGACAGGGCTTAAAGATTGGATGTATTGAAGAAGTTGCATATAAAATGGGATATATAAATAAAAGACAACTATATAAATTAGCAAAGCCATTACTTAAAAGTGGCTATGGTAAATACCTTCAACAATTACATTAATATGATAGTTGAAGAGACGCAATTAAGTGGATGTTTAGTAATATCTCCAAGAATATTTGAAGACAATAGAGGGAGCTTTTTCGAAAGTTTCAATCAAAAAATATTTAACAAACTAATTGGAAGCACTATTAACTTTGTTCAAGACAATCAATCAAGATCATCTAAAGGCGTTTTAAGAGGATTTCATTTTCAAACTGGAGAACATGCACAAGCAAAATTAGTAAGAGTTATAAAAGGAAAGGTTTTTGACGTATGTGTGGACATTAGATTAAATTCAGAAACATACGGTTGCTATTTCTCAATCATTTTAGATGATAAAAATAACAAACAGTTATTTATTCCAAGAGGATTTGCTCATGGTTTTTTAGTGTTAGAAGATGATACTGTTTTTTCTTATAAATGTGATAATTTTTATAATAAATCTTCTGAAGCAGGGATTTTATATAATGATAAAACTCTAAATATTGATTGGGGTTTTCCAGAAAACGAACTCTTATTATCTGAGAAAGATAAAAACCTACCCTCCTTTGATACCTTATTCAAATGAGCATAAAAGTTTTAATTACAGGATCTAATGGACAATTAGGCAAAACAATAAAAGAATTGTATGCTATAAACGGAGATGAAATTGTATTCACTTTTACAACAAAAGCAGAACTTGATATTTCGGTTAAAAGTGAGATTGAAGATTTTTTCAGTATAAATGGTTTTAATTATTGTATTAACTGTGCGGCTTATACTAATGTTGAACAAGCAGGAAAAGATCGAAAAATTGCATTTAAAGTAAATGCTGAAGGGGTTAAACATTTAGCACAAATATGTAAAAAAACAAAAACTGTTTTAATCCATATTTCAACTGATTATGTTTTTGATGGTAATAAAAACACACCTTATTTAGAAAGCGATATTACTAACCCAATTAATGAATATGGTAAATCAAAACTTTTAGGCGAACAATATGTTCAAGATATTACACAAAATCATTTTATTATTAGAACTTCCTGGTTGTATTCTAAATATGGGAATAACTTTGTTAAAAACATTGTAAATAAAATCCAAGAGAATACAGAAATAAAAATTATAACATCACAAAAGGGTACGCCAACAAGCTGTATTGATCTTACAAAGTTTATTTACTTCCTTATTAAAAGCAAAGTCACTAATTATGGCATATTCCATTTTAGCGCTATAGGGGAAACAACTTGGTATGATTTTGCAATTCATATTTCAAACCACTTTAGTTATAATGTAAGACCTTTAATAATTCCAACTAAGAAAACCCTATTTAAAACTAGAAGACCCATGTATAGCACCTTAAGCAACTATAAAAGGCAACAAATTTTTCCAATCGAATTTTATTGGCAAAATAGTGTTAATGAAGTTGTTAAAAGCTTAGTTGGCAAAACATAGAATTCTGTAATAACTCTCTTTACTAAACATATTGAAATCTATAACAAAAATGCTACATTTGTGGCATAAACCCTGAAAGAAGTGTTGAAATCTGGGGAACTGGAAAACTAAACGAGAGTTTTTATGGTCTGAAGATATGGCAGACGCTTGTATTTTTATTATGGGAAAAAGAAATTTTCTCGATACCTTTTCAAAGGGCAAAAAAGAAACATGAAACACACATATTAATATAGGAATAAGAGAAGAAATTTTAATTAGGGAATTAGCAGAAACTATTAAAAACATTATTGGATTTAATGGAAAATTAATTTTTAATACTGATATACCTGAAGGACAATTAGAAAACTGACTGATGTGACCAAACTAAATAATTTAGGAGGGCAATATAAAGTTAAGTTAAATAAAGGAATAAAAACAATTTATAATTGGTATGATAACAATTAATAAAAGCCTCCAAATAGCCATTGAAGCTTGTTTAGAAGCGGGAAAAGCCATTATGCAAGTCTATGGTTCTGCCTTTAACGTTGAATTTAAGGACGATAAATCACCATTAACTGAGGCAGATAAAAAGGCAAACGATATTATTAATTCATATTTAGTTCCTACCAAAACCCCTATAATAAGCGAGGAAAACAAACAAATAGATTATTGTATAAGAAAAGAATGGAAAACCTGTTGGATAGTTGATCCTGTTGATGGCACAAAAGAATTTATAAAACGCAATGGAGAGTTCACCGTTAATATCGCTTTAGTTACCAACGGAGAACCAGAATTAGGTGTTATCTATGTGCCAGCTACAAAAACAATATATTTTGCTGATGTTTTAAAAGAGTTAGCATATAAAACAAGTTTAAATTCTCACGACGTTTCGGTTGAAGAAGTTATTCAAAAGGCCTTATTATTACAACCAAAAGGCGAGAATTCTAATCCTGTTCAGGTTGTAGGCAGTAGATCACATATGAGTCAAGAGACTCTAGACTTTGTAGAGACACTTAAGGCAAAAGGAAATGAAGTTGAAATTGTTTCAAAAGGAAGTTCCTTAAAATTTTGTCTTGTTGCAGAAGGCAATGCAGATATATATCCACGTTTTGCTCCAACTATGGAATGGGATACAGCAGCTGGACAAGCAATTTGTAATGCCGTTGGCATAGAAGTTATTTCAGAAGCAACAAATAAGCCATTATTATATAACAAAGAAGACCTTTTAAATCCATGGTTTTTGGTATCTAAATAAACTATATAAGAGTTAGTGTATAAAAACGAATCTCATATACGTAGCTTAATAAAAGGTATTTCTTGGCGTATTGTCGCAACTATAGATACTATTTTAATAGTGCTTATAATCACCTGTTTAATGGGAAATTGCAGTATAGAGAGTGCAATTAAAATAGGCTTGATAGAATTCCTTTTTAAATTTATAGTCTATTATTTTCATGAAAGACTTTGGCAAAAAGCTTTAAACAATGGCTTGTTTTCACAAAAGACAACTTTCTATAAAACAATCTCTTGGCGAGTAATAGCTACGGCTATGACATTTATAATATCAGGAACAATCCTTAACACATTTAATGAAATTGCTTTATACATTGCCCTTACAGAATTATTTACGAAATTTACACTTTATTATTTTCATGAACGTCTTTGGTTGAAAATACCAAAAGGGAAAATTCGTGATTTTTTCTTACAGAGAAAGAATTAAAAAATGAAGAAAAATATTATTCCACATAACTATCAAGTCACGGTAAAATACAGAAGAGAAGCAAATAAGCACAATTCGTTTTTACTATGGTTTACTGGACTTTCAGGATCAGGAAAATCTACAATTGCAAATTTGGTAGAACAAGAGCTTTATAAACTTAATGTTAAAACTTATACACTTGATGGCGATAATATTAGAAAAGGACTTAATAATAATTTAACCTTTTCTCCAAAAGACAGAGCGGAAAATATTAGAAGAATTGCTGAGGTGTCAAATCTAATGATTGATGCTGGAATAGTGGTTTTAGCTGCCTTTGTTTCACCATATAAAAAAGATAGGGAGAACATTAAAAATATAGTTAAAGATGTTAACTTTGTCGAAATTTTTATCAATACAAGTGTTGAAGAGTGCGAGCGTCGTGATGTAAAAGGGCTTTATAAAAAGGCAAGAGCAGGAGAAATACAAAATATGACAGGTATTTCTGCACCTTATGAGGTGCCAGAATATCCAGATATTGAAATAAAAACCGAGAACGAGTCTATTGAAGAGGCTGTAAAAAGAATTATAGACTTTATAATACCAAAATTAAAACTCAACAATGAGTAAATATTACTTAAATTATTTAGATGAATTAGAGAGTGAAGCCATTTATGTGTTAAGAGAGGTTTGGGCTCAATTTCAAAATCCAGTTATTTTATTTTCAGGAGGGAAGGACTCTATTTTAATAACACATTTAGCACAAAAGGCATTCCATCCATCAAAAATTCCATTCGCATTAATGCATGTGGATACAGGCCATAACTTTCCAGAGACGATTCAATTTAGAGATGATTTGGTAAAAAACCTTGGTGTAACGCTTATTGTAGGCTCTGTCCAAGAATCAATTGACACAGGAAGAGTTGCAGAAGAAAAAGGTAAAAGCGCAACGCGCAACGCGCTTCAAATTACTACTCTTTTAGATGTAATTGATAGTAATAAAGTTGATTGTGCAATTGGTGGAGGGAGACGAGATGAAGAAAAGGCAAGAGCAAAAGAACGGTTCTTTTCGCATAGAGATGATTTTGGGCAATGGGATCCAAAAAATCAAAGACCTGAACTTTGGAATATTTTTAACGGGAAGTATTTTGAAGGCGAACATTTTAGAGTGTTTCCAATTAGTAATTGGACTGAAATGGATGTTTGGAACTATATACAAAGAGAAAATATTTCTATACCATCATTGTATTATGCTCATGATCGTAAAGTGGTTTGGAGGAGTAATTCTTGGATACCATATTCAGAGTTTTTAATTCTTGAAGACAATGAAGAAATAGTTACGAAAAAAATACGTTTTAGAACTTTAGGTGATATTACTATAACTGGAGGAATAGAATCTGAAGCAAATACACTTAAAAAAATCACTCAAGAAGTATCAGCAATGCGAAAAACCGAAAGAGGAGATAGAAGCGATGATAAACGCTCTGAAACCTCAATGGAAGACAGAAAACGTCAAGGATATTTCTAAAGTAAATTTAAAGAAGAAATAGTACATGTTAGATAATAATCAATTATTGCGTTTTACAACAGCAGGAAGTGTCGATGATGGCAAAAGTACTTTGATTGGACGTTTGTTATACGACTCAAAATCAATATTCGAAGATCAACTAGAAGCAATAGCAAGTACAAGTAAAAGAAAAGGGCATGATGGTGTAGATTTAGCACTATTTACAGATGGATTACGTGATGAACGAGAACAAGGTATTACAATAGATGTAGCTTACAGATATTTTACAACCCCGAAACGTAAGTTTATTATTGCAGATACGCCTGGGCATATACAATATACGCGCAATATGGTTACTGGAGCATCAACAGCTAATGCAGCTATTATTTTAGTTGATGCAAGACATGGTGTTATAGAGCAAACCAAGAGGCACTCGTTTATTGCCTCCTTGTTACATATACCTCATATTATTGTATGTATTAACAAAATGGATTTAGTTGATTATTCAGAAGAAATCTACAACAAGGTAATTGATCAATTTGAAGAATTTTCATCTAAATTATTAGTAAAAGATGTTCGCTTTATTCCTATTAGTGCTTTAAAAGGAGATAATGTAGTAAATCGATCAAAAAATATGGACTGGTATCTTGGGGCAACATTATTGTATACTCTTGAAACAATACACGTTAGTAGTGACATTAATAAAATTGACGCTCGTTTTCCAATTCAAACCGTGTTAAGACCGCAAAATGAAACACACCTAGATTATCGAGGTTATGCTGGACGTATTGCTAGTGGAATATTAAGAGTCGGAGATGATATTACAGTTCTACCCTCTGGTTTTACATCTAAAATAAAAAGTATAGATACTTTAGGAACGTCATTAAAACTGGCCTATGCACCTATGTCAATATCTATTACATTAGATGACGATATTGATGTTAGTAGAGGTGACATGATTGTTCGACCAAATAACAAACCAATATCTTCCCAAGACATAGAGGTTATGCTTTGTTGGTTAAATAATAGTCCAGCTAAACCGAGAGCTAAATATACTATTAGGCATACGTCTAACGAACAGAAAGCAATGATTAAAGAAGTGATTTATAAAATTGACATAAATTCTTTAGGTAGAAATAATGACGATAAAGAACTAAAAATGAATGATATTTCTAAAGTGAAAATAAGAACCACAAAATCCTTGATGATAGATTCTTATAGAGAAAACAGAACAACCGGAAGCATTATTCTTGTTGATGATTCAACAAATGAAACGGTTGCTGCCGGGATGATTGTGTAAGCAAAATGTTTTGTTAAATTGATTTTATTGGAAAACAATTTTTCAGACAAAATAAACCCCGTTGGAGTGAGAAAATATATTATTTTTGCTAAAAGACAAAAAATAATTTTATTAAATTCAAAATAGGCCCCTAAAGTTCTAAAATGAAAAATAAAAAGAGAATACTTATTGTATTTGGTACTAGACCAGAGGCTATTAAAATGGCTCCTTTAGTTAAGGAATTTTTTAAACATAACGAAAAATTTGAAACCAAAGTTTGTATAACTGCACAACACAGAGAGATGTTGGATCAAGTATTATCATTCTTTGAAATTATTCCAGATTATGACCTTAATTTAATGAAACCAAATCAAAATCTTTATTCTTTAACAGCAGATATTATAACTTATCTTAAGCCTGTATTAGAAGAGTTTAAACCAGATTATGTTTATGTTCATGGAGATACAACAACAACAATGGCAGCAAGTATTGCAGCTTTTTATTCTGGAGCAAAAGTATGTCATATTGAAGCAGGATTAAGAACGTTTAACAAACGATCCCCTTTCCCAGAAGAGATAAATAGAAGTATCGCAGGGAGCATTTCAGACTATCATTTTTCACCCACCAATACATCTAAGCAAAATTTATTAAACGAAAATGTTTTAGACTCGAATATATTAGTTACTGGAAATACAGTTATAGATGCTTTACAATTTAGCACTACGAAAGTTACTTCATCAAATTTCCAAGATAGCGAAATAGATAATTTAAAAGTATTAGTTGATGACTCTAAGCGATTAATTTTAGTTACAGGGCATAGAAGAGAAAACCATGGACAAGGATTTATTGATATTTGTAGTGCTTTAAAACAGATAGCATTGGACAATACAGATGTCCAAATAATTTACCCAGTGCATTTAAACCCTAATGTACAGAAGCCTGTATACGAGCTGCTTACTAATATTGCTAATATTAAATTAGTCAGTCCATTATCTTATCCGGCTTTTGTTTGGTTAATGGACAAATCATATTTAATAATTACAGACAGTGGAGGTGTTCAAGAAGAAGCACCTAGTTTAGGTAAGCCAGTATTGGTTATACGTGATACTACAGAACGTCCAGAAGCAGTTGATGCGGGAACAGTTTTGTTAGTTGGCACAAATGTAGCCAAAATAATTAATGAAACAAACAGACTTTTAAATAATAAAGAACTTTATAACTCGATGAGTATGTTACACAATCCTTACGGAGATGGCAATGCTTGTCAAAAAATAGTTGAATTTATTTCAAAGTTATAGTATATGAGCGTTAAACCAAGTGTTGTCATGATTGGATTGGGATACATTGGCCTCCCAACAGCAGCATTAATTGCAAGTAAAGGCATTAATGTAACAGGAATTGATATTAACCAACACGTAGTTGATACTATTAATAAAGGACAAATCCATATTGTTGAGCCAGATTTAGATGGTTTGGTACATCATGTTGTAAAAGAAAATTATTTAAAAGCGAGTACAACTCCAGTTGAGGCAGATGTGTATTTAATTGCTGTTCCAACTCCTTTTAAAGGAGATTTTGAGCCGGACATTTCTTATATCGAATCTGCAATAAGAGCAATATTGCCTACTTTAAAAGAAGGAGCTTTAGTAATTATTGAATCTACAAGTCCAGTTGGAACAACTGAAAAAATGAAAAAGATTATTTTTTCTAAAAGACCAGAATTTAATCAAAAATTATTTATGGCTTATTGCCCAGAACGAGTTTTACCAGGAAATGTTATATATGAACTAGAACACAATGACAGAGCAATAGGAGGAATAAATGAGGCTTCTACCGATAAAGCTGTAACTTTTTATAAGCATTTTGTAAAGGGAGAATTACACAGGACTAATTCAAGAACAGCAGAAATGTGTAAGTTAGTAGAGAATTCTTCTAGAGATGTACAAATAGCTTTTGCTAATGAGTTATCTATGTTATGTGAAAAAGCAGAGATAAATGTTTGGGAACTTATACGTTTAGCAAATAAACACCCAAGAGTAAATATTTTACAACCTGGAACAGGAGTAGGAGGACATTGTATAGCAGTAGATCCTTGGTTTATAGTTTCTAAATTTCCAAACGAAGCAAAAATTATTCGTTTAGCTAGAGAAATAAACAACAATAAAACACAATGGGTTATCGAAAAAATAAAAAGCGTAGCCTTACAGTTTGAGTTAGATAATGGAAAGAAACCTAAGATTGCAGCAATGGGATTAGCTTTTAAACCAAATATTGATGATTTAAGGGAGTCTCCGGCTTTGTTGGTCACAAAAACGTTAATTGCAGAAGGATTTGAAATAATGGCAGTTGAACCTAATATTGAATCTCATGAGATGCTTCATATTTTTGCTATTGAAGAAGCTCTTAAACAAGTTGATATTATTGTATATTTGGTAGCCCATAATGAATTTAAAACTCTAAAAACTAATTTAATATCATTAGATTTTTGCAATGTAACAAATCAATAAAGAATTTTAAAAATGAAGAAAGTTTTATTAATAGCAGTTACAATTATTATGTTTTCATGCAGAAGTGAAACAACAAAAGAAGGAATTTCAGTGGAGAATAAAGATAAATATTTAACTGAAATAAAAGAAGCAGTGAATAATTTCCCTAAATTAGAAGAGATACCAAACAATTTAAACTTTATTTTTGATAATGGATATCTTTTTTCTGACGATATTCAAGTTAATGAAATTGCTGTTTCAGAATTTGAAGACAATAAATATGGCATTATATTATTTTTAAATGAAAATAGTAATTTTAAAATAGCTGAAAAATACAATTTAGGATTTGTTGCATATCCAGAAAATTTATCTGTGCTTGTTAATGAAAAAAGAAAGAAATATAAAAGTAAAGGACAAAAAGTTAAAATACAGTTACTCGATAAAATACCAGTAATACTAATAGAAAATTTTGAAATAAAAACAAAAGACTTCAATTTGTTAAAAGTTTATTTTTATACCAAAGACGGGGTATTAAATGATAGGATTTTAAAAATAAGAAATGTAAAATTTTAATTTGAAAAAGCAAAACCAATATTTAATTTTATTAATCTTTTGCTTTTTTACATTTATTCCTTTTTTTTTAGATAATAAAACAGCATTTGATTACGAGTTTTATAACTATTGTATTTTACAAATTATTTTATTTGCTTTAGCAATTAGTTTAAAAGAAAAGGGATTTAGGTTTATTTTATCTCCAAGTGTCATAGCTATATCTTATATAAATTTAAACTTTATGTTTGGGAGTTATTTGTTTTCCAACGATTTGGTTTTCACAAAATTACTCCCTGATTATAAAAATTGGAACTTTTTTTCATTAAGGATAGGATATTTTAACTTAATTAATTTAATAATTTTATTATGTTACTTTATTAAAATTGATTTCAAATCAAAAAAATATTTAATTGCAGACTTAAAAAAAATCAACTATAAAATTATTTTTTTTGTTACAATTTTATTTTTTATAATTTCTTTATTTTTTGAGTATGAATTTTCAATTGTAGCTAAAAGTTTATTAGCAATTTGCATTTTTATTATTGTTTATGAAAGGATTAATTTCAAAAAAAGAATATTTATTTACCTTTTTGTTATT
Source organism: Flavobacteriaceae bacterium (assembly GCA_965250265.1). Taxonomy (GTDB): domain Bacteria; phylum Bacteroidota; class Bacteroidia; order Flavobacteriales; family Flavobacteriaceae; genus PRS1. The sequence continues at coordinate 742,132 of CBDFNO010000015.1, read as the reverse complement.
CTCCTTTTTTCGCTATTTTCAACAGAGAGTAAAAGGGAAGCCATTTTTTTATTACTACCTATTATTCTTCTTGAAACATCTAGGCTTAAATTTAAATTTTCTTTTAAAAAAACATTTTATTCATTTATAGGTTTTTCATTTGTAATTTATTTAATACTTGTAATGTCAATTTTAAGAGGATATGGAGGGTTTAAATCTACAAATTTTCTTGATGCTTCAAAAAATGTTGTTAATTATATTAAAATGGAAGCCTTCATTCCTTCAATAGCAAATAATCTAGAGATATCTTCAACGTATTTGCATTCTAACAATGTTATAGAGTATATAAATAAAGACAAGATGTCTTTACTTTATGGTGAGACGATGATTAAACCTTTTTTCATATTTATCCCTCGCAGTGCATATAAAGATAAGCCAAAGAGTGCTATTGATCATTATACAAGTACATTTGATTCAGCTTTTAGAGAAAAAGGAGGTTCGTATCCCGTAAGTGTTCAATCAGAATTTTATTTAAATTTCGGTTGGTTTGCAATAATATTAATAATTCCATTTATGTTACTATATAATGTTGTTTATAAGAACATTTTTAAACTAATTAAGAATAGAAATATTTTAAATTATGCATATTTATTATACACTTATGAGCTTTATCTAGTATTAGTAAGAGGTTCAGGATTAGATATTTTCTTGGTGTATTTTTTTATATTGATAACACTCTTTCTTTTTTATAAAATTATCTTACGAACTATTTCTCAAATTAAATTTTCATGATAAATATTCAAACAGATAAGTATTGCATTGTTTTAGTTTTGTTTGCTTTTTTCATGCCCTTAAGTAGAATCTTAAATGTAAACTCAATTTTAATTGTTTTACTATTTTTTTTCTTTATTTATGATGTTTATATAGTCCGAAAAAAAATTAGTATTAATCACTTCACAATAAGCCTTGTTATATTCTTTATTATTAACCTAGTGTCTTTAACCTTTTCAAAGGATATTAATCAGGGATTAAAAGAAATAATAAAGATATCTCCATTAATATTAATCCCAATATCTCTTATAGGCAAAGGAGTTATTTCAAAAAAAGAATTAAGAGTTATTTTAAAATCTTTTTTTTTAGGTAATATAATTGCATTTATATATTGTTTTGGACTAGCTATTTATAATTTTAAATTAGATCCAATACCATTAAAAGAGGGATTTTCGTATTTCACAAAACCAATAGATATTCACCCTTCTTATTTTAGTGTTTACTTAATAATTGCATTTTATGCGATTTTAAATTTGCAAACAAAAAATAAGATATGGATTAGAGTTGTTTTAATAATATCCCTTTTTTGGATGATATTCTTTTTAAGAAGCAAAATTGGATTGATTTTATATGTAATTATTTTAACAATTGAATTTTTTAAATATAAAAAGGAATATATAATAATTTCACCTCTAGTGATTTCTGGGTTCTTGTTTTTTATTTTTAAGGACTACTTTTTGTTAGATGAAATAATATCGGGAAGAAATTGGACAGTTTCTTTGGTCGAACGATTTGAAATTTGGAATTCAACCCTTAAAGTAATTTCAAATAACTTTATTTTTGGAGTTGGAATTGGAGATGTACAAATGGAACTAGATAAGTCATATTATTTACAGGGTTTTTATAATGGAATTGACAGAAAACTAAATACACATAATCAATTTTTTCAAACATTTTTAGGAATTGGTTTGCTTGGGATTTTATCTTTATTTTTTATTTTTTATTTTTTAATATTGAAAACATTAAAAACACAAAGTATGCTGATATTTTATTTTGTTTTATGTTGTTTTTTATTAATGCTAGTGGAGTCTCAGTTAATATTACAACATGGTATTTATTTTTTTGCATTTTTCACGGCAGTATTTTTAATTACTGAACCAACGCTTAAGGGTATTTAAAAATTTTAATTTTTTTCATGCAAAACAAATAAGTTTTAAAAAATGACTAAAAAACAATATTTAATAATAATAATAATAATAATTTCAATAAATATTAGTGCTCAAATAGATTTAAACCAATGCATAGTTAAAACAAATGAAAAGTTAAATCCTAGAGTGTTAAATTTTTATGGGAATGATTTATTATTACATGCAAATAACGAAAACACATTATATTATATAAGAAAAAATGAGAAGTATATTTTTTCGTCTATCAACGGAGGGGTAATTACCGCAACAGTAAACTATAATAAATTAATTTTAGCAATTGCAAGCTATAATGCTAGCATTAATTTTTATAGCCTTTTTGAGTCAGAAAAGATAATACATACTTTTAAACTTGAAAGTATTGTTACTAGCGAAATGGTCTTTCAAAAAGACAATTTGATTGTAGGTTTAAAAAACGGAAATATCATAACATGTGATTTACGAACTCAAAAGATAAAAATAATAAATAAGCACAATGGAATTGTAAGTGATTTAAGAATTATAAATAATCATCTTATTTCTATATCAAATGATGGAACATTAAAAATTAGCAAGAAAAATAATGAACAATATAGATTAACAAAAGAAATAAACTTAAAAAGAACACTTACTAAAATAGCAATATCTCCTAATGGTCAAAAGATTGCTGTAGGATGTTTTGATGGTTCGATAATTATACTAGATGAAAACTATAATACAAAAACCATATTACAACCACATAGTAGTATAATTACTAAATTAAAATTTAAAACCAATACTAGCTTAATATCGTCTTCATTTGACAAAAAAATTGCCCAAACCGATATTAATAGTAAAGAAACAAAAACTTTGTATGAATCAAACGATTATATTTCAACTTTTGATTTTACAAAAAATAAATTTATCTATTCAAGTAGAAAAGGATATATATTTTATAAAAACTTACTTTGTAGAGAATAATTTATGGCAAATGTAATTTTGAAAAAACAATTATTGAATCTTTTTAAAAACAAATTAATCGTCGATTCGATTTGGGCTCTTTTGGGCAATATTATTTTTAAGGGTCTGTCATTATTTGCTGGAATTATTGTTGCAAGAATTTTAGGCAAAGATATTTTTGGAGAGTTTAGTATAATTAAGAGCACGTTCATCTCTCTTGGCTTATTTGTTTCATTTGGATTGGGTTATACAGCAACCAAATTTGTAGCAGATTATAAAGACAAATATCCAGAACAGTTAAGGGGGATATTTCATTTCATTCAAAAAAGCGTCATTATTTTCAGTAGCTTGATTTGTTGTATAGTACTTGTTTTTGCAAAAAAAATTGCTGTAGACATTTTAGAAAATGAGGCACTTGGGCAGTACCTAGCACTTGTTTCAATATTAGTGATTTTAAACAGTCTAAATTTGTTATATATTGGGTTTTTAGCTGGATTGGGGCTGTTTAAAAAAATGGCTAAAGTAAATACTTTTATTGGTTTTTTTGCTTTTACCACTAGTGTTGCTTTTACTTACTACCTAGGGCTTAAAGGCGCTTTATTAGCTCTAGTTTTTGTGCAAGGAATGAATGTGATTATTAATTATAGGTTAATAAGAAAACAAATAAGAAATGTAAAGCAAATAAAAAATAAAAAAACAAATAAAAAAATCTTAACTTATTCTTTACCTATAGCTATACAGGAAGCCGTTTACGCTGTAATGTCCTGGTTAATTAGTTTTTTAATAATATACTTTTCATCATTCGGTGAACTAGGGATGTATATTGCAGCAATACAACTGAATGCAGTTATTTTATTTATTCCAGGAATTTTAAGAAATGTTGTTTTATCTCACTTATCTGAAGTACAAAATGATAATAAAAAACACAGATCGATTTTAAATACTATTCTTATAATTAATTTTCTGGCAACTTTAGTTCCGTGTGCCATAATTTTTATGTTTAATGATTATGTTGCATCCTTATATGGCGAATCTTTTTCTGGTCTTGGCAATTTGATCCGAATATCTATTTTCACTACAATTTTTGTTAGCATAAGTAATGTATATGCTCAAGCATATATGTCAAAAAATCTTAATTGGACAATGCTTAGCTTTAGAATTATTAGAGATATAGGAACAATTATACTTTTTGTGATACTAATTAACCAAAATATTATGGGAGCCAGATCAATGATAATCTCTAATCTTATCCTTGGAGTAGTTTTTATGTTTATAATGATATCCTATTACAAGCATAAGGTAAATAAACTATAAGAGTATGAGTTTTTTTAAACTAAAGAGAATATCGGCAATACTATTTTATATAGTGATAACTTTTGATTTTATTACTAAAATAATATTAACCTATAATTTAAATATTTTACCTAGATTTAGCTTAATACCAAAAGCTTTAATTAATATAGTATTACTATTCTTATTAATTAAAGCTTTTGATTTTAAAAAGCATAAATATGTAATACTATTTTTTCTTGTTCTATTATCTTCATTCAGTGCTTTTTTGTTATTATATCAAAACTCAAATATTGAAACTATTTTAAAGCAACTATATACCCTATCTCTATATTCTTATTTTTTTATACTAATCACATTTTTTAATTCTTTAAAAGAAAATTTAAAAATGCATTTATTGGAGGGTTTAAAAAAAGCCGTGATAAATGTTGGAATAATTAGTTGTATATTAATGATAATTGGGTTTTTAGCAGATATAGAACTGTTTCGGTCATACCAAAACACTAATAGATTTGGTTTTAATGGCATTTTCTTAAAAACATCAGAGGCAAGTTATTTTTTTATTTTTTTAATTACATTGGCATATTTTGATTATGTAGAAAATAAAAAAAATAAATTCTTGCTCCTACTGTTTCTTTCCTTTTCTGTTTTCTTAGGAACAAAAATCATATGGCTTTTCCTCACTTTGTTTTTTATTTATGTATTATCTATTAATTATAAAAAAATTACTGGACTAATTATTTTAACAATCCCAATAATATATTTGTTTTTTAGAAATCAAATCGATGTTTTTTTAATAAGATATTTACCAAATGGAGAGATATTGTATAAAGAAAACAACATTATAACAGTACTCACATCAACTAGAGATTTGTTGCTTGATAAGACTATTGGTTTTATGAGTGATAATTGGATGTTTTACAATTATTTAATTGGAGGAAACAAATACGCTTCGTTTAAAGTAGAGTTTGAGTTTTTTGATTTATTTTCGCTTTTTGGTATTTTTGGTCTGTTACTTTTTTTATTTTTTTTAAAAAAAGAGTTCTTTAAAAAAGCCAAGAATTGTTATAAGACTCATATGTTAATAATAGTATTAATATGTGCGTTTTTTGCAGGAAATTTTTTTAAGAGTTTTATGTGTGTTACATTGCTATATACTGTTTTTGGTAACACAAATTATAAAATTATAACACAAAAGTAGCATTCAGTATTTATTTTTAAATGAATATATTATTTTTTATATCACATCAACCAAACCCAAGATTTGTAAAACAGATTAATTTTTTAGTTAAGAATAATAAAGTTACTCTTCTATACTTTAAAAGAAAATCTCTAGTCGATATTAATAAATCTATTGCTAAAAATGTTAAACAATACGATTTGGGTGTTTTGCCTAATGCTTCACAACCATTAAAGAGAATAGCTGTTTACTTAAAAACAATAAAAAACCTTAAACAAATAATTAATAAAGTTGAATTTGAAGTATTGCTGATTAATAATATCGATGTTTTAATGTTATATGTTGCCGCTACTTTTTTTAAAAAGAGTAAAGCCAAAACAGTAATAGAGATTTCTGACTTAAGAGAATTTGTTTTTACTAATTCTTTTTCAGGAAAAGCCATGCGTTATCTTGAAAGGAGATTATATAGAAAATACATAGATAAGTTAATCGTAACCTCAAAAAAATATTATGACTATCATTTTAAGAATTTCTTTATTAAGGAGGAGTTTGTTTTAGAAAACAAACTCCTTTCAGACGAAATAAATATTGAAAATTTAATTGAGCGGAATATAAATGAGAAAACAACTATAGGTATTGTTGGGCTACTATTAAGAAAAGATGAATATATAAAGTTATTTGAAACTTTTAAAGATAGTATAGAAGTAGATATTCATGTTTATGGAAAAGGCCATTATCAGTATATTGTAGAAGATTATGCAAACAAGTATAATAATATTAGTTATTTTGGATCATATAATGCGTTTACAGATGCCGAAAAAATATACAAATCCTTAGATATTATCTATTTAGTTTATAATACAGACCAAGTTTCTTTAAATAATAAATTAGCATTACCAAATAAGCTTTATGAATGTATGTATTATAAAGTCCCTTTAATATGCAGTAAAGGCACTTATTTAGAGGAAATAGTTTTACAATACGATATTGGAACATCAATACTTTATAAAGAAGAATCTGCTATTAATAATGCCGTTAACTTATTAAATTCTAAAAAGGATCAAATTTTTAAAAATTTCGAAAACCTTCCTGATTACTTGTATTTAGGGGATAATGATTATAAAAAATTAGAGCTATTTTTAAAATACTAAATGCCTGCTTTTATAATCACAATCAAGAATAAATTTAACAATCACAAATGAAACAAATACTACAATCTTTTAAAACTGGAGAAACAGAACTAGCAAGTTTGCCTTCGCCTAAAGTAAAAAAAGGTCAAATATTAATACAAACCACTAGAAGCTTAGTGTCATTAGGCACCGAACGTATGTTAGTTGAATTTGGCAAAGCTTCATTAATTCAAAAAGCAAGGCAACAACCGGACAAAGTAAAAATGGTTTTAGATAAAATTAAAGCTGAAGGATTAATGCCAACATTAGAAACCGTGTTTAATAAACTAGAGCAACCATTACCACTTGGGTATTGTAATGTTGGAAAAGTTATTGCTATAGGCGAGGGTGTTAAGAGTTTTAAAATTGGAGATCGAGTAGTATCTAATGGGCAACACGCCCAATTTGTTTGTATACCACAAAATCTAGTAGCTCATATTCCAGAAAATATTTCAGATGAAGAAGCGACATTTACAGTTGTTGGTTCAATTGGTTTACAAGGCATTAGACTAATTAAGCCAACAATAGGAGAAACAATAGTAGTTATTGGTTTAGGATTAATAGGGTTATTAACCGCCGAAATGCTAATAGCCAATGGCTGTAAAGTTTTAGGATATGACTTAGAAGACAGTAAGGTTGAAATTGCTAAGAAAAAAGGAATTATAGCATTTAATCCTTTAAAAGGGAATGACCCTGTTAAATTTGTTTTAGAAAACACATTAAATATTGGTGCAGATGGAGTAGTAATTACTGCATCAGCAAAAACAAACAATATTATTTCACAAGCAGCGCAAATGAGCAGACAACGAGGGCGTATTGTACTGGTTGGTGTTATTGGATTAAATCTATCACGAGCAGAGTTTTATGAAAAAGAGTTAAGCTTTCAAGTGTCTTGCTCCTATGGCCCTGGAAGATATGATGATGATTACGAAATGAAAGGTAAAGATTATCCTTTGCCTTTTGTACGCTGGACAGAAAAACGAAATTTTCAAACCGTTTTACAACTTATTTCTTCTGGAAAATTAAATGTAAATGAATTAATTTCAGAAATTATTCCATTAGAAGAATATGATAAAATCTACAGTAATATAGATAAATCAAATTCAATAGCGTCAATATTTAAATATAGCAGAAACTCAAAACCAGAATATAGTATTGTAATAAACGAGAGGGAACCACAATCAAATCAAGGTGTAATAGGTATAATTGGAGCAGGGAATTTTACAAAAATGACTTTATTGCCGACATTAAAAAATAAAAAAGCATATATTAAATATATTGTATCTTCAGGAGGAGTAAACGGAACGGCACTTGCAAAAAAATACAATATTGCTCAAAGCACGACAGATTATAATTTGGTTTTAGAAGATGAAGCTGTAGATATGGTTATGATTACTACAAGGCACAATTTACATGCTAATATGGTAATTAAAGCTCTAAAAAAAAACAAGCATGTTTTTGTTGAAAAACCGCTCGCACTTAACAATGAAGAATTAGAGGCAATTCAAGAGGCATACAATAATAGTAATGCAACTTTAATGATTGGGTTCAATAGGCGTTTTTCACCACATATAAAAAAAATGAAGACTATTATTGGCGAATCTCCAATGAATATTGTTGCAACTATGAATGCCGGAGAAATACCGCTTAATGTTTGGGTACATGATATGGAAGTTGGTGGAGGAAGAATAATTGGAGAAGCGTGTCACTATTTCGACTTAATTGTGCATTTAACAGGTAGTAAAATTAAATCGGTTTGTATGAACGCCTTGGGGAAGAATCCAGAAGAGAATACAGATAATGGTTCTATTTTATTAAAACTGGAAAATGGTTCTACAGGAGTTGTAAACTATTTTGCTAATGGAGCAAAAACGTATTCTAAAGAACGTTTAGAAATCTTCTCACAAAAGAAAACCTTAATTATGGACAATTTTATTAAGACTACAGGATATGGGATTAAAGGATTTTCAAAATTTAAAACAAAATTAGATAAGGGTCATAAAGAACAATTCTCTAAAATTTCAGACACTGTTAAAAGAGGTAGTGTTGCATTAATACCTTATGATGAATTAATTAATGTTACTAAAGCAAGTTTTGCCGCTATTAAGAGTTTAAAAGAAGGATGTTGGATACATATAGAGTAATGTTGATTTGTTTTTTTTAATTTTATTATAATCTTATGGTTCTAAAAAGCAAAGAAGCCTTAAATATTATTAGTAATATGGGTTTTAGATACATTTTGTTTAGGGGTTATTATGCCCTGATTACTAAATTAAGCTTACAAAAGAAACGCTTCCCAAAAAAACCTCCATTTAAGCTGTTTATAACGATAGAAGAGTGGAAAGAAAACTTACCGCCTTTTTTTTTCTATGGCAAAAACATTCATAGTTTACCTAAACAAAAAAACGATACCCTAAAAGCAATCGTTGATGACATAAAAAATGGAACTTTTGTTTTTTTTAGTAAACAAAAATTTAATTTAGGTATTGATTATAACTGGTTTACAAACCCTACAACTGGCTTTAAATATAACATTAACAAACACTGGTCTGAAATACAAGATTTTTCAGCAATAGGAGGAGATATAAAATTCATTTGGGAGAAAGCACGTTTTTCTTATTTGTATGATATAATTAGATATGATTATCATTTTAAAGAGGATCAATCCCAATTTGTGTTTTCAGAAATTGAAGATTTTATTGATAAAAACCCAATTAATCAAGGGCCAAATTACAAATGCAGCCAAGAAATAAGTCTTAGAGTTCTAAACTGGACATTTGCTTTGTATTATTATAAAGACTCATTTAATTTAACAGATGTTTTATTTAAAAAGATAATGAATGTTATTTATTGGCAATTACATCACGTGTATTACAATATTCATTTTTCTAGAATTGCTGTAAGAAACAACCATGCAATTACCGAAACATTAATGCTGTATTTATCAAACATACTGTTCCCATTCATTCCCGAAACTAAAAAATGGAGTAAAAAAGGAAAAAAATGGTTTGAAAAAGAAATTGACTACCAAATCTATAATGACGGAACTTTTCTTCAGTTTTCAATGAACTATCATCGTGTGGTTGTTCAATTATTAACATGGGCAATAAAGTTATCTGAATTAAATAAAGACCATTTTAAGCCATTAGTATATGAAAGAGCAAAAAAATCATTAGAATTTTTAGACGCTAGTTCAGACCCGGTTTCAGGGCAATTACCAAACTACGGTTCTAATGATGGAGCGCTATTTTTTAAACTCACAAATGATGACTATAGAAATTATAGGTCACAGTTAGACGATTTAAGGTTAGTTTTAGAAAACAAAACCTATTTTATCTCAGAAAGTTCATATTGGTATGGTCTAAATAAAGGAATAAATATAGAATATAAATTTCCTAAAGAAGTAAACACTTTTAATGAAGGGGGGTATTATATTATTCAAGATAAAGATTCAAAAACCTTTATAAGATGTGGAAAATATAAGGACAGACCATTTCAAGCCGATAATTTACATATTGATATTTGGATTAAAGGCATTAATGTTTTAAGAGATTCAGGTACCTTTAAATATAATACTAAAAAGGAATTTATCCATTATTTTAATGGATGTGAAGGTCATAATACTGTAAGTATATCTAAAGAAGACCAAATGCTAAAAGGCGAACGTTTTATTTGGTATAATTGGATAAAACAAGTAAAATCCTCACTAAAAAAAGAAAATGGTATTTATGTATTTAAGGGTTCTATAAAAGCTTTTAAAAATCTTGGAAACTCTATTTATCATCATAGAACTGTTACAAAAAAGGTATCACAAAACATTTGGAACATTGTTGATATAATTGAAAACATAGATGATAAAACCATATATCAATATTGGCATATACACCCAGACTATTTTGATAAGGTTTATATAGAAACCCAAGACAAAAACCATAAAATTTTAAAGCCATTATTAGAAGAAAAATGGTATTCGGGGTACTATGGAGTAAAAGAAAGATCTATAAGAATTACATTTGCAACAAATACAAATATATTTAACACCCAAATAAGTGTCAACTTATAAATGAAAATACTACTTATACATCAATATTTTTTAGAAAAAGGAGATGGTGGAGGTTCGCGCTTTAACGAAATCACTCAGGTTTGGGCAAATCAAGGACACCACATAACAGTTATCGCAGGAATGGTTCATTATTCAACTGGGAAAAAAATAGACAGGTATAAAGGGAAGTTCACACACAAAGACAAACAATTTTATAATAGGGTTGATGTAGTTCGTTGTCATGTGTCCAAAGGTTATAATGTTAGTTTTCATGGAAGGCTCTGGGCATATTTTTCTTTTGTCTTTTCCAGCATTTATGCGGGGCTATTTAAAACTAAAAGAAAATATGATATTATATTAGTAACGTCACCTCCTTTGTTTGTAGGAATTACGGCCTATGTTTTATCACTTTTAAAAAGAGCGCCATTTGTATTCGAAGTAAGAGATTTGTGGCCAGAATCTGCTATTGATACAGGGATTCTAAAAAATGGCTTGATAATCAAATTTTCCTATTGGTTTGAAAAATTCATATACAAAAGAGCGAAGCTAATTAATGTACTTACTCCTGCTTTTCAAAATAAATTGATTCGTGAAAAAAATGTTCCAACCGAAAAAGTTATCTTTATTCCAAATGCTGCCGATTTTTCAATATCAGAAAAAATACTAGAAAACTTTGACGCTGAAGGATTTAAAAAAGAACTCGGATTGATAGATAAATTTGTTATTACCTATGTTGGAGCACATGGTGTAGCAAATCACTTAATTCAATTGGTAGATGCTGCTAAAGATTTAACAGATACTAATGTGGTATTTCAATTAATTGGCGCGGGAATGAGAAAAGAAGAATTACGAGAAGTGGTAAAAGAAAGCGGACTGGAAAATGTGATTTTTAGAAATCCGATTTCCAAACAAGAAATTTTCAAATACATTTTGGCCTCTGATGTAGGCGCATCTGTATTGAAAAAAGCGGATACCTTTAAGACGATATATTCAAACAAAACATTTGACTATATGTCTTGTAAAAAGCCCATATTATTGGCTATTGATGGTGTGTCAAGAAATTTAGTTGAGACAGCTAATTGCGGTATTTATGTTGAGCCAGAGAATATTCAAGATATAGTTCAAGGAGTTTTAAAACTAAGAAACCTCAAAAAAAGCGAACTTAATGCACTTGGTGAAAATGGGTATCAATATGCTAAACAGAATTTTGATAGGGAGCAATTAGGAAATTCTTACATTATGAATATTGAAAATATTATAAAGTAAAAAATGTATAAAAGGATCATTAAAAGAATAATAGATTTTATTGTTTCATTTTTTGGTTTAATATTTTTAAGCCCAATATTTTTAATTGTTATGCTTGTATTGAGTGTAAATAATAGAGGTTCTGTTTTTTTTCTCCAAGAACGGCCAGGGAAAAAAGGAAGAATATTTAAAATTATAAAATTTAAAACCATGACAGATAAAAAGGATAGCCAAGGGGATTTATTGCCAGATATAGCAAGACATACAGTCTTGGGGAAATTTATAAGAAGTACTTCTTTGGATGAAGCTCCTCAACTTATAAACGTTTTAATGGGAGATATGAGTTTGATTGGCCCAAGACCATTATTGTCGGAGTACTTACCTTTATATAACCATGACCAAGAAAAAAGACATCAAGTTAGGCCTGGAATAACTGGATGGGCACAAGTTAATGGACGAAATGCAATTAGTTGGACTAAGAAGTTTGAATTAGACGTTTGGTATGTAAACCATATTTCATTTGTTTTAGACATTAAAATTGTATTAAGAACGATATTAAAAGTAGTCAAATCGGAAGGAGTAAATCCTACAAATTTAGTTTCTACAGAGAAATTTAACGGGTATAATTAATGAAGTATTTATTTGGAGCCAGCGGGCATGCAAAAGTTATTATGGATATAGTTAATTCTTCCAAGCAGATGGTTATTTCTGGAATTTTTGATGATGATGAACTAAAAACAAGATTTATGGATATTCCTTTTCTTGGTAAATACGATGATAGAAACCCGAAACTTGATAGCGATGAGTTTTTAATTAGTATTGGCGATAATATGATTAGAAAGAAAATTTCGAAAAGAATTAAAAATAATTTTTTTACAGTTATTGATGAAAGCAGTTATTTATCAAAAAGTGCATTAATTGGAGCTGGAACTGCCGTAATGCCAAATGCAGTTATTAATGCAAATACTCAAATTGGCAAACATTGCATAATTAATACTTCTTGCGTTGTTGAACACGATTGTGTTTTAAAAGACTTTATTCATGTTTCACCTGGAGTTATTATAACTGGAAATGTAAAAATAGGTGAAGGCACTCATATTGGTGCGGGAGCCATAGTAGTCCCAAATCTTAAAATCGGGAAATGGAGCACAATTGGTGCGGGAGCTGTAATTTTAGATGATATCCCGGATTACGCAGTTGTCGTTGGGAATCCAGGTAGTATAATTAAGTATAATATTACTAATTAGTTATGAAATCAAAAATATGGTTGTCATCTCCTCATATGGGTGGAACTGAACAGAAATATATAAATGAAGCTTTTGATGAAAATTGGATAGCGCCATTAGGACCAAATGTCACAAATTTTGAAAATGATTTGGAAAGTTATTTAGGAGAGAACACGCATATTGCCGTACTATCTTCTGGCACTGCAGCATTACATTTGGCTTTAATTTTAGCAGGTGTTGAAAGAGACGATGAAGTAATATGTCAAAGTATGACATTTTCTGCTTCGGCAAATCCAATACTATACCAATGCGCTAGGCCTATTTTTATTGATAGCGAAAATGATACTTGGAATATATGCCCAATTAATTTAGAAGAAGCTATTCAAGAGAGAATTTCTAAAAAGAAAAAGCCAAAAGCTATTATTATTGTTCATTTATACGGAATGCCTGCAAAGATTGATGAAATAGCGGTTATTGCAAAAAAATATGATGTCACATTAATTGAAGATGCTGCCGAAGCAATAGGGTCATCATATAAAGGTCAAAAATGTGGAACCTTTGGTGATTATGGAATTCTGTCCTTTAATGGAAACAAAATAATTACAACTTCAGGAGGAGGGGCGCTCGTATGTCATGATAAAGAAACCAAGAATAAAGCTATATTTTTAGCAACTCAAGCTAGAGATAATACACTACATTATCAACATTCACAAATAGGCTATAACTACCGAATGAGTAATATTATTGCTGGAATAGGAAGAGGGCAAATGGAAGTGTTGGATAAGCATATAAATCTTCGAAGAGAGAATCATAAAATGTATAAAGATTTATTTAAAGGTGCAAAAGGAGTAACTGTATTTGAAGAACCAAATGACAAATATTTTTCTAATCATTGGTTAAGTTGTATTTTGATAGATAGAGAAATAGCAGGTTTTATGAGAGAAGGGTTAAGAATAAGTTTATTAGAAAAGAACATAGAATCTAGACCTTTGTGGAAACCAATGCATTTACAGCCTATTTTTCAAAAGTATCCTTTTTATGGAGGTGTAATTTCTGAAACCCTTTTTAATACTGGTCTGTGCTTGCCTTCTGGTTCTAATCTTACAGAAAATGAAAAAGCATTGATAGCAAAGACTATATTTGACTATTTAAATTGTTAAATTTGTAAGATCGTACTACATTTTATGATAAAAGTTACTCTAGAGAAAATAAAGGAAATTTTTAAACTGGTTTTAAAATACACACCATTTAATATTAGTTTTGAAAACATTGGCTATTTACCTAGATGGTTAGTTTTGTGGTTTGACATCCAAATTGCAGCTTTTGTGTTAATTATTGCTGGATTTATTACAAATGATTTTAACCTGTCTTTTCTTACCATATTGTTTATGCCGAGGTTATTATTAGCTCTATCACTAACAATAATATTTTTCATTATTATTAAAACCTATGTTGGGTTGATTAGACACTCAAGTTATATTGATGCTGTAAAATTATTTTTCGCATCTTTTTTTTCTGCTTTTACTCTTTTCGTAATAAATTTTATCAACTATAAGATTAACAATGAGTTTCTTTACGAGCAAATTTTCTTAATTTTATATTCCTTAGGATTATTTGTTGGGCTGTTTTTATTTAGAGCATTAGTGAAACAAGTTTACGCTCGATTTTTAGCTCAAGATTTATCCGATTCCGAAAAAGTATTAATATTAGGCACTTCTCAAAGTGCATTATCTGTTGCAGTAGCAATAGAAAACGAACTACCAAAAAGGTTTAAGGTTTTAGGTTTTTTAGACAGTAATGAAAGAACGGAAAATAAAAGAATTTTTGGAATGCCAATATTATATTTAAACAGAAAAATACATGTGTTGATTAGAGCTAATCACGCTGTAGGTCTTATAGTTTTAGAAAATGATTTAAGAAACGAAGAGTACATAAAACATATTGAAGATTGTATTGAGCATAATATAAAAATTTACAGAGCGCCTTCTATTTCTGAATTTAACTTGAATAGTGGGATTAATAAGAGCATTCAAAATATTCAAATAGAGGATTTATTAGAGCGTAAACCAATTAGAATAAACAACAATCAAATATTAGGATTAATAGAAAATAAAACGATTTTCGTTACTGGTGGAGCTGGATCAATAGGAGCAGAAATTGTTCGTCAACTAGGAGAGTATAGTCCAAAACAACTTATAGTTATTGACCAAGCTGAGACACCACTACATAGTTTAACATTGAAAACAGAACAAGAATATGAAGGGCTAAACTTTAAACCAGTTGTTTGTGACATTAGAAATAAAGAAAGCATGGAACATTTATTTAAAGTTTATAAGCCAGATATTATATATCATTGTGCAGCATACAAACACGTTCCTATGATGGAAAAAAATCCATCTGAAGCTGTTTCAGTTAATATTTTAGGGACTAAAATATTAGCAGATTTAGCAGCAAAACACCAAGCAGAGCGATTTATCATGATTTCCACAGATAAGGCTGTTAATCCTAGTAATGTAATGGGAGCTTCAAAACGAGTTGCCGAAATGTATGTACAATCACTGCACAATTCTTTGGTTCAGAAAAAAAAAGATGGCACAAAATATATTACCACTAGGTTTGGAAATGTTTTAGGATCAAACGGATCTGTAGTGCCATTATTTAAAAAGCAAATAGAACAAGGAGGCCCTGTGACCATAACCCATACAAAGATTATTAGGTATTTTATGACCATTCCAGAAGCTTGTCAATTAGTTGTGGAAGCAAGTTCAATGGGAAAGGGGGGAGAAATTTTTATTTTTGATATGGGGAAAGCTGTTAAGATTCTTGATTTAGCAAACAAGATGATTCGTTTAGCTGGTTTTATTCCAGATAAAGACATTAAAATTGAATCTATAGGATTGCGTCCAGGGGAAAAATTGTTTGAAGAATTATTAAATGATCAATCAATAACCTTACCTACATATCATGAAAAAATAATGATTGTAAAAGAGAATAATGATCAATATGAATATGTTTTTAAACAAGTTGATGAAATAATTAGAGCTGCACAAGAGCACTTGTCAATTAAGATTGTCAAAAAAATAAAAAAGTTAGTTCCAGAATATAAAAGTCTTAATTCTCTTTTTGAAAAGTTAGATGTCTAAAATCTTAAAATAATACTATTGGTTTTTATTCTTCTAAGAACAAACGCTTTAATTTAATAACACCATAAAAACAAATAAAAAAAGATGAAAATATCAGTGATTGGAACTGGTTATGTGGGATTAGTAACAGGAACGTGTTTGGCAGAAACAGGAAATGAAGTGCTTTGTATTGATATTGATGAGAACAAAGTGCGACAAATGCAACTTGGCGAAGTCCCAATATACGAGCCTCATCTAGATATTTTATTTCAAAGGAATATCAAAGCAGGGCGCCTTAAATTTTCTACCTCATTAATTAAAGGCCTAGAACACGGAACTATAATTATGTTGGCATTGCCAACACCTGAAGACGAAGATGGTTCGGCAGACTTATCTTATGTTTTAGGAGTTGCTAAAGACATAGGAAAAAAAATAAAAGACTATAAAGTAATTGTAGATAAAAGCACAGTCCCTGTAGGAACAACCGATAAGGTTAAAGAGGTAATTTCTAACGAAACTATAGTTGAGTTTGATGTTGTTTCCAATCCTGAATTTTTAAGAGAAGGATTTGCTGTAGATGATTTTTTAAAACCCGAACGAATTATTATTGGTTCAAGTTCAGAAAAAGCAACAAAATTATTGCAAAAATTATATAAGCCTTTTGTAAGATCTGGAAACCCAATTATTGTTATGGATGAACGCTCTGCAGAACTTACAAAATATGCAGCAAATGCATTTTTAGCTACTAAAATTACATTTATGAACGAAATAGCTAACTTTTGTGAAAAAGTTGGAGCAGATGTAGACAAAGTGAGAGTTGGAATTGGGACAGATTCTCGTATTGGGAAACGCTTTTTATTTCCAGGGATTGGTTATGGTGGTTCTTGTTTCCCAAAAGACGTAAAAGCCTTACATAAATCAGGAAATGAAAATGGATATGAATTTGATATTTTAGATGCTGTAATTAGAGTTAATGACATTCAAAAGAAAGTTTTAATTCCTAGAATTGATGCTTATTTTAATAATAATCTTAAAGGGAGAAAGATTGCTATTTGGGGTTTAGCATTTAAGCCAGAGACAGATGATATAAGAGAAGCTCCCGCATTATATATGATTGAAGAATTATTATTTAAAGGGGCTAAAATTACTGTTTTTGACCCTGAGGCAATGCAAAACGTACAAGGTAAATTTGGAGACCGAATAAATTATGCTAGAAGTATGTACATGGCCACAAATGATGCCGATGCACTAATAATTTGTACAGAGTGGAGCATATTTAGGACACCAGATTTTTTAAAACTGAAAAAGTCTTTAAAGCAACGAGTTATTTTTGACGGTAGAAATCTTTATGATATTGAGGATATTGAAAAAGAAGGGTTTTATTATAGTTCAATTGGAAGATAAATAAAATATGTCTAAGCGAATTTTAATTACAGGAGCAGCAGGTTTTCTAGGGTCGCATTTATGTGACCGATTTATTTCTGAAGACATGTATGTAATTGGAATGGACAACTTTATAACTGGAGACAAAAAAAATATAGCCCATTTAGAAGCACACCCTCAGTTTAAATTTATTGAACATGATGTTACAGAATTTGTTAGAATTAAAGGAGAATTAGATTATATTCTACACTTCGCTTCACCAGCAAGCCCTATCGATTATTTAAAAATCCCAATACAGACGTTAAAAGTAGGATCGCTTGGAACACACAATTTATTAGGCTTGGCTAAAGCAAAAAAGGCAAGAATTCTCATTGCTTCTACGTCTGAAGTTTATGGAAATCCTTTGGTACATCCACAAACCGAAGATTATTTTGGTAATGTTAATACTATCGGTCCTAGAGGAGTTTATGATGAAGCTAAACGCTTTCAAGAATCAATAACTATGGCTTATCATAGATTTCACGGTTTAGAAACTAGAATAGTACGTATTTTTAACACCTATGGTCCTAGAATGCGTCTTAACGATGGAAGAGTAATTCCTGCATTTATGGGCCAGGCTTTAAGAGGAGAGGATTTAACTGTCTTTGGCGATGGTTCTCAAACACGTTCCTTTTGTTATGTGGACGATCAGATTGAAGGTATATATAGATTACTTTTTAGCAATTACCATTACCCAGTTAATATCGGTAATCCCAATGAGATATCAATATTAGATTTTGCGAAGGAAATAATAAAAGTAACAAAAACACATCAAAAAGTTGTATATAAAAACCTACCTACTGGTGATCCATTAAAAAGACAACCTGACACCACTTTAGCAAAACAGCTATTTGGATGGGAAGCAAGAACAAAGCGAAAAGAAGGCATGTTAAAAACCTTTAATTATTTTAAAACACTTTCTCAAGAAGATCTTTATAAGCGAGATCACAAAGATTTTTCAGGTTATAATTCAAGATAGATCATGGAGTACCAAAGAGGCAGATATATTTGGCTTTTAAGATTATTTCTTATAGTCTTTGATTTATCAGTACTTAATATTTTAGCTTTTTATTTTTTCAATTTTAATACAGAATCTCTTTATTTTTTCTCAATTGAAGTTTTAAATAATAAGCATTCATTATACATAATTTATTCAACCTTTTTTTGGCTGTTGTCAACTTTTTATTTGAAATTCTATAAAGTATATAGATACACTTCTGTGCTTAATATTTTATCACTTTTAATAAAACAGTTTTTAGTCTATGCTATTATTATTTATGCATTCATGGGTGTATTTAGAAGTATAAATATACAAGCCATTATAACTTTTAAATATTTATTACTAGTATTTTTAAATATCACATTAATTAAAATTATAAGTTTTTATGCACTAAAAAAATATAGACTCTTTTTAAAAGGAAATATTAGGAGAGTTGTTATTATTGGCAATAATAAAGCGGCTAATGAATTAAGAAACTTATTTGCAAAAGACAAAGAATTAGGATATGAGCTTCAGGCAGTTTTTAGCAATATTAATGACGAATTAATTGATGGAAACATTAATGATAGTTTCACATATTTGTTAGAAAATAAAGAAATAGATGAGATTTATTGCGCCATTGATGAATTAAGTGAAAAAGTGATAAATAAATATGTAAAACATGCAAATATCTATAGATGTAATATTAAGTTCGTATCTAATACTAAATCACTGTACACTAAAAGGCTAAAAACTAATTTTTATAATTACTTCCCAGTTTTATCAATTCAGGAAGCAACTTTGAATAGCGAGTTAAACAAGTTAATTAAACGATTGTTTGATATTGGGTTTTCATTATTTGTCATAATCATCATTTTATCTTGGCTTTCAATAATTCTGTTTATTTTAATTAAGTTAGAATCAAAAGGATCACTATTTTATAAGCACAAAAGAAATGGGATTAATTACCAAGAGTTTGATTGCTATAAGTTTAGGTCTTTAACTATAACAAAGGAGATAGAAGGGACATATGTAAAACAAGATGACAATAGAGTTACAAAAATTGGAAAATTTTTAAGAAAAACCAGTATTGATGAACTGCCTCAATTTATTAATGTATTAAAAGGAGATATGAGTGTTGTTGGTCCACGACCACATATGTTATCTTACACAGACAATTATTCAAAAAAAGTTGACAAGTATAACTTTATTTTTAGACATCATGTTAAACCTGGAGTTACAGGGTTAGCACAAATAAAAGGGTATAGGGGTGAAGTAAAGTCAGATGAAGATATTATAAACCGGATTAAGTATGACATTTTTTATATTGAAAACTGGTCTCTTTTATTAGACTTAAAAATTATTTCTCAAACATTTTTAAAAGCGTTAAAGGGAGATGATAAAGCGTATTAATCAAGGGATTTTAATTTTTTGGAAAATTTTTCAAGCTGAACATTTAAATCAAAATTTTTGTCAGCTATTGCTTGGATTCTTTTTCTTTGCTCTAAATCCAATCTAATTGTTTTTATTTTATCTAAAACGGTGTTTAAGTTCTTGTAGTCACCAGCTTCAGCAGTCCACCCTAAGTTATATTTTTTAATAATATCTTCCCCCTCTCCTCCACCAAAATATAAAATTGGTAGCCCTAATTTAGAATATTCAAATATTTTAGAGGGCACTGAGCCATAAATTCTGTTTAAAAGTGGGATAATAGCAATATCATATTGAAGAGATTCTTTATGCAACTCATTTCTTGATATTTGCCCATGATAAGTGATAGGTAATTCAGGATGTTTTAATAGATATGTTTCAATGATTTCGCTTTCAGAGCCTGCACCATAAATATGAAGTTCTAAGTTTTGGTAATCTAAGTTTTGAATTAATTTAAAAACACCTTGAGCGATTCCTAATAAACCAGCATAGATCAATTTTTTTGGGCCTGTTGGAGTATGAAATGATGATAATGTTTTGATTCCAAAATTGGGATAATTTCTATACAGGAATGTTTTTTTTTCTGTAAACATCGTCGTAATATGTGCTAATATTTCTTCGCTTTGCCCTAAAATCAAATCAGCTCTTTTATAATTAAAGTGTTCAATCTTTTCTAATACTCTATAGCTAAAATTCTTTTTAAAAGCGCCTAACTCTAACCCAGCCACAGGCCACAAATCACTTACGTTTAAAACTAAATGCCTTTTTTTTGATTTTAAAAAGAGCATACATGTAAAAGCAACTATAAGCGGTGGAGATTGTACGATAATAGTCTTAGGAAGTTTATGATTGATAAAAAACCAAATCAAACTAAAACTATAAGATAACATTGCGAACAAACGTAACAACTTATTTTTAGAATTGCTAGCAAATAACCATAAGCGATATACCTTAATTTCGTTAATAGTTGTGGACTGATTAGTTTTACCTTTATAGTCCTTGAAAATTTTTCCAGTAGGATAATTGGGCAATGTAGTTGTCACAGTGACATTAAAACCATGCCTTTTTAATCCTTCGGCTAGATAAAAAATTCTATTAGAAGCAGCTCCAATTTCTGGTGGAAAATATTGAGTTATTATTAGAAGGTGATTCACAATCAATAACTTTTAATTCGTGAACTAAACTGTTTCAATTTACCACTTTTTGAACGTTGTAATTGGATTTGTCTTTCAAATACAATGTTGAGACCATTTTCGAGATAGTTCTCCATTTCAATTTTAATCGTTTTTATTTTTTCTTCTGAAAGCTCTTCAGCACTCACATAACAAATTTTAAAAGTTTCTTTTGTTTGTTGTTCAATAATAAATTCCTTAACGTTGCCATCGTCTTCAATAATGCTTTTGGTAATATAATAAAACGTTAAACCGGCAGCTTTTTTCCCACTTGGTAAGATTGCAATATCATTAGTTCTTCCAAGAAGTTTTTCAAGAACTGGTTTCCGCAGAGTGCTTTTTTTTGAAAGCCTTCCAATATCACCAATATCGTATCGAATAAAAGGATGCGCTTTATTATAAAGCGAAGTGATAACTATGCGACCTTCCTCACCTAAAGAAACAGGATTATTGTTATCATCAAGCATTTCAATAAACAATGTTTCGCTATTTATTTGCCATTCATCAATAGGGTTCTCAAAAGCAATAAGATCTAATTCCGCAGCACCATATTCGTTTATTACTGGAACACCGAATTGTTTTTCCATTAAGATTTTATCATCTTCAAAAAGCATTTCAGATGTAACCACACATGCCTTTAAGGTATGACAAACAGACTTTAAAATTATTTTCTCTCTCTCTAAAAACTTAGCAAATTGCACAATAGAACTTGTATAACCGTTTATATAATCAAACTTCGTAGATTTAAATGTAGTTAGATGTTTTTCAAAAGCAGCATCGCTTAAATCAAAAACAGAAAAACGAAAACGCTTACTCAAAACATCTTTAAAGCGTTCTTTATAATAACCCTTTGTATCTAAAGGGATCCCGTAAAATCGCGCTTGTTTTGAGCTATTAAAATTTAAATTAAACCAACCAAATCTGTTTTGAATTACTGCCCAAGTCATAGCATGACAAAATTTATCTTTCGCAAAAACAAACGGACTTCCTGAAGACCCAGAAGTTTTATTAACATATACATTTTTAATGTCATACCCTTCCGATAAACGTTCTTTTAAAGGCCTTTGTAAATGGCGTTTGGACATTATTGGAATACTATTCCAATTTAAAGGATCTACTCCTGTTGCGAAAGATTTATAAAACCTGTTGTATTTTAAATGGTAATTAACAATATCTTTCTTCTTTGAATTTATATAACTTTCAAATTCCACATTATTTTTCTGCTGAATTTCTTTCAAAACCAATCTTGCCTTTCTAATTGGAAAGCCTTTAAACCGTAAAGTGAAATCAAATATATTCAAAAGAAAAGGTGTAAATATGTTTTTGTAAATTAATTATTTTTTAAGCGTAAAAGCAATTATTTTTGCGCAAACAACTAACAATATGACAATTTTAATTTTGGGCTCTGGCGGTAGAGAGCATACTTTTGCTTGGAAAATAGCTCAAAGTCCTTTATGTAAGCAGCTTTATGTTGCACCTGGAAATTCAGGCACTTCACAAATTGCGGAAAACATAAATATAAAAGTAACCGATTTTATTGCTATTAAGGATTTGGTGCTAGATAAAGAAATCGATATGGTTGTAGTTGGTCCGGAAGACCCTTTAGTAAAAGGTATTTATGATTTCTTTTTGAACGATGATGAGTTAAAAAATGTTGCAGTTATTGGACCGCAAAAAGCTGCAGCACAGTTGGAGGGAAGTAAGGAATTTGCAAAAGAATTCATGTATCGTCATAATATTCCAACAGCAGCTTACCAAAGCTTTACTAAAAACAATGTAGAAGAAGGGTTTTTGTTTTTAGAAACTTTAAAACCGCCTTATGTACTTAAAGCAGATGGTTTAGCCGCTGGTAAAGGTGTGTTGATATTGAATGATTTAAATGAAGCTAAAGCAGAATTGAAGTTGATGCTTATCGACGCTAAATTTGGAGATGCAAGCTCAAAAGTTGTTATTGAAGAATTTCTTGATGGAATAGAGTTGAGCTGTTTTGTGTTAACCGATGGGAAACATTATAAAATTTTGCCAACTGCAAAAGACTACAAACGTATTGGAGAAGGTGATATAGGATTAAATACGGGAGGAATGGGCGCCATTTCACCAGTACCTTTTGTTGATGATATTTTAATGAATAAGATTGAAGAACGAATAGTAAAGCCTACTATAAAAGGACTTCAAAAAGACAATCTACCGTATAAAGGGTTTGTTTTTATCGGGTTGATAAAAGTTGATGATGATCCTTTTGTGATTGAATATAACGTAAGAATGGGAGATCCTGAAACCGAAGTTGTTTTACCGCGTTTAAAAAATGACCTGGTCGAAATTTTTAAAGCCATTTCTGAAGGACGGTTAAATGAAATTGAAATTGAAATAGATCAGCGCGCTGCAACTACAGTTATGTTAGTCTCTGGCGGATATCCTGAAACTTATAAAAAAGGGAAAGAAATTACAGGATTAAGTACTATTCAAGATTCTTTAGTCTTTCATGCCGGAGCAACACATGATAATGGAAAAATTGTAACATCTGGAGGACGCGTAATGGCAATTACATCATTTGGAGATACGTATAGTGAAGCTATAAAAAAATCTTATCAAAATATAGAAAAACTACATTTTGATAAGATGTATTATCGTAAAGATATTGGTTTTGATTTATAATACTGATGTTTTTACAAGTAAGAATGTGCAGAGATACTCTTATCTTCTTCATTATTATCATTAAAGATTTTTAGTTGATTCATCCAATATACAAAAGCGACTATACAAATAACTATAAAAAACCAAGATACCATATTTGCAGTCCACCAATTGTCTAATTCTATGGTTCTTAATTTATCAAAAAGCCAAAAACCTGGACCGTCTACAAAAAAATCCTGTATCCCGTAAAAAAATTCTTTCATTTAATAAATATTATATTTACGAGACAAATATACAAACTCTTTAAATGATTACAAGATTTTTTAGCACTTCAAAACCTATTCACTTTGTAATTGTAATTTTAATAACATTTACTGTTTTTTTGGTTACTAGAATTAGTAATCTTGAAGATAGTTTAAATTTCATGCTAATTTTAAAACAGTTAGTTATTTACGCAGTAGTTTTAACCTCGATTTTTGTCCTCGATTTTTTAGTAAGTAAAAATAACTTAACAAAAAGAAATAGCTATAAAATCTTACTGTTTAGCTTGTTTATAGTTGTATTACCAATAACAGTTCAAATAGATAATATATTAATATCTAATCTTTTTATTCTTTTGGCTATAAGAAGAATTATTAGTTTACGGTCGAATAAAAAAATTAAAAAAAAGCTTTTTGATGCAGCTTTTTGGATTGGAATTGCATCATTATTTTATTTTTGGGCTATTTTGTTTTTCATTCTAGTTTTTGCAGCACTCTTCTTTTATACAATTACTAATTTTAAAAACTGGATTATACCTTTTATTGGCCTGCTTACAGTTATTATAATTATCACTAGTTATTCAATTATTGAAAACAATAATTATAGTGAAATATTTAATTATTTGGATGCAACTAGCTTTGATTTTACATCATATAATGTTCTTAATTTAATTATTGGTGTTACAATTTTAGCTTCACTAGCGCTCTGGACTTTATTTTTCTATATTAAAAACTTAAAAGGCAAAATAAAAAGACAAAGACCTTCTCACATACTAATTATAGTAGCAATTTTAATAAGTCTTGTAATTATTTTAATTGGATCAAATAAAAATGGAAGCGAATTTATTTTCATGTTTGCACCATTATCGATTATTATGGCAAACTATATTGAATCGATAAAAGAACAATGGTTTGCGGAGTTTTTTGTTTGGATATTAATTCTCACTCCTGTTTCTTATTTAATGTTGTAATTTATTTCCAAATGCCAGATCACCAGCATCACCTAAACCAGGAACAATGTAACCTTTATCGCTCAGTTCTGCATCAACTGTCGCAATCCACAAACTTGTGTTTTCAGAAAATTGGGTTTCGACATAATCTATCCCTTCTTGAGCACCAATAACACTAACCAAATGAATGTCCTTGGGTGTTCCATAAGGCTTTAAAGCTTCAAAAGTATTTACCATAGATTTACCTGTGGCTAGCATTGGGTCGGCCAAAATAAGTGTTTTGTTTTCGAGGCTAGGACATGCTAAATACTCAATAATAATTTCAAATTTTTCTGAGCCATCTTTATGATGTCTGTAAGCCGAAATAAAAGCATTTTCAGCGGCATCAAAATAATTAAGTAGTCCTTGATGTAAAGGCACTCCAGCTCTTAAAATCGAACAAAGAACAATATCGTTTTCAAATAAATTAATACCACATTTGCCCAAAGGTGTTTCTATGGTTGAAAGACTATAAGTAAGAACTTTGCTCATTTCGAAAGCTAAAATTTCTCCAATGCGTTCAATATTTCGTCTAAAACGCATGCTGTCTTTTTGAATAGTAACATCTCTAATTTCTGAAATGAAAGTATTTAAAATTGAATTTTGGTTTGATAAATTGTGAATTTGCATAATGTGCTTAATTAAGAGGTTACTAAGTTAACTAAATAGGTTTATATTTGCATTTTAAAACTAAAAGTTATGTTTTCTGATAAAGCCAATACTATTTTTCGAGACGTTATAAAAACATATAAAATACTAAATACAGTTGATCAACCCTTTGAAAATAAGTATGATAAAAACGATGATGTAATTGAACATTTATTGTATAGAAAATGTTGGATTGATACTGTACAATGGGCTTACGAAGATATAATTCGTGATCCACAAATAGATCCTGTTGCAGCATTAACCTTAAAGCGAAAAATTGATGCTTCAAACCAAGATAGAACCGATACGGTAGAATATATTGATAGTTATTTTCTTCAAAAGTATGAAGGTGTACAAGCTAAGTACGATGCAAAAATAAATTCTGAAAGTCCTGCTTGGGTTGTTGATAGATTATCAATTTTAGCCCTTAAAGTGTTTCATATGCATCTTGAAACACAACGTACAGATGCAACTCAAAATCATAAAGATGCATGTAAAAAGAAATTAGATGTTTTACTAGAGCAACGTGTAGATTTAAGCACAGCTTTAGACGATTTGTTGCTAGACATTGCAAATGGTAATAAGTATATGAAGGTTTATAAACAAATGAAAATGTACAATGACGATGAGTTAAATCCTGTGTTAAGAGGACAGAAATAATTTAATGTGTCATCCTGAACTTGTTTCAGGATCTCATCAAATGTGATATGCCAAAACTACCAAAACATATTCTCGTTATTCGTCTGTCAGCAATGGGAGACGTCGCGATGATAGTTCCGGTTTTAAGAGCATTTACGCAGCAATTTCCAAAGGTAAAATTAACGGTACTTACACGAGCATTTTTTACACCTTTATTTAGAGGCATCCCAAATGTTTCAGTGTTTCCTGCTGAGGTTAACCAAAAACATAAGGGTATTTTTGGACTTTATAGACTTTCAAAAGAGCTTAAAAAATTAAATATTGATGCTATTGCAGATTTACATAACGTATTACGCAGTAAAATCTTAAAATTCTTTTTATTTGGGATTAAGTGTATTCAAATAGATAAAGGCAGAGCAGAAAAAAAAGAACTGGTTTCTGGAGATAAATTTCATCAGCTCAAACACACACAGCAACGTTATGCAGATGTTTTTGAGAAATTAGGCTATAAATTGGATTTAAGTAATCCATCATTTCCTGAACGTTCAAAATTGAATGATAAAACATTAGCCATTATTGGTAGTGATACACTAAAATGGATTGGGATTGCTCCTTTTGCCGCACACGAGAGCAAAATGTATCCTTTAGACTTAATGAAAGAAGTTATTGCTGCGCTTTCTAAAACCTATAAACTATTTTTATTTGGTGGTGGACAACAAGAGATTGATATATTAAACAATCTTGAGAATGACTTTGAGAACACAATCAATTTAGCAGGGAAATTATCACTTGATGAAGAGCTAGATGTAATTTCAAATTTAGATGTGATGTTGTCTATGGATTCCGGGAATGCTCATTTAGCAGCAATGTTGGGCAAAAAAGTAATTACCATTTGGGGAGTAACACATCCATTTGCTGGATTTGTTCCGTTCAATCAACCAGAAGATTTCTCTTTATTGTCTGATAGAAACAAATATCCAAAAATCCCTACTTCAATTTACGGGAATAAATATCCAAAAGATTACAAGGAGGCATCAAGAAGTATTTCTCCAAAGACAATTGTTGAGAAGATTGAATATATTATTTAAACGTCATCATAATCAACGACTACAGTTGGTGTCGTAGGATGTGCTTGACAGGTTAAAATCAAACCTTCAGCTAGCTCACTATCGGTTAGAATATTATTTTGTCTCATTTTGGCTTCACCTTCGGTTAATCGCGCAAGACAACTACTGCAAATCCCTCCTTGACACGAGTAAGGCGCGTCTATATCTTCGTCTAAAGCAGCCTCAAGAATAGATTGTTTTCGAGACATTTCAAAAGTAGTTTGTTCATCATCTACAATAATCGTGATTTTTGTATCACCCTTTTCACTAGTTTCTTCTTTAATTTCAGTCAGCTTTGCAGCTTTAAAAAGTTCGTAAAAAATAGTATTTTCATCAATATTGTGCTCAGTTAAAACATCTTTCACAGTATGAATCATCCCTTCCGGACCACAAAGATAAAAGGCATCGATAACAACATGCTTGTATTCATTTTTCACAATTAGATTAACCGTGCTTTTTTCAATTCGTCCAAAAATGGCGTTATCTTCTTTTGCCTGGCTAAATACAAATCGAATAGAAAAACGCTCACTATATTGATGCTGAAGTTCTAAAAGTTGATTTAAGAACATCGTGTCTGTAGTAGTTTTGTTACCATAAACCAGAACAATTTTACTATTAAGCTCGTCTTCTAAAACACTTTTTATAATACTTAAAATTGGCGTTATTCCGCTGCCAGCAGCGAAAGCAACAATGGTTCTTGAGCCAGTGTCAATGGGTTCAAAAATAAAATGCCCTTTTGGTGAGGCAACCTCTAATACGTCATTGATCTGCAGTTGATTATTTGCATAAGCTGAAAACGTACCATTTTTTACTTCTTTTACAGCCACTTTAAGTTCCCCACTTTTAGGTGAAGAATATAAGGAGTAATCACGTCTCACTTCGTTTCCATTAACTGTGGTTTTTAATGTAATATATTGCCCAGCTCTAAAAGCAAAAGTTTCTTTTAAATCTAGTGGAACATTAAAACTAATAGTTACAGCTTTATCTGTTTCTTTATGAATATCTTTTATGGTAAGTTTATGAAATTGCGACATATAAATTAAATTTTAACAAAAATAGTGAAGTAGGTTTGGAAACCTTAGATTTGTGTGTAACAAATTCATTAAAAAAGACACTAATGAATTAAACATTAACCGTAACTATGATAAGACGTTTTTTAAGCCTTGAATGGAGACAATTTTTTCGCTCTCCATATTGGCAAAGAAGTATTGGATTAAAAATAGTAATAGGTTTTTTTGCACTTTACTTTATTGTGACATTTCTAGGCTTGGGAATATCCATTTACCCAATATTAAAGAAAATATATCCAGATCAGGATCCTTTTTTATTGGTTAACGGAGTCATGTTTTATTGGATTTTAGGCGATTTAATGATCCGCTTTTTTCTCCAGAAATTACCTGTAATGTCTGTAAAACCCTTGTTGACTTTACCAATTAAAAGAAATAAAATAGTAAACTATGTATTAGGGAAATCTGCAATATCATTTTTTAATTTTTTACCACTGTTTGCTATTATTCCTTTTGGCGCAATATTATTAACTAAAGAATACCAAACAACGACAATCCTATTTTGGATTTTAGCGTTGATAGTAATTACATTAATCACTAATTTTTTAAATTTTATTATTGAAAGTTTAACTGCTAAAACCTCATTGTCATTTTTACCTTTAATAGCAATTTTAGGAATATTATTTGCACTCAATTATTTCAATATTATTTCTTTTTCAGATTTAATTTCTAACGGTGTTCTTAGTATTGCTAATAACCCAATATTATTACTGATTCCAATGCTGATATTAGCAGTATTATACTTCTGCAACTATAAAATTCTAATAAGTAAACTCTACATTGATACTTCACTACAAACAAAAGTTAAAGAAGCTAAATCGTTAGACATGGCTTGGACTAAACGGTTTGGAGATATTGCGCCATTTATGCAATTGGATTTAAAACTAATTTTACGCAATAAAAGAGCTAAAGCCACACTTCCTATTATGATATTGGGATTGCTTTATGGTTTATTTTTTTATCCGCAACCAACCTATAAAGATATGGTGTTTATGTATGCTTTTATTGGGATTTTTTCAACAGGTGTATTTTTAATCAATTTTGGACAATTTATTCCAGCCTGGGATAGCAGCTATTACAAACTATTGATGAGTCAAAATTTTAAATATGAACGATATTTAAAGTCAAAATTTGCACTAATGACTATAAGTGTAGTTGTTTTATTTGTGTTAGGTATTCCGTATATTTATTTTGGCTGGAAAGTTTTATTAGCACATTTAGCGGCGGCAATTTATAATGTAGGCGTCAATTCTCACATAATAATGTATGGAGGATCATTCAATAGAAAAAAGATAAATTTAGATGAAAGGGCGGCGTTCAATTTACAAGGAATGGGCGCAGTTCAATGGCTTATCGGAATCCCTTTAATGATAATTCCTATGTTGATTTTTGCGGCTTTCAACTACTTTTTAAATTTTGAAGTAGCAATAGCAGTTCTTATAATTATGGGACTTATTGGAATTGTATTTCACCAAAAAATAATGAAAACAATTACAAATAAATATTTAGCAGTAAAATACAAAATGATTGAAGCATTTAGTCAAAACAGCTAGTGCCAATAAGAATTTATAAATATGATACAAACTTTAGAGATTACTAAAAAATACGACGGAATAACCGTTTTAAATATAGAAAATTTGGAAATTCCAAAAGGCCAAAGTTTTGGATTGGTTGGTAATAATGGCGCTGGAAAAACCACGTTTTTTAATTTGCTATTAGATTTAATTAAACCTACAACAGGAAAGATTACAACAAACAATATTCAAGTTAATTTAAGCGAAGATTGGAAAACATTTACAGGATCATTTATTGATGAAAGTTTTTTAATTGGCTATTTAACACCAGAAGAATACTTCTATTTTATTGGAGATTTAAGAGGGCAAAATAAAGCTGATATTGATGCTTTTTTACTGCAATTTGAAGAAATTTTCAATGATGAAATTATTGGTAAAAAAAAATACATAAGAGATTTAAGTAAAGGAAACCAGAAAAAGACAGGTATTGTATCCGCCCTTATAGGCAATCCTGAAGTAATAATTCTTGATGAGCCTTTTGCTAATTTAGATCCAACTACACAAATTAGATTAAAACAAATTATAAGAGAACTCACAAAAAACAGAGATATTACTGTATTAATTTCGAGCCATGATTTAATGCATGTAACCGAAGTTTGTGAACGCATTGTTGTATTAGAAAAAGGCGACATAATTAAAGATTTAGCTACAAGTGACGCGACGTTAAAAGAACTTGAAGATTACTTTACAGGATCTGTGAGAAGCTAAAAGTCGGTCAAATTTGTAGTTAAATTAAAAAAGATGGTTATTTTTACGTTTCTACATACTTTTATGTAGTGATTTTAGTTATTCATTTACTAAATTAAACCAACGTTGAAAACATCTTTTAAGGCTATAACAATTCTGCTTCTTTCTGCAATTTTTATTGTAGGCTGCTCTCGTAAAAAAGACAATTTTATAAGTAAAAATTTCCATGCCGTAACTACAGAATTTAACACACTTTATAACGGCCATATTGCTTTAGAACAAGGTAAAGAAAATCTGGCAGACGGTTATGTAGACAACTATTGGGAGGTTTTAGCAATAGAGCGCATGCAAATATCGGATGAGGTTTTATTACCTGGTCAAACCAAAAACGAAAATTTTGAAAAAGCTGAAGAAAAAGCAGTAAAGGCAATTCAAAAGCATTCAATGAATATTGATGGCAGAGAAAAAAATCCTCAGATTGATGAAGCTTATTTGCTCTTAGGAAAAGCAAGGTATTTCGATCAGCGATTTGTACCATCTTTAGAGGCTTTTAATTTTATTCTTTTTAAATATCCTGCAAGTGATAAGATAAATCAAGCGAAAATATGGAGAGAGAAGTCTAACATTCGTTTAGAAAATGACGAGTTAGCGATTTCAAATTTAAAACGTTTATTATATCAAGTTGATCTCAAGAACCAGGATTTGGCTGACGCAACCTCAATGCTTGCTCAAGCATACATTAATAAAAAGTATCTTGATAGTGCTGTTACTCAATTAGAAATAGCGTCTACTGAAACTAAAAACAAAGACGAAAAAGGACGTTATCGTTTTATTCAAGGACAACTTTATAATCAATTAGGGAATAAGGATAGTGCTAATATAGCTTTTGATAAAGTTATAGAACTTAACAGAGCTATACCAAGAATTTATTTAATTAGCGCTCATATTGAAAAGGCTAAAAACTTCAATTTCGAAAGTGGGAACAAACTTGAATTTTTAGAACTATTAACCGATTTAGAAGAAGACAGAGAAAACAGACCTTATCTTGATAAAATTTATTATCAAATTGCCGAATATCATAAAGAAAATAATTCAGATTCATTAGCTATAACATATTATAATAAATCTTTACGAGCAGACTCTCAAGATAAATTTCTTAACGCATTAAGTTATCAAACTTTAGGAAATATGAGTTTTGATAATTCGGAATATAAAAATGCAGGTGCTTATTACGATAGTACGATGTTTAATCTGAAACAGAATAGCAAGATATTTAGAACTATTAGAAGAAAGAGAGAAAATCTTGATGATGTTATTTATTATGAAGATGTTGCACAAAGAAACGACAGTATTTTAATGCTTGTAAATATGCCAGAAGAAGATAGGTTGGCATTATTTACAAAATACACGAATGATTTAAAGCAAAAAGCTGAAGAGCAAAAAGAAAAAGAAGAAATTGCTAAGCGTTCAAGCGGATTAATAACCAATGACAGCAATCGTTCTAATCTGTCTATTGGACAAAAAGAAAGCGCAGAATCGTTCTATTTTTACAATCCTATAACTGTGGCTTTTGGCAAGAATGAATTTATTAAAACTTGGGGAGAACGACAATTGGAAGATAATTGGAGATGGTCTAGCAAAAGAGCTTCAAATTTAGGAGCAGCAATAATAGATGAAGAATTAGCCAATGCTACTGAAGAAGAATTATTTGACCCTCAATTTTATATAACAAGAATTCCTACTGAAGAAAGAGAAATAGACAGTTTAACTAAAGACAGAAATTTTGCTTACTATCAGTTAGGATTAATATATAAAGACAAGTTTAAAGAATACAATTTAGCGAAAGATAAACTACAAGTTTTATTAAAAAGCAATCCGGAAGAGCGCTTGATCTTACCTTCAAAATATAATTTATACAAAATATACAAACTTTTAAATTTACAAGGGGAAGCCGAAATTGCCAAAACCGATATTATTTCAAATCATCCAGATTCAAGATACGCTACGATACTATTAAACCCAGAAACAGTTTTAGGAAAAGATGAGAACAGTCCAGAAAACATTTATACAAACTTGTATAAACAGTTTGAAAATCAAGAATATCTAGAAGTTATTTCACAAAGCGACACCTATATTACAAATTTTGATGGAGAAGCAATTGTACCCAAATTTGAATTTTTAAAAGCTGTTTCAAAAGCTAGGCTTTATGGATATGAGAATTATAAAGAATCCATAAATTTTATTGCTTTAAACTATCCCAATAGTCCAGAAGGGAAAAAAGCAGAAGACATGATGCAAACGGTAATTCCGTTATTGGCAAAAAAGGAATTTATGGATGATTTAGAAGGCAAAAATTTTAAAGCTATTTATCAATTTAGTGATGCGACTCAAGAAGAGATAGATGCCTTTGTTAAAAACCTAAATGAGGCTGTAGGCAAAGTAAAATATTTTAATTTGAGCACGTCTAAAGACGTTTATAATCAAAACATAACTTTTGTAGTAGTTCATGGGTTTAAAAGTATTAATGGAGCCTTAGGATTGGCTGAAGTATTTAAAGATTACAAACATCCAATAGATAAAGAGCATTTTGCAATTTCTTCTATAAATTATCAAACGATACAAATTCATAAAAATTTAGACGAATATTTAAAGTCTCTATAATAACTAATTAATAGCAACCATGTTTTCAGACAACAATAAAAAAGGAAAAATGACAACAGACAACACTTCTCAACAAAACATCATAGCTCAAGGAACAACATTAGTTGGTGACATTACTAGTAAAGGAGCTTTTAGAATTGATGGAACGATACAAGGAACTTTAAAAACTCCCGGAAAGGTAGTAGTAGGAAAATCAGGAATAATAAACGGTACTTTTGAAGGTGCAAATGCAGATTTTGAAGGGAAATTCTCAGGGAAGTTAAAACTATCAGGAACTTTATCCCTTAAATCTTCAGCACATATTGAAGGAGAAGTAGAAGTTGGGAAACTTGCAGTAGAACCTGGAGCTACATTTAACGCTGTTTGTAGTATGAAAGGCGCAATAAAAGAACTCAATAAAGGTGAGCAACAACAAAGACCGGGAAAAGAAGCCGAAAGAACAGCTTAATAATTACGCAAGATTTTCTGGTATAGGATTTCAAATGATTGCCATTATTGGCCTTGGAGTTTATGCCGGCATCAAATTAGACGAATATAATCCAAACAAATACAATCTATTCACACTTATATGTTCACTAACTTCAATTGGAATGGCGTTGTATTTTGTAATTAATAAGGTTACTAAATTTTCTAAAAAAGACAATTCAAATGAACAAAGAAATAAGTAGTTTTATACTTTGGCTTTTAGGCTTTACAATCTTACTTTTTTTAATTCACACATATATTATTTTTCAATTTTTTGAAGGACAACTCTATTTGCCAGTTTGGAGCATCTACTTATTTAATGCAATTTTGGTTTTAATAGTATTCATTATTTTAAAATATAAATCTAAGGATAAACCCGATAAAATACTTCAGCTTTTTTTAGGTCTAACTATGGTTAAAATGATATTAGCAATTGTGTTTTTATTACCCTTATTCTTTGGAAAATCTGACCATTCACAATTAGAAGTTATCAATTTCTTTATACCATATTTTCTGTTTTTAGCATTTGAGATTTTAAGCTTAAACAAATTTCTTCAAAAAGGCTAAACATTGTTAATATTAGTTTGCCAATTATAATAATGAATGTATATTTGCACCGAATTTTACATAAGGTATTTTTAATTGAAAAAACTGATGCAAATCAATACTTTTAAAACATTTTTATTAAGCCTTTTTTTAACCATATCTTTTTTTGGATATGCTACTGAAAATAAAGAAGGAAAATTAGAAAAGACTGAAGAAGAAAAACCTTTTAATGCTTCCGAATTAATTTTTCACCATATTGGAGATTCACATAGTTTTCATGTAGCAGGAGATTTTTCTTTCCCGCTTCCAATAATTTTATGGACAGATTCTGGTCTCGTAACATTTATGTCGAGTGAGTTTCTTCATGATGTAGAAGGTAAGACTGTTGTCGAAAAGAAAGGGTTGAAGTTTGTTAATTTGCACGACAAAATTTATCAGCTTAAAGAAGGAGCAACTGTTGTTGTTTTTGATTCAGAACATCATCCAGCAAATGCTGAAAAACCTTTAGATTTTTCTATTACAAAAAATGTGTTTTCTATGTTTTTATCAGTAACACTTTTATTGTTTATCTTTTTGTTTTCAGCAAGATCTTATAAAAAATCAGATAATAATATACCTACTGGAATTGGTCGCTTTATGGAGCCAATTATTGTATTTATTAGAGATGAGGTGGCAATACCAAATATAGGGGAGAAGAAATATCATAAATATATGCCGTTTTTACTAACGTTATTTTTCTTTATTTGGATTAATAATGTTATGGGTTTAATTCCATTTTTCCCATTTAGTAGTAATTTAAGTGGGAATATCGCTTTTACTTTAACACTTGCTGTAATCACATTTGTGATTATGTTATTTAGCAGTAAAAAATACTATTGGAAACACATGCTTTGGATGCCTGGTTTGCCAGTGCCAATGAAGCTATTTTTAGCTCCAATAGAAATAATCGGAATGTTTGTTAAACCTATCGCACTAATGATTCGTTTGTTTGCAAACATTACTGCAGGACACGTTATTGTGTTGAGTTTAATATCATTAATATTTATTTTCGAGAGTTATTTTGTAGCTCCTATTTCGGTTTTATTTACAATTTTTATTAGCGTAATCGAAGTATTAGTAGTAGCAATCCAAGCTTACATCTTTACAATGCTTTCTGCATTGTATTTTGGACAAGCTTTGGATGAAGGACATGAACATTAATTAATTTTTAAATATTTTGAACTATGAGTTTATTATTATTACAAGATGCCGCAGTTAGTTATGGTGCATTCGCAGCAATTGGTGCTGGTTTAGCCGCAATTGGTGGTGGTATTGGTGTAGGGAAAATTGGTGGTGCAGCTATGGAAGCTATGGCACGCCAACCTGAAATGCAAGGAAAACTTCAAGGTTCTGCAATTGTACTTATTGCCTTTATTGAGGCAGTAGCACTTTTCGGAGTTGTTGTTGGACTTATGGGAGTTTTAAAATAGAACTTTATCAAGACACAACGGTTGGTTGTGTCTTGATTTTTTAAACTTTAAAAAGAAATTTAAAAAATATGGATTTAATAAAACCAGAATTTGGACTTATATTTTGGACAGTACTTTCTTTTTTGATTTTGCTATACGTATTAAAAAGGTTTGCATGGAAGCCAATTCTTGGTGCTGTTTCAGATCGGGAACAAGGTATCATAGATGCATTAGCTTCAGCTGAAAAAGCAAAACTTGAGATGCAAAATCTCACTGCAGATAATGAGCGTATTTTAAAAGAAGCTCGTGCTGAACGAGAATCTTTACTTAAAGAAGCACGTGAGATTAAAACAAAGCTTATTGCTGATGCTAAAGATGAAGCGCAAGAACAAGCTAACAAAATGATTGAGCAAGCTCAAACATCAATACAAAGTGAAAAGAAAGCAGCATTGGCAGAACTTAAAAGCCATGTAGCAGGATTAGCAGTTGATATTGCAGAAAAAGTAGTAAGAGAAGAATTATCTAACAGTGATAAGCAGCTAAAATTAGTTGAAGATATGTTAGGAGAAGCTACTTTAAACTAATTAAAAATGGCAGGAACAAGAGCAGCAATACGTTACGCAAAAGCAGTTTTAGATTTAGCAAAAGATCAAAATACAGTAGAAACTGTAAATAATGATATGGTGTTAATTGCTAATTCCGTAGCAAAAAGTAAAGACTTAAGCGATATGCTTCAAAGTCCAGTCTTGCGTTCTGAAGTTAAAAAATCAGCATTATTAGAAGTATTTAAAGATTCTAATACAATAACTGTTGGTTTAATCGACACATTAATAAGTAATAAAAGAATTAATATTTTAAGTGAAGTAGCTTCAATGTATAATCGGTTATATGATCAATATAGAGGAAGTGAAGTTGCAACTGTAATAACTGCAATCCCATTAACTGACGAGTTAAAATCTAAAGTATTGGCTAAAGCAAAAGAGCTTACAGGAAAAGATGTAGAGCTTAAAAATATTATAGACCAAAGTATAATTGGCGGTTTCATTTTGCGTATTGGAGATATTCAATATAATGCAAGTATTACAAACCAATTAAATAAATTAAAAAGAGAATTTACACTAAATTAAGTTTAGATATATAATGTCTAACATTTAAATATATAAAGATGGCAGAAGTAAAACCAGCTGAAATATCAGCAATCTTAAAGCAACAATTAGCAGGATTTGAAGCATCAGCTTCATTAGATGAAGTGGGATCAGTACTAACAATAGGAGATGGAATTGCACGTGTTTATGGATTGTCTAATGCACAATATGGTGAGTTAGTAGAATTCGAAAATGGGCTTGAGGGTATCGTTCTTAATCTTGAAGAAGATAACGTGGGTGTTGTATTATTAGGAGCTTCAAATGAAATTAAAGAAGGTGGAACTGTTAAACGTACAAACCGTATTGCATCTATTAATGTAGGAGAAGGTATTGTTGGTCGTGTTGTTAATACTTTAGGGACACCAATTGATGGAAAAGGACCAATTTCTGGAGAAACTTACGAAATGCCTTTGGAGCGTAAAGCACCTGGAGTTATTTTTAGAGAACCAGTAACAGAACCATTACAATCAGGGATTAAAGCTATTGATGCAATGATTCCAGTTGGTCGCGGACAACGGGAGTTGGTAATTGGAGATAGGCAAACAGGAAAAACCACAGTTTGTATTGACACCATTTTAAATCAAAAAGAATTTTACGATGCAGGCGAACCTGTTTATTGTATTTATGTAGCAATTGGACAAAAAGCATCAACGGTTGCAGGAATAGCAAAAGTATTAGAAGAGAGAGGTGCTTTAGCATATACAACAATTGTTGCTGCAAATGCATCAGATCCTGCTGCAATGCAAGTTTATGCGCCTTTTGCAGGAGCATCTATTGGAGAATACTTTAGAGATACTGGTCGTCCAGCATTAATTGTGTATGATGATTTATCTAAACAAGCAGTTGCGTATCGTGAGATATCATTATTATTACGTCGTCCACCAGGACGTGAAGCATATCCTGGAGATGTATTCTATTTACATTCACGTTTATTAGAGCGTTCGGCAAAAGTTATTGCAGATGACAACATTGCTAAAGATATGAACGACCTACCCGAAGCTTTAAAAAATAAAGTAAAGGGAGGAGGATCATTAACGGCATTACCAATTATTGAAACACAGGCAGGAGATGTATCTGCATATATTCCAACAAATGTAATTTCAATTACAGATGGACAAATATTTTTAGATGGAGACTTATTTAATTCAGGTGTTCGTCCAGCAATTAACGTAGGTATTTCGGTATCACGTGTTGGAGGAAATGCACAGATTAAATCAATGAAAAAAGTAGCGGGAACATTAAAACTAGATCAAGCACAATTCCGTGAATTAGAAGCATTTGCTAAGTTCGGATCAGATCTTGATGCTGCTACCTTGAATGTAATAGAAAAAGGGAAACGTAACGTTGAAATTTTAAAACAAGCTCAAAACGATCCATTTACAGTAGAAGATCAAATTGCAATTATTTATGCTGGATCTAAAAATTTATTAAGAGACGTTCCTGTAAATAAAGTAAAAGAATTTGAAAGAGATTATATCGAATTTTTAAAAGCAAAGCATAACGATGTGCTAGCTACATTAAAATCAGGTAAATTAACAAATGAAGTTACAGACACATTAACAACTGTAGCTAAAAATTTATCAGAAAAATATAAAGCTTAATTCTAAATTAGAATGGCAAACTTAAAAGAAATACGTAATAGAATATCGTCAGTATCTTCAACAATGCAGATTACAAGTGCCATGAAAATGGTATCAGCTGCAAAACTAAAGAAGGCACAAGATGCTATTACTGCAATGCGTCCTTATGCAAATAAACTAACAGAATTGCTTCAAAGCTTAAGTGCAACTCTTGATGGAGATACTAGTAGCAAATTTGCAAATCAACGAGACGTAAATAAAATACTTATTGTTGCTATTACATCTAATAGAGGATTGTGCGGAGGATTTAATTCTAATATTTTAAAAGAATCTACGAAATTAGCTAATAACGTTTATGCTAATCAAGAAGTCTCTTTTTTAGCTATTGGTAAAAAAGGTAATGATGCTTTATCTAAAGGCTTCAATGTAATTTCTAATCATAGTGAAGTTTTTGATGATTTAACTTTTAACAATGTAGCAGAAATAGCACAATTGTTAATGGATAAATTTGTAGAAGGCGAATTTGATAAAATCGAATTGGTTTATAACAAGTTTAAAAATGCTGCAACTCAAATCTTAATGACCGAACAGTTTTTACCAATTGTTCCTGTAGAAGGAGATGCAAATCTGAATTTAGATTATATTTTTGAACCTTCAAAAATTGAAATTGTTGAAACATTAATTCCAAAGTCTTTAAAAACACAATTATATAAAGCTATAAGAGATTCCTTTGCAAGTGAGCACGGCGCACGTATGACGGCAATGCATAAAGCAACAGACAATGCTACAGAATTAAGAGATGAATTATTACTAACCTACAATAAAGCGCGTCAAGCTGCCATTACTAACGAAATTTTAGAAATTGTTGGTGGTGCAGAGGCACTTAATAATTAATAAATTACTACAGATCCCGATAATTATCGGGGAGGAATCACATTAAAATAAGAAAAGTCTAACTTCGAATGGAGTTAGATTTTTTTCTATGCAAGTTTAAGTTGTTTGGTTATAAATTGTCTGTTTGACAAGTTCATTTAATCTCATTGTTTGCTATACCTCCATAACTCTTTAAAACATGTTTCTTATGAGAAAAGAAGTTTGGTTGCAACCAGTGTCAGTGTCTTGGATTTTTTAATAAATTGTCTAGCACCTCTGGGGTTAAAACCTGTTTAGATATGAATTAATGGTAAAACTAATCATAACTTAACTAATAGATAGTGTCATAATATACGTGACGTCACGTATTGTTCAGTTGAAATTAATGATATATATTTGAATATCAGTTAAATTTTAAAGCAAAATGTATTATGAGAAATTTATTGAAAATGTCGACATTATTGTTTCTTTTTATTAGCCTTATTTCATGTAATAATGACAGATCTACAAACAGAGAAGATGAGTTACTTGGAATTTGGGAATTAGTACAATTTCAAGATCAAACTACAACTACAATTATGACCGATTTGGATAATTCGGGGACTATTGTTATCACTTTTTCTAATGAGGAATTCGAAGGAACCACAGGGAGAAATATTTTCTCAGGGAACTTTACTGCTGAATCCAAAGTATTGATTTTTTTAGAATTCGGCATATCTGAGGTTAATGAGTCCGAATGGGGACAAATGTTTTCGGACGCCATTGTCTCAACATATAGTAGTAGTGACGACAATTACCAAATGTCTTTTACTATAGAGGGAAATACCTTAAAAATAGAATATGAACCAACACAGTTTATGTACTTTGAGAAACGTTAATCAATTATCAATGTTGTCAAGAACTTAGTTATAATTGAATAATGATTTTAAAATTATGACATATTCAACTTATTAAATCAATAAATTATGAGAAAACTAACACTCTTTTTTTTCTTCGTCTTTAGTTATACAATAGTTGCTCAAATTCAGACAAGCGATGAACCATATTCGTTGAGAAATGATATTGATAATCTGTCGCTTCTAATAAACAGGAAAATAGTAACGCCTAATATGAGTATTTCTGATGCATTAGCAGAAGATGAAATCGATAGCGAGTATGGTACTCCTCCTCGATTTGGTCTCAAAATAGAAACAAACTATAACACTAATAATTCAGGAATTTGGACAGATTTACCTAATGGGGATAAATTATGGAGATTAAGAATAAAAAGCCCAAGTGCAAAATCAATAAATTTGGTTTATAATGCTTTTCATCTACCTCCTGGGGGTATGCTTCATATTTATAATAATAATAAATCTCATATTATTGGCGGGTTTACAGAAATAAATAATAAGGGAACTCTAGAAAATCCAGGGAAATTTGCAACTGGATTGGTATATAAAGATGAAATCACTTTGGAATATTATCATCCTACAGATGTAGAACAAGAAGCAATCATATCTGTCAGTGGTGTTATACATGGATATAAGTATATACGTCTTTTGAAACAATTTCACGAAAATGAACCAGATGAGGTAGGTTTTGGTGATTCCGGCTCTTGTCAAGTGAATATAAATTGTACAGAAGGCGACAACTGGCAGGATGAAAAAAAGGGAGTGGCCATGCTTTTAATCGACGATGGAAGACGATGGTGTACTGGATCTTTGGTGAACAATACAGCTCAAGATGGCACCCTTTATTTTTTAACTGCTGATCACTGTTTGACCGAAGATGGACTGGATGCTACAGGCAATACAGATGCATCAGAATGGATGTTTTATTGGAACTACGAAAGCCCAAATTGCACAAATGGACCTACTGAGCCTATAATAAATTCAACTACTGGAGCCACCGTGCGAGCAAACAATACTAACTCCGATTTTGCTTTGTTTGAACTTATTGAATCTCCAGTAGGTGCAATGTATGATGTTTATTTTAATGGATGGGATCGTACTACAAATCCAACTCAGGGAGGTGTAGGTATCCATCATCCTGCGGGGGACATAAAAAAAATAGCAACCCATAATTTAGTGCCAGGTCCAGGCCAGGTCCAGGCCAGGTTTATACTGCTGATACGCATTGGAGAGTTGATTGGACCAGCACAGCTAACGGGTTCTCTGTTACCGAGGGCGGGTCATCAGGTTCTCCATTATTTATGATCAACAGTCGGATTATCGGGCAACTTCATGGAGGTAGCCCAGTTAATTGCATTGATCCAGCAAATGATCCTGGAGAATATGGAAGGTTTGATGTCTCTTGGGACGGTCTTTCGTCAACAAGAAGATTGAAAGATTGGCTAGATCCATTAAGTACAGGATTATCGGGTATTGATGGAGCCTATCCTTCTCCTAATGAA
Source organism: Flavobacteriaceae bacterium (assembly GCA_965250265.1). GTDB lineage: Bacteria > Bacteroidota > Bacteroidia > Flavobacteriales > Flavobacteriaceae > PRS1. Next base: position 700,264 of record CBDFNO010000015.1, on the reverse strand, counting down.
GAAATAGTTGGAGACGGTTATACTTGTTCGTTCAATGAAATTTATACTTTAACAAATGCTCCATCCTCTATATATTGGGAGTTTCCTACAAACCTTCTTACCCAGGTGAGTGTTTCTGGAGCCTCTATTACGCTTAAGGCGATAGATTGGAATGTTAGAGGTTCGGCAACACTAATAGCAAAAAGCACTTCTACAAACGCTATTATAGCTCAAAAACAAATTTATGTTGGAAAGCCAGCTACTCCCTATAGTAATATATCAGGATCTACCAATGTAAGTTATGGTTCTGTTCAAGATTATGATTACTATGGTACTGTAGCGGGTGTAACAAGTTATACTTGGTGGCTTCCATATCCTTATATCAAGAACGGCAATATTGTAGTGAGTCCTTTAAAGTGGACTAGGCTTAATGGAACTGGGACTACAAAATATTTGTATTCACAAGTGGGTCCGAATGATGGATTGGTTCAGTTTATGGGCGTTAACAAATGTGGAGTTGGTGGAGCCAAAATTATGAATGTTTATGTTAATGGTGGCGGCGGTCCAATGCCAACACCTCCACCTATAAATGATGAAATTTTAGAATTAGATATTAATGACACAAGATTTTTAGTTTATCCTAACCCAAGTAACAATAGTCTGTTCTTGGTAATTGACCCTGAATTAAGAAAAAATATTTTGGGTATTTATTTGTTTGATATGAATGGTAAGAAGGTTTACCATAGTAACAATTCCTCTCTAGACAATATTGATATTTCGAAATATTCGTCAGGTATTTATATTTTGAATATTAAAGGTAAAAATGAATCTATTAATAAAAGGATTATAATAAATAAATAACTATTTATTTTAATTCTGAGGATAAGGCAAAGAATCCTTGATTATTTCTTTACCTAACTATAAGTATTATTACATTAACATTAAGCCTAACTTTAATTAGTTAGGCTTTTTTATGGCATAGCAATTGATTTACTATATTTATAATGACTAAAACTTAAAACATGAAGACTCTAAAATCAATGTCGTTTTCAATATTAATGTTACTTGTTATGGCAAGCTTTTCACAATGTTCGAGCGCAAAAAAGTTACAGAAAAAGGCGCCTTTAGATTTGGATCAAGTGTATTGCCAAAAGTGGGTTGCAGGTATTGAAGGAGGAGGAGCTGGATTAAATATCTTTATTCCTGTAAAAGATAATTCAGTTATTCTTGATAGCGTATATTTTCGAGGAAAAGCTACAAAACTTGAGGTTAAAAATCAAAACGCAAAAATTTACATTGGAAGATTCATTAGCGACTTCAATAAAAAGAAAGATATAGTTATGAGTAATGAACCAAATGCTGAATTTGGTAATGAAATGCCAACACATATACAAATGATTCCTTTTGAATTAAAAGAGAATGAATGCGTAATTAGTTATAAAGATGGTAAAACAACAAAATATTTTAAAGTTGATAATGTAGTTGAAAAGGATCTTATACCTTATCCAAGTGCTCCTCCAAATAAGCAATGACTTAACTTTGGATTACGTTGGGTAAAAACGTAATTTTAGCATAACAAAACATACCTCTTGAGCACATTTAAAATACTATTTAAACAAACATTTATTTATGGGTTAGCAACTGTGCTTCCAAGAATGCTTACCTTTTTATTAGTGCCGTTATATACTGAAGTTTTAGCAGTTGGTGTGTACGGTAAAGTATCCATTATCTTTTCTTGGTTTGCTATTTTTAATGTGATTTTGGCTTATGGAATGGAAACGGCATTTTTTAGATTTTTTAATAAAGAAGACAATAAAAACAAAGTAGTTGGCACATCTACATTATCAATAATTTTCACTTCGATAGGAATATTTATATTGGCATTTCTATTTAAAAATCAAATTGCTGAACTAATAGATATAAAAGTAGAATATATCAATTTTGTTATTTGGATATTACTGCTCGATTCCCTGGTTATAATTCCTTTTGCTTGGCTACGAGCAAATGAAAAGCCTATGAAGTATGCTATCATTAAAATAACAAATGTGGCCATTAATATTGGGTTAAATTTATTTTTCCTCTTGTTATTAGGCGGTTTAGCAAAGGAAAGTGACTTATTCCAATCAATATATAAAACGGGGTTTGAAATAAATTACATATTAATTGCAACAGTTGTAGCTAGTGCTATTACACTTTTACTTATGCTTCCTTTTTATAGTAGGATTAAATACACATTTGATTCTAATTTATGGAAACAAATGTTACGATATGCCTTCCCTGTTTTAATTGCCGGTTTGGCGTATACAATAAACGAGACATTTAATAGAATTTTGTTAGATAGTAGCCTTTCAACTGCTGAAGACCCAATAAAGGAAGTCGGCATGTTTTCGGCCTGTTATAAACTAGCTCTATTTATGACTTTATTTGCTACGGCATTTAGATTAGGTATAGAACCTTATTTTTTCAGTCATTCAAAAAGTAATAATCCTCAAAAGAATTATGCTAGAATTTTGGAGTATTTTGTGATTCTAGGATCTGTCATTCTTTTAACTGTTGTAGTATTCGCAGATGTTATAAAAGTACTTATTATAAGAGATGAAGCCTTTTGGGAAGCTATGTGGATTGTCCCAATTATTCTTATCGCTAGTTTTTGTTTGGGTATTTATCACAATCTTTCTGTTTGGTATAAAATAACAGACCGAACAAAGTTTGGTGCTTATATTTCTGTTTTTGGGGCCATAATCACTTTAGTGCTTAATATTTGGTTAATTCCTATAATAGGCTATAAAGGTTCTGCATTAGCCACATTAGCCGCTTATGGTAGTATGGTGTTATTGTCTTATTACTTCGGAAGGAAATATTACCCAATACCCTATAATCTAAAAAAAATAGGATTGTATCTAATATTATCAATTGGTTTATCTGTATTGTCATTCTATGAATTCAGAGAAAATTATTTTGTTGGCATAACTATGTTAATTGTATTTTTAGGATTTGTTTTTCTATCTGAAAGAAATCAAATAAAACAACTTTTAAAAACATAAAATGAACATAAAAATAATAAACAAATCCAATCACGTTTTACCACATTATGAAACCATAGCTTCAGCAGGAATGGATTTACGTGCAAACATTGATGAACCAATAACCTTAAGACCGTTAGAAAGAACAATAGTAAAAACAGGTTTATTTATTGAATTGCCAGTTGGTATAGAAGCTCAAGTAAGACCACGAAGCGGTTTAGCCGCAAAAAAAGGAATAACCGTTTTAAATGCTCCTGGAACGATTGATGCAGATTACAGAGGAGAGATTGGCGTGATTCTTGTGAATTTATCAAACGATAATTTCACTATAAAAAACGGAGAACGTGTAGCACAATTAATAATTGCAAAGCATGAACGAGCAGAATGGATTGAAGTAGAAACATTAACCGAAACCACTCGTGGTGAAGGTGGATTTGGGAGTACAGGAACATGATAATTTATCTTTCAGAATGCAGTTAAGAATCTGAATAACTGTTAAAAAGAACTTAATTTAAAACAACTATTAGATAAAAGTCTTTAATTTGAGCTTATACAGCTAATGCATACTAGAATTAACATAATAATTTTAATTTTCGGAATGATTTTCTTTCCACAGGTAAACTTTGCTCAAGTTGATTTTAATAAAACACCAGATGCTGATTTAGGAAATATTGACGATAAGTATCAAGAATATTTCTTTGAAGCGTTAAAACAAAAAGGGATTGAGAATTATGACAGGTCGATTAATGCACTTTTAAAGTGTATTGAGTTAGACGATTCAGAATCGGTAGTTTATTATGAGTTAGGGAAAAATTATGTTCAGTTGAAAAACTTTGGCGCAGCTGCTGACGCATTAAAAAAAGCAATATCTAAAGAGCCAGAAAACGAATGGTATCTCGATGAACTTTATGGAGTTTATTATGAATTGAATGATTTTGATAAAGCATTAAAGACGGTTAAACAATTAGTGAAATTTCACCCAGACTATAAAGAAGATTTAGCGTCTTTATATTTTAGGAATAAAAAGTATAAGGCAGCACTTAAAGTATTAGATGGATTGGACAAAGAATTTGGTGTTTCAAAATCGCGAGATTTTATAAGAAATCAAATTTATAATGCCACAGGGAAAGACAAAGATAGAATTGAGAATTTAGTAGAGCGTGTAGAAAACAATCCAACTAATGAAGCAAATTACTTATCTCTTATTTATCGATATAGTGAAAAAGGAGATACTAAAAAAGCTTTCGAAACAGCTATGAATTTGCTCAAACAAAACCCTAAATCGCAATTAGTACATTTGGCATTATATAAGTTTTACCTTGATGATAACAAGCCAGAAAAGGCCATATCTTCTATGAAAGTTGTACTTAAAAGCACGAAGATAAAACCTGATACCAAAGCCAAAGTTCTGAACGATTTTGTAAAATTTGTTCAGAACAATCCTCATTATGAAGAAGATTTGTTAGAAGTTACTTCTATGGTTGCGTTGGCCGAGGGATGGAAGTCACATTCTGAATTAGCGCATTATTATTTAAGCAAGGGGAATAAAGTACAAGCATTAAAATATTATCAAACGGCCTACGAAAAAGAAAGTAATAATTTTGACATTATTAAGAATATACTATTACTACAAATAGATTTAATGCAATACAATGAAGCTGTTATATTAAGTAAAGAGACTCTAGAAACTTATCCTTCCCAACCTATTTTATATTTGATAAATGGCGTAGCATTAAACCATTTAAATAAACCTAAGGAAGCTATTAATGCTTTAGAAACAGGGATTGATTATGTTATAGATGATTTAAAAATACAGGCCGATTTTTTTACTCAATTAAGTATTGCATACAAAAAGGATAATAATATTACTAAATCTCAAACGTTTTCTAAAAAAGCAAAACAATTATTAATAAAGCAATAATGAAGGAGTTTAAAATATTATTTTTAATTCTATTTTTGGTTGGTTGTAAATCTGCAAAAAAAATATCCTCTTCAAGTGAACTAAATAATAAGTTATCTTCAAAACAAATTATTAGAGAACACACGAAGCAGAATGCTAGATTTAAAACTCTTCAATCTAGAGTTAAAGTAGAATATATTCAAGGAAATAGATCACAGACTCATACTGTTAATTTAAGGATTGAAAAAGACAAAACAATATGGCTTAGTGCTACGTTAGGAATTGTTAGAGTAATAATCACACCTAATAGAGTTAGTTTTTATAATAAACTTGACAACACTTATTTTGAAGGTGATTTTTCATTAATTAGTAATTTACTTGGAATAGAACTTGATTTTGTAAAAGTGCAAAATTTGCTTTTGGGTGAAGCTTTATTCGATTTAAATAACGAATCATATGTTGCTGACATACATGAAACTTCCTATCTATTACACCCTAAAAACCAAAACACATTATTGGAGATATTTTTATTATTAAATCCTACTCATTTTAAAATGGATTCTCAACAGTTGGCACAATCTCAAAAAAGAAGAATGCTTCAAATAGATTATAAAAATTATCAAGAGGTAGAAAAACAAGCTTTTCCTCAAAAAATTAAAATTATTGCTTTAGAAGGTAATGAAGAAACGATCATTAACATGGAGTTTAGATCTATTTCATTAAATAACGATTTAAGATTCCCTTTTCGTATTCCTTCTGGATTTGATGAAATTGTTTTTAGATGATAAGATTCAACCTGCCTATATATAAACCTTATCTTTTAATTTTGTTACTAGTTTGTGGTATATCTATACATGCTCAAAACAATAAACAACTAGAGCTAGAAAACAGAAGGCAAGAACTTCGTAAAGAAATACAACAAATAAACACCTTATTATTTCAGGGTAGAAAACAACAAAGATCAGTATTATCGAGAGTAGAAGATTTAGATTACAAAGTGACCGTTAGGAAAAACTTAATTAGTATTACCAACCAGCAAGCTAATTTGCTAACACGAGAGATTAACAACAATCAAAAGAATATTACCAATTTAAGAGATAAATTAAAATTGTTAAAAGAAGAATATGCAGCAATGGTTGTAAAATCATATAAAAGCAAATCTGAACAAAGTAAAGTAATGTTTTTACTATCGTCCATTAATTTTCAACAAGCCTATAAAAGATTGCAATACATTAAACAATATGCAAACTATCAAAAAAAACAAGGAGAAGAGATTAGAGTTAAAACAATAGCACTTCAGGAATTAAATATTGATTTATTAAAGCAAAAGAAAAATAAACAGAAGCTTATTGATGAAAACAGATTAGCAAAAAATGAGCTTGAAAAAGAGTTAAAACAGCACGAAACTTTAATGAATTCTATTAAAAAGAATTTAAATAAATACACATCTCAAATAAGAACAAAACAAAGGGAGTCTGATAAAATTGATAAAGAAATAGAAAAAATTATTCGCGATGCTATTGCTAAATCAAATAAAAAAGTCGGAAAATCTTCATCTTCAAAAACATTTGCACTAACTGCAGAAGATAAAATTTTGGCTGCCAATTTTTTGTCCAATAAAGGGAAGTTGCCTTGGCCAGTTGAAAAAGGTGTTGTAACAGTTCGCTTTGGCACCCAACGCTCTCCAATAGATAGAAGCATACCTATAAAAAGTAATGGCGTTAGAATAGCTACAAACAAAGGAGAAAAAGTAAGAGCAGTTTTTGAAGGTGTGGTAATGCGAATTATGGTTCCTAAAAATGGTAATAATATTGTTATGGTAAAACATGGAAATACCATTACTGTTTATAAAAATCTCTCAAAAATATATGTTGAACAAGGAGATAAAGTTTCAACTAAACAACAAATTGGAGAGGTACTTACAAATAAATCAAATGCTGAAACAATACTTTGGTTTAATATCTACAAAGACGGAAAATTTCAAAATCCTGCACATTGGATTTATAAGATGAAATAGTTAAATCAATTTCAGTTATACTCTCACAATAACATATCCTTTTTTGGTTTTTCTATAATGACGACCATTCCAAAAATAATAACGTTTTCCTTTTACCATAACAACCTTATGATGTTTAGGAGCAACTTTTACCACTTTAACAGTTGGCGATTGTACTGCAATTCGAGTTACACAAGATGTAAAGGTTATTGCAAAAATAAATCCGAAAATAATTAATAAAGCTCTCATAGTTTGGGTTTTATAACTATTAAGACTTTAATACTTCCTAAAAGTTTAAAAAAGCACTAACAAAACAACTATTGTTCAAACAACGCTTTCAATTCGGTAGCATCATTTGGCTTCATCTTGCCAGCAAGCACAAGGCTTAATTGTTTACGGCGTAAAGCACCATCAAAGCGAATGTGCTCTTCTTTAGTCTCGGGTTTTAAAACAGGAACTTTAACTGGGTTTCCAGTCTCGTCCATAGCAACAAAAGTGTAAATAGCCTCATTGACTTTTGTTTTTTGTCCTGTTTCACGATCATCAATCAACACATCTATATAAACCTCCATCGAAGATGTAAAAGCACGAGAAACTTTAGCTTCAACAGTTACTACACTACCCAAAGGAACAGCACGATTAAAGGCGACATGATTTATGGAAGCCGTAACTACAATTCTACGAGAATGACGTCTTGCTGCAATACTTGCAGCACGATCCATACGTGCTAATAATTCACCACCAAACAAATTATTTAAAGGATTTGTTTCACTAGGTAAAACCAGATCTGTCATAACGGTTTTAGAATCTTTAGGCGTTTTTGTTTCCATTTCAGTATTATTTGAAATGCAAAGATAAGACGCTTTTAAAATTTAAGGAAGTAAATTTTTAATTTAGTTTTTGGGCTAATAACCAAGCGTCATTATTATGTTCTCTACGTATTTTGTAAAGAGCACGTTGAGCCTCGGCTCTTGTTTCGTAACTGGAATAAACAACTTGGTGCAAACCGTATTTGTTTTCACCAATTTTTCTGGCATTGTAACCTAAAGTTTGAAGTTGCTTTAATTTTTTAGTAGAATTTTCCTCAATACGAAACGCTCCAGCAACAATATGATAATTTCCACTTTGTTTAGCAACATTTAATGTGATTGCTGGTAATGGGTTATTGATAATGAAAGTAGCTTCCTGAATTTTGTTGTCAAGTTGCATATTGGCTTCTTCTTGTGCTAATTGGTTGTGTTGCTCAATTTGCCCTACATAATAATTTGAAGCTATAAATCCACCTAAAGTTAAAGCAATAAGTGCTATTGCTGCATATTTTAAATAAGGTCTTGCTTTTCTCTTTTCTTGAGTAATTGTTAAAGGAATAACTTTTTCAATGGTTTCTACTTCTTTTTTGTAAACTTCGCGCGTAATATTTGGTGATACAAATTGTGTTAAACCAAATGCATCTGTTAAATAATTTAAATGGTATGAAGGCTCAAACGTTAGATTTCCATCTTTGTTTAAAGAGACATCTCCAATATTATTAAAACTTAAAGTTTCTCCTTGAAGTAAATACGATTTCAAAGATTTAGTTCTCTTATCTATTTTTTTAACCGCGTCTTCATAAGGTGTTTTTTCAACATCTGCAATGTAATTAGCTAAAAGACCATCGTTGTGTTTTAGTTGTTCGTTAAAAGACAATACTTTTTTCGGAGGATAAAAAGAATTTGTACTTTCATTTATTTTTGCAGAAACGGATTGTGTTAAAAAAGCACCAAAACCTGGCACTATAACACATTCGTATCGGTATAATAAATCGCTGATGTAAGCTTCTAATTGCATAGAAACAAAGTTAAAATTTTTTGTGTGCTGAAAAAAAATCAACCGAAGTATTTATTAACACTCTAAATTTTAGTTTCTTGTATGCTTCAAATCAATATATTAAATGACTGAAAACAAACTGCTGTATGCACTTGCGCTTCAAAATGTTTCCAAAATAGGAGATATAACAGCTAAAAAACTGATTCAACATTGTGGTTCAGCTGAAGCTGTTTTAAAGGAAAAGAAAAGTAATTTGCTTAAAATTGATGGTATTGGCAGTATTTTGATTGGCGATCTATTTAGTAAACATCATTTAATTGAAGCTGAACAAGAATTGAAATTTATTCGCGATAACAATATAGTTTGTCATTATTTCACAGATGAAGATTATCCAGAAAAATTAAAACACTGTGTTGATGGCCCAATAATATTATTTCAATCTGGGAATATTAATCTTAAACAGCAACACATAATTAGTATTGTAGGTACACGAAAAATAACCACCCATGGCATTGCAGTATGCGAAAAATTGGTTGAAGAACTTGCGCCTTTTAATCCAATAATCGTTTCTGGTTTAGCGTATGGTACAGATATTACTGCCCAAAAATCTGCCTTAAAACATGACCTACAAACTATAGGTTGTTTAGCACATGGTTTAAACCAAATATATCCTAAAGTTCATCAAAAGTATGTTTTAGATATTGAAAGACATGGTGGGTTTTTTACAGATTTTTGGAGTACTGATGATTTTGATAGGAATAACTTTTTAAAACGAAATAGAATCATTGCAGGTTTAAGCGAAGCAACCATCGTTATAGAATCTGCTGAAAAAGGAGGAAGTCTCATTACTGCAGATATTGCAAATTCATATAATAGAGAAGTATTTGCAGTGCCGGGACGCATTACAGATACGCAAAGTGTTGGTTGTAATAACCTTATAAAACACCAAAGAGCACATGTATTGTCTAAAGCTGCTGATGTGCCTTATATTTTAAATTGGCATATTGAGAATGAAAAAATGCCAATACAAAAGAAATTATTTGTAGAACTTGATGCCGATGAAAAAGTAGTTTATAATTTTTTAAAAGACAATGGAAAAGAACTGTTAGATATTATTGCATTAAAATGCAATATGCCAACATTTAGAATAGCTTCAATTTTACTCAATATGGAATTAAAAGGAGTTGTAAGACCATTGCCTGGAAAACAGTTTGAGGTTATTTAAATTTTAATTTTTTAATATCCAATTTTAGATCTTACTCTATCTAAAACAGCATCCGCAACAACTTTAGCTTTAGCAGAACCAATTGCAAGTGCTTTATCAACCTCGTTGAGATTACTCATGTAGTAATTATAACGTTCTCTTTCAGTTGAAAACTTATCAATTAGCAATTCAAAAAGAGTTTGTTTGGCGTCACCATAACCATAACCACCTTTTTTGTAATTGGCTTTCATTTCGGTTATTTGAGAATCATTAGCGACTAATTTATAAATTGCAAAACAATTACAGACGCTCCAATCTTTAGGTTCTTCTAAAGGCGTGCTATCTGTTTGTATAGTCATTATTTGTTTACGCAATTGTTTGTCAGGCAAAAATAAATTAATACTATTATTATTGCTTTTACTCATTTTATCACCATCAGTTCCTGTCACTAACATAGTCTGTTTTTGGATATCAGCCTCGGGAATTACAAAAGTATCTCCCATTTGCGCTTGAAAACGAGTAGCAGCATTCCGAGTCATTTCTATATGTTGTAATTGGTCTTTACCTACAGGGATAATATCTGCATCATATAGTAAGATATCGGCAGCCATAAGCATAGGATAGGTAAATAAACCAGCATTTACATCTTCTAACCTATCAGCTTTATCTTTAAAACTATGTGCTAATGTTAGACGTTGATAAGGAAAGAAACAACTTAAATACCAAGTCAACTCTGTTACTTGGGGGACATCACTTTGACGATAAAATACTGTCTTTTCAATATTAAGCCCAAAAGCTAACCAAGCTGCTGCAGTAGAATAAGTGTTTTGTTTAAGTAATTCAGGGTCTTTAATTTGAGTGAGAGAATGCATGTCTGCAATAAACAAAAAAGACTCATTTTCAGGATTGTTGCTCATTCGTATTGCAGGAATAATGGCTCCCAAAAGGTTTCCTAAATGTGGTGTCCCTGTACTTTGTATTCCTGTTAAAATTCTTGCCATATTATTCGCTCTCTATTTTAAACAAAGGTATATTTTTATCATAAATGAATATTAAAATAGCTCAAATAATTTAACTAGTTTTGATGCCAATGATTGTATTTAAGTATATATTTTGGATTTTATATCGCATTTGGTTTTACATTCTTGTGATTGTACCAATTATAATCTTATTTCCTGTCCTTATCATTTCTGTTTCTAGGGAGCAATGGTATCCTTTATTTTTTAAAATAGCTCGCATTTGGGCTAAATTTATTTTAATAGGAATGGGGTTTCGTTGGAAAATTAAAAAAGAGCAAGTTCTGGAAAAGGGAAAAAGTTACATGTTTATTGCTAACCATACCTCGATGGTTGATATTATGCTAATGTTAGTTGCTGTAAAAAGACCATTTGTTTTTGTTGGAAAAAAGGAATTAGCAAAGATTCCTTTATTTGGGTTCTTTTATAAAAAGACATGTATTTTGGTAGACAGGAGTAGTGTTAAAAGCAGGCAAGCAGTATTTTTTAGGGCACAAAAGCGTTTAGAGTCTGGGCTAAGTATCTGTATTTTCCCTGAAGGAGGAGTTCCTAAAGAGCTCATAATACTAGATGAGTTTAAAGATGGAGCATTCAGATTAGCTATTAATCATAAAATACCTATTGTTCCGTTAACTTTTTTTGATAATAAAAAACGTTTTTCTTATACTTTTTTTAGTGGAGGTCCAGGAATTATGCGTGTTAAAAAACATAGCTTTTTAGAAACACGAAATTTAACTATTAAGGACACTAAAACTTTAAACAATACAGCAAGACAAGTAATATTGAATTCATTATTAGAAAAAATATAAACTAAAAAGCTGCTCTAGGCACAGAGCAGCTTTTATTACTATTGTTTATCCAAAGATTTGGAACAACAATAATCAATCTAACCAACTAAAAATTTTAAAATTTAAAACTTAAACCAGAATATACACCAATAAAGAATGGTTTAAAATTACCTGAGGTATTGTTGAAAGTGTTTAATTGATATTTAAATACTGGTTCAAAATTTAAATTAAATTTATCTGATATTTTAAAATCAAATCCTAGTCCAAAGTTTGCACTAAAACTTGTATTATTAATATTTGTAGCCTCTCCTAACAAAGTACTATCACCATTTAAAACGGAATAGATTTCGTTATTAGTTAAAAATAAAGCACTAAATCCACCTATTAGGTTAATACCCATTTTTTTATTCGATATTCGATATTCTAATTCTAAAGGAATTTCTATAAATCCTAACTTTTGATCTATAGATGATTCTATGAAATTATTAAGAATACCAGGAACTTCTATAAAATTAAATTCATCTATACTTATAAATGAAAGATTTTGCCCTGCTTCATTTAATTTAACATTTCTTAATAATGGGTTATCTGATCCACCAATATTATTATAAACAACCACATCATCTGTGCTATAACCAAGATTGACCTTACTTACTCCAGAACGGATACTTAATTTTTTATTAATAGCATAACTTGCCGTTATACCATAACTCATATTGATGTTTCCAGTTTTTGAGTTATTGTTAAATTGAGGATGTATCGAAGATCCCTTTCCAAAAGTATTGAAATAAACAGGAGCAATATTAGAGGCAGCTTTCCATCTTTCAAATTCTTCATCAGTAATATCTTCAACATTTTCTTCTTCATTAGCAGCAATTTCTTCAGTTATTGATAATTTACCTTCCTCAATAATTGCATTAGATTCTTCTGATTCTGTTATACTTTCATCAACACTATTGTTAATTAAAGTAGTCTCTACAGTTTCTTTTGTTTCTGATGCATTGTTATTAGCGGGATTCAATAGCTCATCAATTTTTACTTTATCGAGACTACTATTTTCAACCTTCTTTATAGATAAAGTTGAATCCGTATTATCTGCAATTGCATTTTTTGTTTGATTTGAAGAAGGATTCACTAATTCATTTTTGTTAATAATAGAAGTATTATCATTTTGGGGCTTATCATTTACAGTAACATTTTTGTTTACACTTTCACTTAATAAGTTATCATTTTGAACTGGAGTTATAACTGTATTAGCTACAGAACTATTAGATGGAACACTAGAAGATTGAGGGTTAAGATCTTCTGAAACATTTTTTTGTTCAGTATTTGTAATAGTATTTTCTTTATTGTTATCCTTTTTTAAATCTCCATTTATAGAATCTTCTGAATCTACATCTACAATTGTTTCTTGAGATGGAGTTGTATTATTATTATTATTTAATACAAGTTGGCTAATAGTAAAAAGTAATAAAAAAGCAGCAGCTACACCAGCAACTTTCCACAATATTGGGGAGGCTTTTTTACCTTTTTCTAAGTTTTGTAATTTTGTAGATATATTTTCCCAAACAGAATCGCTAGGAGTAGCCTCAAAAGCTTTTAGTTTCTCCTTAAACAGTCTGTCTATGTTTTTTTTATCTCTCATTATAATGATTGCAAATTAAAATTTGCATTATAGTTTTCAATTTTATTTTTTAAAATCACTCTTGCTCTGGCAAGATTAGATTTTGTTGTACCAGTTGAAATATCAAGCATTTTAGCAATTTCTTTATGCGAATATCCATCCAATGCATAAAGGTTAAATACCAAGCGATACCTATCTGGTAATTCTTGTATACTATGTAGTAAAAAATTTATATCTACATGATAGTCTTCAACTTCAATTATTTTATCTTCAATATCAACTTCACTTACAATATTAAAAACACCTTTTCTTCTATATTTTTGAAGAACAGTATTAACTACAATTCGTTTAAGCCAGCCTTCAAAAGAACCTTTATAATTATATTGTGACATTTTCTCAAATATAGTCACAAATGCATCCTGAAGATTGTCTTCAGCGTCTACATGACTTCTTGAATACTTTAAACAAACAGCAAATAATTTACCCGAAAAGAGCTTATAAATTTCGCTTTGTGCATTAGTATCATTTTTTTTACATTTTTGTATGAGTAGATCTAAACTCAAGTATCTAATATTTAATTAAAATTATTATTCTATCGGCACCTCAATAATTAGATAAGAATCTTGTCCGTTTTCATCTTCTCCTTGCCAAAATTTAAAAACATATGTTCCAGCATTATTTTGTACGTAAAAAGTAAATGAACGTTCTTCTATTTCTTCTATTAGAGGCTCACACTGTGTAGTCTCTGTCGTATTTATTACTGTATTAATTACAGCAACCGTCCTAAAATTCCCTTCAGAAACATAATACAAATCATTGTATACATGACAAGTTGAAGGTCTTAAATAAGTATAATTTATATTATAAACTTCATTATACCTAACAGATTCTGGCATTTCTACAGTTTTAATAGGTAAAATCTCAAAACGAAATTCTTCATTTACACTATCGTCGATGCTACAAGACCAAAACACAGCGATAATCGATCCAAAAAACAATAATCTTTTCATTTTATTTGATATTTAGATACAAACTATGGTATTATATAGATGCCACTCCTTTAAAAAGGTTGCGTGAAGATTATTAAAACCTTAAAAATCCTGTGATATTAGGCCTTAATTGGCTTCAGCAATTACAATTTTTATTTTTTGCTCAAGTTCATCCATTAATTCTGGATTATCTTTGATTATTGTTTTAACAGCATCTCTCCCTTGTCCAAGTTTAGTATCTTGATAACTAAACCAGGAGCCACTTTTCTTTATGATTTCATTTTCTACAGCAATATCTAGTATTTCTCCAACTTTAGAAATTCCTTTACCATACATAATATCAAATTCTGCCAATTTAAATGGAGGAGCGACTTTGTTTTTTACAACTTTAACACGAGTTTTATTTCCTAAAACAGATCCGTTACTGTCTTTAATTTGTGTAGAACGACGAATATCTAATCTCACAGAAGCATAAAATTTTAAAGCGTTTCCTCCAGTAGTAGTTTCAGGATTACCGAACATAACACCAATTTTCTCCCGTAATTGGTTTATAAAAACCATCGTGCACTTTGTTTTACTAATAGATGCCGTAAGTTTACGCATTGCTTGAGACATTAAACGTGCATGTAAACCCATTTTAGAATCACCCATTTCTCCTTCTATCTCGCTTTTTGGGGTTAGGGCAGCAACAGAGTCTATTACAATAATATCTAATGCGCCAGAGCGAACTAAATTGTCAGCGATTTCTAAAGCTTGCTCACCGTAATCTGGTTGAGATATTATTAAATTATCTATATCAACACCAAGATTTTTAGCATAAAAACGATCAAAAGCATGCTCAGCATCAATAAATGCTGCAATGCCTCCAGCTTTTTGAGCTTCGGCAATCGCATGAAGCGCTAAAGTAGTTTTTCCTGAAGATTCTGGACCATAAATCTCTACAACTCTTCCTTTTGGATAACCTCCAACACCTAATGCTAAATCAAGACCAAACGAACCTGATGAAATGGCATCTATGTTTTCTATTGGAGAGTCACTCATTTTCATGACAGTTCCTTTGCCGTAAGCCTTATCTAATTTATCTAATGTAAGTTTTAGTGCTTTTAGTTTTGCGTCTTTTTCGTTACTCATTTTTTCAATTTTTCATTTCTATTGATGCTAAAATAACACATCTTTTAGCACAATACAATTTTATGACGCAACCTTTTTAAACTTTTTGCATCTATCTTTTAGTACTGGGAAAATTTTTGCTATGAAGTTTTTTAGGTGAACTATTATTTATTAAAAAAACGCTTTGATTTTTATCAAGGCTTTTTTTATGCCATATAAAAATGATTATATTTGTATAAAATATTTCTTAACCTTAAATCAATAGTATAGCATGCAACTGTACAATAAATTAAGTGCAAAAGAAAGAGCAGAATTAATCGATAAAGCAGGAAAAAAGCGATTAACACTTTCTTTTTATCAATATGCTAACATTGGTAATCCACAAATTTTTAGAGACCATTTATTTATCACTTGGGACGCTTTAGACGTTTTAGGGAGAATTTATATTGCGCACGAAGGGATTAATAGTCAATTATCGCTTCCAGCATATCGTTTTAAAGAATTTAAAAATCATCTTGATAGCATTTCGTTTTTAAAAGACATACGACTGAATATTGCTGTAGAGCAGGATAATAAATCATTTTTAAAGCTTAAAGTTAAGGTACGCGAAAAAATTGTAGCAGATGGGTTAAATGACAATACGTTTGATGTTAAAAATAAAGGGGTTCATGTTGGAGCTAAACAATTTAATGAACTCATTGATGACGCAAATACTATTTTGGTTGATATGAGAAATCATTACGAAAGCGAAATAGGACATTTTAAAAAAGCTATTACTCCAGATGTTGATACTTTTAGAGAATCATTAGATATTATTGAAGAAGATTTAAAGGACCATAAAGAAGATAAAAATCTGGTTATGTATTGCACAGGAGGGATTCGGTGTGAGAAGGCAAGTGCTTATTTTAAACATAAAGGGTTTAAAAATGTATATCAACTAGAAGGGGGCATTATTGAATATACCAGGCAAGTAAGTGAACACGATTTAGAAAACAAGTTTTTAGGACAAAATTTTGTGTTTGATGACCGTAGAGCAGAACGTATTAGTAAAGATGTTATTGCTAATTGCCATCAATGTGGAAACCCTTTCGATATTCATACGAATTGTGCAAACGAAGCCTGTCATTTACTATTTATTCAATGTGATGATTGCAAAGTAGCTATGGAAAATTGCTGCTCTACGAATTGTATGGAAATAAATCGATTACCTTATAAAGAACAAAAAGCACTTCGCAAAGGACAAGGCAATAGTAATGATATTTTTAAAAAAGGAAGAGCAGATCATTTACCATACAAAAAGGATTTGCGAAACATTTTTGAGGTATTAAATCTTAAACATAAATGAATATTTACAAACTTTTACAGATCAACAGGAAAATTAAAAGCCATAGAATTAAATTTTTAGCACTTTTGTTATTGCATAAATTTAACAAGCGGTATCTAGCAGTAAATTTAGACCCTGTTTTAGCTTGTAATTTGCGTTGTAAAATGTGCTATTTTACAGATCAAGATTATGTAAAGACATTAAAAGGACAATTTATAGATCAAGATTTAGAACAGGTCGCACAAACGATATTTAAAAGAGCTTTAAAACTTCAAATAGGTTGCGGGACAGAGCCAACCTTGTATAAAAATTTATCTAAAATTGTTGAACTTGGCAAAACATATAAAGTCCCGTATATTTCATTAACTACTAATGCTAATTTACTTACAGAAGATAAAATTGAAACACTTTTAAAAGCTGGGCTAAATGAGTTTACCATTTCTCTTCATGGAGTAACAAAAGAAACCTATGAAAACTTTATGAAGAAAGCAAGTTACGAAAAGTTTCATGATGCTTTTAGATCTTTTGCTAAACTTAAATCAAAATATAATTTTAAAGTTCGCATCAACTACACTTTCAATAAAGATAATTTTTACGAGTTAAAAGAATTCTTTAATCATTTTAATGGAGATAGTTTTGATATTCTTCAAATTAGACCAATTCAAAAAATTGGAAACACAGAGTATAATAATTTTGATTTGGATTCATTAAGTAAAGACTATCCAACACTAATTAATACTATACGAAAACAATGTAAAATACATAATATAACTTTGTTGGCCTCAAATATAATTCCTAAAGATGGCAATAAAAATGAATCCAGCTTGATTTTTGATTATACATTTTGTTATATCTCTCCTAATAAATTCTGGAAAGAAGGGTTTAATTGGAGAGAAGAGAGTTTTAATGAGTATTCAAAAAAAATAGGTTGGAGTTATACACTTTTTATAAATATTTTCAAATCTAAAAATAAGTTAAAATCACTTTCTAATCGGTTAAATTATGAGATTGAGTTTAATTAAAAAATTCTTTCTTTTAAGTCTTTAGAATAATTCTATCTTTACGTTTTAAAAGAATTATGAACTTCCATTCGCGATAATTTAATTGTTAGCGAATTCAATATATAAACATATGGCTTGTAACAGTTGTACAACTGGTAAAGATGGTCAACCTAGAGGATGTAAAAATAATGGAACTTGCGGTACAGATAGCTGCAATAAATTAACCGTTTTTGATTGGCTATCAAACATGTCTCTTCCCAACGGAGAATCCCCTTTTAATTATATTGAAGTTCGTTTTAAAAACGGCAGAAAACATTATTATAAAAATTCTGAAAATATATCTTTGAGTATAGGAGATGTTGTAGCTACACAAGCACAG
Source organism: Flavobacteriaceae bacterium (assembly GCA_965250265.1). Lineage (GTDB taxonomy): Bacteria > Bacteroidota > Bacteroidia > Flavobacteriales > Flavobacteriaceae > PRS1. Next base: position 682,125 of record CBDFNO010000015.1, on the reverse strand, counting down.
TCAGGTCATGATGTTGGTATGGTAACTCTTACAGGGGAACTTGTAAGAGTACAAATGAAACGCAAAAAAATTGAAAAAGACACTGAAGAGGTATTAAAGATATATCGTAAGGCATCACAAAAGGACATAGATATTTGGTCTACTGCAAGAGATAAAGAAGAAGCAATGAAGGTGAAAGCACGCCAATTTGCTATTGATCTTAAATTGCAAATGAAAATATCAGATATAGAATATCAAGGAGATGCAAGTAAAGCTACATTTTATTACACTGCTGATGAACGTGTAGATTTTCGGGAACTTATTAAAGTTTTTGCAAAAGAATTTAGAACAAGAATAGAAATGAAACAAGTTGGTCTTCGTCAGGAAGCTGCTAGACTTGGAGGTATAGGTTCTTGCGGGCGAGAATTGTGTTGTTCTACTTGGTTAACCGATTTTCGGTCTGTAAGTACTTCTGCAGCTCGTTATCAACAATTGTCTTTAAATCCTCAAAAATTAGCTGGACAATGTGGAAAATTAAAATGCTGTTTAAATTATGAACTCAACACGTATCTTGATGCATTAAAAGATTTTCCTAAAACAGACATTAAATTACAAACGGAAAAGGGTATAGCTGTCTGCCAGAAAACGGATATTTTTAAAGGACATATGTGGTATGCATATGAAGGTGAATGGATGAATTGGCACAAATTAACTACAATTCAAGCTAATGAAATAATTGAATTAAATGCCAAGAAGAGAAAGGTAGTAAATCTTGAAGAATATGCCGATGAGCTAATAGAAGACACTAAAAATGATTTTGAAAACGTTGTAGGTCAAGATAGTTTAACACGATTTGATAGTCCAAAACGCAAAAAGAAACGTAGAAATAATAGAAGCAGAAACAAAAGAAAGCCTCAAAGCAATGCGAAATAATTTATGGTGTTTTTTTATGATTCTTATGTTAGGATTTACCTCTTGCGATTCAAGTCAAGTTTTTGATGAATACAAAACTATTCCTTCAAGCTGGGATAAAGATTCTATAGTAAGTTTTAACATTATTGCGCCAGACATAACACATCAATACAATTTGTTTATAAATGTTAGAAACACATCTGATTTTAAGTATAGTAATTTATTTTTGGTTGTTGAAATGAATTTCCCTAACAGGAAAGTTGTTAAAGACACACTCGAATATCTAATGGCAAAACCTAGCGGTGAATTTTTAGGAACTGGATTTACAGATGTGAAGGAAAACAAATTATGGTATAAAGAAGGGTTTGTGTTTTCTGAAAGCGGAGAATATAAAATCAATATTCAACATGCTATGCGTGAAAACGGAAGCGTTAAAGGTTTAGAAACCCTTGAAGGAGTTACTGATATTGGCTTTAGAATTGAGAAAAAGCAGAACAAAAATTAAAAATGGTAGCGAAAAAAAAGTCAAATAAAACATTAGATTTTTCCAAATATGTTCGCTGGTTTTGGCGACTTTTTATTAGTGGAATTCTCTTTACAGCCTTAGTCTTTTTATTAGCATCTTGGGGCGTTTTTGGAGAAATGCCAACCTTTGAAGACTTGGAAAATCCAAAAAACAATTTAGCAAGTCAGATTATATCTTCTGATGGTGAAGTATTAGGAAAGTTTTATTTTAATGATAATAGAACTCCTGTTGATTACAACGAATTACCACAACATCTTATAGATGCTTTAATTGCAACTGAAGATGTGCGTTTTCATAAACATGCTGGAATTGATGCCAGAGGCACAATAAGAGCATTTGTTTTTTTAGGCAAAAGAGGTGGAGCCAGTACTATTTCTCAACAATTAGCACGACAATTATTTGTTGGTGTTAGGTCAAGGAATAAGTTTCAGGCAATTACTCAAAAAATAAAAGAATGGGTAATCGCCACACGTTTAGAGCGTCAATATACCAAAGAAGAAATCATAGCAATGTATTTTAATATTTATGATTTCGGTAACAATGCAGATGGAATTCGTTCGGCAGCAAGTATTTATTTTGACAAAAAACTAATTGACTTGGATATAAAAGAATCAGCGATGTTAGTTGGGATGTTTAAAAACTCATCGTTATATAATCCAAGAGATCATAAAAATCCTGTAGGCACAAGAAATAGAAGAAATGTAGCATTAAGTCAAATGGAAAGAAATGGCTATATTACAGATGCAATTAAAGATTCACTTCAAAAATTAGATTTAGGATTACGTTACACACCGCAATCACATCGTGATGGCACAGCAACTTATTTTAGAGCTTATCTACAGGGTTTTATGAAAGAATGGGTTAATAATAAAGCTAATCGAAAGCCTGATGGTTCAAAATACAGTATCTATAGCGACGGTTTAAAGATATATACCACTATAGATTCACGTATGCAACAATATGCTGAGGATGCAATAGCCCAACACATGCCTAGATTACAAGCCGAGTTTTTTCATCAAAACACAGCAAAGCGTAACCCTACAGCTCCTTTTTTAGAACTAACCTATGGAGCAATTGACACCTTATTAAGGAGATCAATAAGACAATCTGAACGTTGGCGACATATGAAATATGATTTGAAAATTTCTGATGAAAAAATATTGTTATCGTTTAATAAGCCTATTAAAATGTCTGTTTTTTCTTGGAAAGGAGATATTGATACAATTATGACACCTATGGATTCTATGCGTTATTACAAGTCGTTCTTGCGTACAGGAATGATGTCCATGGAGCCGCAAACAGGACATGTAAAAGCTTGGGTTGGAGGTGTTAATTATAAGCATTTTCAGTATGATATGGTAAAGCAAGGAAAGCGTCAAATAGGTTCTACTTTCAAACCATTTGTTTATGCTACTGCTATAGACCAATTACATTTATCACCTTGCGATGTACTTCCAGATTCTCCTTTTTGTATCGAAAAAAATAAATATGGAAACCCAGAAGAATGGTGCCCTAAAAATTCTGGCGAAAAATATGGCCGAACACGAACCTTAAAAAATGCTTTAGCTAATTCAGTAAATACTGTTACAGCACGATTAATGGATCAAGTAGGCCCTCAACCAGTTATTGATCTAGCGCATAATTTAGGAATTGAACAAAATATTCTTCCAGTTCCATCTATAGCATTAGGGACTCCAGATTTAAGTGTTTACGAAATGGTTGCTGCATATTCAACTTTTGCTAATAAAGGAGTTTATACAAAACCAGTAATGATTACTAGTATTGAAGATAAAAATGGGACTATTTTATTTCAATTTACACCAGAAACTAAAGATGTTTTGAGTGAAGAAGTAGCATATGTAACTATTAATTTATTAGAGGGAGTTACACATGGAGGTTCAGGCACAAGATTAAGACATAATTCTTCAGCCAACCAGCCTGTGTATAAAGAAATAATAACAGGATATCCTTATGAATTTACAAACCCGATTGCTGGAAAAACGGGAACCACACAGAACCAAAGTGATGGTTGGTTTATGGGTATGGTGCCAAATTTAGTTACAGGAGTTTGGGTTGGTGCTGAAGATAGAGCAGCTCATTTTGAAACGATTACTTATGGTCAAGGTGCAGCAATGGCTTTGCCTATTTGGGGATTGTATATGAAAAGTTGTTATAACGATGAAACACTAATTGTGTCAAAGCAAGAATTTGATAAACCCGAAAATTTATCAATAGAATTAGATTGTGTTAAATACAATGAAGATGCTATTGGCAAAAGAAAAGGAAAACAGGATGATGATCCAGAAATAGATTTCTGACACATCGTGTCATACTGAATGTGCTTCAGTATCTCATTAGGATTAGCACATAATATTCTTCCATTCTTTTTAGAATGGTTTTTTTATTTCGTATTTTTCAGACACAAAAATTATTATAAATGATTAATAAAAAAGTTGAAAATGTTAATGTAGCATTACAAGGTGTTGAAGACAATATGACTTTAATGTTGGGAGGCTTTGGGTTATCAGGAATTCCCGAAAATTCTATTTTACAACTTGTCAAGATCGGGGTTAAAGGACTTACCTGTATTTCAAATAACGCTGGAGTAGATGATTTTGGTTTAGGCTTATTGCTTCAAAAGCACCAAATAAAAAAAATGATTTCTTCTTACGTTGGAGAAAACGATGAATTTGAACGTCAAATGTTAAGCGGTGAATTAGATGTAGAGCTTATCCCACAGGGCACACTTGCAGAACGTTGTAGGGCAGCACAAGCAGGATTTCCAGCAATATATACTCCAGCAGGTTATGGTACTGAAGTTGCTGAAGGAAAAGAAACTAGAGAATTTGATGGGAAAATGCATGTGTTAGAATATGCATTTAAAGCAGATTTTGCTTTTGTAAAAGCATGGAAAGGAGACGAAGCAGGAAATTTAATTTTTAAAGGAAGTTCTCGAAATTTTAATCCTAATATGTGTGGTGCAGCAAAAATTACGGTAGCCGAAGTTGAAGAATTAGTTCCTGTTGGAACTTTTGATCCTAATCATATTCATATTCCAGGAATTTTTGTACAACGTATTTTTCAAGGTGAAACCTATGAAAAAAGAATTGAACAACGTACTGTAAGACAAAGAAATTAAACTATGTTAGATAAAAACGGAATAGCAAAACGAATTGCTAAAGAAGTTAAAGACAGATTTTATGTAAATTTAGGAATAGGGATTCCTACTTTGGTGGCAAACTTTGTAAGAGACGATATTGATGTCGATTTTCAAAGTGAGAATGGTGTTTTAGGAATGGGACCTTTCCCCTTTGAAGGCGAAGAAGATGCCGATATTATTAATGCAGGAAAGCAAACCATAACGACATTACCAGGAGCTAGTTTTTTTGATTCGGCACTTAGCTTTGCAATGATTCGAGGACAACATGTAGATTTAACTATTCTAGGCGCTATGGAAGTTTCAGAGAATGGAGATATTGCCAACTGGAAAATTCCTGGCAAAATGGTAAAAGGCATGGGAGGCGCTATGGATTTAGTTGCTAGTGCCGAAAATATTATTGTTGCTATGATGCATACCAATAAGCGTGGCGAATCTAAATTACTTAAAAGATGTACATTGCCACTAACTGGAGTTGGTTGTGTAAAAAAAATAGTAACTAACCTTGCTGTATTAGATGTTACAGATAATGGTTTCAAGCTTTTGGAACGTGCTCCGGGAGTTTCTGTTGAAGACATAAAAAATGCTACGGAAGGAACATTAATTGTCGATGGAGAAGTTCCTGAAATGAACTAATCCTTAAATTTCATAACAAGAAAATCATAGTTAATTTGAATCAAATGTTAAAATATTATGCATTTCATCGATTAATTATGCTTTTTATCTGATATTATAAAATTTAGTTTCATATTAGCAGTCCCCAAATTAGTTAGATAGTTTCCTAAATCTATCATGAATTTAACTTATGAATGTTATTTCAAATTTACCAAAACCTACTTAGTCATTAAAATAACATTCATAAGTTTTTACAACAGTAAGTTTTCTACAAAGTGTTTTAATATGCTGAATGACAAATTTTTTTCTTAATAAGAATCTTTCATCCAATTATAAGGCTTCCGTTTTATCCAGTTTCCTCTGGTAAAATCTGGAAAATCCTGAGGTTCTCCATTGTTTTCAATAGATAATTCCGATAATGGTGTTATAGCACTCCAAGCAGCGGCATCGTATGCATCTAACGGAGGAGCGATATTTCGTTTTGCAGATTCTACAAACGCATTAATTACAAAAAAATCCATACCTCCATGTCCTGCTCCCATCGCTTTTTCACCAAATTTCTGCCACAAAGGATGATCATATTTTTTTAACCATTCATCCGCATTATCCCAACGATGAGGTTTCGATTTCCCTTCTATATATATGCGGTTTCCATCCACTTCCCAAAGACCATTTGCTCCTTGTACTCTAAAACCTAATGAATAAGGTCTTGGTAAATTACAGTCGTGAGTAACAATTATGGATTCTCCATTAGCAGTTTCAATGGTCGTAGTAATAACATCACCTTGCTTAAATTTTAATTTTGCGTTTGGATGATCTTCTCCACCATGCTTCACAATATAATTGTGAATGCCAATTCCTTTTGTTGCTGTTGAGGTTAGTGATGTGAATCTATTGCCGCGATTAATATTGTCCATAACCGCTATTGGACCAACACCATGAGTAGGATATACATCAGCATTTCTCAGTAGTGAATGCTGTGTTCTCCAGGCAGATTCAGAAATCCCTTTGTCACCAAACTCTACACCTTTTCCGTAAGCTGTTTTTCCATCATTTAACTTTACAAAACGAAGATCATGCTGGTAGCCGCATCTAAAATGAACCAATTCTCCAAAGACATCTTGCCTTACCATATTTAATACAGCCATAATATCTCTTCGATAGTTCACGTTTTCAAGAATCATCATATGAGTTCCTGTTTGCTCGTGTGTATTTACCAAGTCCCAACATTCTTCCATAGTATTAGCAGCAGAAACTTCCAAACCGGTATATTTTCCAGCTAGCATTGCATCTTTTGCCATACGTGTATGCCATAACCATGGTGTTGCTATAATTACAGCATCAACCTCATTTAAATCTAATAAATTTCTGTAGTCTAAATCACTATTTCCAAACACTTTTGGAACTTCATCTCCCGATTTAGAAATCATATCTAATGCGATAGTAATTCTTTTTTGGTCAATATCACAAATTGCGGTTACTAGAACATCTTCTCTTAATAATACATTATTTAGGTGATTAGTACCTCGTAATCCAACTCCTATTATTCCAATTTTTAATTTGTCTTGGCTTTTATTTATTCCAAAAGTTAACCTTGGAGCCATGATAATTCCAGCACCAATAACTGTAGATTGCTGAATAAATTTTCTTCTTGAGCCCATAATTAATGATTTAAATCTATCAGTTAGTTTTTATATGTGAATAATTTCATTATCGTGAAGCAATTCATCTCCTCTAAGTCTTAAGAAAATTTGAGCAACCGCAATAGTATCTTTTTCGCAATAGGTTATTATTCTATCGATATTGTTTTCTTCATAGTAAACGCTATAAACTTCACTCCCATCGATATCATCTTTAGGTGATGGAATCCCAAGAACATTAGTTAATAATTTTAAAGAAGTATAAGTTTTATAGTCTCCAAATTTCCATAAATCTAAAGTGTCCAAATGAGGAACTTCCCAAGGTTTTTTGCCAAATAAATTAAGTTTGTATGGTAATTCTATATTATGAATTATCATACGTCTTGCAATGTATGGAAAATCGAATTCCTTTCCATTATGAGCACAAAGCAAATGTATTGCTTGACTAAAATGAGAAATAAGGAGATTTTTAAAATCTTTTAATATTTTCATTTCATCTCCATGAAATGAAGTCGTTCTAAAGGTTCTTATATCTCCTTGAAATGTAAAATACCCAACCGAAATACAAATTATTTTACCAAATTCAGCCCAAATACCTGCTCTTGGATAAAATTCTTCAGCAGTAAATTCATCTTTACGTTGGTATTGTGATTTTTGTTCCCATAACTCTTGTTTAGCTTGTCCCAAATCAGATAAATATTGTTCTTCTGGAACGGTTTCAATGTCCAGAAAGAGTATGTTTTCTAAATTGAGTTTGCCAATCATCTTTTATTGCATCATTTTATAAGCTTCGTCTATATAAGTATAAAAATTTGGTGAATGTGGATCAATACTCATATCTTCAGACAATTCTATTTTATGCCCGAGACGAACAATTATGGCATCATCTTCCGGTATTACTATAACCATTTGCCCTAAATGCCCTCTCATATAAAAAATCTCTTTATCATTATGATTTGCCAACCACCAACCGTAACCATATTCAGGACTTGATGCAAAACGAGGCTTTATAGATTTTGCAATAAAAGCTGAATCTAGAAGTCGCTTTCCATTCCAATTACCATGTTGTTTATATAATTTTCCAAATCTCGCAAAATCTCGAGCATTACTAGCTACACAACAGTAGGTTTTTTCTAATCCGCTTTCTTCGCTATCTAATTGCCAAAAAGCTTCATTTTCAGCTCCTAAAGGTCTCCAAAAGCTGTTACTTAAATAATCTGATAATTTTACTCCTGTTGCTTTTTCAATTACCATTCCTAAAAGTTGGGTGTTGCCACTTAAATATTTATAGGATTGCCCAGATTCTTTAGTTACTTTAACGCCAAGCATCATTTTTTCTAAATCGTCATAAAAATAAGCTCTTGTCATAATAGATAAAGGGGAATAATAACTTTCATCCCAATTTAAACCTGAAGCCATTGATGATAAATCCCCAACTGTCATTTTTGACGCCAAACCTTCATTGAATTCAGGATAAAAATCACCAACAGGCTGATCTAAACTTTTAATTTTACCTTCCATAATAGCCTTGCCTAACATAGCTGAAACCATACTTTTTGCCATAGAGAACGAATTACTTTTAGAGTCTTTATCATACCCATCATAATAATTTTCAAACCAAATACTGTCGTTTTTAATTATTAAAAAGGCAACAGTTCCTTTATCATTATTAAGATCGGTAAGTATTTCTGTTTCTTTTACAGAATTGTAGTCTTTATGAAAGTTCCAAGGTTGAGCAGTTCCTTTCTTGATAGTTCTATTATCAAACACATTATAATCAGAAAGGTAGGATGTTTTATGACCTTTCATATAAATAGTTCTTACAGCCTTAATTAAATAATCGGTATCTGTAACATACAATACGATAATGAGTAAACCGAATAAGATAACGATCCATTTTAAAAGCTTTTTTAGAAATTTCATTTGAGCATGTTTTTAGAAAATAAATATAATGAATTAAAATAGTGATTGTTGTTTGTAAGGACTTTCATGATCTAACAGCCATTGTTTTCTATGTAACCCTCCAGCATATCCTGTTAAACTTCCATCACTTCCAATAACGCGATGGCATGGCACTATAATCCAAAGAGGGTTTTTACCATTAGCGTTTGCCACAGCACGAATGGCTTTTACATCGCCTAATTGTTTTGAAAGTTCTAGATAGGAAACTGTTTTACCAAAAGAAATAATTTGAAGTTGTTCCCAAACTTTTTTTTGGAACGCAGTACCTTGAGGGTTTAATTTTAAATGGAAACGTTCCCGTTCTCCATTAAAATACTCTTGAAGCTGACACACACAATCTTGAAGAATTTCAGGGATAATATCTGTAATAGTTTCGCTTGTATTTAAAACAATTACAGATGAAATACCAGATTCATCACCACTAATTTTGGTAACACCCAAAGGTGTATTAATTAAACAGTCTTTCACTTATCTTCAGGGTTTTGTTCTTCAATTAATCCTAAACGTTTTGCTCTTGTTTCCCAACCTTTTCTTGCTAACTTTTGAAGGTCTGCAACATTATCACTTTCGTCCATAATCTCTAAACCTAAAAGAGTTTCTATAACATCTTCTTGAGTTACTAATCCACTTACAGAGCCATATTCATCAACTACCAAAGCAATATGTTCTCGTTTTGCAATTAAGGTTTCAAACAATTCAGGAATTGGTAAATTTCTTGTGGTTACCAATAACTCTCGTTGTATTGATTTCAGGAGCTTTTCTCCATTTCCTTTTATAATAGCTTCCAATAAATTGTCTTTTAAAAAATATCCAGAAATTTCATCAGTATTATTTCCATAAATAGGAATTCGGGAAAACTTTAAATTCGGATTTTCATCAAAAAAGGATTTTATTTTCATTTTCTCTGAAGCAATCTTCATAACTGTTCGTGGTGTCATAACATCCTTTACACGGATTTCTTTAAAGTTAATGAGGTTTTTTATAATAGTACTTTCAGATGCTTCAAAAACACCCTCAGCTTGGGCGATATCAGCCATAGCATGAAAATCTTCACGGCTTAACACGCTCTCTCCTTCTTTGTTTTTGCCAAATAATTTTGTGAATAATTGTAAAACCCAAATCAAACCAGTCCATTTAAAGAAAAATATTAAAGCGTTTAAAATGGATGTAGAAACACCTGCTAATTGTTTCCAATAAGTTGCTCCAATAGTTTTTGGTATAATTTCTGAAACCACTAAAATTAAAATTGTCATTGCAGCAGATACAATCATTATTGAATTATCACCATTACCGAAAACTTTTTCGGCTTGTACTCCAACTAAAATGGCACCTACAGTATGGGCAATAGTATTTAGTGTAAGAATTGCAATTAAGGGCTTATCGACATCTTTTTTAAGTATTTCAAGTGAAGAAGCAAATGCTTTTCCTTCCTTCTTTTTTACATTGATAAAAGTTGGTGAAACACTCAATAATACAGCTTCGAGAATTGAGCATAAAAAAGAAACAAAAATTGAAATAAATGCGTAAAAAATAAGTAAACTCATGCAGTGCTTTTAAAACTCTAAAATACTAATTATTTGCCAATTAATTTTTCAGTTTTGTTGCTTTGTAAAACACTTGTTGCAAAGCAGGTCTTATGTTAAGATTGTAAATATTTCGATGTGTTCTTGAAGGATACACTCTGTTTGATAAAAAAATAAAAACGAATTGTTCTTTTGGGTCTGTCCAGACAAAAGTGCCAGTAAATCCAGAATGTCCAAAACTTTCTGAACTTACTTCTGGGGCAGGATAGGCTTCTTTTATTGAAAGCTCTTGATTGTTTATTAATGGCTTATCAAAACCTAATCCCCGTCGATTGTTATTTTCAGGGAATTGAATTTTAGTAAATTCATTTATTGTAGATTCTTTTATATATCGTTTTTCATTATAGATACCTTTTTGTAAATACATTTGCATTATTATAGCTAAATCGGTTGCCGTACCAAAGAGTCCAGCATTTCCAGAAACGCCACCTAATAGTGCAGCATTCTCATCGTGAACCCAGCCTTTGGTGAGATCTTTTCTGAAGAGGGAATCTTTTTCTGTTGGCACAATAGTGTTTTTATAACCTTTTAGAACAGGTAGATAACCAAGAGTGGAACATCCCAATGGGTTATAGAAATTGTTTTGAAGATAGGATGTATATGAGATTCCTGTTATATTTTCTATAAGTTGCGGATAAATTAAAGAGGCTAATCCTGAATATTTATAGATTTTTTCATTACTTACTTTAGATCGTTTTATTTTCCGATACATCTTCTTTTTAAAGCGTTTGTTGACATATAAATTGTTATAAACTTGTAACGAAAATCGCTTACTCGCTTTTTCTCGAATAAAACATCTTTTTAGTTTTCCGTTTTTAAGAACTTCATTTAAAAACACAGTATAAGGTTGAAGTCCAGATTGGTGTGCTAATAATTCGCGAAGCGTAATATCTTTTTTGTCTTTTCTATGTTTCCATGATTTCCAATAATTACTAAACGGTACATCTAAATCTAACTTCCCTTTATCATACAATTTCATTAAAGCTGGTAATGGTCCAGTTATTTTGGTTACTGATGCCAAGTCGTAAATATCATCTAACTCAACTTTTTGAATATTATCGTAAGTATGAAAACCATAAGCTTGATGAAAAATAATTTTATTGTTTTTTGCAACCAATAATTGAACACCTGGAAATGCTTTTTCTCTAATGCCTAGCGTCATTATCGAATCTACTTTTGCTTGGATATAATTAGAATCTAAACCAACTTCTTCTGGTGTTGCCCACTGTAATTGCGCATTAATAAATTGTGAAGTTAAAAGAAAACAAGAAAGCGTTAAAAATAGATTTTTAAACATTAATTCAAAATATAATATTGTCCTGAAAGTTAAGAAATCAATTTCACAATATCCTTGGCAAAGTACGAAGCAATAATATCTGCACCAGCTCTTTTAAAGGCTATTGTACTTTCCAGCATCACCTGGTCATGATCTATCCAACCTTTTTCTGCTGCTGCTTTAATCATAGCATACTCACCACTAACCTGATATACTGCTACTGGAACATCAAATTCGTTTTTCACATCTCTAACTATATCTAAATATGCCATTCCTGGTTTCACCATCACAATATCTGCACCTTCATCAATATCCATTTCAGTTTCTCGAAGGGCTTCGTAACGATTTGCACAATCCATTTGATATGTTTTTTTATCACCAAAACCGGGAGCAGAGTCTAATGCATCGCGAAATGGACCATAAAAGGCTGATGCATATTTTGCAGAGTAGCTCATTATTCCAGTATCTGTAAATCCTTCTTCTTCTAAAGCCTCACGAATGGTGAGAACACGACCATCCATCATATCACTTGGAGCTACAAAATTTGCTCCTGCTTGTGCATGAGAGATACTCATTTCTGCTAAAACTTCGGCAGTTTCATCGTTTAAAATAATATTGTTTTCTACAATGCCATCATGACCATAAGATGAGTAAGGGTCAAGAGCAACATCTGTCATAATTAACATATCTGGGCATACATTTTTTACTGTTTTAATAGCACGTTGCATCAAACCATTTGGATTCAAAGCTTCTGTCCCAGCATTGTCTTTTAAATTATCTGGAACTTTTACAAATAGCAATACTGACTTTAAGCCAAGTTTCCAAAGCTGATTAACTTCATGTTCAAGTAAATCTAAACTGAATCTAAAGTAATTTGGCATCGAAGCAATTTCTTCTTTTATACCTTTGCCTTCAACTACAAAAAGTGGGACTAAAAAATCGTTTGGTGTGATTATCGTTTCACGAACTAAAGAACGAATGGCTAAGTTAGTTCTTAATCTTCTATTTCTTCGTAATGGATACATAGTTTCTAATCTAAATTCCTAATATACTTTTCTACACTTATATGCACGTCATCTTCACCTTGTTGATCAAAAGGATTTTCGAGATGAGATTGAATATTATCTAATGCTACTAATATTACACTAAATAAAACAGGCATTGCAAACTGTAACCCATAACTATAGTTGGTTGCACTATCAGCAAAATGTGGGCCATAAATAATGGGTAAAATTATAATAAAAATGTCACTATACGTGCGCAAAGTTCGAGGTGTACGATATTGATAAATATGCTTTATACGCTCAAAAGAAATCATCATTTTACTTAAAAACTGATTGGAACGCGATGCTTCTCCTGAAGGCAATCCGTGAGTTCTCATAGTTTTAATAAATTCTGATAAGCCTTGAAAGCTATTATAAACTCCTTTTTCATTTATTTCTAACTCATTAACAGGATGAGTAAACATAATTTTACAGGATTCCAGCAAATTTTGAAGACGTTCTTTTAGTTCGGTTTTTAGTTCTTGTGGAGGGTTTTCTAGCCAATGTAAAACAGCAAAATATAATGCGCGTCCATGTGCTTTTATAGAACCATATTCATCCAATGCTACTTCACGACGCTTGTATGCACCACCAATAGAAAACACAATAGGGAATACAATAGCTGTACTTATAAGCGTTAATGGAAAACTTGCTTTTATATCATAATGCAAACAAAACATTGTCGATATAATCGCTAATGATGTAATGATTAGTGATTTTATATTAATAATGAGTGTAATACGTTTAATCCATTTCCACATATTAAATCCAGTTTTTAGGTTGTTGTAATACTTTAATTAATTTTTCTTCTTCACTTCTTTTTTCTGGCACATGATTGTAATGCCATTGCACATGAGGAGGTAAGCTCATCAAAATACTTTCTATTCTTCCATTGGTTTTTAATCCGAAAAGAGTACCCTTGTCGTGAACTAAATTGAATTCCACATAGCGACCACGACGAATTTCTTGCCAGTTACGTTGGGCTGCATTATAATCTAATTCTTTCCGTTTTTCAACAATTGGCACATAAGATTCCAAGAAACTATTACCTACTTCGGTTGCAAAGTTATACCAATTTTCCATACTCATATCGTCAGAAGCTTTACAATAGTCAAAAAATAACCCACCAATACCTCGAGCTTCGTTACGATGGGAGTTATAAAAATATTCATCACAACGTTTTTTATAATTTGAATAGAACTCTGGATTGTGTTTGTCGCAAGCAGTTTTACACACTTGATGAAAATGTTTAGCATCGTCTTCAAACAAATAATAAGGCGTTAAATCTTGACCTCCACCAAACCAACTATCAACAATATTTTGGTGTTCATCATACATTTCAAAATAACGCCAATTTGCATGAACGGTAGGAATCATGGGAGACCTAGGATGTAATACCAAGCTCAAGCCACAAGCGTAAAAATTCGCTTGATCAACACCAAAATGTTGACGCATAGTTTCGGGCAATTCACCGTATACTGCCGAAATATTTACACCTCCTTTTTCAAAAACAGCTCCGTTTTCAATAACACGAGTTCTTCCGCCTCCACCTTCTGGTCGTTCCCAAATATCTTCTTGAAACCCTACTTTGCCATCAATTGCTTCAAGTTTTGAAGTAATAATATCCTGTAAGTCGTTAATATATTTGTAAAACTTATTTTTCATCTAATAGATCTCCCTTTTTTAATAAATAATAACTTCCAGAGAGTGCTATTAATAAGACCCCAATTCCAATTATAGTTAGGGATTCAATTTTATCAAAATCTAATAAAACTATTTTTCTTGCTAAAGCTATTATGCCAACTAGAACAATATATTCAGCATGGAAAACATTATCTTTTAAATACACACGAATAGTTTCAAAAAGCTCAAAAGCGATTAAAATGATAAAAAATAAATCTAAAAATTGTTTTATCTCATTTGGGTTTAGTAATAATCCTATTCCAGAGCTATTCACACTTGTTAATTCTTTAACGATCAAAACTATAAGTTCAAATAAACTGAATACCATAAATATTCCTAAAATGAATCCTAAAATAATTATTATCCACTTTTCGAATTGTTTAAATATTTTTAACATTATAAGATATATTTAAAGATTAGTTATATAACTTCTATTCGTATTCTTTTACAGCATCAATAAACGCTTTGGCATGGTCTAACGGAATGTTTGGTAAAATGCCATGACCTAAATTTACAATATATTTGTCTTTTCCAAAATCATTTATCATTTGGTGTACCATTTTTTTAATTTCTGAAGGAGGTGATAATAATCTTGAAGGATCAAAATTACCTTGAAGCGTTATATTGCCACCAGTTAAGTATCGTGCATTTTGTGCTGTAATCGTCCAATCTATTCCTAAAGCAGAAGCATTACTTTTTGCCATATCTTGTAATGCAAACCAGCAACCTTTTCCAAATGCAATTACAGGAGCATCATCTTTTAAGGCTTCAATAATCTGGTTGATATATTGCCACGAAAATTCTTGATAGTCTACTGGAGAAAGCATTCCTCCCCAAGAATCAAAAATTTGAACAACATCAACGCCAGCTTTTACTTTTGCTTTTAAATATGTAATAGTAGTATCTGTAATTTTTTGTAATAATTGATGTGCAGCAATAGGATTTGTAAAACAAAATTCTTTTGCTTTGTCAAAGGTTTTAGAGCCTTGACCTTGTACAACATAGCATAAAATCGTCCATGGTGACCCTGCAAAACCAATTAACGGAATCTCATTATTCAATAATTCCTTGGTCGCTTTTATCGCCTGATATACATAATCTAATTCCACATTAACATCTGGAACGATTACATTGTCAACACCTTTTTGGTCACGTACAGGATTTGGTAGATATGGCCCAAAATCAGGTTTCATTTGCACCTCAATATTCATTGCTTGAGGAATTACCAAAATATCGCTAAACAAGATTGCAGTGTCCATTCCAAAACGGCGAATAGGTTGAACGGTAATTTCGCTGGCTAATTCTGGAGTACGACAACGGGTAAAAAAATCGTATTTCTCACGAATTGCCATAAATTCTGGCAGGAAACGTCCAGCTTGACGCATCATCCAAACCGGTGGACGCTCTACGTTCTCTCCTCTTAAAGCTCTTAAAAATAAATCGTTTTTAATCATATTTTTTGAAACGAGCTGCTTCGACAAATTCAGCATGACATAATTATTTTAAATGTAATTTTGATTAACTAATTCTATAACGCTTTCTATAGTTGGAAGTTTAGCAATTCTAACATCTTTAAAGTGTTTTTGAGCTTCAGCAGCTGTTGTTTCGCCAATACAAAAAGCAATTTTCTCTCCACTGTTTTCTAACAAATAACTTTTTACTGTTGACGGACTGTAAAACATAACACCTTCAGTTTTTTCACTAATTTTAATAGGAGCAAATTTAGTGCTATATGCGTCAACTTCATTTACAGTAATGTTATTTTCGGCTAGAATATTTGGTAAATCATCTAATCGTAAATCACTGCAAAAATAAGTCACTTCTGTACCTTCGATAAATTCTACAAGATAATCAGCTAATTTCTTAGCATTTGGTTCACTATGTGTTACTTTTCCAATTTTTTGTTCTACTAAACGTTTTGTGCGTCGACCAACACAATAGATGTTTTTGAATTGTAATTCGTTCCCAGGAATATTTGTAATTAAAGATTCTACGGCATTTTTGCTGGTAATTATTACATTTCTTATTTCAGATTTTAAGATGAAAGGTTTTATTCTATTTGTATTAATTTGAATAAAATCACTGCTTTCGATTTTTATATCATTATGAAATAATTCCAATTGCGCGCTTGTCAGTGTTTTTGTAGAATACACATTTACTTTTTTATCTACTTGCTTTAATTCATTCATTAAGCGCTTTCCACCACGCTGAATAATAAAATCAGCACAATAGGAAGCTATTTCGTGATGTTCGCCTAATTTGTCGTTTCGTGTGACTTCAATTTTCTTTGTCCCATCTGTACTTAAAAGCGCACCTTGAAACGATACTTGTTCGTCTTTTATATAAGCAATGGCTCCAATTGGAGCAGTACAACCACCTTCTAAAAGGTTTAAAAACTGACGCTCAATAGAGGTACAGATCTCTGTTTCTTCGTGGTTTAATTCAGCAATAATATTTCTTATATCTTTATCTTCTTCTAAAGCAGTAATCATAATTGCTCCTTGAGCAGGAGCAGGAATCATCCAATCTAAATTAATAGCATTTTCAGGTCTTAACCCAATACGTCCTAAACCAGCAGCAGCGAAAATAGCGCCATTCCAATCGTTGTCCTCCAATTTTTGCAAACGCGTATTTACATTGCCACGTAAATCTACAAGTGTATGCGTAGGATATCTATTTAGCCATTGCGCTCTTCGTCGTAAACTTCCAGTAGCAATAATTGCATTTCGCTGAGACAAAAACTCTTCATTGTTTTTATAAACCAAAGTGTCTCTTATGTTTCCACGTTTTAACACGGCTGCTTGCACAATACCTTTTGGTAAAATTGTTGGCACATCTTTTAAAGAATGCACTGCAATGTCAATTTCATTATTAAGCAATGCAATGTCTAAAGTTCTAGTGAAAATTCCGGTAATTCCCAATTTGTACAAAGGTTTATCTAAGACTAAATCACCTGTTGATTTTTCCAGAACTAACTCGGTTTTGTGACCGAGCTTTTCCAAGATTTGTTGTACAGTTTTTGCTTGCCAAAGGGCAAGTTGGCTATCACGCGTGCCAATTCTAATAAATTTAGACATTTGTAGAAGTTTCTAACTGAAACACTTTTTTTATAAGTTCAAGACTTTCATCGATAGAAAGATCATCATTTTTTAAATGATGAGCAAAGTGATTGGTGATTTTTTGAATAATGTTGTTGCTAATTAATTCGGCTTGTTCTTCGTTGAAATTAGACAGTTTTTTACGTTGTATCTCTAATTCAGCTGTTTTAAAATCTAGTAACTTGTGTTTTAACGCCTTAATAGTTGGTGCAAATTTTCGTGTTCCCAACCAGCTATTAAATTCTGTTTTAACCTCTTCTATAATGGCTTCAGCAAGTGGGATATGAGTTTTTCTTTTTTCTAGAGTTTCATCTGTTATTTGAGATAAATCGTCTAAATGCACAAGAGTCACGTTTTTTAATTCCTCAACATTCTCATCCACATTTTTTGGTATAGATAAATCTAAAATTAAAAGTGCTTTATGGGTTTGGATAATATGCTTATCTATGGTTGGATTATGAGCTCCAGTAGCAACAATCAATATATCTGATTTGTTAATTTCTTCTTGTAAATTTGAATAATCTTTAACCACCAAATTAAACTTTCCTGCAATTTTTTCTGCCTTATCCTTAGTTCTGTTTATTAATGTGATATGCTCATTTTTGGTATGCTTTATAAGATTATCGCAAGTATTTCTACCAATTTTCCCTGTGCCAAAAAGTAAAATGTTTTTATTTGAAATATCTTGTATATTATTAAAAATATACTGAACCGAAGCAAAAGAAACAGAAGTTGCGCCAGATGAAATTTTGGTTTCAGTTTTAATACGTTTACTGGCCTGAATAACAGCATTTACCAAACGCTCTAAAAAAGCATTTAATAAATTATGTTTTTTTGAAGTTTTAGCACTTGTTTTTAATTGACTTATAATTTCGAAATCACCAAGAATTTGACTGTCGAGTCCAGAACCAACTCTAAACATATGCGAGACAGCTACAGCATTTTTATAGATGTAAGCTACTTTTTGAAACTCGTCGATACTTCCTTCAGTATTATCACATAACAATTTTATAAGCTGAAAAGGATGCTGTGCAAAACCATAAATTTCGGTTCTATTGCAAGTAGATGTAACCAATAAGCTCTCAATATTATTTTCTTTAGCTTGATTAAGAATAGCGAGTTTGGAGGCTACACCCAAACTAAAACGACCTCTAATTATAGCATCAGCTTTCTTATAACTTAAACCTAAAGCATAAAAGGAGTTTCCTTTTGAAATATTATATTGCTCCATTACCTGATCCAGAATTGTTTGGAACAAAAATATGTAGCTATTCCTAAAAAAAATAACGCTTAAAGAACTTTTAGTATCGTTTGTGGGTTTTTAAACTTTATTTTTATCATTATATGATAAATGTCATACTTTTGTGCTATCTATTAGCGTTTTTAAGAAATTAATTTAGAATCAATTCAAATAGAATGAATGAATGTAAGAATAATAGTGTGTTAAAAAATGTCGCTCAAGGGACTTTTGACGAAACTAAAATTGATGAAGGTTTTATTATACTATTAAATAAAAATGAAAGAAGTGAATTACAATATGTCGAACGCAACATAGATAGTAATTTTATTCAATTTCACTTTTGTTTGAAAGGGTCTATCAAATTTAACTTTAACAATGCAAGTTATGCTTTAGATATTCTAGAAGAGAATTCTTTATTGTTATATAATCCACAACGGGAATTACCAATTAATCTTGAAATTAATCCCAAATCATGGTTAATTACAGTATTAATTTCCATTAAAAAATTTCATGGATTGTTTTCTCAAGAGGCCGATTATATTGCGTTTTTGAGTGATGACAATAAAGACAAAAAATATTATAAAGACGGAAAAATTTCCCCTTCAATGGCTATTGTCTTAAATCAATTGATAAATTTTAACCTTAATCAATCTATAAAGAATCTGTATTTTAAGGGAAAAGGCTATGAGCTTTTAAGCTTGTATTTTAATAGAAACAAAGACACTAATATTGAACAGTGCCCATTTTTAGTAGATGAATCTAATGTTATGAAAATAAGAAAAGCAAAAGATATTATTATTTTGAAAATGGCAGAACCTCCGAGCCTTCAAGAGTTGTCAGAGGAAATAGGCTTAAGTTTAAAAAAGTTAAAAGAAGGCTTTAAACATATTTACGGCGATTCGGTATATAGTTTTTTGTTTGAATATAAAATGGAGTTTGCTCGAAGATTATTAGAATCTGAAGATTATAATGTTACCGAAGTTGGTTTAAAAGTAGGTTATAGTACAGCAAGTCATTTTATAGCAGCATTTAAAAAGAAATATGGCACAACGCCTAAAAAGTATATTATGTCTTTGTCTTCGTAATATTAAATGAGTATATGCAAAAAGGTGTACTATTAGTAAATCTGGGTTCTCCAGACAGTTCTGACCCAAAAGACGTTAAGAAATATTTAGCCGAGTTTTTAATGGACGAGCGTGTGATCGATGTTCCACTTTGGGCTAGAACCATACTCGTTAAAGGTATTATTTTAAACACAAGACCGAAAGCTTCGGCAGCAGCGTATAAAAAAATATGGTGGAAAGAAGGCTCACCTTTAATTGTGATTTCCGAAAGACTTCAGAGTAAAATTCAAAAACAAGTTGACATTCCTGTGGCACTTGCCATGCGTTATGGAAGCATGACTATAAAAAATGGGTTTCAGGAATTGGTAAACAAAGGAGTCGATGAAGTTTTATTATTTCCGTTATATCCTCAATTTGCAATGGCAACTACAGAAACGATTTTGGTTTTAGCTAAAGAAGTGCAACAAAAATATTTTCCTAATCTTAATATAGAATCCATTCCGGCGTTTTATAACAAACCTGATTATATAGAAGTGCTTTCCAATTCAGTACAAGAGGCATTAAAAGATAAAGATTACAAACACCTTTTGTTTTCTTATCATGGTGTCCCCGAAAGGCATATTAAAAAAAGAGATGTTACAAAATCACATTGCAAAATTGATGGAAGTTGTTGCTCAACAGCTTCAAAGGCTCATGAGTTTTGCTATAGACATCAATGCTATGAAGTGACACGATTGGTAGCGGAGAAACTTCAACTTAAAGCTGAAACGTTTTCAACATCATTTCAATCACGACTAGGATTTGATCCTTGGTTACAACCTTATACCGATCTAACCATTGAAAGATTAGGAAAACAAGGCATTAAAAAAATGGCAATTGTAACTCCCGCTTTTGTAAGTGATTGTCTTGAAACTCTGGAAGAAATTGCTATGGAAGGTCAGGAAATTTTTAAGGAAATGGGTGGAGAAATGTTTACTACTGTGCCTTGTCTAAATGATAATGATGAATGGACAACCTTATTGTCCAAATGGATTATTTCTTGGTCCAACAATAAAACTATTTACTAAAGCTGTAGGCATATTTTAATGCAAAAATTTGATTATCATATTTTGGTAATCTTGGCGAACTTAAGCTTAAATCTAAATTGTAACTTTGATTATACACCATATATAAATCGTGACCATCCTTAAAATTATAGCGTAATCTAGCGCTGGTTAAAAATTTGTTATTAGTTGAATTGTACTGACCAATTAAACTGCCAGATAAATGTAAGTTATAAGCCCAGTTTAATTTAGTTCGGATAACATTTATCCATTCGTCTTGATTTCGCTTTTTAAAATTTAAATAATTAGAACTCCAAGAGGTCGATAGGTTTAAGTTTTGACCAATATTAATTTCTGGTGAAACGCTAAAATGATAATTTTCTCCACCATAAAAGCTTCCATATTCGAGACTTAATGGCAATTGAATTTTTCGTTTTACTCCTGAAGTGTAGGAAAGACCATAAAAATTAAAAAAATAACTTCCAGTAGGAATAGTAATATTGTTTGTAAGAGAAAGCGGTTCAGGTAAATATTCATACTGTGCTTGTCCAAATGCTGATATTTCATCACCTGAGAAAAAAGCTCCCTTCCATGAAGACCTATTGTAATATGTCAATACTCTAGACAAGTCGGTGGTAAAGTATATATCTGAACCTAGAAATGTCCAACGATTATATCTAAATAATCCCTGGCTTTTATCAGATTTAAATTTTCCATGTCTTAAAACCGCATAGAAGTTTTGATGGTTTTCTCTTAATAAAAACCCCATACTGGGATTAAAATTTTCGGCTGAATACTCGTAAGATGCACTATAAAATAGACCGTCTTCTTTTCGCTTTTCAAAAAGAAAAGCAATTCTTGAATTATCTAACAAATTATGATCGATATCTGTTTTTTCAATACTGGTAGCAATAGATGACATTATAAAGTGTTCATTAGGCAAGCTAATTACACCATCAATGCCATAAACACTACTGAACCTATCTTTGTTTAATCGATTTGTTGATATAAAGCCAATAAAAGAGCGGTCATTAAATATTTTCTTTCTAAGACGTAAAACACTAAAATTTTCTGAAGGTAAAAATGTTCCATCATTAGAAGTAGTGCCTTCAGTTTGTAAGGATAAAAGGCCAATATCGGCATTTCCAATTTGTCCTGTTAAACGTAAGCCACCAAGTATTGGAACAATTTGCCCATTGTTAATGCCGATTTTTCTACTATAAAAAATCTGTGATAAAACTCCGGTACTAAAATCAAATAATCCTGCTTGCTCCTGAAAGAATTTTCTTTTTTCAGGCAAGAAAATGGAGCCTCTGTTTAAATTTACGATCTGATTATCAATTTCAACTTGGGCAAAATCTGTATTTAAAGTGGCATCTAAAGTTAACTTGGGCGTAATCCCAAAGCGTACATCTAAACCGGCTTCAAAATCATTGATGTTCTTTCTTTGATATTCATTTTCGTTTAGTTCATACGTATTCCCCAAGGAACCTAAAATGTAAGGCGTGATTTGTAGTTGCTTTTTAGGGATTAATCCTTGAAAGAGTACTGCTTGTTTTAATGATGGAGTTTGATTTGCATTTGGGATATTTTGAGGAGTTAATGGTGTAGCTACTGTTCTGTTAAGATAATTTTGCGTTCTTATTGCAGAAATAGCCGCAACACCTTCTTTATCTAACTTAAATCTTAAATTTGAAATTGGAATTTTCAACTCTGCAGACCAGCCTAGCTTGGTAATTTGAGTTTTCCCTTGCCAAATCATATCATATGACGGATTAAATGTCGAATTACCCAAAGGAACACCATCATTAGAAATGGACATGTCATACCTACTCCCAGAAGGATAAATACTAAAAACTAAAGAACTTGTTTTTGTGAGGTTTGGGTCTATATGGAATGAAAAAAAGTCATCTCCATACCAACCATCACGAATTAAGTTTCTGTTTATAATTTTTTCAGGATTTGGATCTTTTGCATCTAAACCAACATAAAGATAAGTATCATCAAAAGTCACATACATTTTGGTTAATGAATCCTTCTTTCCCCAATTGGGGTTGAATTCTGAAAAAGAAAATTGTGTGGCATCTTTCCAAATATCATCATTTAAAAATCCGTCTAAAAAGAACTCTTTGTCCGTTTTTTTAATTTCTATTTTCTTTTCTTGACTTATGGAATATGTTGATAACAAACCACAAAGAATAACTGTTATAAATTTCATTTAAATTCTATTTTTAAATAAAACTAAATGATTACTTCATCAGTATAAAAATAAATGGGGTGTTAGGAGGAGATTAAAGGGTAAGACGAGTATTAGTTTAGTAGATCAAAGCGATAATTTCTACTCAATTTAATTCTATTATCATCAAGTAGAGTAATAATACCGTCTCCATTTTTATTTTTTTTGACAGAATCAATATGGTTCAAATTTACAGCGTAAGACTTATGGACACGTTTAAAACTAACATGTTGTATCTCATCTAAAAAAGATTTTAAGCTTTGATATTTAACGTATTTTCCTGAAGAAGTATTAATTACAATACAGTTATTGGCGGTTTCTATAAATTTTATCGAGCTCACGGGGACTAATTTTTTTAAGCCACCAGATGATAAAGAAATTAATTGCTTATTCAAATCATTAGAAGTATCCAATTGTGAATTATCCCTTTTCCCTTTATGAAGGAAATAGAAAATAAGTGAAAAATAACATAATAAATTAACGGCGACATTGTTAGTTAAGCTAGCATTAAGAAAGCTAAAACTTGGTGACGTACATTTATAAACATAAATCATTAAAACCAATATTAAGGCTTGACTTATTAGTACATTCAATAGGGTTACAGAAACACCAATTCCACTATGAATTAAAATCTGTTTAGGGTTTTTTAAAAAATTTCATTGTTTTGCAACTCTTCGTAAGGATCTTGCAGAAAAAGACCAAAACACGAAGCTGGATAACGCAATTGCTCCAAGCTCTGAAAAGCATATAATGTTTAGGCTTTCTTGAAACATTCTACCAATAAAAAGATTGAGCAAAACGAAAACTGAAATTAGTATAATTTGTGGTTTCAAAATATCTGTTTGATAGCAAATGTAGCTATCTCTGAATTATACTGTTTTAATATAAAGTTAAAATTAACAAATCATAAAATAATTTATTCTTACTTTTATTTCCTCATAACCAAACTAAAAATAATCATGCGATTTTCTACAGTAATAGTAGCAATGCTACTTTTCTTTTTAAGCAACCCTCAAATCAACTCACAAACATTTAATGAAGAACAATACGATGCTCTTGAGTATCGACTTGTTGGACCTTTTAGAGGTGGTCGTAGTGCTGCTGTAACTGGTGTCACCAACCAACCAAATCTTTTTTATTTTGGAGCTACAGGAGGAGGAATATGGAAAACTACAAATGGTGGAAGAGAATGGGAAAACATTTCTGACGGTTATTTTGGGGGAAGTGTTGGAGCCATTACTGTTTCTAAAAATGATCCTAATGTAATTTATGTTGGAGGTGGAGAAAAAACAGTTAGAGGAAATGTATCTTCTGGATATGGAATTTGGAAAAGTGTTGATGCAGGAAAGACTTGGACAGAGTCTGGATTAAAAAACTCGAGACATGTACCACGTATTGCTGTTCATCCAACAAATTCGGATATTGTATATGCTGGCGTTTTGGGAAATATCTACAAGCCAACAAAAAATAGAGGTGTTTACAAAAGTATTGATGGAGGAAAGTCATGGAGAAAAACATTATTTGCAAACGAGCAAGCAGGAGTTGTTGATTTAATTATTGATCCAACCAATCCAAGGACCTTATATGCTTCGACATGGCGTTTACAACGAACACCATATAGCTTAAGCTCTGGAGGAGAAGGTTCTGCATTATGGAAAAGTACAGATGAAGGAGAAACATGGAAAGAGATTTCAAAAAATAAAGGATTTCCATCTGATACTTTAGGAATAATTGGGGTTACAGTTTCTTCAGTTAATAATCAACGTGTTTGGGCAATAGTAGAAAACAAAGAAAAAGGGGGATTATATCGAAGTGATGATGGAGGGGAAACTTGGTCACAAGTTAATAGTGAGCGTAAATTAAGACAAAGAGCATGGTATTATACACGTCTTTATGCTGATACAAAAGATGTTAACGTGGTATATGTTTTAAACGTGCGTTATCATAAAAGCACAGATGGCGGAAAAACATTTAGTACCTACAATGCGCCTCATGGTGACCATCATGATCTTTGGATTGCTCCAGAAGACCCAAACCGTATGATTATTGGCGATGATGGTGGTGCGCAAGTGACTTATGATGGAGGAAAAACATGGAGTATTTATCATAATCAACCAACATCACAGTTTTATCGCGTAACAACCGATAATCATTTTCCGTATCGAATTTATGTTGCGCAGCAAGATAATTCGGCTATTAGAATATCACATCGAACAAATGGCAGATCCATCGGTGAAGATGATTGGGAAAGTACTGCTGGAGGAGAATCTGCTCATATTGCTGTAGATCCTCAAAACGATGATATTATTTATGGAGGCAGTTATGATGGTTTTTTAACAAGAGTAAATCATAAATCAGGAACAGTTAGAGCAATTAATGTTTGGCCAGACAACCCTATGGGACACGGAGCAGAAGGAATGAAATATCGCTTTCAGTGGAATTTTCCTATCATTTTTTCTAAACACAATCCAAACCGATTATATACTTTTTCTAACCAAGTTCATGTTACAGAAAATGAAGGGCAATCTTGGAAAATTATTAGTCCTGATTTAACTCGTAACGATCCTGAAAAATTAAAATCTTCAGGAGGACCTATTACACAAGATAATACATCTGTAGAATATTATTGCACTATTTTTGCAGCCCAGGAATCATCATTGCAAGAAGGGTTGCTTTGGGTAGGTAGCGACGACGGCCTAGTTCATGTTACAAAGGATGGAGGAGAAAACTGGGAGAATGTCACTCCTAAAGGAATGCCAGAATGGATGATGATTAATAGTGTTGAACCTAGTGTTTTTGATGCTGGAACCTGTTATATAGCTGGAACGAAATATAAATCAGGAGATTTTGCACCATATCTTTATAAAACTACAGATTACGGAAAAACGTGGACAAAAATTACCAATGGAATAAATCCTGAACACTTTACAAGAGTCCTTCGTGAAGACCCTAAACAAAAAGGGTTGTTATATGCTGGGACAGAAACAGGAATGTATATTTCGTTCAATGATGGAAAAAGCTGGGAATCATTTCAACTGAATTTACCTATCGTTCCAATTACCGATTTAACCATAAAAGAAAATAATTTAATTGTTGCAACCCAAGGGAGAAGTGTATGGATAATAGACGATTTAACAGTTTTACATCAGCTATATGATAATAAAGAAAACACAAATGTTTTATTTCATCCAAAGGATACTTATAGAATGCGTGGAGGAAGCCGAAAAGGAAGTAAAACTGCAGGCACAAATCATCCAAATGGTGTAATGACTTATTTTAACTTAAAAGATTATGATGAAGAGGACGAAATATCGTTAACATATTTTGATACAAAAGGAGATACAATTAAAACCTTTAGCACAAAAAATAAAAAGAAAGATAAACTTGAAGTAAAAAAAGGAGCAAATCAATTTGTTTGGAATATGACTTATGATGGCGCCGAACGTCTTAAAGGAATGATCTTATGGTGGGCGAGTCTAACAGGGCCTAGAGCAATTCCTGGAGAATATAAAGTAAGTCTTAACGTGAATGGCGAAAGCATTTCACAACCTTTTTCAGTTGTAGCGGATCCAAGATCTGAAAGTTCTTTAATGGAAATGCAAACGCAATTTGATTTTATTAAAGATGTAAATAAGACGATGGATAATGCACATAAATCAATAAAAAAAGTGAGAGATATAAATAAACAATTAAGTGCTTTTGAGTCTCAGTATAAAGAAGATGCAGATGTTAAGGAACTTGTAGATAAAGCTAAAGAATTAAAAAAACAATTTTCAGAAATTGAAAAGGCTTTATATCAAACCAAAAACAGAAGTGGTCAAGATCCATTAAATTTTCCTATACGTTTAACTAATAAATTAGGGCATTTAAATTCGTTAGTAAGTATGGGAGATTTTCCGCCAACAGAACAGGACATTGCTGTAAAAAATGAGTTGACAAAACAAATTGACGAACAACTTTCTGCTTTTGATAATTTAATTAAAAATGAGATTAAAGCATTTAATGAAGCTTTCAACACTAAAAAATTGAATTACTTATTTATTGAAAATTAATGGAATACTATAATTATATTAAAGCATTTCATCTCATTTTTATTATTACTTGGTTTGCAGGATTATTCTATACGCCAAGACTGTTTATATATCAAATAGAAGCTTTTTATAAACCTTCCCCTGAAAAGGAAATTCTTGGTAAGCAATTAAAACTAATGGCTAAACGGTTGTGGTTTATTATTACTTGGCCATCTGCTATTTTAGCTACAGTTTTTGCTGTTTGGCTATTGTTTGTAAATCCTGTTTTGTTAGAATTAAGTTGGATGCATGTTAAATTGGGATTTGTAGTTTTATTAATCTTGTATCATCTTAAAACACATCAAATATTTAATCAATTGCAAAAGGATGATGTAAAATACACCTCAACATTTTTGCGTCTTTGGAATGAAATTTCCACACTCATTTTGTTTTCAGTAGTATTTTTAGCAATTCTAAAAAACAGTATCAATTGGATATTTGGAGTGGTTGGAATAATTGTTTTAGCTATATTGTTAATGTTAGGGATAAAACTTTATAAAAGAATTAGAGATAAGAACCCTGAAGCCTAGAGATGGCTTGATTATTGTTATATTTATGAAGTAAATTTTATTAATGGCTTTAAACAGACTTTCTTTACGATCTCGTATTTTTCTCTATATGATATTATTGGTTGTTGTAGCTTCAATTTTAATTGCTGCGGTTACGATTTATCAGTACAACGAACAATCTAAAGATTATCACAAACAACGTTTAGATCGTAAAGAAAAACAACTTTTATCTAGTTTTGATTATGTGTTAAGAGAAACTACTTATGCAATTGTAACTGAAAAGCTAGATTTAATTTTCAAGGATAAAATATATCAAATTGCCGATAACTTAAATGTTGAGTTTAATATTTACGATTTGGGTGGAACTCTCGTTAAAAGCTCTAAGCCTAGTTTTGAAACCGATTCAATTTCTAAATGCCTTTCTCCAAGAATTTTAAACAGTTTATACCAAAGCGCTAATAAACGTTTCGTCGAAAAAAACGAGCAATTAGGAGGTGATTTTCAGTCTTCATATACCATTTTTACCGATTCTAAAGCAAAGCCTTTAGGGATATTAAATGTTCCTTATTTTGAAGATGATTCCTTTAGTAATGCTGAACTTAAAGAGTTTTTAGTGCGTTTGGGATATGCTTATTTTGTAATGCTGCTAGTAGCCATTGCCTTTGCCTATTTTGTGTCAAGATTTATCACAAGGTCACTTAAAACAATAAGCAATAAAATGAATGAAACACGACTTGAAAAACGCAACCAAAAAATTGAACTTAAAGGAGCAAGCGAAGAAGTTTCAGTATTAGTTGAGTCTTATAATAGTATGATTGATGAACTTGAAGAAAGTGCAGTACAATTAGCACAAAGTGAAAGAGAACAAGCTTGGAGAGAAATGGCAAAACAAGTAGCTCACGAAATAAAAAATCCTCTAACACCCATGCGCTTAAGTGTGCAAAGCTTTCAGCGAAAGTTCGATCCTAAAGATCCTAAAGTAGATCAAAAAGTTGATGAGTATAGTAAAACATTAATCCAACAGATTGATACAATGAGTTCTATTGCTTCGGCGTTTTCAAACTTTGCTAAAATGCCAGCGCAAAAAAATGAAAGGCTCAACATCGTGGAGGTTGTTAATTTAGCTCTTGATATTTTCACAGAAGATTATATCACGTTCTCTTCAAATGAAAAAGAGATTGTTGCTATGTTTGATAGAACTCAACTTATACGTGTGGTAACTAATCTGGTAAAAAACGCAATTCAAGCGATTCCAGAGGAGCAAGCTCCAAAAATTGCAGTAACCGTTTATTCACAAGGCAACTCTGTTTTTATTACTGTTGATGATAATGGAAATGGAATTTCTGAAGAAAATATACCTAAGGTTTTCGAACCTAAGTTTACAACAAAATCTAGCGGAATGGGATTAGGTTTGCCAATGCTTAAAAAAATTGTTGAAACCTACAATGGAAATATTACTTTTACATCTCAAGAAGGAAAAGGGACAACATTTATGGTGACATTTCCTAAAGAATAATTTTATTCCACACTTGATGTGGGATTACATCAAATAAACTATGAGCTTCAATAATATTCTCACAGAAATACAAAACGGAATAACGACCATTACCATTAATCGACCAAATAAATTAAATGCTTTAAATATAGAAACCATTCAAGAATTGCACGACGCTTTTAATACCGCTGATGAAGATGAAAACACGAAAGTAATTGTCGTAACAGGAAGTGGAGAAAAAGCTTTTGTAGCTGGAGCAGATATAAGAGAATTTTCTGATTTTGATGGTAAAGAAGGTAAAAAACTCGCTGCAGAAGGTCAAGAATTATTATTTAATCTAGTAGAAAACCTATCGACTCCGGTAATAGCAGCTGTTAATGGTTTCGCATTGGGCGGAGGTTTAGAATTAGCTATGTCCTGCCACTTTAGAGTAGCTAGCGATAACGCAAAAATGGGATTGCCAGAAGTGTCTCTTGGTGTTATTCCAGGATATGGAGGTACTCAGCGCTTACCTCAATTGGTTGGCAAGGGACGAGCTATGGAAATGATTATGACAGCAGGAATGATAGATGCAAATCAAGCCTTAAATTGCGGATTGGTAAACCATGTAACTACTCAAGAAAAATTATTACCTCTTTGCGAAAAGATTGCTGGGAAGATCATGCGGAATTCCTCCGTTGCAATCGGGTCAGTCATTAAAGCTATTAATGCAAACTTTATGGATGGCGTAAATGGTTTCGAAGTTGAAATTGAAGAATTTGGAAATTGTTTTGGCACCGAAGATTTTAAAGAAGGTACAACAGCTTTTTTAGAAAAACGCAAAGCCAGTTTTCCTGGAGAATAATATTTGTTAATAACCCATTTTTATTTAACATTTTTCAATCTAATTAATAAGTAATTTTAAAGGAATATCCACTCTTTTATTTTAACTATTATGAAGCCCAAGTCAATCATTAAAGGACGAGGTGCACAACGCAATGTACAAAATCGTTTCTTCGAATTAAGTCATGAAACTCGTGACGATTTTTTAGAATTTTGTCAAAAGGAGGGCGAACAAGCCGATAAAAACAAGACACTTTATCTTGAAGTATTTCCAAAAACCATCGTCAATAAAGTCACTAGTCCAGATGTTGGGATGCTTTATTCTATGAATCCATATCAAGGCTGCGAACATGGCTGCGTGTATTGTTACGCACGTAATAGTCATGAATTTTGGGGATATAGCGCAGGATTAGATTTTGAAAGTCGAATTTTAATAAAAAATGATGCTCCAAAATTATTGGAAGAATTGTTTAAAAAGAAAAGTTGGAAAGCACATCCAATTGTTTTATCAGGGAATACAGATTGTTATCAACCAGCAGAGAAACAATTTAAAATTACAAGACAATGTTTAAAAATATTTTTAAAATACAAACATCCAGTAGCTATCATTACAAAAAATGCATTGATTTTACGTGATTTAGATATTTTAAAAGAGCTAGTAAAATATAATTTAATAGGTGTAAATATATCAATCACAACTCTATCAGAAGAAACAAGACGGATTTTAGAACCTCGAACTGCTACTATAAAAAAACGCCTTAAAACAGTTAAAATTTTAAGTGAGAATGGGATTCCTGTGAACGTCATGTTAGCACCAATTATACCATCAATTAATAGCCATGAAATTTTACCGTTAGCAAAAGCAGCTTCAGAAGTTGGGGCAAAATCAATAGGGTATACTATAGTGAGATTAAATGGTGCAATAGGCCAAATATTTACAGATTGGATTAAAAAAAGATTGCCAGACAAAGCAGATAAAGTATTACATCAAATAGAAGATTGTCATGGAGGAAGTCTAAATGATAGTCGTTATGGAACACGTATGCGAGGAGAGGGGAAAATTGCAGAACAAATACATGATTTAATGAGTTTAGCAAGATTTAAATACTTTAAAAATAAAGAAATGCCAAAGCTCAATAACCAACTTCATGAGCAATATAAATACGGACAATTAAAATTGTTTTAAATATCAGAATTTTCCTATATTAGGCATGATTATTGTACAACTAAAAATAATATAAATCAACACATTCTGAAAAAATTATTACTTCTGTTATTTTTTATTTGCTTTAATCAAATGCTTTTTGCTCAATATGAAATTAACATTGAGGCTTTTGTGTTTAACAAAGAAAATGCGCAACATATTCCGTATGTTAATATAGGGGTTAAGGGTAAAACTATAAAAACCATTACTAACAAAAATGGGAAATTCACGCTCCAGTTTGATGAGGATGTTATTGCAAAAACAGACATAATACAATTTTATATACTTGGATATAAATCACAAGAAGTAGAGGCGTCACAGTTTTATAGATTCCTGAAAAACACAAATAAAATTTACCTTATTCCTGAAGATTTTATTAAACAAATAACTGCAGACAAAACAGTTATTTCTCAAGGTAATATCTATGGTAAAATAACAAGTGATAATCTACCAATACAAGGGGCAACAGTTAGGGTTAAAAATAGTTTTATAGAAGTGCAGACTGATGTTGATGGTAATTACAGAATAAATGCGAATAAAGAAGATATTTTGGTTATAGACTTTCTAGGGACGAAACCAAAAGAAATTCATGTTTCTGGTAACAATAAAATTGATATACAGATGGAATCGGACGGAGAGTTACTAGATGAAGTGATTTTAACTGGTGATGCTAGAAAAGAAGAAACTATTGATTTAGGTTTAAATGGTGAGAAAAATTTTGATGCAATAGGATATTCCGTAAATACTGTGACCTCAAAAGACATAAAACCTCATTACACCTCCTTGATGGAAGTCTTAGGTGGTAAATTTGCTGGTATTCCTTGGTCTGTTCCTTCTCCTGGTCGAGCTCCAATTCTTAAGTTAAGAAATCAAAATTCTCTTTCAATTGAAGTAGCTGCTATATATGATGTAGATGGTCAAATATTTAATACCAATCAAGGTCAAGTTCCAATAATTGATGTTCAAAACATAAGCAGTGCTACAGTTTTAAAATCCCTTGCATCAACAAACAAATATGGCACAATAGGCAGAGGTGGTGTAATAGTTATTAAAACTAAAACAGCTGGTTTTGATTTATCAAAACCAGAGACTGATACAGCGCTTGTAAAAGGTAACGATTATTTAGAGAACTTACCTTTAATTAATGCTACCCAACAATTACCAATGTACATTAAGGAATTGCAAAAAGCTTCCTCTTTTAAAGAAGCAAAACAGATTTATAAAACACAAAAAAATGAGTTAGGTTTAACTATACCTTATCTATTAGACGTCACCGATTATTTTAGAAAATGGGATAAAGATTTTGCTCATGATATATTAATGAGCATATCAAGATTTGCCTACAATAATGCTAAAGCATTAAAAACTCTTGCCTTTAAACTTGAAGAATTAAATCAATTAGATGATGCTAAATTGATTTACCAACGCATAGCTGTGCTTCGACCAAAAGACGCACAATCCTATAGAGATTTGGCATTGATATACCAACAAACTGGTAATTTCACAGAAGCTATGGAACTTTATGGGCAGATGTTAAATAATGAGATTGAAGATGTTGATTTTTTAGGTTTAGAAAACACTATAAAAAGTGAGCTACAACATTTGTTAAAAAGACATAGAAGTAAAGTAGATTATTCAAATATTCATGCTGATTATTTACAAGCAGATTTTAAATACGATTTGCGTATTGTATTTGAGTGGAACGATCCTTATGCCGAGTTTGAAGTTCAGTTTGTAAACCCACAAAAAAAGTTCTTTACTTGGAATCATACAAAACTCGACAATAGAAAACGAATGTTAGAAGGCATTACAAAAGGATACTTTACAGAAGAGTTTATAATTGATGACGATGAACTAGGTGAGTGGATAATAAATATAGAAGTTTTAAATGACGAACCACAATTAAATCCAACCTATTTAAAATACACTGTATATAGAGACTATGGTTTGGTAAATGAGACTAAAGATGTTAAAGTTATAAATTTAAAGACTTGTAAGCCAAAGGTTACTATTTATAAGCTACTGTATCAATAAACAATTTATTAATTAGATCATAAATAATTATATGAATTTTCCTAATTTCGATTTAGTTTAAAAATCCAATTAAACTATTTGTTTAAAATTTTGTCAAAAGTAATATAACCATAACTATGCGCTACAAAAAGTTACTATTTTCAATATTTTTCGTCTGTTTTAGCACCATTCTTTTTGCCCAATACGAAGTTACTATTGAAGCTTTTGTTTTAGACAAAGAAACCAATCGACCTATTCCTTATGTAAACATTGGATTTATAGAGAAAAGTATTGGAACCGTCAGTAATGAGGAAGGTAAATTTACATTAGTTTATCATGAAGACGTGATTGGGGGAAAGGAGTTTTTACAATTTTCAACTTTAGGGTATAAAACCCTTAAAGTGAGAGCTTCTCAATTGGTTAATTTTCTTACCAACACTAATAAGTTTTATTTAGAAGCATCACCTGAGTTGCTTGATGAAGTATTAATTTCAAACGAAAAACGAAACCAAACTCGTATCGGGAATACTAGCGTATCTTCTACTGTAATGGGTTATTGGAAAGATAAAGAAGCCTTAGGAGGTGAGATTACAACTAAAATTAAAATCAAGAACGCTGGGACTAAACTTTTAGATTTAAAATTCAATATAATTGAAAACACTTCCGATAGTATTAAAGTTCGTATTAATGTATATAACTATAAAAAAAGTTATCCAAAAGAGAATATACTAACCACAAATGTTTTTCATATAATTACAAGAAAAGAAGGAGAAGAAACTATAGACTTGAGGCCGTATAATATAATGGTTAGTGATGATGTCGTTCTTGGAATAGAGCTCGTTGAAGTTTACGGAAAAGATATAAATTTTGCAGTTTCTGCATCTAATAATAGAGGGGCTTCATTTTTAAGGCATATTAGTCAGGATACGTGGAGGCGATTTTCAGATGTAGGGATGAACTTTAGTGTTTTAACTTCTTTCCCTGTCAATAATAAAAGAGATTTTCTAATAGAAAGAGAAAAGCCAAAAAAAATCACCCTTTACTACGATGTTTCAAAACAAATGAAAAACAGACTTCTTGAAAGAGAATTTGACTTGTTATCAAGTTATTTAAAAGTTTTGAAAGAGGTAGAAATAGAAGTTATCAAGTTCAATAATATTCCTAAAAAACCAAAACTATTTAAAATTTCTAAAGGTAAGTCTAACGAGCTGATAGACTATTTAAAAAACAGTATTTATGATGGTGCTTCAGATTTTAAAAGCATATTAAAATCAAACATATTTAATGCAGATGTTGTTTTACTTTTCACTAATGGAGTATCCAATTTTTCGCCTCTAGAGCAAGATATAAATGCACCTACTTTTTGTATTAATACTTTAGAGGAAGCTAACCATTATGTATTACAAAGAACTGCATTTTATGCTGATGGGCATTATATTAATTTAAGTAAGATAAGCCCAAAACTTGGGCTAGATTTAGTTTTGAATGAAGTTAATGACGATGAAATTTATGTCGGTCTAAAAGATAAAGAAACTAACGAAAAGGATTTATTACTAGGCAAAGTTTTCAATTTTGCAGGACCAATTCAAGGAGCTACAATAAGGCTGAAAAGCACATTTATTGAATCGCAATCTGATGTTGATGGATATTTTAGTATTAAAGCTAAAGAGAATGATATTTTGGTTGTTAATTATCTTGGGATGATTGAAAAAGAAGTTTTGGTTACAAACCTGAACGAAATTTATATTTTACTTAAAAGCGATGGCGAATTACTTGATGAGATTGTACTTACAGGTGAAGGGAAAAAGGAAAATGATATTGAGGCAGGATTTGGGAAAAGAAACGAAGATGGAATTGGATATTCGGTCAACACAATAACTTCTAAAGATATTAAACCAAATCATTATACTTTGGCAGATATTATTAGAGGACAGTTTGCAGGAGTTCAAGTAACAGGATTAGATCCTAACAATCCTAAGTTTCTCATAAGAGGCGGAGGCTCAATCACTAATCCAGCTTTTGCCATATTAGATATAGATGGCTCAATTTATACTGAAGATCCACCATTTGTAAATCCGCAAGATATTGAAACCATAACTATTTTAAAATCATTAGCCGCAACAAATAGGTATGGAGCCGTAGCTAGAGGTGGTGTAATAAAAATTAAAACAAAACTTGTAAATAGTAATCAAGAACAGAGTAATATAGATACTGCTTTAGTTAAAGGTAATGATTATATAGAAACAGATACGCCATTAATTTACAACAGCATTAATGTTCCACCATACCTTATTGAATTAGAAAAATCAAAAACCTACGAAGTGGCACAAGAAATTTATTTCAAGCAACAAAACCAAGATAATCAATTATCTATTCCGTATTTTTTAGATGTTTCAGATTATTTTATGAAATGGGATCAAGATTTTGCATATACTATATTATCAAATATAGCTTCTGTAGCCAATGATAATCCAAAAGCTTTAAAATCATTAGCATATAAACTTGAAGAATTAAATAAGTATGAGAAGGCAAAATATATTTATGAACGTCTGCTTATGTTACGACCAAATCATGAACAATCTTATAGAGATTTAGCTTTAATTTATAATAAAACGGGAGATTATAAAAAGGCTATGAGTTTGTATAAAAAAATGTTAAGCAACTCGATTGAAGGCGTAGATTTTGAAGGCTTACTGAAGGTAGTAGCTAATGAGTTAAAACATTTACTAGCTTTTCATAGGAGCAAAGTAAAGTTTCAAGACCTTCCCACCGATTTTCTTTCAGTAGACTTTAAATATGATCTTAGAATCGTTTTTGAGTGGAATGATCCAAATACAGAATTTGAAATACAGTTTGTAAATCCTGAAAAGAAATATTACAAATGGTCACATACACGTTTAGAAAACAAAGAACGTATGATAGACGAAATTAATTATGGTTACCATACCGAAGAATATATAATAGACGACGCTGATGCAGGCGAATGGATTATTAACATTGAATGTTTAAATGAAGAAGATCTGCTTAACCCAACTTATTTAAAGTATACAGTTTATAAAAATTATGGTTTAGCAAATGAAACTAAAGATGTAAAAGTCATTAAACTTTATGAGCAAAAACAGAAAGTGACATTAGATAAGTTTTTTTATAAATGATTATAGTAGTTTCTCAAACACTATTTTGGTCTGTCCTTTGGTATTTGTGTAAAGTTTTGTAATGTCAAAGCCATTTTTTAGATTTAATACCATCATAGCTTTATAAGTATTCATCGACTTGGTTCTTAATTTTTTAAAACCATTATTTCTTATAAAATCTTCCTGAATATTAGCCATCTTTGTTCCAATCCCTTGTTGTCGATGATTTGGTAAAACGCCTCCAATCCAACTATAAAAGGTTTCCTCATCGTATGGGTAGCCAACTTTAAAACCAATAAGTTGGTCGTTATGATAAACTAAAACAGATAATAGTTTGGAGTGTTCTTTAATACGTTGTTTAAAAAAATCTAAATCCGCATCTTCGAAAAGTTCTGAATATAAATGAATCATTCTCTGATGGATATCATTATCAGGAAACCCTTCAAAAGTTTGATATACCATACTATTTTTCGCCATCACATTCGGCATAAAATTGTTCTAAAAACAGTTCCATATATTGATTCCGTTTTTCAGCAATTCGCTTTCCAGTCTTAGTATTCATTAGGTCTTTTAAGAGTAATAGCTTTTCGTAAAAATGATTTATTGTGGGAGATGTAGATGTTTTGTATTCCTCTTTACTCATATTGAGATTTGGAATAATTTCAGGATTATAAAGGTGACGGTTTTTAAAACCACCATAATTAAAACATCGTGCAATTCCAATAGCACCAATGGCATCTAAACGATCTGCGTCTTGGATCACATCTAATTCTGGGGAACTAAATTTTTGCTTTTCATTGCCACCTTTAAAAGAGATGTTTTCAATAATTTTTATAACGTGTTCAATAATCAAACTATCTACATTATGCTTAAACAAGAATTCACGAGCTATTTTTGGCCCAACTGTTTCGTCACCATTATGAAATTTACTATCTGCTATATCATGAAGTAAAGCTCCAAGGGCGATAACAAGGTCATCAACATTTTCTGTTTTCGCAATAAGTTGGGCATTTTCTAAACTTTGTTTTACAAAGGTTTGTGTTGCTTCTATAAGTAAGTTATTAGTCATGTGCAATTGCTTAACAAAGTGTGAAACTTTAGATATTCAAAAGTAGAGAATTATTAGGTGCAAAAAAACCACGAATAACGTGGTTTTAAATTACTGTTTAGAAATAACTTTTAACAATACTCGTTAAAAGCATCTATCAGGTTTTCTGCAATGAGTTCTGCTGGACGGCCTTCAATGTGGTGACGCTCTAACATATGTACTAATTCACCATCTTTAAATAAAGCCATACATGGTGAACTTGGAGGAAATGGAATCATATATTCTCTTGCCTTATTTGTAGCTTCAGCATCTACGCCTGCAAAAACAGTTACTAAATGATCTGGATGTTTTACATTTTGTATGCTCATTCTAGCTCCTGGACGTGCATTAGCAGCTGCACAACCACAAACAGAATTTACAACAATAAGAGTTGTTCCTTGTTTTGCTATGGCAATATCTACAGCTTCAGATGTATGTAATTCTTCAAAACCTACATTGGTTAAATCTTCACGCATTGGTTTTACTAATTCTGCTGGATACATATTTTTAAAATTTATGTTTATTAAAATTGATTGCAAAGATAAGCAATTGTGTAACAAATTAACGATACAATCAACTAACAAATATTATATTTACTCTGATGATTTAAAATTTAATAAATAGGTCAGAGAGAACCTTAATTTATAATGTTTCATTTTTTAAATAGAGATATTATATCTAGGTTTGACGATAAACAAAATTTATACTTACATGAGTTTTTCAAAATGGATTGGAGCATCGTTAGGGTGGTCGTTTGGTGGACCAATTGGGGCTATTATTGGGATGGCATTAGGGAGTGTTGTAGATGCCATGGGAAATACTACCACACAAAACAGAAGAAGAGGATCATTTCAACGTATACAAACACAATCTGGTGATTTTGAAGTTAGTTTATTAATATTATCGTCTATTGTTATAAAGGCAGATAGTAGACAAGACCACCGCGAATTAGATTTTGTGCGCCAACAATTTGTAGGCATGTATGGTAAAACACGTGCTAACCATGCATTTAAGCTGTTTAAAAACATAAATAAACAAACTAATATTTCTACACGACAAGTATGCTTACAGATCAAGCAAATGATGGACCATCCATCGCGTTTACAACTCATGCACTTTTTGTTTGGTATTGCAAAAGCCGATGGATTAGTAACAGAAAATGAGGTTAGAATTATACATACAATGGCAGGTTATTTGGGTATTAGTGCTCGTGATTTTGAAAGCATAAAGGCTATGTTTTATAGCAGCAAGGAAAATGCTTATAAAATTTTAGAGATTACTAAAAGCGCTACAGATAGCGAGATTAAAAAAGCCTATCGTAAAATGGCAAAAAAATACCATCCCGATAAAGTAATGCATTTAGGAAAAGAACACCAAAAAGGAGCCAAAGAAAAGTTCAGGCAAGTACAAAGTGCATATGAACAATTGCAGAAAGAGAGAGGGTTTTAAATTTTCTATATGAATAACATAGTAAACTTTAATAAGCATTCAAAAAGTGCTTTTTTATATGCGATTTCTAATGGATTTGAAAAAGCGTCTTATTATGGAATGAGGTCTATTTTAGTTTTGTTTATGGTAAGCGAAACTATTAACATGTCCAGAGTAGAAGCCTTAAGTTTTTACTACAAGTATATATTTGTCAAAATTTATTGGAGCATTGTTTGGTGATTTGTTAATTGGAAACAAAAGGGCATTAATTATTGGAGGAGTGTTGCAAACATTAGGTTGTTTACTTTTTTGCTTTCAATCTATGACTTTTCTATATATAGGAATTGTGGTTTTTGTTATAGGCAATGGATTTTACTCTCCAAATGTTATGGCTCAATTTGGGAAACAATATCTGAACAAGCCAAAATTGTTAGATTCAGGATTTACAGGTTATTACACTATTATAAATATTGGTGCATTTGTCGGCGTTTTAATATTAGGACTAATAGCGGAATTAAATTATGGTTATGGATTTGCTTTAACTGGGATGCTAATGTTTATATCTACAGTTATTGCTTACTTTACAAATAATAGTAAAACACAAATACTTAAAGACTCAATACAAAACAATATTGGGTTTAACATTTTATATATTTTTATTGCAGTTCTCTTTACAGGAATTTTTTGGGCAGTTTATGAAACTTCATCAGGATTTACAGCACTTTTTATTGGAAGTAATGGATTAGATTTTAGTTTTTGGTATAACTTATCTTTAGGGATTGGGATATTATTCGGATTTGCTTTTGCTATCATTTGGACTTTAGTTTACACAAATCAATTTTTCAAATTCTTTTTAGGA
The DNA here is from genome assembly GCA_965250265.1 of Flavobacteriaceae bacterium. Taxonomy (GTDB): domain Bacteria; phylum Bacteroidota; class Bacteroidia; order Flavobacteriales; family Flavobacteriaceae; genus PRS1. The sequence continues at coordinate 642,447 of CBDFNO010000015.1, read as the reverse complement.
TTACTTATTTCGGCCTTTTCATTTGGGTTTCTATTATTTTCCCCTGAAAACTCAATTGAAGGGAATTATACAATACTAATAATTTCAATGATTTTTCTTGCTCTTGGAGAAGTTTTAGTAGCTCCAATGCTATATTCAATTACAACAAAATATACGCGTCCTAAATATTTAGCAATTATGTTAAGTGTTGTAGCCATACCAATTTTGTTATTTAATAAGCTTGCAGGATTAATAGGAGAATACGCACTGGAATTAAATCGTTCTACAATTTTTATTTTTGTTACTGCAGTGTTATTTTTCTTTGGTTTAACAGCTTTTGGTATATCGATGCTTCAAAAACATAATGAAAAGCAATCAAACTAAATAAAACACTTTAGAAAAGGTTGCTTAATAATTGAGAAATGAATCATTGAAGAATCATGTTATTATTAATAAGGTGATTATTAATTTTTAGTCTTCTCTAAAAATATTTTTACCTTTATATAAATTTTTGTATGTTTGTGACATAAAACAACTGTTTTGGTTACACAATCAGAAGAAAATTATTTAAAAGCCATTTACCATTTAGGTAGGCAAGGCAGTATTGCGGTAAGCACAAATGCTATTGCAGAAAAGATGCATACCAAAGCATCTTCGGTTACAGACATGCTTAAAAAATTAGCAGAAAAGGAGCTCGTCGATTATAAAAAATATCAAGGCGTTTCTTTAACCAAAGAAGGCAAAGTGGTTGCTGTTAATGTTGTTCGTAAACACCGCCTTTGGGAAGTATTTCTTGTAGAAAAGCTTAAATTTTCCTGGGATGAAGTTCACGATGTTGCCGAACAATTAGAACATATTAAATCTCAAAAACTTATAAATGAGCTTGATGCTTTTTTAGAGTTCCCTACTCATGATCCTCATGGAGATCCAATTCCTGATAGAGAAGGAAATTTACAAAAATCTCAAAAAATCTTTTTATCACAAGTAAATCAAAGTGTTAATTGTTTTTGTGTAGGTGTAAAAGATTCTTCAACTAAATTCCTTAAATATCTTGATAAAAATAATATTGCTTTAGGAACTACCATACAGGTTTTAACTAAAGAATCTTTTGATGAATCAATGACTATTAAAATAAATAATGCAGAGTTGACTATTTCTAAAGAGACAGCAAGTAATATGTATGTAAAAATCAATTAACATGAATTCTTATAATCCTATATACGCCTTACTTCTATTTTTCGCTATTTCATTTTTAGTGTACTTGATATTCCGGCCAACCATGGGTTGGTTTTGGCTGATTAAAAACAATTTAAAATCGAATGAAAAAATAGTTATCGAAGATGTTTTAAAGCAATTATATCACAATGAAAATTCTGGAAAAGAAGTTAATGTAAACAGTTTAACGAACGCATTAAAGTTTAATGATAGTATCATAGTTGATGTTATTAAAAAAATGGCAATTAACGAACTGGTACAATTTGAAGGAGACATTTTAAAATTGACTAACTCTGGAAGAGATTATGCCTTGCGCATTGTTAGAGTTCATAGACTTTGGGAAAAGTATTTGGCAGAAAAAACGGGTTATGCTAAAACAGAATGGCATGAAATGGCAGAATTGAAAGAGCATGAATTAAACAATGAAGAAACTAATTTATTAGCAACACAATTAGGCAACCCAATATACGATCCACATGGAGACCCAATACCTACAAAAACCGGAGAAATGGCGGATGTTAATGGAGAATTTTTATCCTCTTTGATAGTAAATGCTGTTGGAAAAATTGTTCATATTGAAGACGAGCCAGATGTGATTTACAAACAAATTCTTGCTGCGAATATCCATATTGGTTCCCAAATAAGAGTGGTTGAAAACAACAACCAAAGAGTAGTTTTTTACGCTGAAGGCGAAGAATTCAAATTAGCGCCAATTGTTGCTGCAAATATAACTGTTACTATTCTTGAAAAGGATGATGTAGTTGAAGAAGATATCGTGAGGTTATCTAGCTTAAAAGAGAATGAAACTGCACATATTTTAGGAATATCAAAAGAAAGCAGAGGAGATAACAGAAGGCGATTATTGGATTTGGGTTTTGTAAAAGGTACCGAAATAAGTATAGATTTAATGAGTCCCATGAAAAATCCAATAGCCTATTTGGTGAAAGGGACATCTATTGCTTTGCGTAAAGATCAAGCATCTAAAATACTTATTAAAAAAAAATAGACTATGGAAAATAAGGTAAATAGTGCTTGTGAAACTTGCTCTCATTTTAATGCTAAAGGCTTGAAAAAATTAGGAGTGAATACCGATAATTTTGATTTTGTAGTTGCATTGGCCGGAAATCCAAATACTGGTAAGAGTACAGTTTTTAATGCGTTGACTGGGTTGCGACAACATACAGGAAATTGGCCGGGGAAAACAGTTGTTAGAGCCGAAGGTGCTTTTGAATACAATTCTCAGAAATTCAAACTGATGGATTTACCAGGAACCTATTCTCTACTTTCAACATCTCAAGACGAAGAAGTTGCTCGTAATTTTATTCTTTTCGGGAAACCTGATGTTACTGTTATTGTTGTAGACGCAAGTAGATTAGAGCGAAACCTAAATTTAGTTTTACAAATTCTTGAAATTACCAATAAGGCGGTTTTATGTTTGAATTTAATGGATGAAGCCAAACGAAGTAATATTAAAATTGATGTAAGAACTTTGGCCAGAGATTTAGGAATTCCTGTAGTACCAACAAGTGCACGATTTAGAGAAGGAATACCTGATTTAATTCATACCATTAATGAAGTTGCTACAGGTAAAATAATTTGCAAACCACACCAGATAAAAAATGTACCAAAAAACATAGAAGTTGCTGTAAAAAAATTAAGTGTAGAGATTAATAAACAATTTCCAACTATTCAAAATAGTAGATGGATAGCTTTTCGATTATTAGAGGGAGATACACAAATTATGGATGCTTTAAAAACAGGCGAGTTAGTTTAAAAATATAATGATGAATAAAAATTCTATAGACAATATAATAGCTCTATCAAGTGATTTACGCTGGAAAATTGGAGATGATTTTCACGATGGTCTTGCCGAAGGAATCTATGCCGACGCTTCAGAAATCGCAAATGGATCTATTAGTACAGATAGTGAAGAAAAACGCTTTCGTTTAGATTCCAAAATAGATAAAATTGTAACAAGTAAAACATGGGGTTTCCCAATTATGTTTTTGATATTGGGAGTGATTCTTTGGCTTACCATTATAGGGGCCAATTATCCTTCATCGATGTTGGCAAGTTTATTACTTGATAATATACATCCTGCTTTAAAAACTTTTGCAACAAATATAGGAATGCCTTGGTGGCTGGATGGGTTTTTAATTGATGGCGTTTATTTAGCAGTAGCTTGGGTAATTGCTGTTATGTTACCACCAATGGCAATATTTTTCCCTTTGTTTACGCTTCTAGAAGATTTTGGTTATTTGCCTAGAGTTGCGTTTAATTTAGATTATATGTTTAAAAAATCTGGAGCACATGGCAAGCAGGCTTTAACAATGAGTATGGGCTTTGGATGTAATGTTGCAGGAGTTGTTGCGACTCGAATAATTGACAGCCCAAGAGAACGCTTAATTGCAATTATTACTAATAATTTTTCTTTATGTAATGGCCGCTGGCCAACGCAAATTTTAATTGCCACCATTTTTATAGGCGCTGTTGTTCCAGCTTCTTTTTCGGCATTTGCATCATTATCGGCAGTTATCGGAGTAGCAATTTTGGGACTATTTTTTATGTTTTTTACGTCTTGGGCTTTAACAAAAACAGTTTTAAAAGGTGAAGTTTCTACATTTAATTTAGAATTGCCTCCATATCGTCCGCCTCGCTTTTGGAAAACGGTTTACACATCTTTAATTGATAGAACTATAATTGTTTTATGGCGTGCGATTCTTTTTGCTGCACCAGCAGGAGCTGTTATATGGTTGATTTCAAACATTTATATTGGTAATGAAAGTGTTGCTACTTGGACAATTAATTCGTTGGATGGTTTTGGTTTTTTGTTAGGAATGAATGGTGTTATTTTACTGGCATATATTGTTGCGATTCCAGCAAATGAAATTGTAATTCCTACTATTTTAATGTTAACGGTTATGGCAACTGGTATAGCTGGAGGAGAAGGTGCAGGAGTAATGTTTGAATTGGATTCGGTTACAGCAACAGCAGATATTTTAAGAGCTGGAGGCTGGACCTTACTTACGGCAGTTAATTTAATGTTATTTAGCTTGCTACATAATCCATGTAGTACAACTATTTATACTATTTATAAAGAAACAAAAAGCGCAAAATGGACCACAGTTGCTTCAATTTTGCCTGTAATTATGGGATTCGTAATTACATTTTTAGTAGCACAAATTTGGAGATTATTTTAATTAAGAATAAAATATATATATATGATTAGAGTTATAATTTTTGTCGTGATGCTTATGGTAAATTTTACTATTTATGCACAAACTATAGTAACAGACAGACCAGATCAAACCGAGAGTTCTTCTACGGTTCCAAAAGGAAGTTTACAAATAGAGACAGGTGTATTGTTTGGTTCTTCAAAGAGTGAGGGAATTTCTATACGAGAAACTTTAGCGCCTTCAACCCTATTTCGATATGGAATTACAAGCGGCATAGAAATAAGACTTGTAAATCAATTTGAAAGTATAAAAAACAAAACAACTTCTGACAAAGCGAATGGCATAAGTGATTTAGAGATAGGGACAAAATTCCAAATTTTTCAAAAAGAAGATGTGAATACTGAAATAGCTTTTTTATCACATTTAATACTTCCTACGGGTTCAAAAGATATTACAATTGATAATTTTGGAACTATTAATAAGCTTTCAATATCACATGCAGTTAGTGAAAACATCGGAATTGGATATAATGTTGGATACGACTATTTCGGAACTGGAAAAGGGAATTTCACTTACTCATTAGCTTTAGCAATTGGACTAACTTCTAAATTGGGAATTTATCTTGAGCCTTATAGTGGTATTATAGAATTTAAAAATCATGAAGCTAATTTTGATGCTGGAATAACGTACTTAATAAAAGATAACTTTCAATTGGATGTTTCTTATGGTACAGGATTAAACCATTCTATGAATTATTTTGCGACTGGGATGAGTATAAATATTTTAAAGAAGAAGACTGAATAATTAATCTGAATTTGAGAATTGCCTAGTGACAACCACAATCATCATTGCCACAAGATTTTTTTTTCTTTGGATTCCATAAGAATTTTTTCACTAAAAAACCAATAGCATAGCCTACTATTATTATAACAAATATGGTTTGTAAAGTGTTATTCATAAGTTGTTAGTCGTTATCTTCATCTGTTTATTTCAATAACTGAAAAGCAATTAAAGCCACAACATAAGCAATAGTAGTCATTCCAAATAACTGAATTAGCGGCCATTTCCAACTATTAGTTTCGCGTTTTACAATTGCGAGTGTACTCATACACTGCATTGCAAAAGCATAAAATAACAACAAGGAAATTCCAGATGAGAGCGTAAAAATCTTTTTCCCGTTAGGATAGACTTCTTTAGCCATTTTATTGGTTATTGTATCAACCTGTTTTTCATCTGCACTTCCGACGCTGTAAATAGTTGCAAGCGTTCCAACAAAAACTTCTCTTGCAGCAAATGAAGTTACTAATGCAATACCAATTTTCCAGTCGTATCCTAGAGGTTTTATGGCAGGTTCAATAGTTTTTCCAATAATACCAATATATGAATGTTCTAATTTATACGAAGCGATTTTATCTTCCAACTCTGTGACACTCAATGAAGTATATTGTGAGCTCACAATAGATTCAGCATCATTGAAAGATTTTCCAGGACCATAAGAAGCTAATACCCATAAAATTATTGAGATTCCTAAAATTATTTTTCCAGCTTCAAATACGAACGTTTTAGTTTTTTCAATTACAATAATTACAACATTTTTTAAAAGAGGAATTTTATAACTGGGCATTTCAATTACAAAAAATGTTTTATGATTTGTTTTTAATATCTTATCTAAAATATATGCCGAAAACACTGCCATCCCAAATCCAATAAGATACAGTAACATGAGTGTTAACGCTTGATAACTTAAACCAATAAAACGACCTTCAGGAATTACTAGCGCAATAATTATTAAATATACTGGAAGCCTTGCCGAGCAGGTTGTAAAAGGTGTAACTAAAATAGTAATTAAACGCTCTTTCCAGTTTTCAATATTTCGTGTTGCCATTATTGCAGGAATAGCACAAGCTGTACCTGAAATTAGTGGGACAACACTTTTACCGCTTAACCCAAAACGTCGCATAATTCTGTCCATTAAAAATACTACACGACTCATATAACCACTTTCTTCTAATACTGAAATGAATAGAAATAAGAATGCTATTTGAGGTATAAAAATGACAATACCTCCAATTCCAGCTATGATTCCTTCGGCTAATAAATCTGTAAAAATCCCTGGCTGAAAAGTAATCTTAACCCAATTTGAAAGCGAAGCAAATGATGCATCTATAAATTCCATAGGCACAGTTGCCCAATCATAAATAGCTTGAAAAATGGTAAGTAATATGATAAAGAAAATAAGATAACCCCAAACTTTATGCGTTAGAATTCTATCTAATCGTTCTCTATAACCTGTTGCTTTTGATGCATCTACTGTTTGCCCTTCTTTTAATACATTATTAATAAATTGATAACGTTTAATGGTTTCTTTTTGCTGAAGCCGTTTTAATTCGGAATCTGATTTTGTTTTAAATTCGGAGAAGTCCATTTCTTGCCTTGTTACTTTTCCAAAGTTTACATCTTGAGTTATTACTAGCCAAAGTTTGTAAAGATCTTGGTTAGGAAATGCATTTTTTAATCTTCCAAAATAATCTTCATCAATGGTTGAAGTGTCTAAACAAGGTTCTAGAGATAACTCTCTATAATTGTATATTAGATTTTTTAATTGCTCTATGCCTGCTTTTTTTCGTGTACTTACTAGCGCAATGTTTGTATGTAAATGTTGCTCTAAAACAGGAATATTTAATTCAATTCCTTTTCTATTCATCCTGTCAGACATGTTAATAACAAGAATCGTCGGTATTTTTAAATCTTTTATTTGGGTAAAAAGAAGAAGATTACGCTTTAAATTTTCAACATCACTTATAAGTATAGCAACATCAGGAAAATCTTTATCGTTTTTATTTAAAAGCAATTCGATAACAAGACTCTCATCAATAGAAGATGCATTTAAGCTATAAGTACCTGGAAGATCTAAAATATGTGCTTTAACACCACGAGGAAGTTTACAAATTCCTTCTTTTTTTTCGACCGTAATTCCAGGATAATTTCCAACTTTTTGATTTAAACCAGTGAGAGCATTAAAAACAGATGTTTTTCCAGTATTAGGATTTCCAATTAATGCAACATTAATTTGTTTACTCATTTAATTCTTGTCAATTAAAATTAATGCTGCAGTTTCCTTTCTAATTGCAAGATGGCTTCCATTAATATTGAGGTACATAGGGTCTGCAAAAGGCGCAACTTGTACCAATTCTACAGTATTTCCTGGTAAGCAACCCATTTCTAATAATTTTAAAGGAATAGCTTCAGATGAGATATCTGTAATGATGCCTCGTTCTCCTTTTTTTAAATCAGCAATAGTAAAATTCATCCTTATTTAGATTCATTATAAAGAAGCAAAAGTAATAAAAAGATTAGTCTTTGTAGGACGCTTTTAAAATTTTTATATCATTAAGTAAACGATCCATGTCCTTTGAATCTGTACCGTCATAAAAACCCCGTATTTGACGAGCTTTATCGATAAGCATAAAGTTTTCGGTATGTATCATATCAAAAGGACCACCATCTCCATTATCTTTTACAGCGAGGTAAGATTTTCTGGCTAATTCATAGATTTGTTTTTTATCTCCGGTAACCAAATTCCATTTAGAAGCATTTACACCTTTTTCATTGGCATAACGTTTTAATTGTTCAACAGTATCAATTTCGGGAGTAACAGAATGCGATAAAAGCATCACGTCATTATCGGTAATAATATTTTTTTGAATCTCATGCATATTATTTGTCATAATCGGACAAATAGTTTGGCAGGTTGTAAAAAAGAAATCGGCAACGTAGATCTTGTCTTTATAGGTGTCTTGTGTAATAATTTTTCCATTTTGGTTGATTAAACTAAAATCTGCTATATGATGGTATTTTTTTTGATGCTGAATGGTGCTATCTACCATTTCAAAATTAACTTGTGAAGGTTGATATATCGGTAGTACTTTTTCAGGTTCCAGAATAGAATAAAAAATCGAAATAATAACAATAGACAGAATTGTAAAAGCAATTGCAAACAGCCTATATTTCTTAAAAAAAGATAACATTTAATGTAGATTAGTATTAAAGTGATGCAAAAATACAATGAAATTTAATCCTAAAGAATAATTCATTGTTATAAAAGGATGTTAAATGTAAAAGCATTAAACAATTATCTTTTTTTAAGTTATTAAAAACCTTACTTTTGGGCGTTTAAAAATTTGATTAAGGATTATATGGAGTTTGTTATTAAAATATCTCAATTTTTATTGAGCCTTTCCCTTCTAATTGTTTTACATGAATTAGGGCATTTTATTCCAGCTAAAATATTTAAAACTCGGGTTGAAAAATTCTACTTATTTTTCGATATAAAATTTTCTCTTTTTAAAAAGAAAGTTGGAGAAACCGTTTATGGTATTGGTTGGCTACCACTTGGAGGATATGTTAAGATTGCCGGAATGATTGACGAGAGTATGGACAAAGAACAAATGGCAAAACCACCACAACCTTGGGAGTTTCGCTCTAAGCCTGCTTGGCAACGCTTGATTATTATGCTTGGTGGTGTTACCGTTAATTTTTTATTGGCCATATTTATTTATATAGGAATGACTTATTATTTTGGAGATATAATACTCCCTAATGAGAATATAAAAGATGGTCTTTTAATTGAAAGCTCAGTTGCTAAAAAAGCTGGTCTGATAACTGGAGACAAAATTATTGCAGTTGATGGAACTACCATTAAAACATTTTCTGAAATTTCTGAAAAAGTTCTTTTTGGAACAGACATTACTATTGAAAGAAACGGAGAGCAATCTACAGTGACTTTACCTGAAGATTTTTTAGCACAGTTAATAGATTCTAAAGAGAAATCATTTATTAATTTAAGAGAACCATTTGTTATTGTAAAAGTCCCGGACACTTCATTTAATAAAGGCAGCACAATTATTAAGGGAGATGTTATTATTGGTCTTAACGATACGAAAACAAAATATGCAGACCAAGTTAAAGAGGCTTTAAACCAATTTAAAGGGGAAACTGTAAACGCAAAAATATTGAGAGATGGAAGCGAATTGGAACTCCCTTTAATAATAAGTGATGAAGGTAAATTAGGAATGGTATATGCTTCTAGAATGACAACTGAAACTTTAGAAGCATTAGGATATTACGATTACGAAGTAAAAGAATACGGTTTTTTGGAATCGTTTCCTGTAGGTTTAGTTAAATCTAAGGACAAAGTAAGTTCATACTTAACACAAATAAAAGCTATTTTCACTCCTAGTACCGGAGCTTATAAAGGTGTTGGAGGGTTTTACGCCATCTATAATATTTTTCCTGCAACATGGAGTTGGCAATTCTTTTGGTATATCACAGCATTTTTATCTATTATGCTAGGTGTTTTAAATTTATTACCAATACCTGCTTTAGATGGAGGCCATGTTATGTTTTTATTATACGAAATGGCTTCAGGAAAAAAACCAAGTGATAAATTTATGGAATATGCACAAATGGCTGGTTTCTTTATTTTAATTGCTTTAGTACTTTTAGCTAATGGTAACGATATTTATAAAGCTATTTTCGATTAATTTTTTTAATCAATATAGTTGTAGTCATTTAAAAATAAATTATATTTGCGCTCGCTAAAGCGAAAAAACATTCCTCCTTAGCTCAGTTGGTTAGAGCATCTGACTGTTAATCAGAGGGTCCTAAGTTCGAGTCTTAGAGGAGGAGCCTAGTGAGAGAAAGACTTTACAGAAATGTAAAGTCTTTTTTGTTTTTCAAGGTCAGGGTATGGGTCAAGTCTAAAGGTAAAAAGAAGTAAAACAGGAGTAAAATATTATTTTCTTTACAAGCTCCTGTTTTTATTAATATTCCAGTTATTATATATAAAGTGTGCGATGTTTTACCAAGAAATTGGTAATGTGCGAAGGAAGGTCTCCATGAAGGTGTGCAGTATTTTTATTTATGATAAAATATTACTAGAAGATATTGTTTTTTGTAACTTGACAAACCCAATTAATTAAACTATTAAGTTAATGTCAAAAGTCGAAATTATTGAGCAAATCCTTAATTATAAAGGATTAATTAAAAGTATAGATATAAGTCCTGATGAATATTTGCTCCCTTTATATGAAATCGTTATTAACTCCATACAAAGTATAGAGGACAGAAAAACTAACGACGGTAAAATATTTATAAAAATACATAGGACAAAACAACAGGTTCTAAATCTGGAGGAGGGTACTGACGTGTATAATCCTATTGAAGGATATACTGTTGAGGATAATGGTGTTGGATTTACAGATAAAAGATTAAAAGCATTCAGCATACCATTTACAAATTTTAATTCTAAAAAAGGCGGTAAAGGAATGGGAAGATATACTGTGCTGGCTTGTTTTGGTAGCATGGATATTGATAGTTACTATTATAGTGAATCAAATTTAGAAAGAAGAATATTGCGATTTGATAGTGTTAATGGACTTCAACGCTTTTCTGACAGTGAAGGAGCTAGTCAAAAGTTGTTAAAGACGGTTATAAAGCTAAATAACTATAAAAAAGAATACTCGAAATACATTGTAGAGAGAAAAATAGTTAAAAAAGATATAGCAGAAGGAATTATTCAACATTTCTTATTGTATTTTATTAACGGGACTGCACCAACAATATATTTACTAGAAGAAGAAGAAGATATTAACGATGCTATTGTATTAAACGATATTTATAAGAGTGTAATTAAAATAGAAAAAACGGAAAAGGATATTCTTATACCTAACGTAAAAGAACCTTTTACTATAAACTATATAAAAAACTATAATGGTGTTCATGCACACTCTATACATCTATGCGCTAATAACAGACAGGTAGGAGATAAAGAAACATTGACTAAATATATTCCAACATTTAAGGAGCTTCATGATAATGATGAATTCAAATACCATCTTTCTTTATATATAACTAGTGACTTTTTAGACGACAAAGTGCATCCGCAAAGGAACAAATTGATGCTTCCAGATAGTTCTGATAAGAAAAAGGAATATGATGGGGTTTCGTTGCAGGAATTATATAATAATGTAGCAGATAATGTAAGAGAAAATTATTCTGACTTTATACAAGGAGCTGAAAATGAAAGAAATGATAGGATTATATTTTAGACGCTAAAAAACCTCGTTTACGATATAGACATTTACTTTCCATTGATGATGCATTTGCTGATATTCCTATTAATGCAAGTAACGAAGTTATAGAAGCAAAGCTCCATGAAAAATCCTTTAGACTTGAACAAAAAAGAGAGAAGGCATTTCAGAAGATATTCAAAAAGAAAAAGTATGATAAAGATGAATTTGGAAAGATAGTACATGAAGTACTTAGAGAAGAAGCGTCTTTTTCTAAAGATAAGCTTGCAGATTTAATGGTTAGGCGTAAATCTGTAATGCAATTATTTAAAAAGTATTTAGAATGGAGGAATAATGAGAATTTTATGTTAGAAGAAGACTTGCATAATATCATCTTTACAATGGGAGCTGACACAAACAATGTTCCAGATGATTATCACAATTTATGGCTGTTAGATGAACGTCTAGCATTCCATTCATTTGCTGCTTCAGATAAACAGTTAAGGTCTAATACAAAGTTGAAATCTGACAGTCAAAAAGAGCCTGATTTGTTTGTTTATGACGTGCCTTGGGCTTACGCTGATAATCCAGATAAGATTAACTCGATGGTTCTTTTTGAATTCAAAAGACCAGGGAGAGATATGAATACAAGTGAAGATAAAAAACTGGACTCTCAGCTTGAAGGGTATTTTGTGAAGCTTTTGGGAAGTAAAGCCAAAAACCATAAAGGAAGGTATATTAATATAGAAAATAACACTCCAAAGTTTGGGTACATTGTCTGTGATCTTCATAAGGATTTAAAACAATTTAATATAGACTTCAATGGATTTAACGAGACTCCACACAGGACATTATATAAAATAAATGATAAGCTAAATTTATACTATGAGGTTATTGATTATAGTAATATTGTAGATTTTGCAGAAAAGAGGCACGAAGCTTTTTTCAAAGCTTTAGGAATTGATAGTCTTTAAAAATTCATGAATAAAATCAAAGACATAATAGGAGATATAGATGTTATGAAAGGGATAAATGAAGACCAAACTATTGAAAGCGAATCTGCTAAATTAAACTATCTTGATTTGGTAACTGAAAATTTAAGAGCAAACAATAAAAAGATAGCTAGAAACTCCTTTTGGATGTTATTAAGCATCTTGTTATATATCTTGATTTTAAGAGAAGAAGAATCAATTAAAGATATTCAAATATTCTTTGTTACTATTAATGATAACATTTTACTGTTAAACTTAATTCCAGTTTTTTTCGCTTTTGTCTTTTTGCAAAATATGGCTCTATGGAATAATAATATAAATCTAACACAAATCTTTGATGATTTAGCTATAGACCTATATAGGTTAGGGTTATTAACAGACACAAAGAATATTATAAGACCTTTTACATTGATGCTTCATGTGTCAAACTATCAACTTAATAATAAAAGAATCTTTGGGTTATTCAAGTTCCCTTCATTTGTTATGTTTGTGGCTGTAATGGTTATTCCAATATTTTTTATTTATTTTTCAATATGGAGAGTTATAGATTTTGACGCTGAACTTTCTTTGATTCCCTTTTCTTGTTCTATGTTAACTGGAGCTCTTGGAATATCTTCTGTACTTCAAGCGTTTAGTACTTACAAAGAAATTAAAAAATAAAGATACTATGTTAAGCCTTCCCATACTTTCTAAAAGCAGCAATAGTTTGATATATTCCATAACTAATAAAAATTCTTGAAAGCCAAATAACCAAACTAACTGACCATTTTGAGTTTAACTCAGAGTATTTTTCTAATTGAAGTTTAGGGAATGAGCTAATAAATAGAACATAATCTTTAAATGATTCTGTGTAACTAAAACTTATATCAAGAATTTTTAAATATAATAAGAAAAAAAGAAATGCTATAAATACCGTAAACAACACACCAATAAACCAACTACGCCCATTATTATTAGAAATTAAATTTAGTGACAACAATATTGAGTCAAATCCAAATCTTTTACTCAATAATAATTGTTTGTGTTCTAAAGACTGATACTTGTTAGAAATGTCTACTTCTCCAGTTCTTTTAGCAATTTGTTTTAACTGATTATATATATCTTTTAGATTAGCTGTCCTTTTGGACTTTTCTTTTATACCATATCCAACTTGAGGGTCTGTGCTATAAGAAAGTACCTTTTTAGGATATTTTTTAAAATTTACTTTTTCAATATTACTATTAGTTATAACAATTTCATTAAAATTATTTATATCTGTATTTGTAAAATTAAGGTTTCCAACTGTTGAATCTTGTATTGTAAAGAAACTTCCAGATTTTATATTAGTTAACGTAATAGACCCTTTGTTCTCCAATTCTGTGAGGTAAAAGGTGTATATGATTGAATTTTTTAAAAAAATATCACCAAAATTCACTCCCATGATATTAATATCAAAGTAAGCTCTTTCTATAACTACATTACCTCTGTTAGTTCCTCCTATACTAATCATAACAAGCTCTGTTTCTAGGTCTATTTCATCCGAGCACTGATTGAAATTAAATAGTTGATTAAAATTATTATTTGAAAGTGTTATGTGTTCTATATTTGAAGTCTGGACACTTACATCTTTGGCAAAATTGCAAGAGTGCATCCAAAGGGTATATATTTTCAAATCTCTAGTAGCTACCTCTATTGCATTAAAATCACTAACATAAATTAATCCGTTAAAGTTGCTTCTATAAAAATTTATGTATTTGTAGTCGCCTTCTTGGAAATCGATTCTTTTGTCGAAGTTTGAGGATTCAAAATAAACACTTTTAACCTTAATGTTACCTTCAAATGATATTCTGTTATTGAAAGTTCCCTCAAAAGGGATGTCTTTATATTTGCTTCCTTTGAATGAAATATGGGAAAAGGTAGATAAAGGCTCTATTTTTAATTGCTTAATTTCATTTTCAACAAGAAACTCAATTTTTGATTCTTTGTTTGAAGATTTTGAATTTATGTCTCCAATATTTAAATTCTCAACATTTGAAGAAACAATTTGAAATGTATTATACTCTCCATTAACTTTAATTTTAGAGGCTTTTATTCTTCTTAAAATGATAAAATTGCTACAAATGTCCTAGCGGTATCTTCCCACTTATATAGCACCTGACATATGACGTTTTTTTGGGCAAACAGACATATTTATAATTGGGAGCTGTGAAAACCCACAAATAAGCATTACGACAAATGTCCACAAGAAATATTTTTGAAATTTTTAGCTAAACTCTTGACTTTCTGGACAAATGACGTATGATTAAATAAATAGCTACAAGAACCCTTGTATTGGGTCTTTGCGTCCTATAGTAAAAAATTAAAGATTATGAAATTAAAAAATTGGTACACTACAAAACAAATAAGTGAGATATGTAATATATCATCCAGAACATTAGAAAGAAGAAGAGATAAACTTCTAGATGAGAATCCAGAGTTAGATTGGTTTAAAATGAAATCAAAACCATATAAGTATAATTTTAAGATGATGGAACAGTTCACCAGCCCAGAACTGTTTGACTTAATACAAAGAAACCGAAGCTTATCTAATACCATAGAGTGTATGCATAGAAATGATACACTAGAACAGCATCTATCATTTTTAAACTGGGATTACTTTATTACGGTTACCTATGAAGAACCCACATCTAAAATGGAGTGTATTAGTCTTATGAATGAGCTGTACTGTGAATTTGAATCCAGAAGCTCTAGTGACACTCGTATGTTCTATACCACCGAAACATATTCAGTAAGTAAAGGCAATCATAACCACTTTGTTTTAAAGTCAGACCTAAAGCTCTATGAGGTTAGAGAACTTATAGAGGAATTAGAACCGATAGGTATTATTGATGTACAGCGTTATGATTATGAACTAGCAGCAATATTCTATATCTGTAAAGAAATGAGTAGAAATAATGATGGATTGTATTGGGGCGTATTGGGTAGTAACCTAGAGGCTGACGGTATCCAAATTAAAAAGATTAAAGATGCAAGCTATATATAACCAACAAGGTCGAACAGTGGCGTGGTTAAGCAGTAAAGACCTATATGATATCAAAGGTTATTTCATTGGTTATTTAAAAGGTAATGCCGTCCTCAATAGGTCATCAGAGCACTGTGGCACATTAAAACAAAGCTTCTTTAGAGGTAGAGATGGTTATGTAGTTGCATTTCTAGACAGTGCTAAAAAGGGTCCAGTATTGCCAGCCAAAAAACCATCACCGCCAAAGCCTAGTAAAAAATCTAAACCATTAGTAAAGTCATCACCAACAACACCATCTGCGAAGCCATTCAAATCTCGATGGTCTAAGCTCAGTTGGGATGATTATATATGATATGTATTTGGACGGGTATTACCTATAATACTGGCACAGGGTCATTAGAATCGTTATCCTTGTAATAGAGGTTTAATTAAAACCCAAGCCATTAAACTTAAACGCATAATATTATGTCAGTATTTGAAAATAAAGATGGATTCAGACCTAGAGACCAGTCAGTTAGCACTAAGCTAAAGTATGAGACTGAGGCTAAATTGTGGATAGATGCTTTTAAGAGCACACAAGTCAGCAGACCAACATCTATTAGTGCGGACCTAAATGTTATTGGAGTTGTAATATCTCTAGCATTTTCACTAATAACATTGGTAGTGTTGCTGGTTATCGACTTCATTAAGTGGTGTGTGAGGTCATAACTATCATATTACAAAAAGAGGCTACCAATCGATAGCCTCTAAAAGTCAATAAAACCTATCCTTTTGGTGGATAAGGGTCGTTCCCGTAGGTTCGTTCCTCTTGAATTTTACCATCTTTTTTGTGGATGATTACTTGTGAATCTTGCTGATTTTTAGCAATCTCAATAGTTTTACGCATGGCTTCTGCTTTAGTATCACTTACTACTGAAGCTCTTTCTCCACCTTGCGCTTTACCTTTCCAAGTACCATCAGGATTTTGAGTAACGTGATATTTCTTTCTACTCATAATCTAAAATTTGGGTTGGTCTCATACCATTAGAGAGAGACTAATCTCCACAAGAGTTTAATTAGTTTGTTTATGCAAAATTCATATATTTGCTTCACCACAAAACAAAAAACTAAATACATAAATCAGGCTCAAAACTCTTTCTAAAGCCTGATTTAGTTTTATCAAAAACCTTTCCAACTTATCTGCTTTGTCAGGCTGTCACTCAAAAGTTTTTAACAAAATATCATCATTAAAAAAGCCCAACCTTAGCATCATTTTTTTATCCTTGAGTATCTAATATAATTATCCAGACCAAAACTTAATAAGTTCTTTTATAAATTCTATCAACTCTTCACTAAACTTTATTCTACTGACTAAAATGATAAATGCAATTGCTTTTGTTGTTTGCCACCAAGTCCATTTTGGTATTGGTATTTTTAGGTGTTTTTGTTTGCTCATGATATATGTTTCTAATAAAAGGGTTCTTTATAATTTTTTTAACATTTTACAAGCTATATAATTTGTTCTGTTCTTAAAAGGACAACAGAATCAGACCAGCTTGAACGCAAGGTAAATACTGGTGTTATTTAAAAAAAGGACATGAAATATACAGCAACAAAAAAAGCCCCAACTCTTTCGAGCTGAAGCTTGTAGCAAATTTAAAGCTTTGATTTCAGACTACCAAAAACATTAAATTTTTCTTAATGTCTATATAACACTAGACAAAATTTTAGGTTAGTTACTTAATTAGGAGTTTGATTATTTTAACCTTTATGAAGTCTATCAGTTTTTAAATTATAAAAACCCAACCTTTTACAGTCGGGCTTGTTATTTGGTTTAGTTGCTATCCACTAACCGATTATTATCGGAAGGAGTCCATTGACTCCTAATTGGAGCGGCTACCCCTGTTTAAGGCATTATTTTCATCCTTTAAAATCTTCTTTATAACCAATTCTGCCGTCCTGTCTTTATAGCCAGGTTTCATCTTTGGGTTATATAGAAAATTTATTAGTGCTACATCCATTTTAGAATATTGATAATCTCCAGAATTTTGAATACTATCTGCTTCAAAAAAAATACTGTCAGGATATTTATCAGAGTCATTTGATAAACCTATGCTTTGTGTAAGCTCTTCAATTATTGCGTGTTTTTGTTCTTCTATCGATGATTCAGAGTCAACAAACATCAATGCCTTGGTTATAACAAAATTTGTCCACTTAAATTCAACATAGGAAAACCCTGAATATTCATAATTAATTGAGTCGTTTAATAATTTATAAAACTTCGGTGCAACTTCTTTTACTTTTCCCTTTTCACATAAGTATAGAAAAGCGTTTGCTTTTTTGTGGTCATTAGTAACTTCTACTCTAAAACCATCAGAAGCAATATTATTAATATTTTCAATAGTACTATGTATTGTTGTCATTTGAACATTCATTGCTGCCTCTTTGTATATAAACAGAGACATTGGTTTTATCCATTTAGTAATTTTTTCAGGATTATCAAAGTATTCAGACTTAAGTGCAATCTCTTTAAAATAATCTATTAGATTTATTTCATAGTCAGTAGGAATATATTCCTCTTCAGGTTTAAATAGGTCAGATTTATAAACCCAAATAATTAGAGATACTATCAATATGACTATAAATAAAATAACCCAAATTTTTTTCATACTTTAAATTTATAAAACAAAAGTAAAAAATAGGAGCAACCTTTTATTAAAAGGTTGCTCTTAATCTTAAAATATTAAAATTAGTTTCGTTTAGTACCGTCCTTATTCAAATACGTTTTATTTCCATT
Organism: Flavobacteriaceae bacterium; assembly: GCA_965250265.1. Classification (GTDB taxonomy): domain Bacteria; phylum Bacteroidota; class Bacteroidia; order Flavobacteriales; family Flavobacteriaceae; genus PRS1. The sequence goes on along the minus strand of CBDFNO010000015.1, from coordinate 624,238 downwards.
CTTATTAATGTAGTATTTACCGCCTCTTGGACCAGTTTGCACTGTTTTCTTTTGTCCAGAAACAGTAACTGTTCGTGGTACACTTGCTGGTTTTGCACTTGTTGTCCCCCTTCTATTTGTTGTTCCTCTTTGACCTCTTGAGCCTCTTCCTCTAGCCCTTGAACGACCCGTAAACATACCCCCACTTTCCTCTCTATGTGCCATACCTATATTATAGTAAAGATATGACATAATCCCTTCTGCTTCATAAATATCCAAAGCAATGTCCATATCTTGCATTAAAGCATTCGCCCCTGTTAAATCTCCAATAAATCCGAAGTCGGGAACTTGAGTTTCTGTAGTGTTAGTTTCTATACCTTCAGGTGTAATTTCTGAGACACTAATTTCAGGTTCCGTTGTTTCTTGTTCAGTATAGACATTAACAGTGTCACCAACTTCGACATCCGACATTAACATTCCATCCGATTCTCTAATATAATTTGAGCCAAGAGTACCTTCGACCAAGTCATTTGCCATTTCAGCAGTTAGCCCATCCTGTTCTCCAAATTGTTGATATAGTGAGTTTGCACTATCGCCTTCTTCTGCTTCATAAGTTACTGTTCCACCCTCGTCAACAGTACGTATCCAAAACCTACCATCTATTTCCAAATTAGTCATTGGATTATTCCCTACGAATGCATAAGGTGAAGAGCTGTAGTAATCTTCTGCCAATACATCAATTCCAAACCATCTACCCAAAGCAGCATCATAATTCCTAGCACCAAAATCATACCAATCTAGTCCAAGTTCCTCATTAAGTTCCTTTCCATTATACTTATATGGATGATTAGTAAGCGGATTGTTATTATACCCTTTATGTTTTAAGCCAAAAGGATAATAATTTTGCTCCCTGCGTATCTCGGAACTGTTTACACTACCATCATTATTATCATCTGCATAAGTGATACGTGTATTTCCCCAGATATCGACATATCTGTAAACATACTGCCAACCACTACCATCAGGTTCTACATATCCCTCTGGTTGATTGAACTGTTTGAGTACATTATTCTCGTAAACGAAGTTTCCTGCGTAGTCCGTTGTAGTAACATTACCATTATCATTGGTTACTTTCTGTAACTTGGTTCTGTCAGCAGAGTAAGTGTAATTTATCTTTTGAGGTGTGACCCAATTCCTATTTATAACAATAAAAGACCTCAATGGTCTTTAGATGGTAATACGCCTTCTGAAACTTTTTCTGGAACACCTATGGATTTTAGTAAGTACAAAGCTTCTTTTGATGAGCAAAAAACATTAAGATTAGCAAAAAACAAAGACAATAGTTGTAGAACATGTTTTTAAAATAGTACAACTAATCAAAAACAAAAAGGAAAGCAACTTTTAGTACTTCCCTTTTAAAAATATTCCTTAAAACTTGCTTAATTTCTTAACCAATTTATAACTTATTCATTATTAACATATTCCCTTATAAGGGACACTTTGTTTTAAAAGTATCGTAGTGAGAGCAGTGGAGCCGTTACCTAAATTTTATCCTTTTCATCAATTTTTATCATTGTCTCATTAATAGTATCTTTTACAAATACTTCTTTTTCAAAAAAGTACTTTCTATACTTTTCCTTATCAGTAATTGAATCCATTGGAGGGTCTTTAGATATATATTCTAAAACATAACCTCTAATTGTTTTATTGCCAGTTGTCGAAAACTTTCTTTGGAAAGCTGAAGACTTATTAAAATTATATTCTTCGAACCATTGTTGATTGAATGTGTCATGAGACAAGTTATGGTAAGACTCAATAGGTATATCATATTCGTTTGACAAATCTTTTTTCAAAGGATAGTTTTCATCAAATTCCAGCACTAATACTATCTTAGAATCTTCTTTTTTAAAAAAAGGGTTTTCTAAAGAAACTATCCCTTTTACATATTCATTTAAGAAAACAGTATCTTTAGATATTTCTATCTTAAACCTAAAGTTATTGTTGACTGAAATAGTGTTTTCTTTGTTTTTATTACATGAATAAAAAAGAAAAAGAAATAAAATTAAAAAACCATATTTGTATCTCATCATAATAAAATTTTATTGATGTTAATTTCTTATAATTGTTGTGTCCTTTTCTTTTTTTACTTCTGTCCCCTTCAATCCACGATAGAACCAAGGTTTAGCCTTAATAGAATCTAATTCTGGATATTTTTCTAAAATGACTTTTGCTGAATCTATAGCCGAAGTTCTTCTGTTATTATCTAAAAATCCTACATTTTTCACATAGTCCATCTTTCCGTCCTCATACATGACCAAAACATACATACTAGGGTTTAGAATCACAGGCTCTGGCGGCTCAACAGGCTCTACATTTTTATTCTCCATTGTAGTTTCGTTAGGTTCTATAAGCTCTACAGCTTCCTGCACATTTTGTTGTTGTATAAATAATTTTGTCATGAATTTAATAATTTCCAAAGCCAAATTACTTAATCTACTAACACCACGACTACCAGAAACAAATTCATTAGTATCAATAGAATGTGAAGAAGGACCTTTCCTTCCTTGCATATCCCCAAATCTGTTATTGCCATACAATTGAAAATCGTTAACCTCTTCCTTTTTAGGTACTAATATAACAACTTCGTCTAATAATACACCATCATCAAATAAATCATCAAAATCATCTTGCATTAATTGATTTACAGAATCAACTACATTTACTATAGTTCCAGGAGAGATACCCATCAGCCCATCAGGGTCAATATAATAAAGAGGGCTATTATATACAAATGTATATGGAGAATGCGTCCATGCTAATTCAGCTAACGGGTCAATGTTCATCCAACGTCCTAAAGAAGCATCATAGTTTCTCCAACTAAAGTCTAACCAGTTTAAATCCAATTCATCCTGTTCTTCCTTGCCACCAAACCCATACTTATGGTCTGTTCCATTAATAACGTTATTATACCCTTTATGTTTTAAGCCAAAAGGATAGTAGTTTATGCGTTTTTTTTCTTCGGACACCCTTTTTTTTGGGTGTATTACCTCCAAAGCATTAAAAAAATCGATATTTAGTTTTTGGCATCCCATTCATTCACAATATATAAATAATTACTTATTCCACGCTCCAAAAATCCAGTTTTTTGTCTGCAAAAACCCTCTGTATTTTCTCCGCTTACCAAGCCTCGATATGTTACATAATTGGCATTATAATACTGCCGACTTCGTCCGAGCTTAAAAAACCAAAGCTGTAAGTTATAATGTAAATTATGTAAAATGCTTCCGTTTCACGTCTTTCTGCCGACGCTCACTTCTGAACTTCGATTGATATTTTAGTTTCTATTTGATAAGATTGTGAAGAACAAGTCATTTTAAAAACCAACGGAACTCCACACTTTATTCCGCCTCTGTTCCGCCAGTTTTTAAAACGTTTGATTCAGATGCAAACGTTTTAAAAAGATGAAGATTTTGACGAGGCTGGATTGTGTGCAAAGGCAATCTTCAGCTTTTTAAAATGATAGGCTAAATGCCGATTGAATGTCGCATCCGAGTGAGAAGCGCAGAGGCTGGGTTGCAATTTTACATAATAGCAGTTATAACTACGCCATTGGTGGCGCGAGGAAGTATTATAACTCCTGTTATGTAACTTTGATTTGGGTAAAAAATAAAAATATTTAGTTGTTTTTTGGATGAGCGTTGGAGCAAAGTGTTTTAAATTTTTTTGTCCAAAATTTAGAACTCTTTGCAAGGATTGGCAAAGTTGGGGATTTTTATTTTTTACGAAGTGTGGACAGGAAGCAAACAAAATATAAAGGCAGTTTGCAAAACGGTTAGATTTTGTTTTGTGGGGATTTTTATTTCTTCTTCTTTTCTGGATTTTGCCAAGTATTAAAAACAGAATATACAATTACTTTTCTTTTTGCTATTTCGTAAATAATCAAGAATGGAAAACGTTTTATAAATGCTTCTCTATAAGGTTTTCTCTTTTGTGGAAAGTGTTTTGGATAGGTTGTAATTCTGTCAAAATAAGTGTCTAAATGTTCTAAAAATTCTTCGCCCAATCCTGTGCGTTTTTCTTCGTAATAAAGATAGGCTTCTATGATTTCTAAATTAGCTTCGTCTTTAACTTCTAAAATATATGCCATTACCCAGCAGCGTTTCTTGCGTTTTGTTTGACTTGTTCCCAAGTAAACGATTTACTTTCACCTTTTAAATGAGCTTCTCTACGCTTGTCTATAAGTTCGTATTGTTCTTTGCTTAATGTAAGTTCTTGCTCGTCATTTTGATAACTTTCTGCTAATGCTTTTATCATTTTTAAAAGTCTTATATCTGCTGTATTTACATACTGTTTAACCGTTTTTCTTAAATCTATCGTTGCCATAATAATTTCTTTTTTACTATTGTAAAGATACAATTTCTGTTCCATAGTTTTAAATTTAAGTTCTTGTTTGTAAATCGGTAAAACCTTTGTAGTCTTTCCACTGCTCAAAAACCTGATCGTAAATACTTTGGTTGTTTTCTTCTTTTTGAACTGGCTTTTTAAGGAGTTTGTATTGATGTTTTAAGCCTTGTTTGCTTTCTGCCTTTTCTACTAATTGTAATTTCTGTAAAGCTTTAAAGTAACGTTTTATTGTGGTTTGTGATTTGTGTAAAACTATTTGAGCATCAAGTAATGTAATGGCTTTGTTCCCATAACGATTGTACAGTTTATGATAACTTTCTATAGCCTTTTCATTAATTTGTAAACACTCACTTTGTATGAGTTCTATCGTGTTTACAATATCGGTTTGAGAACTTATAATGGTTTGTTTTTGTTTTAATCGTCCTCGCCAATTTATGAGTGTTATGGTATGTAATAAATTGTTGAACAGGATTTGTTCTGTGATATGTAATTGCTGTAAATAATCTTGTATATTTTCCTTGTATGGATTAACTGTTGTTTTATTTGGATAGAGCTCTTTAATGATATTTTGTAACTCATATAATAGCACTGTTTTATAATTTGTCTGTCGAGGTTCTCGACTTTTTTTTCTTGCGGTATGTGTTTTTTGAGGTTTCATGAAATATCGTATTTAATGTGTTGATTATCTTTTATTTAACTTAACCATTTTGCTGTGGTTAAGTGGTGGTTATGTGGTTAGGTTCAATGTGGCTTAAACAGTCTTGTAAGGCTTTGTTTATCTGCTCTTTAAGATTTGTATATTCGTCTATATCTATAATCTCATAGTAATAGGTTTGTCCTTTTTTACCCTTTATTTTATTGATATAGCCTTCGCCTAGTAATTGAACATTGTAGCGTTGCAATGTGGTTTGTTTTATACGTAGATTTCTTCTAATTTCAGTATTGGTAAATGTAGTCTGGTTATTCTTTTTTAGATAATCTTTCAAGCTTTCCAGATGGTTTCGTGTTGCTCCAGTAATCGTATCACTTTTGCGTAATAAAACATCTATGATTAATTCGTTAGCTTCTTGTATATCTTCAATCGTAGTTTCTATATAGATTTCGCCAGTTTCTTCATTTACTTGTTGCTCTCGTTGAAACTGCTTATAAAATGTAATGATTTCAATAAATTGTAAATAATGGCTATTGGTTCTACGTGGTTTAAAAACTGATTTTGGCAGTTCCAGATATTCTGCAAAAGGATTAATCACTTTTATTGGCTTTAGAACTCTCTGAACATTTTGTAATAAATTTTTGGCTTCTATTTGTTCTTGTTCGTTGAGTTTTCCTGCACTTATTAAGCGTTGGTAATCCATTATTCTTTTGTCCTGTTCTTGGCTTTCATCAATGTAGAGTAGGAACGAACGGTTACTATTATCTTCGTAAACACGCTCTTGAGTTGTACAACCTGCAACACTCAAAGGACCTTCAACCGTTAAGTGTATGGTTTTGGTTGTGCCTTTGCTGTCTTTATGAACCGTTGTTTTAGTAATGCTTTTTTTAGATTGTAGTTCTCGAAGTGGATAGAGTACGCTTTCTGCTCCATCTAAATCTTCTATTAAAATAAGTTTGTGTTGTAGCTCTGTTCTTTGGAAGTAGTAAAATGCATTGGCTGATAATACAGTTATTTCTATTCTATCTTCTTTTGGTATGAGTTCTGCAACTGATGCTTGTAAATGTGTTTTTCCTGTTCCGCTACTTCCTAAAGAAATACAATGCAATGGATTATTTGTTTTCCTCGATGTGAAGATTAAATACATTGTTTGTCTGTTGTGTTCTTCGCCGATTACTCCAGATTTTCCAATGAGTTCGTTTGTCTTTTGCAATAGATTTTTAGATTTTAAGAATTTTAGAGCGTTAGATTCTTCAATAGCGGACAGTTCTTTAAAATAGGGCTTGTTCGCTTCTGCTTGTTTTTCGATTAACAAAAAGCGGTAGTTCTCCAGTTCGTGTGTGAGTTGCTGTAATGTTCTTCTTGCTACGCTTGTTCCTATTTCTAATCGTTCTGCAATTTTTCGTGTAAATTTTTCTACTTGATTATCATTATATAAATCTATTGAGTGCCTTAATACGCCACCTGCGGAGGCAGGTGTCTTACTTACGGCTAGTGTTACTCGCAAACTTTCTAACTTATTGGTTTTAATTCCTCCTAAAATGTGGATTTCTAAATATTGAGTTTGGTACTGGTAGTTGTTTTGGTTGCTTATATCTAAATTGTTCATAAATTTTATAATATATCTTATGTGATGCAAATATATCTAAAAAGATATATCTTTATAACTCTTATAAGAAGTAATTATTAACAATACGCTGATGATAAGTGTTTTTAAAGCATCTTATTCGTTACTTTTGTTGTAAATAATATCGTATTTGATTTATGAATTTAGGACAGCGCATACAAGAACTTCGCAAAAAAGCTAATCTTTCTCAAAGTGAGTTAGCTTCTAAAATTGAGGTTTCTTATCCACAGATGAGTAGATATGAAATTAAAGGTGTACAGCCTCCTGCGGATGTTTTGAAACGTCTTGCTGATGTATTTGGAGTATCTATTGATTATCTTGTTAATGGCTCGTTAGAACATAAAGCTGAAGGTTCGCTTGATGATAATGAACTCTTACAACAATTTAAAGAAGTAGAACAAATGAATGATGATGATAGAAGCACTATTAAAAAATTAATTGATGCGTTTATTACCAAACGTAAAGTGCAAAAATTAGCCCAATAAAAAAGATTCCTAAAAAGCGGTATTCCTCCTATAACATATACTGCTAGGTTGCAGAACCGCAACCTTTTTGAGCTTAAAATACTAATAATCAACAAACTACGAAAAAAGCACACGCGAATTTATAACTGCCTGATTATCAGCGCCTATTTTTTTAACATTTTATCGCTTTTTGGACTGAAATTTAACTTATTTATAAGTCCTTTTTTCTCCAACTACATACCACACAAAAAAACCACAGCTTTAAACTGTGGTTTTCATTTTTCATTTTAATAAGTAATTTATACGATTACTTTAATTAGCAATAAATTTGGTTTCGGTAGGTATATTCTCCTCATATCTTTTTAACAATTCTTTATTATAAATCAATAAGTCGTTAGATTCATTAAATAATTTTATTGTATGTCCCAAAATCAGTTTTAAATTATCAAATTTTACAATATCAAATTCTTCCTTGTTTCTAAATAACAAATATTCAGGCTTATGAGTTCCTGTACGAATAATAAAAATACCTTTAACTTTTTCACGTAAATCTTTTCCATTAACAATATCAGCAATTACAAGTTTAACAGAGTTTTTTTTAGAAATTTGTTTTTCATTAATTAAGAAAATTTCAATACTTTCAGTAATCACATCTATGTTATTTATAGATTGCTTATTTTCTTGAGTGCAACCGCTAATTGAAATTATTAGTATTACACATAAAGCTATCTTTTTCATCCTTTTTTCTTTTTATTACGCTGTTTATTTCTCTCACTAAGAATTTTATTCCCAACAGCAGTTGGTTTTTGTTCAATTTTTCTTAACGAAGCTCCACGCTTTCTAAGTTTCATATTGTTAGGTGTTGTATGTTCAACTTCATGTCCCAATGTCGCTCCTAAAAGAGATCCAGAATCAATACCTCCCTTAATTTTAGAGCCATCTTCTTGTATCATATCGTTTCCAATTCCAGCTTGCCTATTTATCTCTTTTTCCATTGGAGTAATGTTCTTCTCAAAAAGTGTTATTTTTTGTATTTCATCTCCATTATTATTTTCTCCTGTATTTGTAGAGCCAAATATAGCTATGCCATCTTTAGTTGGACTATCTGTTTTGTTTAATTCTACAACAACTTTCACTTCCGCATTAACTAATTTACCAAATTGTTCTTGACCTGTTTCTGTTTTATTTAATTCAGCTGCAAGGTCTTTATTTTCTTGTGTTGCATGTTCAGTAAATCCTCGCACTTCTCCGTCTTCGTTTTTGCTTGGGTCGTAAATTAAGTTATCATCTACATCAACCCATTCAAGCCCTTCTAACTCAAAACCATCAATTACTCTATTCTCTGCAAATGCATATGTAGAATTATAAACATAATCTTCAGCTAAAGGGTCAATCTGCATAAATCTACCAATTGCTGGGTCATGCATACGCCATTTAAACTCATACATATTTAATCCTAAATCTTCTGTGAGTTCTTGACCTTGAAACTTCCAATTATGCTCTGATACAATGTTGTTATTATACCCTTTATGTTTGAGTCCAAAAGGATAGTAGTTTATGCGTTTTTTTTCTTCGGACACCCTTTTTTTTGGGTGTATTACCTCCAAAGCATTAAAAAAATCGATATTTAGTTTTTGGCATCCCATTCATTCACAATATATAAATAATTACTTATTCCACGCTCCAAAAATCCAGTTTTTTGTCTGCAAAAACCCTCTGTATTTTCTCCGCTTACCAAGCCTCGATATGTTACATAATTGGCATTATAATACTGCCGACTTCGTCCGAGCTTAAAAAACCAAAGCTGTAAGTTATAATGTAAATTATGTAAAATGCTTCCGTTTCACGTCTTTCTGCCGACGCTCACTTCTGAACTTCGATTGATATTTTAGTTTCTATTTGATAAGATTGTGAAGAACAAGTCATTTTAAAAACCAACGGAACTCCACACTTTATTCCGCCTCTGTTCCGCCAGTTTTTAAAACGTTTGATTCAGATGCAAACGTTTTAAAAAGATGAAGATTTTGACGAGGCTGGATTGTGTGCAAAGGCAATCTTCAGCTTTTTAAAATGATAGGCTAAATGCCGATTGAATGTCGCATCCGAGTGAGAAGCGCAGAGGCTGGGTTGCAATTTTACATAATAGCAGTTATAACTACGCCATTGGTGGCGCGAGGAAGTATTATAACTCCTGTTATGTAACTTTGATTTGGGTAAAAAATAAAAATATTTAGTTGTTTTTTGGATGAGCGTTGGAGCAAAGTGTTTTAAATTTTTTTGTCCAAAATTTAGAACTCTTTGCAAGGATTGGCAAAGTTGGGGATTTTTATTTTTTACGAAGTGTGGACAGGAAGCAAACAAAATATAAAGGCAGTTTGCAAAACGGTTAGATTTTGTTTTGTGGGGATTTTTATTTCTTCTTCTTTTCTGGATTTTGCCAAGTATTAAAAACAGAATATACAATTACTTTTCTTTTTGCTATTTCGTAAATAATCAAGAATGGAAAACGTTTTATAAATGCTTCTCTATAAGGTTTTCTCTTTTGTGGAAAGTGTTTTGGATAGGTTGTAATTCTGTCAAAATAAGTGTCTAAATGTTCTAAAAATTCTTCGCCCAATCCTGTGCGTTTTTCTTCGTAATAAAGATAGGCTTCTATGATTTCTAAATTAGCTTCGTCTTTAACTTCTAAAATATATGCCATTACCCAGCAGCGTTTCTTGCGTTTTGTTTGACTTGTTCCCAAGTAAACGATTTACTTTCACCTTTTAAATGAGCTTCTCTACGCTTGTCTATAAGTTCGTATTGTTCTTTGCTTAATGTAAGTTCTTGCTCGTCATTTTGATAACTTTCTGCTAATGCTTTTATCATTTTTAAAAGTCTTATATCTGCTGTATTTACATACTGTTTAACCGTTTTTCTTAAATCTATCGTTGCCATAATAATTTCTTTTTTACTATTGTAAAGATACAATTTCTGTTCCATAGTTTTAAATTTAAGTTCTTGTTTGTAAATCGGTAAAACCTTTGTAGTCTTTCCACTGCTCAAAAACCTGATCGTAAATACTTTGGTTGTTTTCTTCTTTTTGAACTGGCTTTTTAAGGAGTTTGTATTGATGTTTTAAGCCTTGTTTGCTTTCTGCCTTTTCTACTAATTGTAATTTCTGTAAAGCTTTAAAGTAACGTTTTATTGTGGTTTGTGATTTGTGTAAAACTATTTGAGCATCAAGTAATGTAATGGCTTTGTTCCCATAACGATTGTACAGTTTATGATAACTTTCTATAGCCTTTTCATTAATTTGTAAACACTCACTTTGTATGAGTTCTATCGTGTTTACAATATCGGTTTGAGAACTTATAATGGTTTGTTTTTGTTTTAATCGTCCTCGCCAATTTATGAGTGTTATGGTATGTAATAAATTGTTGAACAGGATTTGTTCTGTGATATGTAATTGCTGTAAATAATCTTGTATATTTTCCTTGTATGGATTAACTGTTGTTTTATTTGGATAGAGCTCTTTAATGATATTTTGTAACTCATATAATAGCACTGTTTTATAATTTGTCTGTCGAGGTTCTCGACTTTTTTTTCTTGCGGTATGTGTTTTTTGAGGTTTCATGAAATATCGTATTTAATGTGTTGATTATCTTTTATTTAACTTAACCATTTTGCTGTGGTTAAGTGGTGGTTATGTGGTTAGGTTCAATGTGGCTTAAACAGTCTTGTAAGGCTTTGTTTATCTGCTCTTTAAGATTTGTATATTCGTCTATATCTATAATCTCATAGTAATAGGTTTGTCCTTTTTTACCCTTTATTTTATTGATATAGCCTTCGCCTAGTAATTGAACATTGTAGCGTTGCAATGTGGTTTGTTTTATACGTAGATTTCTTCTAATTTCAGTATTGGTAAATGTAGTCTGGTTATTCTTTTTTAGATAATCTTTCAAGCTTTCCAGATGGTTTCGTGTTGCTCCAGTAATCGTATCACTTTTGCGTAATAAAACATCTATGATTAATTCGTTAGCTTCTTGTATATCTTCAATCGTAGTTTCTATATAGATTTCGCCAGTTTCTTCATTTACTTGTTGCTCTCGTTGAAACTGCTTATAAAATGTAATGATTTCAATAAATTGTAAATAATGGCTATTGGTTCTACGTGGTTTAAAAACTGATTTTGGCAGTTCCAGATATTCTGCAAAAGGATTAATCACTTTTATTGGCTTTAGAACTCTCTGAACATTTTGTAATAAATTTTTGGCTTCTATTTGTTCTTGTTCGTTGAGTTTTCCTGCACTTATTAAGCGTTGGTAATCCATTATTCTTTTGTCCTGTTCTTGGCTTTCATCAATGTAGAGTAGGAACGAACGGTTACTATTATCTTCGTAAACACGCTCTTGAGTTGTACAACCTGCAACACTCAAAGGACCTTCAACCGTTAAGTGTATGGTTTTGGTTGTGCCTTTGCTGTCTTTATGAACCGTTGTTTTAGTAATGCTTTTTTTAGATTGTAGTTCTCGAAGTGGATAGAGTACGCTTTCTGCTCCATCTAAATCTTCTATTAAAATAAGTTTGTGTTGTAGCTCTGTTCTTTGGAAGTAGTAAAATGCATTGGCTGATAATACAGTTATTTCTATTCTATCTTCTTTTGGTATGAGTTCTGCAACTGATGCTTGTAAATGTGTTTTTCCTGTTCCGCTACTTCCTAAAGAAATACAATGCAATGGATTATTTGTTTTCCTCGATGTGAAGATTAAATACATTGTTTGTCTGTTGTGTTCTTCGCCGATTACTCCAGATTTTCCAATGAGTTCGTTTGTCTTTTGCAATAGATTTTTAGATTTTAAGAATTTTAGAGCGTTAGATTCTTCAATAGCGGACAGTTCTTTAAAATAGGGCTTGTTCGCTTCTGCTTGTTTTTCGATTAACAAAAAGCGGTAGTTCTCCAGTTCGTGTGTGAGTTGCTGTAATGTTCTTCTTGCTACGCTTGTTCCTATTTCTAATCGTTCTGCAATTTTTCGTGTAAATTTTTCTACTTGATTATCATTATATAAATCTATTGAGTGCCTTAATACGCCACCTGCGGAGGCAGGTGTCTTACTTACGGCTAGTGTTACTCGCAAACTTTCTAACTTATTGGTTTTAATTCCTCCTAAAATGTGGATTTCTAAATATTGAGTTTGGTACTGGTAGTTGTTTTGGTTGCTTATATCTAAATTGTTCATAAATTTTATAATATATCTTATGTGATGCAAATATATCTAAAAAGATATATCTTTATAACTCTTATAAGAAGTAATTATTAACAATACGCTGATGATAAGTGTTTTTAAAGCATCTTATTCGTTACTTTTGTTGTAAATAATATCGTATTTGATTTATGAATTTAGGACAGCGCATACAAGAACTTCGCAAAAAAGCTAATCTTTCTCAAAGTGAGTTAGCTTCTAAAATTGAGGTTTCTTATCCACAGATGAGTAGATATGAAATTAAAGGTGTACAGCCTCCTGCGGATGTTTTGAAACGTCTTGCTGATGTATTTGGAGTATCTATTGATTATCTTGTTAATGGCTCGTTAGAACATAAAGCTGAAGGTTCGCTTGATGATAATGAACTCTTACAACAATTTAAAGAAGTAGAACAAATGAATGATGATGATAGAAGCACTATTAAAAAATTAATTGATGCGTTTATTACCAAACGTAAAGTGCAAAAATTAGCCCAATAAAAAAGATTCCTAAAAAGCGGTATTCCTCCTATAACATATACTGCTAGGTTGCAGAACCGCAACCTTTTTGAGCTTAAAATACTAATAATCAACAAACTACGAAAAAAGCACACGCGAATTTATAACTGCCTGATTATCAGCGCCTATTTTTTTAACATTTTATCGCTTTTTGGACTGAAATTTAACTTATTTATAAGTCCTTTTTTCTCCAACTACATACCACACAAAAAAACCACAGCTTTAAACTGTGGTTTTCATTTTTCATTTTAATAAGTAATTTATACGATTACTTTAATTAGCAATAAATTTGGTTTCGGTAGGTATATTCTCCTCATATCTTTTTAACAATTCTTTATTATAAATCAATAAGTCGTTAGATTCATTAAATAATTTTATTGTATGTCCCAAAATCAGTTTTAAATTATCAAATTTTACAATATCAAATTCTTCCTTGTTTCTAAATAACAAATATTCAGGCTTATGAGTTCCTGTACGAATAATAAAAATACCTTTAACTTTTTCACGTAAATCTTTTCCATTAACAATATCAGCAATTACAAGTTTAACAGAGTTTTTTTTAGAAATTTGTTTTTCATTAATTAAGAAAATTTCAATACTTTCAGTAATCACATCTATGTTATTTATAGATTGCTTATTTTCTTGAGTGCAACCGCTAATTGAAATTATTAGTATTACACATAAAGCTATCTTTTTCATCCTTTTTTCTTTTTATTACGCTGTTTATTTCTCTCACTAAGAATTTTATTCCCAACAGCAGTTGGTTTTTGTTCAATTTTTCTTAACGAAGCTCCACGCTTTCTAAGTTTCATATTGTTAGGTGTTGTATGTTCAACTTCATGTCCCAATGTCGCTCCTAAAAGAGATCCAGAATCAATACCTCCCTTAATTTTAGAGCCATCTTCTTGTATCATATCGTTTCCAATTCCAGCTTGCCTATTTATCTCTTTTTCCATTGGAGTAATGTTCTTCTCAAAAAGTGTTATTTTTTGTATTTCATCTCCATTATTATTTTCTCCTGTATTTGTAGAGCCAAATATAGCTATGCCATCTTTAGTTGGACTATCTGTTTTGTTTAATTCTACAACAACTTTCACTTCCGCATTAACTAATTTACCAAATTGTTCTTGACCTGTTTCTGTTTTATTTAATTCAGCTGCAAGGTCTTTATTTTCTTGTGTTGCATGTTCAGTAAATCCTCGCACTTCTCCGTCTTCGTTTTTGCTTGGGTCGTAAATTAAGTTATCATCTACATCAACCCATTCAAGCCCTTCTAACTCAAAACCATCAATTACTCTATTCTCTGCAAATGCATATGTAGAATTATAAACATAATCTTCAGCTAAAGGGTCAATCTGCATAAATCTACCAATTGCTGGGTCATGCATACGCCATTTAAACTCATACATATTTAATCCTAAATCTTCTGTGAGTTCTTGACCTTGAAACTTCCAATTATGCTCTGATACAATGTTGTTATTATACCCTTTATGTTTGAGTCCAAAAGGATAGTAGTTGTTCTCTTCTTGAATTTCTAATATAGGAGCAGTAGGTGTTCCAGTATTCTTATAACTCAATCTAATATTACCCAAATGGTCTTTGTATTGATATACATAATCATACCCACCACTACCATTAGGCTCTATATAGCCTTCAGGGTGGTTAAAGAATTCTAACACATCACCAGAGCCAGTATCTTTATATATATAATTACCAGCATATTTGGTTGTAGCTCCTGTTGTACTCACAGTTTTTTTAAGTTTTAGACCTGTTGCGTCGTAAATATACTGAATATTTCCTGAAGCCATAGTGACTTGAGTTGGCAAATTTAAATGGTTGTAAGCTATTGCAGTTATGCCTTTGTTAGCATCGGTGATCATGTTTCCATTTGTGTCATACCAATAATCTTGGTCATCAACGCTACTATCTTTAAATCCATATGCATCGTCTTGATCGTCTCTTACTTTATAAAGTTGGTTTCCATTTGTAGTGCCATAATCATAAGTCAAATCATCCATTGTATCAAAATGAGAACTATTTGTTGATACTGGGTTACTCACAACATGCCCTTCTCTAGTCAAGCTTGTGATATTACCGTTTTTGTCGTACCCGATTCCACTTATATTATATCGGCTCCACCAGCCACCTCCGCCAAATTGGCTTTTTGTAATTCTGTTAAGGTCATCGTAATGGTGTATATATTTGAACTTGGAGGTGTTTGTATTATTGGTTTTCCAATCCACTTGTGAAATATTTCCATTATATAAAGGAACTGAGGATGAATGTGTTGGATTGTTATAATAAATTTGGAAAGCAAACAAGCTTGTTCCTAAATTATCGACATCATTAATGTCTTTTAACCAGCCTCTTACATTGTAAGTGTAATTTACATTTTGCAATGGATTGGTAACTGTATTTCCAACATCTTTAGCGGTTATTTGCCCTAATTCATCATAAGCATTTTCTACAATAAGTTCTTCTGTCTGGCTATCAATTACTTGGGTTTGTTTTTTTAGCCTTCCAGAATCATCATAAGTAAATACATCTATGGCTGTTATTGTTGGGTTAGTTCCTTTGGTATGCTCGGTAGTGGTCTCCAACACCTGAGCTGCAAAATCTAAATCAAATTTTATAATATCTGTAGTATCAAGATATTCGTTATTTGTATAGGTATATATAGTACGTGCTTTATCGTCGTAATAGCTTACTGTTGTAATCCAGTCGCTTGTGCCTAATACTTTTATTCTTGTACCAGTCGACACGCTTTTTACATCAGAGATACTTGTAATTCCATACGAAGTTATTGAAGTTCCTGTACCAGCTGTATCAAAATTATAATCATCGTAATAGTTTGCAGTGAGTACTTCTATGTTTGTATTCGGGAAGTTATTATTTGTATAATAAGTCCCTGAATATCCTGTACCAGAACTTACTTTACTTTCATAATTTTGAGCTGCAGTTTTACCATCAAAAGTACTTTGTAACGAACCCTGTGAGGTGTCCGAGCTATAAATCCCTGTATAGATGACTCTTCCTAGTGCATCGTATTTTGTAAATAGCCACTCATCTGGAGATTTATTACGCCCATTACCGTCTTGAGTTAAAACAGGCCTGTCCAAATTATCATACACGATATACTCTTGGTCTTTACCTGGTATCTTTTTTTCAACCAGCCTGTTTCTGCTATCGTATTTATATTGGTAGCATAAGTCTGACAGCTCTGCTGCAGTTGGTATATTATCATCAGCATCAGATTTTGGAGGTAAGACATAGGTTAGATTTCCATAATCGTCGTATACATAATAAGTATCGTGTGCTGTTGATACAGAGCTTATGTCTGCATAAGTACGTTTTAACAGTACACGTCCTTGTTTATCCCTAAATTCTTCAGTGGTTTTATTTGTTCCATCACTGGTCTGCCAGTTCTCATCTTTAGTTATTGATTTTGTTAAGGTATTATTCGAGAAATAACCCGAAGTGTTTAACGTAGGGGTGTAATCTGTTGCTAAACTTACCGTATATAAACGGACTTCGTTAGTTATTGTATTTGTTTGGTAGCCTAACTTAATAGTATTCCCATCGGAATGGCCATTAGAATCGAAGGTCGTGCCTACGTCCCAATCATTTCCGGGAGCGGTTTGTTCAATGACTCGATTGAACGGAGATTCTTCAAATTCCTTTTTAGAATATGGATTTAATGTATTTTCATATTTTGTTGTATTATAAAAACTATTGGTAGCTGTTAAGGCATCTGTCCTATAATAGCCATCACTAATTGTTATTGCGTATGGTAAATACTCTTTAGCTTGTCTGCCAAATGCATCATATGTTATATGTGTAATAATATCTTCGCTACTGCCTCCAGCACGTATGCCCACACTTTGCTTAGCTCTTCCCAGTCCATCATAATACGTTACACTTTCAATTTTCTCATCATCTGCAAGCCCAAAAACATTTGTTGTAGCTACACGAGGTGTGATGTTATGAACATAGTTCTCATTACTCAATCCACAGGCACCAGAAGTTACCGTATAATTTATTGTCACTGCTGTTGTACTCCATAGTGTTGTAAAAGTATCATATGATCTTAAATAATAGACTGTACCTGAGGTTTTATCTACATACTGTGCAGAGTTAGTAGTGCTTGTGCCAGATGAGCTACTTTGCCAATACCAAACCTCTCCACCAGGAGGAGTCCCTCTGGTAAGTCTTGTACTATTACAATTATTAATAATTGTTGGCATATCTGGTGTTGCTGGAGCAGATGCTGACTCTATAGTAACATTTAGTGTATCTAAAATTGTACCTTTATTTTTGGCTGTAACAGAACCAGAACCTGCAGCTCCCCAAAGTACAGTGGCAAGGTAATAAGTCCCTACTGTTTCAGTATATGTTATAGTTCCCCCTGTAACTTGCCATTTAAAAAACGGATGCAAAACACCATCATCAAAAATATAGTTGTGTGAACTATTGGGTTCTACATTAGATTGTCCTAAAAGTTGTGCGTTTGCTAATTGGCTGAAAGCTACTAGCATAAAAATGCTTAAAGCAATTTTATTTATAAAAGATTTATGTTTAAGATGTGACATAGTTTTGCTGTATTTTACTGGTATGAAATGGTATCTATAATAAAAGTGTATTGATCCTGCTGCTCAGTTTCAGTTATAAAAGCAATTATTGCAGATATTCCTGATTCTAGTCCTGTTAAGATGAGTTCACATTGGTAACCTTCGCTATCCAAAGTATAGATAACAGACCCTAGAGAAGTACTTTGATTCCAATTACCAGAAGTACTAGTGATAATAAAACTTGTTGTGTCTATATTATCTTCAGTATTTTGAGTCCAGACTAAAGTGTTTTCAGTCTTTGTAAAGGTTGAAGAAATGAAAAAATCTTCATCTGATGTATTTACTGTTTCACTATTTAAAGTAAAGTTTAAAGTATCGGTTTGAGCGTTTAAATTAGAAGCACTAAAAACGAGTAATGCTACTATGATGCTTTTAAATATATGTTTCATCTGTTTAATGTTTTTATGTATTTTGATTGTTAACCTATTAACTTATTGTTGGTCTTTGTAGTGGTAGTCATTTTGAGATAGTATTTTACCATCGGTGTCCTTAACCTGCTTTAAACGGTTAAATTCATCATATTCATAATATATGGTATAGCCTTTAGGATCCGTGATACTTGTTACTCCAATTAGAGGGTCATAGGTATAGGTAGTAACTACAGCATTAGATAATGCTGCGTTGGTTCTAAAACTCTCTAAAGCCTCTCTTAAATCACCCTCTTTACCAACATATGTTATAGAACCACTAGTATTAATAATATCAATGGTTCTATCATCATCATCATCCGATAAGCCAACCAAATTTAAACTACTTACCAAACTCGAAATACTGGCATAAGAGACGTTTTCAATTTTTGCAATTGGTTTTGTATTGTTATAGCCCCATATATAACTTACATCCACACCATCTTTTTTAGATACATGGATTGGTCTTCCATCTTCGTAATCATTAAATAACAATTTGTCTTCTACATCATCATTACCTTTTGAAGTTTGAATTATACTGGGTAATGTGATATTATCAAAAGTGTCAAATAGGTATCGTAATACTGAAAGAATTGCTCCATCTTTTTTAGTCACTGTTTGAATAGGCGTACTTGTAAGATGTAAAACATCACTTTTTAAGTATTCTATTTGGGTATATTCAGAAGCAGTTAAATCTCCCCCTTCTGGTAAAAAACTAATCCCAGTTATATCATCTGGATAATAAATATTAGTTTCTAAAACTTCTAAATCACTACCTGTTGTAGAAGTTCTTACTATGTTGGAATGATTTAAATTACTATCATAAAAATAATCCTTTTGAGTAGAAACACCATCCTGAACTGTGACGCTTGATTTTAAGCGTTTCCAGATAACCGGTTGATCATAGTAGAGCAACAAAAAGTGCTCATTTCTAAACCAGTTTAGAATAAAAGGGGATATAACCTCGAAGTTTGATGATTGAACATCAAACCTGCCACCGGCTTTATAGGCACTAATCGGTGATTGAATTTGAACCTCTTCATAGGTGTTGGTTACACTTGCAATAGGAGAAGAATTGCCATTTTCATAAACCTCTTTTTTAAGTAGTTGACCTCTATCCCAAGAACGATCTAATGCAAATGACAAAGGTCCTGTGGCTTGATGAATGTCATCTTTAGTTGTCTCATAATAATATCTCGAATAGCCTTTATGATCTAAAGCACTCCCATTGTATTCTATGACTTCACTATAAAAACCAGAGGCCAAATCTTGCCCTACCGTTGGATTAGGTTGTATACCATCATTGTAAGTAATATAAGTTTTATAAGGCCCTTCATATGGATTACAATTGATGTCGAGAGCAGCATTAAAATAGTAAGGTCTTATGAAAAGGAAATCATTCGGACTAATAAAGCTGTTTGCATTATAAATTCCGGAAGAATGGCTTGGATTTGAAGCTTTTGTATAACCGTAAGATCTTTCAGTGATCAAACTACCGTCGCTATCATAATTCTTAATATTTTCAATTCTTAATCCGCCAACCGTATATTCATTTGTACCACTAGCCTCCGATATTCGTATTTTATTACTTTCAAATTCGAAAAGGGTATACCCTTTTGTAGGATAGGTTATTTTTTCAATCATTCCTGCTTGAGTAAAAAGCGGGTCAGGATCTCTGTCTGCATCACCGATATTGAACACTGTACTGTTCGGGTCTCTTGCAGTATAAGAATATTGAGGGACTAACGAAGTATTTCCTATTTTTCCATTAGGATAGCCCCAATAATCCTGCTCATATGAAAAACGATATGGCAACTCATTATACGCTCCTGAATCCTTATAAGTAAATTCATATGGGTTTAAGGTTTCTCCGTTTTCACCCTTTTCTGTAACTTTTTCTAGTTGTAACCTTACCTCTCTATCGTCAGGTATACTATTAGATGTGTTAATAGTTCCAAAATAATCATATGTGAATTCAAATTTGTTTATTAAAGTTTGAGTACCACTTATATCAGAATACACCTCAATATTATCTAAGCGTAAATCTTCATCTTGAGGTTCGTCATCTCTATTTCCTGAAGAGGAATTAAAAAGCATATAACCATTATTAAATATAATTTTTTCAAGGCGCTTAACATTAAAAAAAGAAAGACCACCTGTGTTTATTTTCGTATTAACAGTATAATTACCTTGATAGCAAGGGTCTGGATAATTCACGCTTTCAGATTCAGATACTCTCCAATCGAATACTGTATTAATAGTTTTATATTCAAAAGTAATTTCGTCAATCCCATTTGGTGCGGTTAATTTTTTTAAATGCCAGGTAACATTTGCGTTGACCTGATGTGAACCTAAAAGATTGTATCTAGTCTCATTGGATGATTCGGGATATGCAAACTCGGCTGTTATACCTTCTGGAGTTAAAATTGTAAAGGACGTAATTGATGCACCTGAAAAGGTCCAAGTTACTTTTAGGTCATTGTGTGGTATTAATGCAATAGTTGCGTCATTCCTATTTGTATTATGATTAAATACAAACTTTCCTGAGTACCCCAGAAAATTATAATAAAAATGATCTGGTTCAGAATCGACACTTCCTGCCATGGTTTCCTCAATTTCAGCGTGATCTGTATCTTTATCAAGAGTGCCACTAGCGTTAAATGGGTAATTAATATACCCATGATTACTTTCATCAAGACAATTCCTTATGGTTCTTGTAATTGCACCTCCTGCATTTAAAGTCCACCCTAGCCCAACCCAAGATGCTTTCTGGTCTACCTTAATTCCTGATGCATGATAACTCAAATTTACAGGGACTCCTAGTACACCAGATTTAGCTAATGCTATAGGAATAGAAATATTAGGCACTCCTGTATGCATACTTACAGGATAGCTACCATATTTTTGAAATTCCCACATGGTTGGGGATGCTGGTGTTTCAACAATTTGGCTTGGATTATCTGGAAAGCTTTGAGAGATTACTTTTGTACTTATCAAAAATAATAGGATCAAGCATAGCGTAATGGGTTGTGTTTTCATAAAATATAATATGAGTTGGGTATTTAATAACCCAACGAGTTAAACAATTGTAAGAGATAGATTAAGCTATTAATCTTAGACTCTAAATGATTAGAAATTAAGGGATAAAGCTATGTAGTATTCTTGAGAAAAAAGTAAGGTTTCACCTTACTTTTTGTAAGGTTTTTGCTTTTAATTTATAAGGAGTTTAGTTAATAAAATCTACTTTTTGGGTGTAACTCACTGAAGAATGATTAGTTTGTTTTCTTCAATGTCTAAAAAGAATAATTTTAAATGGTATTTCTTTTAACATCAAAGAAATGCGGTTCGATAGTAGGGTATGAAGGGGAGCTTAACAATAGAAAACCATTCAAGTAATTGAGTGGTTTTTTTATGCTCAATATCTACTACAAATAAAAATCTGTATATTTAATTATATCTAATATTTGCAAATGAAGATCAATTATCCTTTACTTATAGATGGTGGACTTTCTAATGAGTTGGAAAGTCAGGGATGTAATCTAGATCACAAATTATGGTCGGCCAAAATGTTGGTAACCAATCCTGAGGCCATCATTGAAGCTCATTTAAAGTATCTTAAGGCAGGTGCCCAATGTTTAATAACCTCAAGTTATCAAGCATCTATTGAAGGCTTTATGACACTTGGTTACGATTGCAATGAGGCTGAAGCCTTTATTTCCCAAACAGTAAAGTTGGCCGAAATGGCAATTGATAAATTTAACAACTCTCAATCCAATGATGTTAATCATCTTATTGCTGCAAGCATTGGCCCTTATGGAGCCTGTTTAGCTGATGGTTCGGAATATCATGGAAATTATGGTGTTTCAGATGAAATCTTAAAAGAATTTCATAAAAATAGAATTCAATTATTAGATCGTTCTAATGCAGATTTTTTCGCATGTGAAACCATTCCAAGCTTTCAAGAAGCTAAAGTTTTAGGAGAGTTATTGAACAATACTCATAAATCGGCCTGGATTTCCTTTTCTTGTAAAGATGAAAAGCATCTCAATGATGGTACACCTATTGGAGAATGTGCTTCTTATTTTGCTAAACATCCAAATGTATTTGCCATAGGCGTTAATTGCACTGCACCTAAATATATTTCCAGATTGATTAAAGCAGTAAAAGCCAAATCGGGAGAAAAGAAAATAGTAATTTACCCCAATTCAGGCGAAGTATATATAGCCAAAAATAAAACTTGGATGGGTCTATCAGATCCTAATGTTTATACTGAGATGGCTAAGGAATGGATTAAATTGGGAACAGATATTCTTGGAGGATGTTGTAGAATTGGTCCAGAGCATATAAAAAGTCTTAGTGAATTTCTAGCTAAAAATTAAGAGAAGCTTGTGTTTATAAGAGGTTATTATTTTCTTTTTATCTTTATGAATAATCTAACTAACTATACATGATTAAATTCTTTAGAAAAATACGCTACAACCTTATGGAACAAAACAAAACAGGCAAATACCTTAAATATGCGATAGGAGAGATTGTATTGGTAGTAATTGGTATATTGATTGCTTTGAGTATTAATAATTGGAATGAAAAAAGACAAAACAAACTAAAAGTAAGCAACCTTTTACAAAAAATTCAAAAAGATATAAAAGCTGATATTTCTGAAATAAATGAGATAACAAATTTCTATGCTACTAAAGATTCGTTAATGCGCTTAGTACTAGGCAATAAGCTTACCATTGAAGATTATCAAAATTCAAATTCTAATCACTTACATTCTCTGATATTTAACCTTATGCAAATCAACCTCAAAAATATTGGTTTTAATAACTTAATGCGAGTACAAGATATTATTCCGTACGAATATGAAGCAATACATGAACAGCTATACCTACAATATAATGACCACTTTGTTTATGTTCAAGATTCTGAAACCAGTTTTAATGAAAAAGTAGCAAAATTTGATGACATTTTATTTGAAAAATACGATTGGTATTCTTCTGAGGCACCATCACATTTGAATGCTGAACGTGTTGATTATTTTTTAAATAATGTGAGATATAAAGGGATGGTAAAAGAGTATCAATCATCTGCCATAAATAATTATTTATTATTTAATCTAAATTATGCAAAATCAGCTTTAGACACTTACAATGACATTAACAAAATATTGAGTAGGCACGATGAAAAATCATTAGCATTTAATGACTTAGAAACAGATTCGAAAATCTTAGGAAATTACCGTACATTTTTTGGTGATACGCTTCAATTCATCACAAACAATAACAGATATTATATTGTAACTAAAGCTAAGGATACGTCAGAGTGGCTTAACTATGCTCCCAATAAGATTGCAGCAGGAGGTCAGTTTATTAGATTCAGTAAACAACGAGATAGCACAAATATGTACCATGGAGCTTACGAAAATGGCAGTAAGCCTTTAGCAACCAAAATTGAAAATAACAATGATTAAATTCTTTAGTAAAATACGCTATAACCTTATGGAGCAAAATAAAACAGGCAAGTACTTAAAATATGCTATTGGTGAGATTGTATTGGTTGTAATAGGTATTTTGATTGCCCTGAGTATTAATAATTGGAATGAACTTAGAAAAGCAAGAATACAGTCAGAAAATTTAAAAAAACAGTATTTACTATCAATTCATAAAGATTTAAAAAATGATATTAATTTAATTAATGATAATATCAATAGGTTTTCAGTACAATATGAAGCTGGTATTGAGGTTCTTGAAGCTTTTGAATCCCAAAAATACAAGGAAATTGATAGCGCAAGAATAGCTTACCTAATAGCATGGAAATTATCGGATATTATCCCTAATTATCGTAATGAGAACACGTGGGATGGATTGAAAGTAAGAGGAGAACAAGCTTTGGTCAAGGATGACACACTTATTTCTTTAATTAACACATTCTATAAAAATTTTGATAAACAACTAGATCGTTTTAATCAATTACCAAGAAAAGCCAGAATGGATATTCGTGAATTAGCTTCACAATGTCATAATACTTATGAATTAAGTCAATTAAAAGAAACAGAACTTACTAAAATGGAAATTTATCATGGTTCATTAGCTCGGAAATGTATATTTAAGATTAAGGAATTACATAAACTAGCAAGCACCATTACTATTACTTCAATTATAAATGAAAAACTATTATTGCAAATGAGAAGTGAGATAGAATTCTGTATTAAATATCTGGGAAATAAGTATGCTTTTCTTAATAATTGATTATTAAAATGAGTTCATTTACAAATCTAGTCTTGAAAATTTAACATTTATGCTTGAAATGTTTAGTGAATAAATTAATAATAACAATTAAACATGATTAAATTCTTTAGTAAAATACGTTACAACCTTATGGAACAAAATAAAACAGGAAAATACCTTAAATATGCTATTGGTGAAATTGTACTTGTTGTTATTGGTATTTTAATTGCTTTGAGTATTAACAATTGGAATGGAGATAGAAAAGAACGTCAAAAAGAGCTGTCATTTTTAACTCAACTAAAAGCAGAAATAAACAGTAATTTAATTGGAATAAAAAGTCGTGATTCTTTAAGTACCATTAATATATCTCTTTCAGAGGAAGCATTAGAAAAATTTTATCAGGTAAAAACAGTTCAGGATTTGTTGACTGTCAATGAGATGTTCAGATCACAATGGTATGATCTACGTTTTACCACAAGTACCTATGATGAGATGATCAATACCGGCAGTATTTATACGTTAAAAAATAAGAATTTACAAAAACAGATAAGTGATTATTATACGTTTGTCGAAGCTTGGCAATCAGTCATAGAAAAGATAAATAATGTGAATTCCGAACTTTTATTTCAAAACCCAAACTTAGCACCTTACAGTTATTTGACTCAGCATTATGAACAAGATTGGTTTGATATTAAAAAAATTGACATCAGTTGGATCAATGACCCTAATTCACCTACCTATTTAGCATTGGATCGATTTTATACGTTCTCACAGGAGTCTAATAAAGATAGACAACAAATATTTCAAATAACTTTAAAACAAGGTCAAGGCCTGATAACCGAAATTGAGAAAGAACTAGAGGAAAGGCAATAAGCGTTTCAATCAAAAGACTTTCCATTTACAATAGTATTTGAAATATCCATTGTGTTTGAAATATCATCTAATGGATTACTATTCAAAATAATTATATCAGCTTTTTTATTTATGTCTATTGAACCATATTGAGATTCTATATTTAAAAATTTTGCTGGATTAATAGTGGCAGTTTGTATGGACTCTAAATTAGTTAACCCAGCTTTTACTAACCATTTAAGTTCTTTATGTAAAGACATATAGTTTGTTTCATCAATAGGCACATCATCACTACCAGCCAAAATTAATACGCCATTGTTGTTTAGCGTTAATACCATTGGTAAGAACCTATCCATCATTAACTTACCTAGTCTTTGTAGGTTTTCATCAGGATTAGATTCATATGTTTTGTTAACAATATGAAGCGTTGGGGTAAAAGCAGCTTTGTGTTCTATGAACACCTTTGACAAAGAATCTAAGTAAGTGGAATCAATAGCATAAAATGCTTGAGTAATGCTTTCTATTCCATTGGACTCTTTTGTAACCAATCCTTGTATAATGGAATTGATATGCTCAATGGATTTTATTCCCATCTCAATGGCTTCTTCTGGGTCAATCTTTAGCGGAATATGGCCAACTACAGATAGACCATGTTGAGATGAAATATCAATTAATTCCTCCAAGCGATTATGTGGAAAATAACTATGTACTTTTATAAAGTTTACCTTTTGTCTATCTAACATTGAAACTACCTCATTGAGATTTGTAGAGTCATTAATAATTAACGTGGTTGGGTCTGGACTATCTTTTTGTTTAAATCCATCTAGAGTATATCCTGCAAAATAGATATTCGGTCCATTGATGATGCCTCTATAGATATTGGATTTTATTTGAGCTATGGAGTCAGTATGACCACCCATATCCCGAATGCCTGTAATTCCAACCGCTAACAGTGAATCGAGAAATTGGGTTGAATTTTTATGTTCTAAAATGTGCGTATGCATATCGAAAAACCCAGGGAGCAGGTATTTATCGTTGCAATCTATTATTTTAGTTCTCTTACCAATGGTCAAGCTTTTGTAGTCCCCAATTTCTTGGATAATATCATTGTGTATAAGAACGGAATTCTTTGTTATTTGTCCGTTATAGGTGTTAATAATGTTAGCGTCTCTTAGTACAAGTACATTTTCAATGTTTTTATTACAGGATAAAACAACTAAGAAACATAAAAAGATTAACGGTTTTGAAGGAAGCATGATTACTATTTTCAGAAAAAGACGGTAATTTTTCAAGTATGTTGCAAGACACTTGTATTAGCCAGATACTTTATATTAAAAGCAGTATCAATACACTAGAACTATCTAAGAAATTGAGTAGGGTTTTTTGTGCCAAAAATTCACTACAAATAAAATTCTATAATAAAACACTTTTGTCTAAAAAGCTTTAAAATATTTCCATTTTCGGCAACCTATGTTTTTCTTACATTTGAATACACATTAAATATAAGGTAGTCCAGAAGCAGTCCCTTTTTATGGAAAAGCACAAAAGAGTAAATCCTAAAATAACTGATTTAAATCCTCAAGATGCTTTAAAAGTATTTCAATTAATTCTTTTATCTGCGTAAGTAGGTCTGATTGCCCAACTCTTTTTATTTTGTTTACTGAAAACAATCCACCAAAAAAAGAAAAGGGTTGTAGTAAAAATAGTAATGGTTATTACCCATTCAGGTAATATTCCTGTTAAATCTATAAGCATTCCATCACCTGGATAAATACCGAATCCAAACAAAGCGGGTATCCTAAACCAATAATAACAAGAAACTGCAGTAGCAGCAAAGAATCCAATTAAAACATTTTCCTGTAAAAATCTTTTCAATACCAAAAACAAAATGGTTGTAGCTAAAAGCCCTAACACAGGTAGCTGATAAATGGAAAAAACTTGTTCAATACTTGTAAATCCTGAATAATCAGGAACCTGAAACCATCCCCATATAAATCCAGGGAAAGCACCTACCATAAGAAACCCGGCAATATTATGATAGGAAGTTTTTTTTGAAGAAAGAGGATTAATTCCCGAAGTTGAATCAGGACATGGAGTTACACAACGGTAACATTTATTACAATGGGCATTTGGTAACGACAACCGATTATTTAAGCCATATAATTTTTCCACCGGGTGAACCGGACATAGACCTGAACACCACGCACTTTTCCATTCATATAGCATTCCTGCAATTACTGCAATTATTCCCAACGATATTATTAATATAGCAGTGGCCAATCCATTCATATCAAATATAGCATGTCGTAAAGGCACAATTACAAATAAGGCAATAACAGCAATTAGGTTCAATTTACCTGCTTGTGCAATAGTTAATTTTTTCCTTTTTGAAAACCCCATATGTCTTGGGAAAAGTGCAGTTGATGCCATTGGACAAACATTCCTCCACACTCCTACTGCAACAACTAGAAGTGCTGGAGCAATAGGAATTAATATGTTCCAAAATAAATGAATACCAGTAGTTGGATAAAATATCAAATTGAAGAGAATGAAAACTCCTACAAGCCAAACTAAAGTTTGAACTATCCTCCAGATTAGAATTGATCGTGGAGACAATTGATCTCCAGTTTTAAAGTTGTAATTGGTCATAATGTTTATTCGATTTGCCTAATAGATTTAATTTGAGCAATATAGGTTTTGTGAGTTATTCGTCTTGATTCAAATATTTGATAAAAATCAAAAATTATAATTTAAATTAATATGACATTTATCAGTTTTTGCAGAAACTCATTATTTCATAACAATTGGATAAAAACACTTTTTATAAACAAAGTAAATATGCTACTAAAGCATCTTTCTCTTTTATAGAAAGTTTAAGTTCTAATATTAAATTGAAAAATTCTACAGTGTCGTGTAAAGTCATTAATCTTCCATCATGAAGATAAGGAGGAGAATCTTTTATCCCTCTTAAAGGAAAAGTCTTTATAGGGCCTTCTGGTCTACCTGTATAAAACCTTTCTACTTTTAGGTCGTGCATATAATCATCAACAAATGCTGGTCCATTGTGGCAAGTAATACATTTTCCTTTAGTATTAAATATCTTCTCACCTAAAAGCTCTTGTTCAGTCGCTTTACTTGGTATTAGCTTATATAAAGGATTTAATTTAGGAGCAGGAGGAAAATCTAAAATTGCATTAAAGTCTCCCATTCTGTTTGTAACTTGTCTTTGTTGAGATCTTGGTCCAATAGCCTGCTGAATACCAGGATCTCCTTCAAAATACTCTTCTACTTCGGCAAAATGATCCATGCTTCTTATAGACCGCTTCGAAGCTAGCTGCATTAAATTGTAATTCCCTCTCATGGAGGGTGTGCCAACTCGTAATCGAGCCAACTGTGGACGCGTGTCTGGAGCCACTTCAAAAGCCCCATTTGTATGTCCGTTTACATGGCAAGAAAAACATGAAACTCCTGCGCTTGGTTCAAGAGTAACTCTATGGGTTGTATGATTAAAGAAAGTACTAGGAGTAGGTTTTACCAATTCTTTAAGTCCTTCCAATTGTTCTGGTGTAAGCAGACCGTTAAACATTTCGAAATAGTTACTTAGTGTTACTTCTTTTCCTTTAGTTATATCACCAAATTCTTTATGGGTAGTGAGGAACATTGGCGCAGGATATTCAGGCAAATAATTATCTGGAATGTCATGATCAACATCTATTCTGCTGTGTTCTGGATGGTACTTTAAATATTGATCTGGAAAAACCATGTGCGCCGTAGTATGTAACGGATGTGCAAGAGGCACATAAGGAAACAAATTTCTTTTTTTAATCTCTTCAGGTGCCAGGTATGCTAATTCTTCAAAAGTACTTATTCCTTTTGGCAATCTTGAAATCGGTCCTTTCATTACCTGTTTTCTATTACCAGACATGAATGCGCCTTCTACTATTTCATTCGAAAAATCATAGCGACTGTTCATATACTTCTTTACATCAGCCATTAACTTTGGTTTTTGCTCCTTATGAAGAGCTAGCCATTCTTCCCAACTCATCCCTAAACCTCGTTCCATAAATGATGATTTATCCTTTCCTGCATATTTGTATAAATCAAAAGGGGTTCTTTCTCCTTTGCCCAATTCAGGAAACTCCATAAGTTTATCTACATAATCACTACCCAAGCCATAATCAATGTCCTGATAGTCTTCAATTTCAGCTCCAGAGCTTTGCAGCATAAATAAATCTTTATCAATAATTTGAAAACTTACAAAACTTACAAAACTTACAAAACTTACAAAACTTACAAAACTTACAAAACTTACTAAAAGGATTATTGACAACGGTATTAATAATTTTTTCTTCATGATAAACATATTTTAATAGATACTATTAAATTTTAATTAGAGTTTGGTTTTTTGATCTTATTAGTGAGGTTCCAATAACCTACTTTTTTTGTTTTTTACAATACTAAAATCTTCCCTATCAAATCCTTCAAATGCTACCCTTACCTTTTTTAATGATCTATCTTTTGAAAAAATAAACCTGATTTAAGGAATTACACCTACAAATAAAAATAACACTAGCACCAATACTACGCATCCATGTTAAAGATTCGAATGTTGAATCTGTAATAAACTCGTTAGAATGTGCAAACCAAAGGCCATGATCTAATACTGATTTAAATTGAATTGCGGCAGCTGGGAATAAATCCAGTATTACCATAAGCAATTGTTAGAAATAAATATTCAAAGTAACTGATAGAGAACTTTAGAAACAATGTTGTATGGCAAAATAAACGGTGTTCTATAACAATTTTAAGAAATAGAAAATATGTTATTTTTTTTGGAATAGCTGACTTATAGATATAATTAGGTTATGTTAAAACTGGAAAATTAAATGGAAGTAATTTTTATCTAAAAAAAGGTCAATAACAGGTAATAATTCTAACCAAAAACACTTAAATCTTTCAGAGCTTTAAGGTTTTTTATTTTTATATCTCGCTTATTTATTTCGATTAGTTTTTCTTTAGAAAAGGAGGAAAGAACTCTACTTACATTAGAAACAGTCATGTTGGATAAGGCAGCCAGATCTAATCGTTTTAATGAAACTGCTAATATACCATTGGAGTCAGTGCCATAAATATTATTAATTAGCAGCAAAGCGTCTGCCATACGTGCTCTTATATGTTTTTGAATAAGGTTTACCATACGGTCTTCCATTTGGCTTAACTCTTGAGTCAAATAACGAATTATTTTGAAGGCTAATTGTTCGTTGTTGGCAATGACATTAAAAAAATCTTCTTTATTAATAATACAGACAGAAGCATCTTCTAATACAACAGCCGAAGAATAATAAGTATTTCCATTCATTAAAGTTCTGAAACCGATAAAATCAACAGGCTTTTTTAATGTAAGGATTTGCTCTGTCCCATTCAAGCCACTTTTAGTCATTTTTACCTTTCCCTTATTCAAACAAATTAAACCTAATGATTTAGTTCCCTCTTTACAGATAGTTTCACCTACTTTATAAGAAACTATATACCTGTTATTGTTTAATAATTCGAGTTCATCATGACTTAAATCACTTAAAAGGGAATAATTTCTTTTAATACAATTCGCACAAGTTGTTTTTTTTGTAGTCGAAGATGTGCATGGATTTGAAATTAAAGCCATAAAAATTTCTTTTTTCTTGTCTTATCAAATATACAACTTACTAAAACATTAACAGCATCTCACTGTAATTTAGTTACTATTATAGTATTGCTTAATCCTTTGCCATTATTGAATTATTTCTCAAATGAGTTGTGTCAAAAATGTCTTGATAAACATCCGTTACTATTTCACATTGATTAGTTTTAAATAGGTGTTTATAATGAAGAATAGCCTTGAATTGAAATCAGTTTTTTAACGTTGATATAGTAGGTTTATTAAATCTTAATTCTACTACAAATAATAATCTGTATATTTAGAGAACTCAAGATAAAATCACAACACATGAGACATTTTAATTTTGTAACAACATTATTAGTATTCGTTTTAATAAATGGATGCGAAATAAACCATCCAACTTGTGATATGGTCATTCAAGGAGGTTCTATTTATGATGGCAGTGGAGAAACTCCTTTTATAGGAACCATAGCGATTCAAAATGATAAGATTATTTACGTTGGGAAACCTAAAGAATTTGAAGCCATGAAAACCATCGATGCTTCTGGTAAAGCAGTCGCGCCTGGTTTTATCAACATGCTCAGTTGGGCATATGGATCGTTATTAAAGGACGGTCGTTCTCTTAGTGATTTAAAACAAGGAGTAACTCTGGAAGTTTTTGGAGAAGGAACTTCTCCTGGCCCAAAAGGGAATCGCAATGATGAAAATTATATCTCTTTCGGAAGCGCCATGGACTCTTTAATTAAAAGTAAAGTTTCTACTAATATTGCGTCTTTTTTAGGTGCAGCAACTGTTCGTATTCAAGAAATAGGATATGATAACAGGAAAGCTACAGAAGAAGAAATCAGAGCCATGCAAACTATTGTTAAAGAAGCGATGGAAGAAGGAGCCATGGGTATTGGTTCCTCATTAATTTATGCGCCTGGGGATTACGCCGATACGGAAGAATTAGTAGCACTAAGCACAATTGCAGCCGAGTATGGAGGCATGTATATATCGCATATGCGAAACGAAGATCATAGTGTTCTGGGAGCGTTGGATGAACTATTATACATTGCTGAAAATGCGAAAATTCCAGCTGAAATCTATCATTTAAAAACTTCCAGAGAACCTAATTGGCATCTTTTAGATAGTGTTATTGATAAAGTGGAAAAAGCTAGAGCCAAAGGATTAAGAATTACTGCAGATATGTATACTTATAATGCAAGCTCTACTGGCTTAACAGGAGTTATGCCAACTTGGGTTCAGGAAGGTGGTCATCGAGCCTGGATTAATAGAATGCAAGAGGCTGAACCAAGAAAACGCTTGTTAGTTGACATTCGTAAAGAATTATCACAACAGCCTCCTGAAGGTATTTTAATGGTGGGTTTTAAAAATGATTCTATGGCAAAAATTTATCAAGGGAAAACTGTTGCAAAAGCCGCAAAGATGAGAGGTCAATCTCCAGAAGAGACCATTGTAGATTTGATTATTGAAGATGATAATCGGATTCAATGTATCTATTTTAGCATGTCTGAAGAAAATATTCGTAAAAAAATTAAAATTCCCTGGCTTTCCTTTTGTTCAGATGCAGGTTCGTATTCCGATATTTCTAAAGACTTTAGAACGCATCCAAGAGCTTTTGGAAGTTTCATTCGCGTTTTAGGAAAATTTTCAAGAGATGAAAAACTAATAACCCTTCAAGAAGCAATTAGAAAGTTGAGCGGATTTCCTGCCACCAATCTAGGTCTTTCAAATCGTGGATTTTTAAAGAAAGACTACTTTGCAGACATTGTAATTTTTGATCCTTATAAGGTTGCCGATAAAGCTACTTTTGATGAGCCTCTTCAGTTTGCTGAAGGCATGGAACATGTATTTGTAAATGGCGTTCAAGTAATTTCAGACGGCAATCATACAGGTTCTTTCCCAGGAAGATTTATTAAAGGTTCTGGCTACCAAAAAGAATAATGTTATTTAAGATGGTTATTTTAAAATGATAAAAGCTCTTGATTTCTCATGAGCTTTTTACATTAATAGTAAGTAATTGAATGTTTCTTTTTAGTGATGGTTCTTTCTGCCATTTACTTTATGTTTCATCCACTATTTACAATATACTTGATTGATGAAATAAATGTCTGTTGTAAAATGATTGACACTTATAAGACTCAATTTCTCTACAAAATGTTACGACAAGAAACACTAATTAACAATTGTTTAACATTTAAAAAATGGGAATGCGTTGGATTTATTGGCTTTATAGCCTTTTGTAATTTTCTTGTTACCTTTAAAGACATAAAAAAGGCTTTCTTTTTTTCTCCCGAAAACTATTGGGAATAAGAAAATAGGATTGCTTTCTTGTTTAAGGCTCCATAGTTCAAGGGATAGAACAAAAGTTTCCTAAACTTTAGATCCAGGTTCGAATCCTGGTGGAGTCACTATTTTTAGATATTATATGAAAACACAGATTTTATTTATGTTAGATAGCTAACATTTTTTTGATAATGGATTAAATACTTTTGAATTAGCTATTAATTTAAAATTAGTTATTATGAAAAAGTTTTTATCAATTATTTTGTTTTCAGCCCTATTATTAACGATTGCTTGTTCAGTTGAAGAAGCAAATAATGCAGCTTTAGAAGACAATAATATGGCTCTTATCCAACGTCTATCAAATGTTACAACTACGGCAAGTAAGTTAGATCAACCACCTATTTGGGCAGACTGTGATTTGTATTCAGGAATTGTTACTCCAGCAACTTTTAAACCGGAAAGTGATCCTTTTGATGAGCTATATGTCATGCCAATGGCAATGTTTTATGATGGCGTACCATTAATTTCTGATTCTAAGCCTGGAGATCAGGATTATAATGGAGGACGCTGGCATTTAAATGTTTTAAAAGCAGGAGTAGACCCGGTTAAATATGCGACAGCTTGTCAATTAGGGGATCTCGATACTATGGATTTTGATTCGACTGACGCTTATTTTGGATGTCCATTAAGACCCAGAAAAAATTAAAAAACCTTTTTTTGCCGTAATTAAAAAACCAACTTATTCACATAAGTTGTTTTTTTTTGTTTGATAAATACTTTTCTTTTTAGTCCTAATCTTTAATTCCAGGCAAGCCATTAGGCTTTTTTGTTTGCCAATAAAAAGTATCCGCCTTCTTTGTCTTAGGAGCTATTTCATCTAAGGTATTGGCGTCATATACTACGCCATTCTTAATAACATATTTTAGCGTATTGGTATTCCTTAAATTCTCAATTGGATTTTTATCCATAATTAAGATATCGGCTATTTTTCCAGATTCAATACTTCCTAGGTCAGTATCAAGTCCAATAGCTTCTGCGCCTAATATGGTAGCAACTTTTAATGCATCATAATTTTTCATGCCACCACTAGCTGTAGCCCACAATTCCCAATGAAATCCAAGACCTTGTAATTGCCCATGGCTACCTATTCCAGCAAGTCCATTAGCCTCTACCAGATCTTTCATAAATTCTGCATGTTTTTTAAATACATGTTCTTCGTCCATAAACCATCCAGGCCTTCTTCTGGATTTTTGTGCTAGCTCTTGATAAGGAGTAAAGTATTGTAATTTTTTATTGTGATATGGATTCTCTCTAGAATAAAAATAATTCTCTGCCCAAGGACCGCCATAAGACACCAATAAAGTTGGTGTTACTGCCATTTTAGATTCTGCAATACTTTTAACGACATCTATATAGATAGGATAAATTGGTAAGGAATGCTCATGTCCAGGATATCCATCTATTAAATTTTTCATGTTAGATTTGAAATCTAGACCACCTTCAGTAGTTGGCATCAATTTTAATTCTTTGGCGGCCATGATTACCCACTGGCGTTGTTGTCTATTCCCAACCAAATACATCTTAATACTCTTGGTATTATAATATTCACTGTACTGTTTTAGCACTTCTTTGGCGTGATCGAGACTTTCAATATTATATCCCCAGAAACCAACACCTGGCCCTGTACTATATACTCGAGGGCCTAACATCATTCCAGCATCTACCATATCTGCATAAGTTAATACATCGGTAGTAGCTGTTTGTGGATCTCTTGTTGTAGTAACGCCATAAGCCAAATTTGCTGCATAAATCCATATCTGGCTTTTATGAATTCCCCAATTTGGCCACATATGGGCATGAACGTCAATAAATCCTGGAGTAATAGTTTTCCCTGAAACATTTATGGTCTTAGCATTATTTGGTACATCAAAACTTCCTGAAACGCCTACATTTATAATGCGGTTGTTTTCTATGAGTATATCTCCATTTTCTATAACCTCATTATTTTTCATGGTGATTATTCGTCCACCTTTTAATAAAATTATTCCTTCAGGAATCGCTTTTTTGTAACTTACTTTTATCTTATACTCATCAGCTTTGAATTTTGCGTCTTTCTTTTTCTCATCATCCTTTTCTTTAGTTTTAGTGCTATCGGTTTTCTTTTCAGCATCTTTTAATTCTTTTTCTTCCTTTTTGGCTATTACTAAACTATCGGCAAAAGCTTTTCCTTTTTTTAGATCATACATAAAATGACTAGAGCCTAAAGACCAATGTACTTTTTTACTATTTGAAGACCAAGCAGGAAATTCTCCTCCCATAATGGTAAGTTTATTTGCAGGAAAAGATGCTTTGTCTGCTTTAGCAAGTGATATTTCGGGTGTTTTCCCAATTTTGGGGATTAGAACAGTGTAAATATCATTATTAATTTTAGCTAAAGCATGTGTGCCGTCAGGAGAAATTTTAATTTCTGAAGGGCGTGATGCTTTTTTATTTTCCATCCATCCTTCTTCATAAGTTGGTAGAATACTATGCTCTTCACCAAAAACATCTGAGGAGCCATAAGTAGTAATTCCAGTTACTTTAAGATGTTCCTTTTCATCACTACCATCCCATCTTATAGAAATAAGTCCTTTAGCTCCATGATTTAAATAAATACGATTATTTATTTTAGTAAAATGAGGAATGCCTCTTCCTTTTGATTTGTCTATAATAGTAATATCTCCACCATTTATAGAAACCCAAGCAATTTCTTCTGTTGCTCTTCTAGCTCGTGGACCAATGGCATCATCATAAGTTTGAGAACTTCCTTTCATAAATGCAATTCGATTGGAATTGTATGACCAAGCAGGACTACTATATATTCCAGGCTGGTTTGTAAGTTGTGTTATTGTTGATCTCCCAGAAGTGTTTACTTTATACAAATGTCCTCCACCTTGTTGCCAAGTAGTAAATATAATTTGTGTACCATCTGGGGACCATGAAGGTTGTGCTTCAGTAAAATTATTATTAGTTAATCGTCTTGGAGTACCATTAGGGAAATCCATCACATATAAACGGTTTAATGCTGTAAAAGCAAGTTTTGTTCCGTCAGGAGAAGGGACAGCATCACGAATTTGGGTAACAAATTCTTCAGGAGAATCATTGATTGGATATTTAAAAGATACCATTGGTCCCATATCTAGCTCCACATCAACCTCAAAAGGAATTTCAATAGCTTGATTTGTTGCTAATGAAATTGAATAAATTTTACCACCATAAGATGCGATTAGATTTTCATTATCTGGTGTAAAAGACATAGCAGGAAGCACGCCAAGAGGCGCAATAGATTCCTGTTCATCTCTTTGTACTGGATAAGCGAGCCAACGTTCATCGCCAGTTTTTAGATTTCGCAATACCAAACCTGTTTCTTCTTCAAATCGGCTGCCATATACTAGCCACTTTCCATCGTTAGATAAAGTTGGAGTAAATGCGGAGCCATAACGAGTGGTTAAGATTTCTATATCGCCATCTTCTCTATCAAAAGAAGCAACTTGATACTGAGGTAATCTCGCATTGTAATTCCACGCATTAATTCTTCTTGAAAAATAAATCAGCTCGCCATCTGAACTAAAGGCGGGA
Organism: Flavobacteriaceae bacterium; assembly: GCA_965250265.1. GTDB lineage: Bacteria > Bacteroidota > Bacteroidia > Flavobacteriales > Flavobacteriaceae > PRS1. The sequence continues at coordinate 587,695 of CBDFNO010000015.1, read as the reverse complement.
TCTATGGTCTTTAAATTTTTAGGCTCTTTAATTAATTGTGATCCTTTTCCGCCATCTTTATGATATAAAAAAGGTTTAATGTTTCTACGTCCATTTACACCAACAATATAGTTTCCGTCTGGACTCCAATCTGCAGAGACATGATATTTATTTTTGTCTTTAGTAATTTGCTTATCTTCTTTGGATTCTAAATCCATAGTCCAAATATTATCTGAACCACTTTTATCGGAGATGAATACAATAGATTTCCCATCAGGGCTAAATCGAGGATGAACTTCATAAGGCATCCCTTGTGTAATTTGGGTAGCTTTACCTCCAGCAATAGGAATGGTATATAAATCTCCCATTAAATCAAAAACAATAGTCTTTCCATCGGGATGAACATCAACCGATATCCAAGTGCCTTCTTGAGTAGTAAAAGACACTTTCCGTTCTGGTTCTAATGGTAATTCTTTGGTTGCTTTTTTTGTTGAATCAGCTTTTTTATCGTTTGTATCTTGAGCTGAAGAAATCATTACACCTAACAATATTATCATCGTTAATGTGTGTTTAAATAGTAATTTGTATTTCATAAGAAAGAATTTTAATGGGAAGAGATATTTCATATTAATTTTTAAAGGTATAAAAAACATTAAGAATAATATCTCTTTGAAGTTCTGTTTTACCACCAACCCAATATTTTCCACCAGAGCAATCCGCCTCCTAACCAAATAATAATATGAAACAGAGACATTATAAATCCTATAGAAAACCATTTTGGAGTTTGCACATAATTTAAACCAAAATATACAATCACTGGACCAGAAGAGTAAGAAGTTAAACAACCACTTAAGTTAGAAAAATATGCAAAAATAGCTGCTGCAACCATTGGATAACCACCTGCTGCAAATACAACAGCTAAAAATATAGAAACCATAGCCGAAATATGTGCTGTAAGCATGGAGAAAGCATACATAGAATAAAAATAAATTAAACCAAGTATAATAATGGTAGTAAGGCCATCAAATCCAAGCACTTGTGCTTTTGCATGTAATACAAACCACTCTATAAAACCATAGTCTTTTAATAGATTAGCCATAGTAAGTAAGCCACCTAGCCATATTAAAGTATCCCAAGCTTTTTTGTTTTTAATAATATCATCCCAATTTTGAGTATTAGTAACTAACATAGCGCAAACACCAACCCAAGCAACTAAAGTAGTACTCATACCATGTAAAAATTTAGTACTCCATAACACCAATAATAATATCAAGACAACTAACATGATTCCTTCTTTTAAAGAGAATTTTGCTCCTAAATCTTCTAATTGTTTTTTTGCTTCATCTTGGGCATCTTTTGCATTAGTAAGTGTTGGTTTAGAAAGTTTAAAAATTAACAAAGGCAATAAAAATAATGCGATTAATCCAGGAACTATAGCTCCTAAAGCCCAGGTTCCCCATCCAAATTCTATTCCATAAATTTTTTGAACAGCATCAGCAACTAACGGATTTGCAGCCATTCCTGTAAGAAACATTGCTGCAGTAATAAGATTAGCATGAGAGCCAACGAGAGTTAAGAACTCACCAGCTTTTTTAGGATTATTTGTTGGAGTAGAACCGAGAGCAATTGAAATTGAATTCACGATTGGGGCTAAAATACCACCTCCACGAGCAGTATTTGAAGGGACTACAGGTCCTAAAATAAGTTCTGCACCACAAATTGCATAGCCTAAACCCAAGGTGGTTTTACCAAGCCAACCCACTAATTTCAGTGCAATTCTTTTTCCTAACCCAGTATTTATAACGCCTCCTGCTATTAAAAATGCAGCGACTACTAACCAAACAGTTGTATCTCCATACCCAGACAACGATTCTTTCATTGTTATGGTTTTTGTAGCTGTTAATGAAACTAACCCTAATAAAACCATCAAACCCATTGGGTAGGGCTTTAAAATAAAGCTAATTATTACCGCAATAAAAATGGAAAAAATATGCCAGCTTTTTATAGGAGCTCCAGTTAGTGATGCAGATAGCCATAGAATTACAGCAATAAGTACAACTATGAAAAGTTTAAAAAAAGTGTTTTGAGCATTCATACTAAAGCATTGCTATATATATTGTGAACGAAGTTACTATTTTTTACGAATTAAATATTGACCTGTTGATTTGTTATTACTTCATCTGCAATTTCTTTAGCTAAAGAAAAGGAACAAGTAAAACCTGGGCTTATTACATTTAAAACATGTGTACTATTAGCTGTGTGTTTAATAATAAAATCATCTACAAGCTTGTTTGTCTTTTTATTATATAATTGTGCTCTAATGCCTGATCTTCTTTTTTTATATTTAGAACCAAACGGATTTTTAATCATTTTTTCTACTTCAGAAATTAAATTTTTAGGCCAATAGTATTTAACTTCCCTCATAGCTAAATTTCTATAATTAAATGAATTAGTTATAAATAGTTTAATGCTAATACCTATGATTTCTAAAAACTCTTTAATATTAAAATTTGAAAACCCTGTATAATTTTCTCTCCAAAAAGCTGGAGAAGCTGAAGGGCCAATTTTAATACCATCATTTATAGAAATTATATAATGGATTCCTAAAAAAGGAAATTCTAAATCTGGTACAGGATAGATGTTGATTTTAGAAGGTATCTTATTATTACAAATACTCATATAGATGCCCTTAAAAGGTAATAGAGTGTATTCTTTAGCTAAATCATATTCATGTGCAATTTGGTCGGCATATAATCCAGCAGCATTAATTAGATACTTATATTTAAAATCTAATTCTTTATTAAAAGAACAATTGAAAACAAAATGAACCTTCTTGCCTATTAAATTTTCTTTTAATTTAATACACACTGCAACAGGATCGACCGAAGCTGTATCTGGAGAGTATAATGCTTTTTTATAGGTATTAATGTTTGGTTCAATTTTTTCTGCCTCTTCTCTTGAAATTAATTCTGTTCTAACATTGTTTGCATCTGCGCGTCGTTTAATTTCATATAGCTGTTCTATGTCTTTTTCATTTTTTGTAACAACTAATTTTTTGGTTGCCTTAACTTCAATGTCATTTTCTAAACAGAACTTTTTCATTAAAGAATTACCATTTAAACAATGTTTGGCTTTTTTAGAATCTGATGTATAATAAAATCCTGCATGCAAAATCCCACTATTTCTACCACTAGTGTGTTGTGCTACATCTGCCTCTTTATCAATTATACAAATACTGTAATTTGGGTTTCTTTCGATTAATTCGTAAGCAATGGTTAACCCTATTATTCCTGCTCCTACAATTAAATAGTCATATTCTATTTCTGTTTTCATTTGGAAGTAGATTCAATTTATTACTGACCATAATTATTCTTTGGTATTAACAAATTCAAAACGTTCTCCAAAAACTTCAAGGTAACTGACGTTTGCTTCTGAATTCATTCTAAAATCAAGCATTGCTTTTCCAAAGTATTGTTTATCAAATGTAATTTGATAGGTATCGTAGTGCCAATGAGAAAATGTACCTATTACAGTATTATTTAAGTTAAATTTAAATCCTTGTTCGGATTCTGTAATTTCTACCACACCATATTGAGGATGTTTATAGGTTCCTAGTGTTTTGCTAATTGGTAAAGAGGCGATCGTTTCAGCCATTCTTTTAGGCTCCTCTGTTTCTTGAGTTTTTTTGTAAAGTTCTTTAAATTCAGTACTCCAATCTCTAGTAATTTCACCATCTATAAAAAGGTCGAAAACTGTGTACATAATGGCATGACGTAATTCTACATGATCCAGATTTCCCATAACATAAACTCCTATATTTTCTTCAGGAATAAAACCAGCGATAGCTACCATTCCTGGAAGACTGCCTGTATGAAACTGTACCATTTTACCCTTATAATCATGTTGAAACCATCCTAATCCATAAGTCATCCAATGTGGTTTGGTGAGCTTTTGTGTAGGATAAAATTCGTTAGCTGGAATTATTTGTTGAGGTTTAAACAATTCTTTAAAATTTTTATTACAAATTAAAGTGTCACCATTGTGACTAATTCCATCATTTAGTAAAAACCGAATCCATTTGCCTATGTCGTGTATACTTGACCACATGGATCCTGCAGGACCAATTTCATCCGCAACAAGTTGATCAATTTTTAGAGTTTTACCCTCATATGGAAAGTGAGCATCGGCTTTATTTTCGACATCCTTTACCATTTCATATTTGGCAAAAGTTTCATGCATACCCAAAGGAATATAAATGCGTTCTTTAAAAAATGAATCCCAAGATTGGCCACTCACTTTTTCTATAACTTTACCAGCTGCTAAATACATAAGGTTTTGGTAAATAAAACTTGATCTTAATGAGTAGGATGGTTTTACGTCGCGCATTTTATAAAGAGCACTATCACTGCTTATTTGCATCCAAGCCCAGAGATAATCTGTATTTCCAAGTCCTGTTCGGTGAGTTAGTAAATCTCTGACAGTAATTTCGCGAGTCATGTATGGATCGTAAAGCTGAAAATCTGTTAAGTAATCAATAACATGATCATCCCATTTTAATTTACCTTCATCTACCAACATCGCTAATGCAGCTGCTGTAAAAGCTTTTGTAGTTGACATACAACCAAATAAAGTATGCTCATCTACCAGTTTATCTTCTCCTAATGTACGAGTGCCATAACCTTTTGTAAAAATTATCTCGCCATCTTTAACAACCGTTACTGCTAATCCAGGAGGATTCCATACTGTTAAAGCATTTTCAATATAATCATCTAATAATTTTTTTTGTTCTTGTATAGATTGAGAAATAGCAGTTAATGAAATAATTAATGCTAACAGAGTGGTAATTAGTTTGATTTTCATTTTAAATGAGGTTAGTAGTTTGATCAATTTGTAGACAAGTTACAAAACAATAATAGACTATAACGAAATAATATTAACAAGATCTTATATAGATAATGTAAGTTTTTTTAAGTTATTTGTACTTAATTATTTTTTAATCAATAATTGTAATGAAGAAAATAATATTTCTGATCTTATTTCTATTTACTATAGTGGCTTCTGCGCAAATTCTTGAACCTGTAAAATGGGAATTTGAATCTAAAAAGATAAGCGAAGAGGAATACGAGTTGATTTTTACTGCCAATATGGATGAACATTGGGCAGTTTATTCTCAATTTGTAGATGATGGTGGACCAATACCAACAGAGTTTACATTTGAAGAGAATGAAAACTTTACATTAATTGATAATGTTATTGAAAGTGACGAAAATAAAGTTACCAAGCATGATCCTGTTTTTGACATGATTGTGTCTAAATTTTATACAAAAGGAACCTTTACTCAAAAGATCAAACTAAACAGCAGTGAAGCAATAGTTAAAGGAAGCCTCGTGTTTATGACTTGTGATGACGAAAAGTGTTTAGCTCCTACTGATGTGCCTTTTGAGTTTCATTTGTCCTCTTCTGAATCAAATAAATCAAAGACTATATTTAATAACACTTCAAATCAATTTCTTGAACCTGTTAAATGGGAATTTCAACCTCTTAAAATTGAAGATAATAAATACAAGTTGATTTTTACTGCCAATATCGATGAACATTGGGCGATTTATTCGCCATTTAGTGATGATGAAGATGGACCAATGCCAACAACATTTACCTTTAAAGAGAGTAGTGATTTTGTTTTAAATGGGGAAATTATTGAAAGTGATGAAAACAAAGTATCTAAAAAAGAACCATTGTTTGGAGAGATTGTAGTAACCAAATTTTATAATAAAGCTACGTTTACTCAAAACATAAAACTAATTAAAAGCAATGCGGTTATTAAAGGGTCTTTGACATTTCAAGCCTGTGATGAAGTTCAGTGTTTAATGCCAACTGATGTTTCTTTTGAGTTTAATATTTCAGCATCAGGATTAATCAGTGGTCGAGAAAGTATAGATAAAAATATTGTAATTAATGATGAAGATACTAATAATGTATTATATGGCTTATTGCCAAGCGATATTTTAAAATCTAATTTAAAGTGCGAAAACGAATATACGACAGTAGTTGGAGAGGTTAAAAATGAAAAGTCACTTTGGAATATTTTTGTGCTTGGATTTTTAGGAGGTTTATTAGCACTTTTAACACCATGTGTATTCCCAATGATTCCGTTAACTGTTAGTTTTTTTACAAAGAAAAACGATCAAAAGAAAAGCTCTGGAATTTCTAAAGCCATACTTTATGGGTTTTTTATTTTAGCCGTTTATTTAATTTTAAGTATACCTTTCCATTTATTAGATTCAGTTAATCCAGATATATTAAATGAGATATCAACCAATGTCTGGCTGAATGTCATTTTCTTTTTAATATTCCTGATTTTCGCATTTTCCTTTTTCGGGTATTTTGAGCTTACACTTCCTGCAAGTTGGACTGCAAAAACAACACAAGGAGAAAATGTAGGAGGCGTTTTAGGAATATTTTTTATGGCATTAACACTGGCTTTAGTATCATTTTCCTGTACAGGACCAATTCTAGGGTCGTTATTAGCGGGCTCGTTAACTGCAGACGGTGGCGCCTGGCAACTAACGGCAGGAATGGGAGGTTTTGGCTTGGCATTAGGGCTCCCATTTGCATTATTTGCGATGTTTCCTGATATGCTAAAATCCTTACCAAAATCTGGAGGTTGGCTAAATACTGTTAAAGTGGTTTTAGGATTTTTAGAATTAGCTCTAGCTTTTAAATTCTTATCGAATGCCGATTTAGTAAAGCACTGGGGAATTTTAAAAATTGAAGTATTCTTAGGATTATGGATTATTATTTTTGCGGGTCTAGCGCTTTACATATTTGCAAAGATTAAATTCCCGCATGATTCACCTGTAAAGAAACTTTCGTTTTTTAGAATCTCTTCCGGAATATTAGTAGCTGCATTTACTATTTATTTAGTTTCTGGATTTAGAGTAGATAAAGATACCAATACATATACACCTTTAACATTGTTAAGCGGATTAGCACCTCCAGTTGGATATAGTTTTTTGTTTCCAAATGATTGCCCTAATAATTTAGATTGCTTTAAAGATTTAAAAACAGGAATTGCTTATGCCCAAAAAGTTAATAAACCAATTATGCTTGATTTTACTGGATATGCATGTGTTAATTGTCGTAAAATGGAAGAGCATGTATGGCCATATAAAAAAATAGATAATTATTTACGGAATGATTATGTGCTTATTTCATTATATGTAGATGATAAAAAAGAACTACCTGTTGAACAGCAAATTGATGTAAATAGAATAAATGGAGGAACACGGAAATTGAAAAATTATGGTCATAAATGGGCGAATTTTCAAACACAATTTTTTCAAACCAATTCACAACCTTATTATGTATTAATGAGTCCTGATGGGACACAAATTCTAAACCAGCCTGTTGCCTATACACCAAATGAGGAAGATTATGCACAGTTTCTGGAATGCGGATTAGATGTGTTTAATCAAATAAAATGATTTAATTTTAAGAAATCATTAGTGAAGTTTGGTAAAACTTTAACTTCAACTTATTTGTGTAGAAAATACTAAGCGAGTATATTCGTTATACATTGAAAATTAATTAATGTCAGAAGAAAAACAACTGAAATACGATATTGCGTATTTACGAATGGCTGAAGAATGGGGAAAATTATCGTATTGCCAGCGCAAACAAGTAGGAGCTCTTATTGTTAAAGATAGAATGATAATTTCCGATGGTTACAACGGTACTCCAACAGGGTTTGAAAATTTTTGCGAAGACGAAGAAGGTTATACAAAATGGTATGTGTTACATGCCGAAGCCAATGCTATTTTAAAAGTAGCGGCTTCTACTCAATCATGTAATGGTGCAACGCTATATATAACACTTTCACCGTGTAAAGAGTGTAGCAAATTAATTCATCAGGCAGGAATAGTTAGAGTTGTGTATAGTAAAGCCTATAGAGAAGATTCTGGATTAAAATTTTTAACAAAAGCTGGAATAGATGTAAAACTTATAAGTGATTTGGATTAATGAAAATTAACAAAAAATATCTACCTCTAATTATTGGTGTTGCCATTGCAGCAGGTATTTTTATTGGAGGAAAACTAAATTTTACCGACTCATCCAATCGATTATTCACTTCAAATTCTAAGAAAGACAAACTCAATAGACTTATTGACTATATTGATTACGAATATGTAGACGATGTTAATACAGATAGTATCGTAGACGTAACAGTTAATAGTATTTTAGATAATTTAGATCCACATTCTACGTACATTCCAAAAAAAGATCTTCAAAGTGTTACAGAAAACATGAAAGGAGATTTTGTTGGAATTGGAGTAAGTTTTTATACATATAGAGATACAGTTACAGTAATTAGAGTTTTAGAAGGAGGACCAAGTATAAAAGCAGGAATTAAAGGAGGAGATAGAATTGTAGTTGCTAATGGAGAATCTATTTATGGAAAAAACTGGAGTAATGAAGCTGTTGTAAGTAGACTTAAAGGAGAAGAAAACACAAAAGTAAACCTAAAGGTTTATAGAAGAGGTGAACCCAAACTTTTAGAGTTTAATGTAAAACGAGGTGAGGTACCAATTAAAAGTGTAGATGCTGCCTATATGCTCACTAGCGATTTAGGATATATTAAGATAAATCGTTTTGCCGAATCTACCTATAAAGAATTTAAGAGAGGACTTAATGATCTTCAAGATAAAGGTGCTACAAAACTTGTACTAGATTTACGTGATAATCCAGGGGGTTTTTTGGGTATTGCAGAACAAATTGCAGATGAGTTTTTAGAAAAAGGAAAGCTTATTTTGTTTACAAAAAACAAAAAGGGACGTATTGAAAAAAGTTTTGCAACAAATAGAGGCGATTTTGAAGAAGGCGATGTATTTGTACTTATTAATGAAAATTCTGCATCTGCTAGCGAAATAATTGCAGGGGCTTTACAAGACAACGATAAAGGCACTATTGTAGGGCGTAGATCTTACGGCAAAGGATTGGTACAACGTGAAATGGCTTTAGGAGATGGCAGTGCTATAAGACTTACTGTGTCGCGATATTATACACCAACAGGACGTTCAATACAACGTTCTTATGAAAACGGAAATAAGGATTACTACCATGAATATTTTGAAAGAATTGACAATGGAGAACTGTCAAACGCCAATAAAATAAAAGTAGCAGATTCTTTAAAATTCACAACTCCTAAAGGAAAAATAGTTTATGGTGGAGGTGGAATTATACCTGATGTTTTTGTTCCCATTAACAGTAAAATGGAAAATGAAACGATAAGATCGTATTTTAGGTAATGGTATTATGAGTTATTTTGTTTTTGAAGATTTAGATGAAGACAGAAGTATTTACGAAGACATTAATGAAGAAGATTTTATTAATAATTTTGTTGTAAGTGATGCTCTATTAACTCGTTTTACCGACTATTTAAATGCTTAGGGACGAGATTCAAAATAGTCTTTGTAGCTTATAATGATGAAGTAAAACTTTATATTAAAGCAACTTTTGCTGAACAACTATATGGTAGTGAAGCTTACGAAAAAATTGTAAACAGCAACGATGTTATGATAGATAAAATCAAGCAATTAATACAGGAAAGCATCTAAAAAGTATTTCTTAGGATTTCCTTTTTTGAATTTTTTCGATCCGTTTAGATATGCGTAAAATTGCAAGCAATAAAACAACACAAAGTCCAGCAAATACAGTGATAATTGCTATAATACTTTCATTACCAAAAGGATCGTTAAAATCTATTTGAGTAATGTTATAAATAACAAGTATGACTGCAATTACTGAAAGAATATATGTAAGTGTCTTCATAATTAAAATAATGCTTTAATATTTGCAGCAAATAGTTTAACAGCAATAGCTAATAAAATTACACCAAATATTTTACGGATAACACTAATCCCGTTTTTACCAATGAGACGTTCTATTCTTGCTGATGTTTTTAAAACGATATAAATAAATATAACATTACAAATAACAGCAATAATAATATTTTCTAATCTAAATTCTGCCCTCAAAGAAAGTAATGTGGTTAAACTTCCTGGCCCAGCAATTAATGGAAAAGCTAAAGGAAATATAGAAGCAGTTAACGCTGTGTTTTCATCTTCCTTATAGAGAGTAATTCCTAAAATCATCTCTAAAGCGATAAAGAACAATATAAAAGCTCCAGCAACTGCAAAAGAGTTAACATCAATGCCTATAAGTCTTAAAATGCGTTCTCCAAGAAATAAAAAAACAATCATAATAACACCAGCTATAATAGATGCTTTTTCACTTTGAATATGGCCAACTTTTTTACGTAAATCAATAATAATAGGAATATTTCCAATAACATCGATTACCGCAAACAACACCATAAAGGCTGTAAATATTTCTTTAAAATTTAATTGCATTATTCTGAATTTAAATTTTGGCAAAGTTCGTTATTTAATATTGATTTGTATTATTAATAAACACTAAAAAGTTTCTCTATTTTTGCACTATTATTTTTACAAGAAATTTAATTTTAGGCATAAGATGTTTCAATTAGGAAAAACGATAGTTTCAGAAGATATTATTGAGAAAGATTTTGTCTGTAACTTAAGTGCTTGTAAAGGCGCATGTTGTGTTGATGGTGACGCGGGAGCACCATTAGAAGAACAGGAGATTGAAATTTTAAAAGAAATTTATCCAAAAGTAAAACCTTTTTTAAGTCAAGAAGGCGTTAAAGTTATTGAAAAGCAAGGTATTTTTATTACAACAAAAGAAGGTGAATTAGAAACACCATTAATTCGTGAAGCAGATTGTGCATTTGTAAATTTTGATGATAGAGGGATAGCTCTTTGTGCTATAGAAGAGGCATATAATCAAGGAGAGGTGACATGGAAAAAACCGGTTTCTTGCCATTTGTATCCTGTAAGAGTGAAAGATTACAGTGAGTTTTCGGCGGTTAATTACCACAGATGGGACATTTGTGATGACGCTTGTACTTTGGGTGACACATTACAAGTTCCAATCTATAAATTTGTAAAAGAAGCTTTAATACGAAAGTTTGGAGAGGATTGGTATTTTGAACTTGAAAAAGTAGCTCAAAGCATGAAGAATTCTGGTTAATCGTTCTGCTGATTGATTAAATGTATAATAAGAGCACCATTTATACATTAAACATTGCTATCCACACATTAAAATACTATCAAAACGTATTTTTTAAGATATTAATGGTTTGAAACAAAATTTAGGTTTAGAAAAAATAAATAAAGTGATTTAGGGAGTTACTTTAAAATTAATTGCTATTAATCAATTAAAAAAGTCAAATTTTTTTCTGGTTATTTTGTTTATCTTTAACAAACTAAAACTATTCTTTGTTTTATAATAGTTTTAGTTAGTTTAGTTAATTATTGGGGAAAAGTGAGAGTAGTTTACTCTCACTTTTTATTTACCTAAATACGCAATTAAAAAAATTAAAAATTGTTTTTAAAATTTTGTTTTTGATGTTTTTCAGAATGCCCTATTTCATTGGGCTGCCTCAACTATCAATATTTTAAATAATTAACAATCAATAAGTTACAATATCATTCCATTTATACCTAATGTAAGAGTAAAACTACTCGTTGTTAAAAACTTGTTAACAATGTTTATAAAATAGGCTTTCATTTATGGCTGTAATTTTAAATATTTGTGAGTCTAAAAAAGTCGAATAAAATTTATAACTAATTACCAATATGCCACAACAAATAGAACCCATTTTACAAGAAAATAAAAATCGTTTTGTGATTTTTCCTATCCAGCATCATGACATTTGGGAATGGTATAAAAAGCAAGAAGCAAGTATTTGGACTGCTGAAGAAATAGACCTACAGCAAGACCTTTCAGATTGGAATACTAAACTAAATGACGATGAGCGTTATTTTATCAAACATGTTTTAGCCTTTTTTGCTGCAAGTGATGGAATTGTAAATGAAAACTTAGCCGAAAATTTTGTTTCTGAAGTACAATATACCGAAGCAAAATTCTTTTATGGATTTCAGATAATGATGGAAAATATACATTCTGAGGTATATTCTTTATTAATTGATACCTATGTTAAAGACGATGCAGAAAAAAATGAATTATTTACTGCTATAGAAACATTTCCTGCTATTAAAGAAAAAGCAGATTGGGCTTTACAATGGATAGATAGCCCAAGTTTTGCAGAACGATTAATCGCTTTTGCTGCAGTTGAGGGCATTTTCTTTTCAGGAAGCTTTTGTTCAATATTCTGGTTAAAGAAAAGAGGATTATTACCTGGATTAACCTTTTCTAACGAACTTATTTCCAGAGATGAAGGTTTACACTGCGATTTTGCCGTGCATTTACATGAACATCATATAATTAATAAAGTACCTAAAGAACGAATTACAGGAATATTAACCAATGCTTTAGATATTGAGCGTTCATTTATTACCGAATCACTTCCTGTAAGTCTAATTGGAATGAATGCAATATTAATGACCCAATATCTAGAATTTGTAACCGATAGATTGTTGGTTGAATTCGGTTGCGAAAAAGTGTATAATTCCACTAATCCTTTCGACTTTATGGATATGATTTCTTTACAAGGGAAAACTAATTTCTTTGAGAAACGCGTATCAGAATACCAAAAAGCAGGTGTACTTAATAAAGAAGAAGAGAAAGATAAATTCAGTTTTGATGCCGATTTTTAATAGAGAGTTCAATTAGAAATGTTATTCCCTTGATAGTGGGAATGGCGAATAAACAAACCATTGATAATTAAATAGAAGCTTCCTTTGTTTAGAAGTTTCGAAAACAACAACTTTAGTTTTTAATCTAAACTAAATTTCTAAACTGTATTCTGATTTGCTTCAGAAATAAATTTAGACTAACTAACTAACCCTTTTTCTGAAACTAATATCAGAAAAAATAAAACTTATTTTATAATATGTATGTAGTAAAAAGAGACGGCAGAAAAGAACCAATAATGTTCGATAAAATCACTTCTAGAGTGAGAAAAATGTGTTATGGTTTAAATAGTTTAGTTGACCCTGTAAAAATTTCAATGCGGGTTATAGAAGGGTTGTATGATGGCGTTACTACAAGCGAGCTTGATAATCTTGCTGCAGAAGTAGCAGCAACTATGACAACAACACATCCAGATTATGCAAAACTTGCTGCACGGATCTCAGTTTCTAATTTACATAAAAGTACTAAAAAGTCATTTTCTGAAACCATGGAAGACTTATACACTTATGTAAACCCTAGAAATGGGAAAAAGGCACCTCTTTTGTCAGACGAAGTGTATAAAGTTATTTTAGATAATAAAGAAAAATTAGATTCTACAATTATCTATAATCGTGATTTTGGATATGATTATTTTGGGTTTAAAACTCTGGAACGTTCTTACCTTTTAAAACTTAATGGTAAAATTGTTGAGCGTCCGCAACATATGCTCATGAGAGTTTCTATAGGAATTCATTTAAACGATTTAGATGCCGCATTAGAGACTTACGAGCTCATGTCTAAAAAATATTTTACACATGCTACACCAACATTGTTTAATTCAGGAACTCCAAAACCACAAATGTCGTCTTGTTTTTTATTAACCATGAAAGACGATAGTATTGAAGGCATTTACGATACATTAAAGCAAACTGCTAAAATTTCGCAATCTGCTGGAGGAATTGGTTTATCTATTCATAATATTCGTGCAACAGGAAGTTACATTGCTGGCACAAATGGAACAAGTAACGGCATTGTCCCAATGTTACAAGTATTTAACGATACTGCTCGTTATGTCGACCAAGGAGGAGGAAAACGTAAAGGGAGTTTTGCTATTTATCTAGAACCTTGGCATGCAGATATTTTCGATTTTCTAGAATTAAAGAAGAACCATGGAAAAGAAGAAATGCGTGCTCGCGATTTATTTTACGCGATGTGGATTTCCGATTTATTCATGAAGCGTGTGCAGGAAGATGGTTTATGGACGTTAATGTGTCCAAATGAGTGCCCAGGATTATGTGATGTACATGGTGAAGAATTTGAAACATTGTATATTAAATATGAGAGTGAAAACAAAGGCCGAAAATCTATTAAAGCGCGTGAACTTTGGGAAAAAATTCTAGAATCTCAAATTGAGACTGGAACACCATATATGTTATATAAAGATGCAGCAAATCGTAAATCCAACCAAAAAAATATTGGAACAATCCGCTCTTCAAATTTATGTACGGAAATCATGGAGTATACGTCTCCAGATGAAATAGCTGTTTGTAATTTAGCATCAATAGCGTTGCCAATGTTTATTAAAAATGGGGAGTTTGACCATAAAGAATTATTTCGTATTACCAAACGAGTTACAAAAAATTTAAATAAAGTAATTGATAGAAATTACTATCCAGTAAAAGAAGCGGAAAATTCTAATTTTCGACATCGCCCAATTGGTTTAGGAGTACAAGGACTAGCCGATACGTTTATTAAACTAAGATTGCCTTTTACAAGTGATGAAGCAAAACAATTAAATAAGGATATTTTTGAAACACTTTATTTTGCAGCGGTAACAGCTTCAATGGAAGAAGCAAAGGAAGACGGGCCTTATCAAAGTTATAAAGGGTCGCCTATAAGTAAAGGGGAATTTCAATATAATCTTTGGGGAATTAAAGACGAAGAGTTGAGTGGCTTATGGGATTGGGATAAACTACGTAAAAATGTATTAAAGCATGGTGTTCGCAATTCATTATTAGTAGCACCAATGCCTACAGCAAGTACCTCTCAAATTCTTGGGAATAATGAGTGTTTTGAACCATATACTTCTAATATTTATACGAGGCGCGTGCTTTCAGGGGAATTTATTGTTGTAAACAAACATCTATTAGAAGATTTAGTAGAATTAGGACTTTGGAATGATAGCTTAAAACAAGACATTATGAGAGCTAATGGCTCCATTCAGGGTATTGATAACATCCCTTCAGATATTAAAGAACTTTATAAAACGGTTTGGGAACTAAGTATGAAAGATATTATAGATATGTCTCGCCAAAGAGGATACTTTATAGACCAATCACAATCATTAAATTTATTCTTAGAAGGTGCAACCATGGCAAAACTAACATCGATGCATTTTTATGCTTGGAAGAGTGGTTTAAAGACAGGAATGTATTATTTAAGAACAAAAAGTGCTGTAGATGCTATTAAGTTTACTTTAGATAATAAAAAACAAACTGAGCCAACGGAAGAAGTTCTTGAAGTTGATGAAAATTTTATTACACAACAAAAACAACAAGCGGTTAAAACAGCTGAAAAATTTGCACAGCAAATTACTACAGAAGTAGAACCAATGTCGGCCAATGAAATGAAAGCCTTAATTGCACAAGCAAAAGAAGGTCAAGACGATGATTGCTTAATGTGTGGGTCGTAATTTATAAAACGCTAATTTTAATAATAAAAGCATAGTGTTTTCACTATGCTTTTATTATCTAATCTGTTATTTATGGATAAGTTTCTAAAGGAAGCTATAGCCGAAGCGAAAAAAGGGTTGAAGGAAGGAGGCATACCTATTGGATCTGTAATAGTATATAATGGAGAGATTATTGGTCGAGGTCATAACAGGAGAATTCAAGAAGATAGCGTAGTACTCCATGGTGAGATGGACGCCTTTGAAAATGCAGGACGACAACCTGCTAACGTCTATAATAACTGTACATTATATACAACCTTGTCACCATGCGCCATGTGCACTGGAGCAATCTTATTGTATGGAATTCCAAAAGTAATTATAGGGGAAAACACAACTTTTTTAGGCGAAGAAGCGCTTTTAAAGTCCCATGATGTAGCAGTTAGTGTTGTCGATAATCAAGAATGTAAGGATCTTATGACTTTATTTATTGCAAACAATCCAGAATTGTGGAATGAAGATATAGGCGTTTAAGTTTAAACTATTCTTTTTTTAAAATATCTGTTCCTAAATATTTATCATCTTTGTTATAATACCAAGCACGATTTTTAGGCATTCTAATACCATTAATAGCTTCCTCTTCTGTTAGTAAAATATATTCGCCATCGTTTTTTGCTTCATCGTGAAAAAACTGATAGACTTCCATAGCATAAGTTTCAGGGTTAAAATAAAAATACCAAGTATCACTACCAACAGTTTCTTCGTAAGTTGCTTTTAGTACAAGATATTCTTTTCCTTTAAATGTTTTATGCTCAACCATATCATTTATTATAGTGCCATTATCTTTTAGTTTCATAGGCAAGCCATATAAATATGTGTAATAGTTTTTGTACATGTTGGCACGCTCACAACTTAAGCGATTTTTTTTAGCAATCTCTTCAGTAAAACTAGTTGAACCATTAAATTTAACCTCACAGTTATCTTTATCTAATATATATTCGATAGTAATAGTATCACGAATCGCTTTTGAATAAAAATATCCTTCAGGGAGATTAATTTTAATTTCAGTATCTCTATTTGGGTTATTAGGCGTTTCCATAGTTACATTTAATTCACCAATAAAAGTTGCCCAATTACTATTTGGGTCGTGATATTCTATGGTCTTATCTAATAGTTGAGTTCCAGTTAAATTTTGGCTAAAACTGATATTATTAGAAGTTAAAAATAACAGGAAAATTGATGGAGTTAGGAAGGATAGAGGGTAAAGTTTTTTTATAATTGGCATCATTTTTTTATTCATATTAACTATTCTATATTTACGAAGTTATCACATTAAATAGTATATAATTAATTTTATGGAAGAAAATATAGAAAACCCTTCACCTCAATGTTCGTTTTGTCAAACTATGATAGAATCAGAAAATGTATTTTGTATAAATTGTGGATTTCCTGAAAACGGAACTGATAATGATAAAGCTATTTTTCATGCCAGAAATGTTATGAAAAAAAATAAAAATATGGATGCTGACAAAAAAATTAAATCGGCTAGAAACACCTTATATGTAATAGCTGGATTGAGCTTTGTTTTTGGAATAATTTTGTATTTTTCGACCAATGAACTATCTATTTTATTAACTAATGGAATATTAGCAATAATTTATATAATATTAGGTTCCTGGTCTACTAAAAAACCTTTAATGGCATTATTATTAGGGCTATTTTTATATTTAACTACAATAATTATCTCGGCTGTAATTGAGCCGACAAATTTGGTTAAAGGAATTTTATGGAAAATAATTATAATAGCCTATTTAGGTAAAGGCATTTACTCTGCATCTTCAATAAAAAATGGGCCCTCTTTAAAAGAAGAAAAAAAGTAGTGGAAATTAATTGTAGAAATTGTGGAGAAATTAATGTAGAACAAGCAAAATTTTGCTCTAAATGTGGAAAATCTTTTTTTAAAAATTCAGATGAAAGTAAAGTAAAGACATTAAATTTAATTATTTCTTTTTACGTAACATTTTTAATATTTGCTTTAACCTCCCTTTTTATAAGCGATATAAGTTCTAATAGTTTTGTAAATGAACTAGGTATTGAAATAGCTTTCGTACTATTAGTAGTAGGATTTTGCTCTTTTGATTATAAAAACATTTTAAAGCTCTATAGAATTCCTAAATTAAAGTGGAAAATATGGCTATTTGCATTTGGATTCCCGATTTTTTCAAGTTTTGCAGTTTATTTTTTTGCGGAGATTGTTAATAGTTTACTTTTTAAACAAGAATCCATTAATTATTTTGAAGGGTATATTCATTTATCTAATCCATTATTTTGGTCATTTGTATTTATCGCTGTATTACCGCCAATTTTTGAAGAACTTGCATTTAGAGGATTTTTGTTTAATCAATTACTGAAAGTTACATCTAGTAAATTAACAATAATTGCAACAGCTTTTATTTTTGCATTGATTCATTTTTCGTTTATCTCTTTTATATGGATTTTCCCTTTTGGATTAGTTTTAGGATATTTAAGAAATAAGTATAATACACTTTGGTTAGGTATAATAGTTCATTTTATACATAATTTAATAGTCTTATTAATAGATTATAATGCTACTATGATATTGGAATAACATCAAAAACCACCTCTTGAGGTGGTTTTAATGTTCTAATTTATGATTATTTAGTTTCCAGTGATATCATCAACACTAGAAGGTAAAGTAGCTGGTTTAACAGAACTGTCATGCGAATTATGATACTCTTCTAAAAGATTCATAGTTGCATTTAGTAGATCTTTAGTTTCTAATAACAAACTAAAATATAAGGTTGTGTTTTTAGGACTTCCTTCTTCTGTTCGAGTACGCTCAACTTGTTTTTGAATTTTTTCCTTTACTAAATCATAAACTGCTGTTTTATTATTTAAAAGATCACCAATTTGTTCGAATGAACGAGAATCAAATGCGTTTTTTGTATTAATAAACAATTCTTCAAGTGCATCATCAACTTGTTTAAGTTCTTTAATTTGATTGAATTTTAATTTTTTATGATTATTATTTACATGCTTATGACTTATTTTAGAAATGTATTCTAAAGATTGAGTCATATCTTGCAGGTATCCTAAAATATGGATATAGAAATTACTTGCTCCAACACTATACTCATCTAAATTTTTAATAAAATAGAAAATATTGTCACGCAATTCATCAACTTCAGCAGAAAGCTTTACAATTTGTTTCTTATTCTTTTTAAGAGCAGATAAATCTTGTAAAGCAAGACCTTTAATTGCATTGGTATAAATTCTGTTACCACGTTTTACTACACTAGCAATATTTGTGGCACTTTCATGAATTACACCTTGAACCGAACTACTTTCAGCTTTTTCTAGACTATCCTCTATTTTTGTTTCTTTAGATTTTTTCTTGTGAGATATATAATTCCTGCCTAAAAGTAAAACGGCAATAAATAATAAAATAGCAATAGCTGTTGGACCACCTAAATTAATTAGATAAGCCATTACAGCTGCAGCAATAAAAGCACTAATTGCTGTAAAGAACCAACCTCCAATAATATTTAGCACACCAGCAACTCGATATACTGCACTTTCACTTCCCCAAGCACGATCTGCTAAAGAAGTTCCCATTGCCACCATAAAAGTTACATAAGTAGTTGAAAGCGGTAATTTATAAGAAGTAGCAATAGATATTAAAACACCAGCAACCATTAAATTTACAGATGCTCTAACCAAATCGAATGCTGGTAATTCATGAGTTTTGTCTTTAGATAAAGTTATAACAGGTTTTTCAAATTGTTTCTCAATTTTAGTTTTCCATGATTCAGGAAGTATGTATGAAATGATTTCGGAAGAACCAATAGCAAATCTTACAAATCCTCTCGATAACCAGTTTGGTTGAAAACGCTCTTTGGTTTCGCTTTGACTAGATAAATCGATAGATGTTTTTACAACGGCTTTTGCTTTGGTAGAAAACCATAGCGTAACGACCATAATCATTCCTGCAACAAATAACAATATAGTAGGAGTTTTAACCTTCCCAGCCAATACTTCCATACTAAATTCATGTGCAGGTAAACCTGAAGCAGACCATTCATTATAAGCTTCTAAAGCAGCCATAGGCACACCAATAAAATTCACCAAATCATTGCCAGCAAAAGCTAATGCTAAAGCAAAAGTTCCAACAATAATGATTAGTTTGTAAATATTGGTTTTAAGAAAATTAATTATTAAGTAAGATAAAATAGACCAGAACACTAAACTTACTGCAACAATTTGCAATACTTGTGTTTCTAAAAAATCTTTTATAGTAGCTCCACCAATAATATCAAAACTTTCTTTAGCTATATCTGCGCCTTTTATACCTTTCATTAAGATAAAATATACCATAGCAGTTAATGCAATCCCTCCAAATAATGCACCAACCCATTTTGCTTTCTTTTCAAAATCATAAGACAATAACAATCTTGAGACCCATTGCACAAAAGCACCTATAGAAAATGCGACGACGACAGAAAGCAGTATCCCAAAAATAATTTGAGTTGCTTTAGATGTATTTATATAAATTATTAAATCAGAAAAACTGCCACCATCTGCACCAATTTTAATTAAAGCCATTGCTACAGATGCTCCTAATAATTCAAAAACGATAGAAACAGTTGTAGAAGTTGGCATACCAAGTGTATTAAAGAAATCCAACAACAGAATATCAGTAATCATTACAGCCATAAAGATGTACATGATTTCGTCAAACATGAACTCTCCAGGATTGAAGATGCCTTTACGAGCTACTTCCATCATGCCACTAGAAAATATGGCTCCACAAGCTATACCAATGCTTGCTACTATCATAATAGTTCTAAACGAAATTGCTTTAGACCCAATAGCAGAATTTAAAAAGTTTACGGCATCATTACTTACCCCTACAACCAAATCGGCAACGGCTAAAATAACAAGGGCAACAATCATTAATAAGTATATATTGTCCATAATTTAATTTGAAATAGTTTGCAAATATCTATAGTGTTTTCGAGTAATATGTTACCTAAATGTTATGTTTTAAAAATAAAATTCTAGATTAAAATATATTAAAGAAGTGTTATTATTCGTAGCATCTTCAAAATCTGTAAATCTATAATTAACCGATGTGTTTACCCCTTTTGTTGGTTTGAATTCAAATCCGGCAATAATGGTATTTCCGTCATCAGAAAAATTCCAATCATTCATTTCTCCTGAAAGTGTATTTGATGAAAGTTGATCATAGCGTCCGAATACATTCCATTTTTTATTGATATTGTAGGCACTGTAAAAAGACAGACCCTGTAGATCTTTGTCTTTAGCCGGAGTTTTATAGGTTTCGCCATTTTGCATAAGGTTGTATTCCGCACCAATTCTAAAACGATTACTTATTTTATAACCAGCAAATAAAGCAACATTACTTACGGTTGTTATTTTTGTATCATCATCTGCATCAATTCCTTTCATAGTATCATAATAAGCTTTAAACACCCAATTTGTATTTGGTGTATAAACCATATTTATACCAAATCTGGTTTTACCAGAAGCATCTTGCAATTTTTTATAACCTTCGCCATTAACAATTAAAACATCCATTTTTAAATCATTATTAATTTTGATAGAAGCCATTACACCCAAATCTGCACTAGTTCCAAATTTGTATTCGTCTGCAAGAGATTTATATAGATATCTGTAACCCCAGAATTTTTCCTGATTTTTAAATTGTTTCATTCCAAATATTCCCGCAGAAAGTGTTATCCAGTTATCAGCTTTATAATCTAATTTGGCATTTTTAATAAATACTGAATGATCACTAGCTCCAGAACCTTTTCCAGCATCTAATAAAATACTGGCAGAAAATTTATCGTTAAATGTGTAATTGTAACCTAAATATGCTCTTGTTAATTCGAAAGCTGAGGTTTGTTCTACATCTTCTGTTACATTGGCGTGATAGTTAAAAAATACTTTTCCTATTACCTCCCCTTTTGATTTTTGTACTATTTCTTGTGTTACACCTATATAAAAAGCTAAAAAACATAATGTTGTAAGTGCTACTTTAAGTTTCATTTTTATTTTTTTAGGTACTGCAAATAACTAATACTAATGTTAACTTAATGTTTCCTAAAGATTATTAAATAATATATCTTGCGTACACTTAACTTAAAATCATGAATTGGGAACAATTACTATCCTTAAAACGCTTCGGTGACATAAATAAACGACTACGAAAAGAACAAGACGAAACACGATTAGGGTTTGAGGTCGATTATGATCGCATTGTATTTTCTTCTGAATTCAGAAGTCTTCAAGACAAAACACAAGTCATTCCTTTATCGCAAACCGATTTTGTACACACACGTTTAACACACAGTTTAGAAGTAAGTGTTGTAGGCAGATCTTTAGGGAGAAAAGTTGGTTTAAAATTGTTAAATAAATATCCACATCTAAAAGAAGTTCATGGTTACCAGGCTAATGATTTTGGAGCTGTAGTTGCAACAGCAGCATTAGCTCATGATATTGGAAATCCACCTTTTGGTCATAGCGGAGAAAAAGCAATAGGAGAATTTTTTAAAACGGGGATTGGTAATCAATATCAATCACAATTATCCAAAAAAGAATTCCAAGATCTTTGTGACTTTGAAGGGAATGCTAACGGATTTAAAATACTAACACAAAGTAGAGAAGGAAGAAAAGGAGGTCTGCGTTTAAGTTATGCTACTTTAGGTGCTTTTATTAAATACCCTAAAGAATCTTTACCCAAAAAAGCATCTAATCATATTGCTGATAAAAAGTATGGTTTTTTTCAATCTGAAAAAAAAGCTTTTTTAGACCTTGCAAACGAGTTAGGTTTAATTCAGACAAGACATGGTAAAGATATAAGTTTTGCAAGGCATCCTTTGGCATTTCTAGTAGAAGCAGCTGACGATATTTGCTACACAATTATTGATTTTGAAGATGGAATAAATTTAGGACTAATCAG
Organism: Flavobacteriaceae bacterium; assembly: GCA_965250265.1. Taxonomy (GTDB): domain Bacteria; phylum Bacteroidota; class Bacteroidia; order Flavobacteriales; family Flavobacteriaceae; genus PRS1. The sequence goes on along the minus strand of CBDFNO010000015.1, from coordinate 565,331 downwards.
TGAAGATTTTGCTCTAGAATACCTAATTAATTTAGTAAGAGAATCTATTAATATTAACAAGTATAATTTATTAACCAATACCCAAGATAGGGTAAGTTATCTTAGAGCTTTGGCTATTAATACATTAATCAATGAAGCTGTTGAAGTTTTTATGAAAAACGAAGAAAATATTTTAAAAGGAAATTTTTCTATAGCATTATTAGACAAGAGTAAATATGAAGCTCAAATAAATGACATCATTAAATTAAGTGTTGAGAATGTTTATCAATCTAAAGAAGTTGTTAACAAGGAAATAGCGGGATACGAAGTGATAACTAAACTTTTAGACACTTTTATTACTGCAGTTAACAATACTTTTAATGGTGAAGCTTCTAGTTATGATGAACTTATACTAAAACTATTGCCAAAGACTATAAGGATTGATGATTCTGAGTTTTATCACCGCGTATTAAATGTTTGTCATTATGTTTCGCTATTATCTGATAGCCATGCAGTATTAACGTATAAAAAATTAAAAGGGTTTCAATTTAATTAACGAGAATAATGGTACAATTTCATGGTTGGAATTAACCGTTACTTTTGTAGGAAGTATTTCTGACATTGAATTTGGTCAAAGTGAATCAGAAATATTTGTAATCATGCATAATTATGGAGTTACTAGTATTTGGTTTACTAGTGATGGTGGTTCTAATTGGTCAAGTAAAGAAGGAGACTTACCTGATCTACCGGTAAAATGTATTTTGCAAAATACGCAAATCTCAAACGAACTAATTATTGGTACAGAGCTTGGTGTTTGGGCAACTGCAGATTATACACAAGCTAATCCTAAATGAGTTCAGTCTTATAATGGTATGAGCGATGTTACTGTTGTCGATCTTGATGTAAGAACCTCTGATGATGTAATATTAGCAACAACTCACGGAAGAGGATTATTTACAAGCCAGTTAACATCTACTCCATTAGGGTGTAGACGATAATGATTTTGTGAATAATTCAATTAAAGTCTTTCCAACAGTTTCCAATGGAAATTTTTCAATTGTTTCAAAAAACTCTTTAGGAAGTGTTGAAATGGAAATATATACTATGACTGGACAAAGGGCATATAATACAACTTTCGAACTTTCTAATGTTACAAAGAATTTTAATTTAAGTTTAAGTTCTGGATTGTATTTAATAAAAATACATGGAGCTAATTTTGAAGGAATTAAAAGGATAATTATTGAATAGCAATAACTTAGGTAGGGTGAAACATCTTTAAACTGTTATATAGTTACAAACATCACTAAAATAGGGTGAAGTATTATGCTGAATAAAGTTTTGTGAGTATTGCTATTATTACTTTTTATCGATATTATTTGCTTTTTATCGATAAATTACTTAGGTTTACTCCAAATTAAATCCCTAAATTTAATTAAAATGAAAAAAAACCTACTTGTCGCGATAGTTATTTTTTTCTTCACCTTTATTGTATTACTTGTCATGAGCGATGTTTCTAATAAAGAAAATAAGCTAACTCATGATCAATATTATGCAGTAGATGAATAAATTAAAATTGCGATGTTGGTATTATTGTAATCACAATTAGTAATTATTTGCTATTTAATTTTTTAATTATGATTAAAAACAGAAACATACAAACGGGATTAATAGTGTTTCTTATAACATTAATTGGGTTAATTACACTTGCTGAATTTTATCCAGAAGAATCAGTAACAGCAGATGTAGATGCTCAAGAGAAACTAGAGATTGCTGCTAAATAAGCTATCAATTTCATGTTTAATACCTAGTGGATTTAAGGATGTATATTCTTGCAATTCTCTTACATTTCCTTGTTCAATAAAAGTATCAGGTATGCCTAAAAGTTTTATAGTATTCTTATAATTATTGGCTGATGCAAATTCTAGAACGGCACTACCAAAACCTCCTTTAATAGAGTTGTCCTCTATAGTAATAATATATTTATAAGTTTTAAAAATAGTATGTAATAATTTTTCATCTAAAGGTTTTACAAAACGTAAATCGTAATGTGAAACGGTATCTTTGCTTTCAAAAAATTCAATAGCTTCATTTACATTTTTAGCAATAGTTCCAATACTTAAAACTGCTAATTTCTTACCCTTTTTTAGCTGCACACCTTTACCAATTTCAATTTTGGTAAAGGGTTGTTTCCAATCTTTAGCTGTGCCATGTCCTCTTGGATATCTAATAACTAGAGGAAGGTCTAATCCTAATTGTGCTGTATACATCATATTACGTAATTCAACCTCGTTTCTTGGAGCAAAAATGATGAGGTTTGGAATACATCTTAAATAGGATAAATCAAAAACACCATGATGTGTTGCACCATCTTCTCCAACCAACCCAGCTCTATCCAAACAAAAAATTACAGGAAGTTTTTGTAAGGCAACATCATGAATTACCTGGTCGTAAGCACGTTGCAAAAAAGTGGAATAAATATTACAAAACGGAATTAATCCTTGTGTTGCCATTCCTGCAGCAAGAGTTACTGCATGTTGTTCGGCAATACCTACATCAAAAGCTCTATCAGGAAATTTTCCCATCATATATTTTAAAGAACTTCCAGTTGGCATTGCAGGTGTTATGCCTACTATATCTTTATTTTGTTCGGCTAATTCAACAATTGTATAACCAAAAACATCTTGATATTTTGACGTATTTAAAGTAGGCTTGGTAAATAATTCTCCGGTTTTTGCACTGAATTTCCCAGGAGCATGATACTTAACTTGGTTATCTTCAGCTTGTTTTAATCCCTTACCTTTTTTTGTTATTATATGTAGAAATTTAGGTCCTTTAACTGATTTCAATTGCTCTAACTTTGATATAATTTCATGAATATCATGACCATCTACTGGTCCTGAATAATTAAAATTTAAGGCTTCAAAAATGTTGTCTTGTTTTTGGCTTCCAGTTTTAACGTTTGTTAAATATTGTTTTAACGCACCAACACTTGGATCAATACCAATAGCGTTATCATTTAGAACAACCAATAAATTGGCATCGCTAACTCCTGCATGATTCATCCCTTCAAAGGCCATCCCGCTTGCTATTGATGCATCTCCGATAACTGCAATATGATGTTTTTCAAAATCACCTTTCAGCTTTGAAGCAATTGCCATTCCTAATGCTGCCGAAATGGATGTTGAAGAATGACCAACACCAAACGTATCATATTCACTTTCACTACGTTTTGGGAAACCACTAATGCCACCAAATTGTCTGTTGGTATGAAAAATTTCTTGTCGCCCAGTTAATATTTTATGTCCATAGGCTTGATGTCCGACATCCCAAATGAGTAAATCTTCAGGAGTTTTAAACACATAATGTAATGCAATAGTAAGTTCAACTACACCAAGACTAGCTCCTAAATGGCCTTCTTTTGTAGCTACAATATTAATAATAAATTCACGGAGTTCTTTAGCAAGTTGAGGTAAGTCGTCTTGTAAAAGTTGACGTAACTCTTTAGGTGAATTAATATGATTTAATAAACTTTTTTGCACAAAGCAAAAGTACAAGATTGAAATTGTATTTTTACATCAATGGAAAACATTTTTGATGACACTTACTTTATGAAAAAAGCCTTTCAGGAGGCAGAAACTGCTTTTGAAAAAGGAGAAATTCCTGTTGGTGCTGTTATAGTTATAGAAAACAGAATTATTGCAAGAGCACACAATTTAACCGAAACATTAAACGACGTAACTGCTCATGCCGAAATGCAAGCCATAACTGCTGCTGCAAATTTTTTGGGAGGGAAATATCTTCAAAACTGCACACTCTATATAACTTTAGAACCTTGCCAAATGTGTGCAGGAGCTTTGTATTGGAGTCAGATTAGTAATATAGTTTATGCTGCTAGAGATGAAGAACGAGGCTGTATTAATTTGAAAACAAAATTGCATCCAAAGACTAAAATGACAGGTGGAATTATGGCTGAAGAAGCTTCACAATTAATGAAACAATTTTTTATTGAAAAGCGAAATTTGAACTAAAAATAAAGTGTTTTTACTTTTCCTCATGATTTCGCATTTTCTCAAGATTCTCTTTAGTAATCATATAATCTTTTAGGTTTTTATCTTTCCATCTATAATAAGAAAATAAAGGAAAAACTATAATAAATAAACCTACTACACCAAAACCGATAAGTTTTTGTGAGTAATCAGCATTTACCATATATCCAATTATAATGCTTCCTATGGATGCTAAAAATAAAAAAGCGATAAGATATTTCATTTGTTTATACTAAAACCTACTATACTTAATGCACATTATCGGTTTACTTTGTAAAGTTAATTAATTGTCGTCTGTAGGCAGTAAGTAATTTAGATTTTGAAACAAAACCAAAGTACTTTCCGTCTTTAATTACTGGCAAATTCCAGGCACCTGAATCTTGAAACTTATTCATTACAGTTTGCATAATATCAGTTTCATAAATGATTAAATCGGGAGCACTATGCATATAATCATTAACCGTTGTGGTTTCATATAATTTCTGGTCAAACATAAATTCCCTGATATCGTCTAACAAAATAACACCTACAAATTCATTAATTTCATTGGTAACCGGAAATAGGTTTCGAGTTGATTTGGCAACACCATGATGTAGCATATCACCGAGTGTCATTTTTGGTTTTAATACAATAAAGTTTTTTTCGATAACGTTATCCAGTTTCATCAATGTTAATACACTTTTATCTTTATCATGTGTTAAGAGCTCTCCTTTTGCAGCTAATTCGCGTGTATAAATAGTATGCTCAACAGCATTCTTGGTAATAATAAATGAAATGGCAACAGCTATCATTAAAGGCACAAACAATTCATAGCCACCAGTTATTTCAGCAATTAAAAAGATTGCAGTAAGTGGAGCATGAATTACTCCTGCAATTAAACCAGCCATGCCTACAAGTGTGAAATTGGTTTCGGAAACAGTAAAACCAAATCCCAAATTGTTTATTATTTTTGCTACTACGTTTCCAAATGCACTTCCCATTACCATAGCAGGTATAAAAACACCTCCAACACCTCCAGCAGCAAAAGTTGTAGACATTGCTACAGCTTTAAAAAAAGTAATACCAATTAACAATCCAATAATTACCCAGATATTTTCTTTAAAAGCATCAAAAGGAGTATTACCTAATGCCTCTAAGTGATTTCCTGCTAATAAATTGTTTATAAACCCAAATCCTTCACCATAAAGTGGAGGAATAAAATAGAGCATAATACCAATTGCTATACCACCTACTATAAGTTTTTGAAAACGAGTCTTAAAACGTTTAAAAAGGGATAAAATAGCAAAATAGATTTTGGTGAAATATATAGAAGCAAAAGCAGTTCCAACACCAAGAACTATGTAAAATAGAGTGTCTTTTATTTCAAACTTCTCTGAAATATTAAAGTTAAAAAGTAACTCATCTCCTAAAAAGAAATAAGATGTTAATACAGCTGAAATAGATGCAATTAAAAGAGGAAGCAACATTGCAAAAGAAAGATCTAAACTAAAGACCTCTACTGCAAAAATAATAGCAGCGATTGGAGATTTAAAAATAGAAGAAATGGCTCCAGCTGTGGCGCAACCAATAAGTAACGTCCTTGTTTTGCTATCAATATGGAAGAGTTTTCCAAGATTTGTACTTATTGCCGAACCTGAAGCTACTGCTGGACCAAGTAACCCAACCGAACCTCCAAAACCTACTGTTAATGGTGCTGTGATTAGCGGAAAATATATTTTTGTTCGTTCTAGAACTCCTCCTTTTTTTGATAAAGAATAAAGAATGGAAGGAATTGCATGGCTGATAGGTTTTTTAGAAATATATTTTACAAACCAATACACTAAAAGTAATCCAATAAATGGAAGAATAAAGTAGAGTTGATTTTGAGAAAAAATAATACCACGTTCCAAAACAGCTTCAATTGCAAAAGTGATATTTTTCAGTGTTACAGCAGCTAATCCAGAGAATAAACCAATTAAGATGCTTAATAAAAAAACAAAATTTTTCTGTGAGATATGTCTATACCTCCAAATTAGAAAACGTTTAAAAAGTGTTTTTTTTGGCATCAACTAAAACTACTAAAAAATCTGGCAAGTTTAGGGTTCTACTATTATGATTTTAAATTAAGCTTTAAACTTAATTCTTCAAGTTGTAAATCATTAATTGGAGAAGGAGCATCTATCATAACATCTCTTCCAGAATTGTTTTTAGGAAATGCAATAAAATCACGGATGGTTTCTTGTCCACCAAGTATGGCAACCAACCTATCCAATCCAAAGGCTATTCCGCCATGAGGTGGCGCACCATATTCAAAAGCATTCATTAAAAATCCAAATTGTGATTTAGCTTCTTCAGGAGTAAAGCCTAAATAATCAAACATTAAAGCTTGTGTTTCTTTATCATGAATTCGAATTGAACCACCACCAATTTCATTTCCATTTAAAACCAAATCATAAGCATTTGCTTTTACATCTCCTGGATTTGTTTTCAATAATTCCAATTGTCCTGGTTTCGGTGATGTAAATGGATGATGCATGGCATGGTATCGCTCTGTTTCTTCATCCCATTCTAATAATGGAAAATCTACAATCCAAAGAGGCGCAAATTCATCTGGTTTACGTAATCCTAAACGCCTAGCTAATTCCATACGCAGGGTACTTAATTGAGTTCTAACTTTATTGGTATTTCCTGAAAGCACACAAATTAGATCTCCCGTTTTGGCTCCTGTAGCTTCTGCCCATTTTGCTAAATCCTCTTGGTCGTAGAATTTATCTACTGAAGATTTAAAGATTCCGTCCTCATTACATCTGCAATACACCATTCCTAAAGCACCTACTTGTGGTCGTTTAACCCAATCAATTAATTTGTCTATGTCTTTTCTACTATATGAATTTCCTCCAGGTACAGCAATTCCAACAACTAATTCTGCTTGATTAAATACGTTGAAGTCTTTATGTTGTGCAACTTCGTTAAGTTCTCCAAATTCCATTCCGAATCTGATATCTGGCTTGTCATTTCCATATTTTCGCATCGCTTCATCATAAGTCATTCGGGAAAATTTATCAACTTTAACGCCGTTTATTTCTTTGAGTAAATGACGTGTTAATCCTTCAAAAGCATTTAAAATATCTTCTTGTTCTACAAAAGCCATTTCACAGTCTATTTGTGTGAATTCTGGTTGTCTATCTGCTCTTAAATCTTCATCTCTAAAACATTTTACAATCTGAAAATATTTATCCATACCACCAATCATAAGCAATTGCTTAAAAGTTTGTGGTGATTGTGGAAGCGCATAAAATTGTCCTTTATTCATTCTAGAAGGCACTACAAAATCACGAGCACCTTCTGGAGTAGATTTTATCAAATATGGAGTTTCCACTTCAATAAAACCATCATTAGATAAATAGTTACGAACTTCTTGAGTGACTTTCGCTCTGAATATTAAATTGTCTTTTACAGGATTACGTCTAATATCTAAATAGCGATATTGCATGCGTAGTTCTTCACCACCATCTGTATTGTCTTCAATAGTAAAAGGGGGTGTTAATGCTTCGTTTAAAACAACAATTTCAGAAACCAAAATTTCTATATCACCTGTTGGAATATTCGAATTTTTAGAAGCACGCTCAATAACAGTTCCCTTGACTTGAATAACAAATTCACGACCAAGAGTTTTTGCCTCATCAATTAATTCCTTCGAAGTGCGTTCTTCATCAAAAATAAGTTGAGTAATACCATAACGATCACGAAGATCTACCCAAAGCATAAACCCTTTATCACGTGTTTTCTGTACCCAACCAGCAAGAATAACTTCTTTATCGATATGTGAATCTCTTAATTCACCACAAGTATGGCTTCTAAACATAGAATAGAAATATTAAGATGCAAATTTAAGGAAATAGTGATTAGATATATTCAATTATATACATTTTTTAAACTACAAAGTTTATTTATGCCAATTTTATTTTGACATCATTTTTTTTACTTTTATAGAAGAAAAATGAATTTATCATTAATGATATTGGTAAAATAGTTATCTAAAAATGCGAATTTTAACATTTTTTTTAGTTTTTTTGTGTAAACCAATAAAAATATATTATGATTAAAAATTACTTAATCCTCTTGGTGTTCTTTTTAGGAGCATCAAGTTTTATTGAGGCTCAAGAAGTTACAGGAACAGTTTTAGATGATACATCTCAACCGTTACCAGGAGTTTCAATTATTATTAAAGGAACTTCAACTGGAACAACATCAGACTTTGATGGAAACTTTTCTATTAGTGCAAACGATGGAGATGTATTAGTATTTTCGTATGTTGGCTTTAACACTCAAGAAGTCACTGTTAGTGGGAATACAGTAAATGTAACCATGCAAGCAGGAGTTGCTTTAGACGAAATAGTATTGTTAGGTTCAAGAAGCAGAGGGAGAACTGTAATAGATACTCCTGTTCCGGTAGATGTTATAAACGTTGCTGAATTAGCAGCAACTGGACCACAAACAACAGTAAATGAAATTTTAAATTATGTGGCTCCTTCATTTACCTCTACTACACAAACAGTTTCAGATGGAACAGATCATGTTGATCCAGCTTCTTTAAGAGGGCTTGGACCAGATCAAGTACTAGTATTAATTAATGGAAAGAGACGTCACAAGTCTTCTTTAGTTAATGTTAATGGTACAGTAGGAACAGGATCTGTTGCTACCGATTTGAATGCAATACCAGCATCTTCAATCGCTAGAATTGAAATTTTAAGAGATGGTGCAGCTGCACAATATGGTAGTGATGCCGTTGCAGGTGTAATTAACCTCGTGCTTAAAAAGGCTACTAATGAATTAACTTTAAATGTAAATTCTGGAGCTAATTTTAGTCAGCATTCTGAAAAATATGATGAAGGTGGCGTCGATGGAGAAAAATTTCAAATAGATGCCAACTATGGTTTAGATTTAGGTAAAAATGGAGGTTATATCAATTTTACAGGATCTTTAGAAAATAGAGGACCAACAAATAGAAGTGATACTATGGGTAAAGTTATCTATACAATGTTTGATGTAGCAGTAAGAAATTTGGGTTATGATCAAGCTTATGCTATGAATCCTAGTGCATTATCAGCTTATGTAGCAGGTTTAGACCCTTCTTTGCAAGCTGTTTATGATGCTGGAATTGCTAATGGAGATTCATTTTTAAGTATTATAAATTCAGATTCCGATTTACCTGATGCAGCTCCAATTTCTGAATTTGAATTAGCAGCTAGAGGATTAGATAGAGATGATTTTAGAATGAAAATTGGACAATCTAAATTAAGAAGCGGTAAGTTTATGATGAACATGGAACTTCCATTAGACGATAATGGATCAGTACTGTATTCGTTTGGAGGCATTAGCTCAAGAGATGGTTTAGCCGCAGGATTCTTTAGAAGACCGGCTTATACAGATGGTAGAGGAACTACAGAAGCTTTGGCTAATGGATTTTTACCACATATAGCATCTAGAGTTGTGGATAAATCATTAGCTGCTGGAATTAAAGGCATGATTGGAGATTGGAATGTAGATTTTAGTAATACATATGGAACTAATAGTTTCGATTTTACAATTAAAAACACAGCAAATGCAACATTAGGAGCATCAACAGCTAGAGAGTTTGAAGCTGGAGGTTTTTCTTTTGCACAAAACACTACTAATCTTGATGTTTCAAAATTCTATGAAGATACTTTTGAAGGATTTAACGTAGCATTTGGAGCAGAATATAGATCTGAGAACTATCAATTAATTGCTGGTGAAGAAGCGTCTTGGGCAACTTATGATGTAAATGGAGAAGTTGTTACACAAACTACTCCAGACTCAGATAAAGTTTATAGTTATTTTGGCAGTTTAGTTCCTGGAGGCTCTCAAGTATTTCCTGGTTATAGACCAGAAAATGAAGTTGATCAAAACAGAAATAGTTATGCTGGTTATATAGATTTAGAAGCAGATTTATCTGAAGCATTTTTATTAACTGCAGCATTCCGTTATGAAAACTATAGCGATTTTGGAGATACAGCAAACTGGAAAATAGCGACCAGAGTTAAAGCTTCTGATAATTTTACAATTAGAGCTGCAGCTAGTACCGGTTTTAGAGCACCTGATTTGCATCAAATATATTTTAATGCAACTTCTACAATATTTGTTAATGGTATTCCTAACGAAGTTGGAACATTTGGAAATACTAGTAGATTGGCTCAATTGTTAAATATACCTCGTCTGAAAGAAGAAACTTCAGATAACTTTAGTTTAGGATTTACTGCTAAATTACCAGATGTTGGTATGAAAATTACAGTAGATGGTTATATAGTAAATGTAGATGATAGAGTAGGGCAAACAAGAACTTATAGTCCAATAGATGATAATAATGATGGTGTTGTGGATGATGATGACGAATCCAAACAAATTTTTGACGCAGCAGCAGCAGGACAAGCTAAATTTTTTACAAATGGTTATAGTACAAAATCTTCAGGTATCGATATAGTTATTGATCATAAAACCGGACTTGGCGAAGGCTCTTTAAATAATAGTCTTTCGGCTACGTTTTCTAAAACTGAAGTGGAAAATGTAAAGAGTATACTTGGAACACCAATTTTAGATGATAGAGCAATTGGCTTTATTGAATCAGCACTACCAAATGCTAAAATAAATCTTACAAATACTTATAGTGTAGATAAGTGGAATTTTATGTTACGTAATGTGTATTTTGGAGCAGTTAACGATCCAGATAATGGAGACGAATATGGTGCAAAAATAGTTACAGATTTATCGGCTACTTATAATTTTGCAGATAATTTAACATTTACTCTTGGTGCTAACAATCTTTTAGATACTTATCCAGATGAAGTACGTGCAAGTGGTAATTATGGAAGACAATTTGTTTTCTCTCGTAGAACATCACAATTTGGTTTCAATGGTAGATATATATTTGGAAGATTAACATTCACATTAAAATAATTAAGACAATGAAAAATTTTAAAAATATTTATAAGCTATTATTGGTTTTACCATTAATCTTTATGGTAAGTTGTGATGATAGTGATGACATTGTAGAGGTGTTAACAATTTCTTCTACAACACTCGAAAATTCGGTTTTTATTGAAACTGATGACACTCATGAAACTATAAGAGATGTAGGCAGACTGGCAGAAGTTGAGTTGGAAGCAGGGGTAAATAATGCGTCAGAGAATCAAGATGTTACTGTTAGTTTTAATGTGCTAAAGGATGGTTCTTCTGCGGTATTGGGAGTAGATTACACTTTAGATGATGTTGTAATTTCAATGAATTCAAATTTTGGATCTTCAAATATTGTTTTTCTAACTTGCGGAGAGTTTGAAGTTAGTATTAGTTCGGTCTCAGATTCATCTTTAGTAATTGCCGGGAATAGATTGTTTTTTAATATTATCGATACTGTATTAAATTTTACAATAGAATGGGCTGATCCTTTCTATGATTATGATATTTATTTGGTTTCTGGTAATCAGGATTTCGGAGGAGATGTTATTGATTCTAGTTTAGGAGTTACAAATTTTGAATCAATTATGGTTGCACCTCCTGTTGGATTTAGTACTATATTTCTTGATGACTGGTGGGGTGATAATGCAAGCATTCCGGTTACACTAACTGTACAAGGATGCGAAGCCCAAATATATAATGTAATTATGGATATGGATAAATGGGTCTTATTAATTGAGACAACATTAGATGAAAATGATAATCCTGTTTATACTTTTACAGATCTAAATTAATCGAATTCCATGATAGAAAAAAGAGCTTCGAAAGAAGCTCTTTTTTTATAATTTATTTTTTATTATGATTAAGGTTAATCAAAATATTCAAAATTTAAAACCCTCAGCAACTTTAGCTATTAACCAAAAAGTGAGTATGTTACGAAGTGAAGGTGAAAACGTTTTTCATTTTGGATTTGGACAGTCACCTTTTCCTATCCACCAATCTGTTGTAGATGAATTAAAAAATAATGCAACAAACAATAACTATTTACCTACGATTGGTTTAGATATTTTGCGAAAAGCTATTGCTAAATTTCTAAAGGATTTTCAAGATATTAAAGCAGATAGTGATTTTATTTATATAGGCCCTGGAAGCAAAGAATTATTATATCAAACCATATTAATTTTGGAAGGTACTTTTTTAATACCTAAAGGAAGCTGGGTAAGTTATGGGCCTCAAATTAATTCTAAAAATGGTAATTATGTTGTTCTTGAAACATATTTAGAAAATAATTTTAAACTCACTTCAAAAACTTTAAAGGAATATTGTGAAGCTAATCCTAATCAACAAAAAACATTAATTTTAAATTCACCCAATAACCCTACAGGAGCAGTTTACACAAATGAAGAATTACAGCATTTAGTAAAAGTTTGTAAGGCAAACGATATTATTGTACTTTCTGATGAAATTTATTCTCAAATAAATTTTAGTGAAGATTTTTCACCAAGTATCTCAAAATTTTATCCAGAGAGAACTATTGTTTTTGGAGGGTTGAGTAAAGTGTTTTCTGCTGGCGGCTATCGCTTGGGTTTTATGGCCTTACCAAAAGAATTACAGTTTATGCATGACACATATCGTTCCTTGTTTAGTGAAACATTTAGTGCAGTGTCATCACCAATACAATATGCAGCTATTAAAGCTTTTAAAATGGGAGATGATGTTATTAATCATATTAAAGACTGTTCAATAATTCTAAAAGAAATTTCAAACTATATTGCTTTAAAGTTTAAGGAAGTAAATATTGAATGTACTGACTCACAAGGAGCTTTTTATATGATGGTAGGATTTAATAATTTTAAAGAAAGTATTCATGCCTTAGGAATTCAAAAGAGTGAACAATTGGCAAATTATTTACTTGATAATTTTAAAATTGCCCTTTTACCATCATCAGATTTTTATTTTAAAGAAGAAGATTTATTTTTTAGAATGGCTTTTGTAGATTTTGATGGAGGAGAAGTTTTGAAGGCTTATAGAAGAAATTCATCTATTAATATTGAGTTTATAAAAGAATACTGCCCTAATATATTTGGAGGAGTTAATAAAATTTTAGAATTTGTAAAGAAATTATCTTAAGTGTGAAATTTATTGTTAACATCATATTTTTATGTTTATCTGCAAACTGTATGTCACAGATTCTTTTTGCAGAAAGTGCCGCAAGCCAAAACATTAATGTTTCGTTTGGTGTAAATCAATTTACTGGAGGAGTATCATTTTATGATTTCGATAATGATGGTTGGGATGATATTACTTATGCATCAGAAGATGGAAGCCCAATCTATTTTTTTAAAAATTATAATGGAACCTATAATTCTATTAGTTTAAATTTTACAGATTTAAAAAATGATACAAGACAAATAAATTGGGTAGATATAGATAATGATGGTGATAATGATCTTTTCGTGGTAAGCAATAATGCGTCTAATAGATTATATGAGAATGATGGTTCTTTTAATTTAACAGATATTACGTCAGGTTCAGGAATTTCAACATCAGTTATGAATTCTTGGGGTGCGTCTTGGGGAGATATTGATAATGATGGAGATTTAGATTTATTTTTATGTAACAGAGACATCGCTAATGGCGTGCAACCAAATATTTTATATAGAAATAATGGAAATAACACCTTTGCCAATATAAGTGCTAGTGCAGGAATATCAAATTCTAATCACTACTCATTTTGCGCTTCTTTTTTTGATTTTAATAACGATGGTTGGCAAGATATCTATATTGCTAATGATAGATTTACTACTACAAATATTTTATATAAAAATGATGGAGACGGAACTTTTACAGATGTTAGTGCAAGTTCCGGAACAAATATAGCCATTGATGCTATGTCAACAACAATTGATGATTATAACAATGATGGTTGGCTGGATATTTATGTAACAAATACATCAGCCGGAAATTATTTTTTAAATAATAATGGAGATGAGACTTTTACAAATATTGCAGCTTCAAATGGTACAATATTTAATAGTGTGGCTTGGGGAGCGGTTTTTTTAGATGCCGATAATGATACAGATCTAGATTTGTATGTAAGTGGTATGAGAGACGGTTCTTTAGGAGATTTACCATCTGCGTTTTATGAAAACACAGCTAATATATTTACAATACCTGTAAGTGCAGGATTTGCAAATGATGATGCCGAGAGTTACTCAAATGCTATTGGAGATGTAAATAATGATGGTTTTCCAGATATAACAGTAGTTAATCGAGCTCCGCGCAGTAATTTTTTATGGGTTAATGATTGTAGTACTAATGTAAACAATAACTGGTTAAAAGTAACTTTAGAAGGAGATACAAGTAACAGAATGGGAATAGGATCTAGAATTGAAATAAGTATAAACGGCGATAAACAATTTAGATATACCTTATGCGGTGAAGGATATACAAGTCAAAATTCGGGAGCTGAATTTTTTGGAATTGGAAATGCCACAACAATAGATTATGTAAAAGTAACATGGTTAAGCGGCGTAGTAGATATCATAAATAATGTTTCAGCTAATCAAACAATTCATATTGTTGAAAGTTCAACATTGTCGACAATAAAAAACACATTATTAAATAATATAAAGGTTTATCCTAACCCAAACAAAGGAAAATTTCAAATTAATACTCTAGGTATTAATGATAATTTTAATATTGAACTCTATAATGTTTTAGGTCAAAAATTATATTTTGAATCTGGATTAAAAAACAAAGATTTTATCAATATTCAAGACTTAAGTAAAGGGATTTATACTATTAAAATAATCACCGAAAAAGGAGACGTTTCAAAAAAAATTATTATTAATTAGATGTGTTCTATCTTCCTCCCACGATTTCGATAACCCATATTTTATGGTAGAAAAGTTTGTTTCAAAAACCGATTGGTTTTAAGGATTCGACAAAATAATCGACAAAAATTGTGGATTTTAACATTTTTTTATCTTTTTTTGTAAAAACCAATAAAAGTAAAATTATGATAAAAAATTACTTAATTCTTTTGGTGTTCTTTATTGGAGCGTCAAATTTTATTGAAGCTCAAGAAGTTACAGGAACAGTTTTAGATGATACATCTCAACCGTTACCAGGAGTTTCAATTATAATTAAAGGAACTTCAACTGGAACAACATCAGACTTTGATGGAAACTTTTCTATTAATGCAAACGATGGAGATGTGTTAGTATTTTCTTATGTTGGCTTCAACTCTCAAGAAGTCACTGTTAGTGGGAATACAGTAAATGTAACAATGCAAGCAGGAGTTGCATTAGATGAAATTATTTTGGTAGGTAATAGAGCCAAACCGAGAACTATTTTAGATTCTCCTGTACCAATTGACAATATTAGTGTAGCAGAATTGAGAAATACTGGACAACCTACGGTCGATAAAATGTTGACCTATAAAGTACCTTCTTTCAATTCAACAAATCAAACTATTTCGGACGCAACAGCACATTTTGATCCAGCTGATTTAAGAGGTTTGGGCCCAAGTAGAACCTTAGTGTTAGTTAATGGTAAGCGTAAGAACCAAAGTGCTTTAGTTTATATAAACGACACACCTGGTAAAGGAGAAGTAGGTGTAGATTTAAAAAGCATACCAGCAGCAGCTATCGAAAGAATTGAAGTCTTACGTGATGGAGCTTCTGCACAATACGGATCAGATGCAATTGCGGGTGTGATTAATATGGTTTTAAAGAAGGATGTGGAGTATACAACTGTTAATGCTACAGCTGGTGTAACTACCGAAGGAGATGGATTTAATTATGGTGTAGATGTGAATACAGCTATTAAAGCTGGAGATAATGGAGGATATATAAATTTAACCTTCGCATATTATGAGCAAGAAGAAACAGATAGATCTGGAGTACCTGGAGGCGACGGCTTGTTTGGAGTTATATTTGGGGATGATGATATTTTAAACGGTACCACACCTTGGCTACAAGCAAATCCTGATTTAGGAATGACCGTTGGACAACCTGAAATAAAGAAGCTAGATGCTTTTTTTAATGCTGGTGTTCCTTTTAAAAACGGAAATGGTGAGTTTTACACTTTTGGAGGTGTAACCTATAGAACAGGTAAAAGCTTTGCATTATATAGAGTTCCTTATTGGATTCCAGATACCTTTAATTTATTACATGAAGCAGGAACTACATATCAAGGGTTTCAACCAACTTTTGAAACTAAAATACTAGATAATAATTTTACTGTTGGAACTAAATGGGAGATGCATGGTTTTAATGTAGATTTAAGCGGAACACATGGAAGAAATTCTGTAGGTTATGATGTAAACAATAGTATAAATCTAGATTTAGGTGCAAGTAGTCCAACTTCATTTGATGTTGGGGCTTACACATTTAGTAACACACTTGCCAATTTGGATGTTTCAAGAAGTTTTGATCAAGTTAATTTAGCTTTTGGAGCTGAAGTTAAAAAAGAACGATTTACTGCTGTTGCTGGAGACCCTGCTTCATATTTTGGAGGTGGTGTACAATCTTTTCCAGGATTACAACCTAGTAATGCGGTTAGAGCTACAAGAAGTAATTATGGTCTCTATGCTGATTTAGAGTGGGAACCAACGGAAGAGTTTTTAATTGGAGGAGCAGTTAGATATGAAGATTTTAGTGACTTTGGTGACAACACATCTTGGAAAATTAATGGAAGATATACTCTAGGAGATAATCAAGGAGCTATTAGAGCTTCTGTTAGTACTGGATTTAGAGCACCTTCATTACACCAGATTTACTTAAGTAATATACAAACCTTGGTTTCTGGAGGGACAGTGTCTAATCAAGGAACTTTTAATAATGTAGATCCGATTATTAGAGATGGTTTAGGAGTCCCACAATTAACAGCAGAAACGTCTGAAAATATTTCTGCGGGAATTACTTATAAGCCAGTTCCTAATTTATCATTATCTGCAGATTTTTACAGCGTGAAAGTTGACGATCGTGTTTTATTTACTGGAGAAATTGGGTTTGATGGAGACGCAGGAACAACAAATCCTGTTGAACAAATTTTATTAGATAACTCAATTACGAGTTTAAAATTCTTTGTTAATGCTGTTAATACAAAAACTACAGGTGTTGATTTAGTAGCTAATTATAGAAATATTGAATTAGGAAATGGGGAATTAGATGTTGCTTTATCGGCGAATTTTAATGAAACCAAGATTGAAGGCGCCATTGGTACTCCTCCATTATTAGCTGCAAATGGTTATGAAATTTTTAACCGTAAAGAACAATCTAGAATTATTTCGGCGAGACCAAAATCTAAAGTACTTTTAGGATTCGATTATAATATTAATAAATTTAATTTCATCTTAAATAATACTTATTTTGGAGAGGTTACTTGGCAACATGCTAGCGATCCTGCAAATGATCAAACTTTTGCTGGAAAAATTGTTACTGACTTAGTGATTAACTATGAGATTTCAAATAAATTTTCAATTTATGCTTCTGCAAGTAATTTATTGAATGTATATCCAGATGTAATAGACACAAATGGGGATTTTGTTACAGACCTTGGTGGACGTTTTAAATACCCTTGGGAAGTCAACCAATTTGGATTTAATGGAACAGTTTTAAATGGAGGAATTACTTTTAAATTTTAAAGTATTTAACTTTACTAGATAAAAAAACCGAAGCAATTTTTGCTTCGGTTTTTTTTATATCTAAATCTCAATTGAAATAGTTTTTGGTGTCGTTTTATTTCGGAGCCACAATTTAAATCTTGAAACCAAATAGAAAAGTATTGGTACGACGATTAAGGTTAAGAATGTTGCAATAAACAATCCGTAAATTACAGTCCATGCTAACGGTCCCCAAAAAACAACATTGTCTCCTCCTACATAAATTTTAGGATCAAATTCGGTAAAAAGTGTAAAGAAATTAATGTTAAATCCGGTTGCTAAAGGAATCAATCCTAAAATAGTAGTAATAGCAGTTAATAGTACTGGTCGCAACCTTGCCTTACCACCTTTTATTATGGCTTCTAATAAATAATCATTTTCTAAATTTGCTTCATCATCCAAACATAATTCCACCTTTTTCCTATCAATGAGCAGCTGTGTGTAATCTAACAATACAACACCATTGTTAACAACAATTCCTGCGAGAGAGATTATTCCCATCATTGTCATCATAATTACAAATGAACTTCCTGTAGCTACAATACCACCAAACACACCAATGAGACTTAAAAAAATGGCTAACATGATGATGCCTGGTTTTGAAACCGAATTGAATTGAAAAATCAGGATAAAGAAAATTAATCCTAACCCTGTGAAAAAGGCACCCATTAAAAAGGCCATTTGTTTGTCTTGTTCCTCAATTTCACCTGTGTAATCTATTTTAATTGTATCTGGTTTTTCGGTAAAAGATTGCATTTCATTTTGAATTTGTGCAACGATACTTGCAGCATTACCGCCTTGAGCTAAAGCCGAATATACAGTAACGACCCTTTTTACATCTTTGTGTTTTATGGCACTAAAACCGGAAGCATTACTTTGTTTAGCAACAACAGACACAGGAATTTCTTTTATTTTCCCTGAAGCCGGATCCCTAAACGTAATCCTCTGATTAAAAATGGCACTTGTATTGTATCTATTTTCTTCATTAAAACGCACATAAATGTCGTAATCTTCGCCAGCTTCTTTATAGATTCCAGCTTTAGCACCAAAAATAGCATTACGTAATTGCTGACCAACTTGCCCTGCATTTACCCCAAGTTCTCCTGCTTTTTTTCTATCGACTTGAACTTGCATGGAAGGTTTCGATTTGTTGACATCTATTTTTAATTCATCAATTCCTTGAATATTTTTTGAGTTAATAAAATCACGCATTTTTTCGGCCGTGGCAATCAGTTCGGAATAGTCATCACCTTCTAATTCAATATTAATTGGATATCCTGCAGAAGGACCAACGGCATCTTTTTCCACAGAAATAGAGACGCCTGGATACACATCTTTAAGTGTGTTTTGAATTTTCTCAAGCAATAATTCACTATCTGCACCTTCTCTGAATTTAAACTCACGCATGGTGGCTGTGATCTTTCCACGATGAGGCATTTCGGCCGCAGAACCTCCGTCAATTTGTGGATTTCCAGCACCTTCACCTACTTGAGAGACTGCACTTTCAGTTAAGAAGTTAAAACCATCTTTCTTATAAGCTTCTTCATTAATAATGTTATACACACGCTCTTCAATATCTTTTGTAATGGCATTGGTTTTTTTGATGTCTGTGCCTTCTGGATATTCGATGTATGCAATAATTTGGTTAGGTTTATTGTTCGGAAAGAATTCTACTTCTGTACGTCCAATTCCTACTGACGCGAAGAAACCGATAAATGAGATAATAAGTAAGATAAATGTTCCAATAGTAACTAGTATTGGTTTTCTTCCACTTAAAGCCTTACGAAGTAATTTTTCATAAAACCGTTCCCAACGTGGTAAGATTTTCTTTTGAAACCCATTAGCCCATTTTCTTAAGAACAATCGGTATATCCAAAGATTAATGGCTACAAACATCATAAGTGTTCCTATAGCCTTATAATCTCCACCAAAAATGAAAATAACTAGACCAATTACTGCAACAATTACTGAGGTTTTAATTATTTGTTTTATTGGCATATCCTTATCTTCTATACTCATAAATTGAGAGACCATTACCGAGTTAAAGAAAATAGCCACAAATAAAGATGAACCTAATACAACCGATAATGTTACCGGAAAATAAATCATGAATTGTCCCATAACTCCTGGCCATAACCCTAAAGGAATAAATGCAGCCACAGTTGTTGCCGTTGAGATAATAATAGGGAATGCGATTTCACCAATTCCTTTTTTGGCAGCTTCAATTCGCGGAACACCTTCACTCATTAATCGGTAAACATTTTCCACAACCACAATACCATTATCAACTAACATACCAAGGCCCATAATTAATCCGAAGAGAATCATAGTATTCATAGTGTAACCCAGAAGGTTTAATATCATTAAAGACATAAACATGGACATAGGGATTGCAAAACCTACGAAGAGTGCATTTCTAAAACCTAAAAAGAACATTAAAACAGTTACGACCAGAATAATACCAAAAATGATATTGTTAACCAGATCATCAACCTGACCAATGGTTTTGGAAGATTGATCGTTAGAAATGGTCACCTTTAGATCTTGAGGGAACACATTTGCTATTGCATCTTTTACAATGACATCTATTTGTTCGGCTGCTGCCACCATGTTTTTACCTGCTCGTTTTTTTACATCGAGCATTACAACTGGTTCGCCAAACTCTCTAGCATATGTGGTTTTATCTTCGTCCTTAAAGGTAACTTCTGCAATGTCTCTTAAATAAATTGAATTGTTGTTTTCAGATTTTACTATAAAATCCTCTAATTCTTTGGGTGATTCTATTTCGCCTAATACACGAATAGTACGTCGTTGTCCGCTTGTAATTAAATTACCGGCAGACATGGTCATGTTTTCTCTGCTAATAGTATTTATAATATCGTCAAAGCTGACTTGCGCTGCCATCATTTTATAAATATCTACAGCAACTTCTACTTCTTTGTCTTGAGCACCACGAATATCAACTTGTTTTATTTCTGAAAGCCCTTCTATTTCATTTTCCAAATATTCACCAAATTTCTTAAGCTTATCAATGGGATAATTACCAGAAATATTGATATTGAGGATTGGAAATTCTTCCGACATACTTAAGTCGAAAACGTTAGGTTCAACTTTTGCATTATTGAAAGTTGGCCAATCTTCGCTTGATGTTTCAGAATCTACCTCATCTTTCACTTTTTGCTTTGCAGCGTCTACGGTTATGCTTTCATCAAATTCTACAATAACCATAGAGTAATCTTCTTGAGACGTTGAAGTGATCTCCACAACATTACTAACGGTTTTCAGCTTGTCTTCAATAGGATCTGTTATGAGCTTTTCGATATCCTCTGCGGTATTTCCGGGATAAACAGAACTAATATAAATTTTGGTTTCTTTTATTTCGGGAAAGTTTTCTCTGGGCATACTAAAGTAAGCTGAAGCACCAAGAAAAAGGATTAATACAATTAAAACATACATAGTTGTTTTATTGTTTATTGCCCAAGACGATAATCCAAACTCTTTATTTACTTTTTTTTCTTTTTTGATCATTTTTAAAGTTTTAGTCTTTTGAATTATTTTACTTCTTCAACTTCAAGGATTTTAACATCTTGTCCGTCTTTAACATTTCTTGCTCCTTCTTCAATTATTTCATTGCCGTTTTCTAAACCAGAAAGCACTTCTATATAATCGCCTTGTGTTTTTCCTGTTTCAATAATTACACGTTTGGCCTTGGCTTTGTTGTCGTTTTTATCTACTATAATGTAAACATATTGTTTCCCTTCAGCATTTTCTGAGATTATACTTTGAGGAATTAATATTGCATTCTCATTAGTATAATCGTTTATTTTGAGCTTAGCAGTTAGGTTTGGTTTAATGGTCTTATCCTTATTTGTGACAGCAACTTCAATTTTAAAAGTCCGATTTGCAGGATTGATAAAATTTCCTGCTTGACGTATTTTTGCATTCATTGTTTTTCCAAGAATTGGAAACTCAACCTGTACATTTTTTCCTGAGATAACATCAGAAACGTATCGTTCAGGAACATCAGTTTCTATATACATGTTTTTAAGATTCACAATTCTAAATAGTTGTGATTGTCCAGGCGCAACAACACTACCTTGATCGGTAATTACATCGTCTATGGCTCCAGAAAATGGTGCACGAACAGTTGTTTTAGCTATTTGCTGCTCTAATTGGCTAACCGCTAGTTCTTGCGCCTCATAAGTAGATTTTGCTTGTAAGTATTGAATTTCACTGCCAATTTTTTGATTCCACAGACGTTCCTGACGCTCAAAAGTAGTTTTTGCTAAATCGGCTTGAATTTGCAACTGTGCAACTTGTTGACTTAAACCTCCATCATCAATTTTGGCAAGCATTTGTCCCTTACTTACTTGTTGTCCTTCTTTTACAAAAACACGTGTAAGTATTCCAGAATATTCAGGATAAATAATAAGGTTTTGTTTTGTACTAACATTACCTTGTAGCTCTAAATAATGATTAAATACATCTTCTTTTGCAGTAAAGGTTGAGATATTTGGAATTCTTTCTTGAGGATCAAGTTCTTTAATTTTGGCTTCAAGAAGTTTTAATTGAGAGGCAAGTTCTTGTTGCTCTGCACTTAATTCAGATTTCTTTTTCCGTATTTGTTCTAAATCTTTGGTAGCTAGAATATCATCTATAGATTGATCTTTGTTTCCACAAGAGATTAAAAGAAGTGTTACGATTAATAGTGAATATATATTTTTCATTATGATGTGGTTTTGTGTTTGATTAGTTTATTGGAGTTTGATTTAAAATAGTTTCTAATTCTGCTTTTTTATTAATTACATCAAGCATGGCTTGTAAATATTCTTGTTGTGATGAATATAATTGCGTTTGTGCTTGCCTTAATTCAAAGCTGGAAGCAATACCTTCAAAGAATTTTGTTTGATTTTTACTTTCGATACGCTCAGCTAAATTTAAATTTTGCTTTTTGTTTTCATGATCTTCGACAGCAAATTGATAATCACTTTTCGCAGATGCTATTTGAAGTTTAATTTTTTGTTCAGTTTCTGTTAAATCTTCTTTTGCTTTTTCAAGATTTATTTGTGCTCTTTGTGTCGCTGCGCTTCTACTTCCTGAACTAAAAATTGGGATATTCATGCTAACACCAAATAACGAAGAACCAAACCATTGCTGAGATTTTTTTAGAAAATCAAAATCTTCATTATTCCCAGAATATACACCATTAACAAAAGCCTTTAAAGTTGGTAAAGCCTTACTTTTTTCAAGTTTAAGCAATAGCTCTTTAGAAACTTTATCGTTTTCAGCAATTTTATAATCAACTGTATTGTCCACATTTTCTTCAGCATCAAGTAAGTTCAAAACTATATTCTGATTGGTTAGGTTTTCAAGATTATCTTTTAAAACTGTGTTGGTGTTTAAATCTATACCAAGTGTAATATTTAACATTTGATAAGCCAAAGCTCTTAACCTTGTCGTGTTCTTTAAGCTACTTTCTACACTTGATAAGGTGATTTGTAATTGCTCGACACTTTCCTCTTCTTCTAAACCGTTTTCATAAATCTTGGTAGTTTCATCAAGATTTTTTTGTAATACGGTTTGGTTTCGCTCAAATATTTTAACACTTTCTTCTGCCAGCAAAACATTACCATAAGCATTGATAACTGCTTTTCTAACCTCTAAATCTGTTTTCTCTTTTGCGTTTTCCGATATTTCTAAAAATACTTTAGCCGATTGTAAACCAACCAAATAGGACCCATCAAAAAGTAATTGTTCTAGCTTAACAGATGCATTCAAGGTTTGTTTTGTTCCAAAAGCAATTTCGGCAAATTCTCCTGGATTTCCGCCAAAAAATTCTGCAGGAATTAATGAAACCTGCTGCTTCAACCAATTATTGTAATCTATGGTTGCACTTATTTGAGGTAAACCAATAGTTGTAGTTTCCCATTTTTGTTTTTTAGCCGCTTCTATGTCTCGGCTAGCATTTTTAGCAGTTCTATTATTCTCTAAAGCAAAATCTATAGCTTCTTGTAAACTAAAACTTTCTGCATTTTCTTGGGATAATCCAACTATTGAAAACAGTAAACTAAATAATATTAATATCTTGATTTTCATCATTTATACTTGATTTGAGTTTGTAATTTTGTTTAATATGTTTATCCCTTTTTGAGTACAAATACCTCTAAAGTGATATTCTATATAATTTTCCATAAGCATATTCATCGAAAATATTTTAAGGGGAAATAAATCTTTGTCTTTAATAGCAATCATTGAATTAAAATAAATTCTTGCTATAAATTCTACACTAATATTATCTCTATATAATTTTTGTTTTATACCACGGTTCAAATTATCGGTTACACAACCTTGCATTATTTCAAATTGTTTCTTTTTTAGCGTAGCAAAAATTTGTGGATAGTATTTTTGTAATTGATATTGCGGTGAAGATTTTTCATCTTTTAGATGATTCATTATAAATTGCTTGATTTCATAAATTTCTTCAATAGGGTTTTTCTCTAAAGCACAAATACAATCTATTCCATGAGAAATAATTCCAAACATATACATTGTACTTGCCTCTACAAGCTCGGTTTTATTTTCAAAATGCAGATAAATGGTTTTTTTTGAGATGCCAATTTTATTTGCTAAATCATCCATAGTTACACTCTTAAACCCATAGTTTAAGAACAAATCTGAAGCATTTAATAATATTTTATCTTTCATAATGAGTGCAAAAATACAACAGGAAACTTTAAATACCAAAAAAGTTTCCAAAGTTTTAATATTTTTTAACATTTATGCTCATTGTATTCTTTTTAATATTTTGAATTGACTTATTTTAGCAAGATGTTATCTATTGAAGTCTACAGGCAAGAATTTGTTGATTATTTAGACAGGTTTACATCTTTAAAAGAGCCAAATAATCTATATGAGCCATTGCAATATTTTTTGCAATTAGGTGGAAAACGTTTACGTCCCATTTTAACCTTAATGACAACCGAAATTTTTGATACGGATTATAAAAAAGCTTTAAGTGCAGCTTTGGCTGTTGAAGTGTTTCATAATTTCTCGTTAATACATGACGATATAATGGACGATGCTCCATTGCGACGTGGCAAAGAAACTGTGCATGAAAAATGGGACATTAATACTGGAATCCTTTCAGGAGATGCTATGTTAATTATGGCTTATCAGTTATTTGAAAATTATGAAGCAAATACGTTTCAATCGCTGGCTAAACTATTTAGCAAAACAGCTTTACAGGTTTGTGAAGGGCAACAGTACGATATTGATTTTGAAACAAGAGATGATGTTACTATTCCTGAATATTTAAAAATGATTGAATATAAAACAGCTGTTTTGGTAGCAGCTGCTATGCAAATGGGAGCAATTGTTGCCAATACATCTAATGAAAATCAAAATGATATTTATGAATTTGGTAGAAATCTTGGGATTGCTTTTCAGTTGCAAGATGATTATTTAGATGCTTTTGGTAATCCTGAAACTTTCGGAAAGCAGGCTGGTGGTGACATTATTGAAAACAAGAAAACTTATTTATTTCTTAAAGCTTTAGAATTTTCGTCAGAAGAAGAAAAACAAACATTGCTAGATTTGTTTAGCAATTCATCAAGTGATAAAAATGATAAAATAGAATCTGTAAAACAAATATTTATTAATAGTGGTTCTGCCGAAGCCACTAAAAGGGCTATTGAAAATTATACTAATAAAGCCTTTACAGTATTAGAAACCTTGAATATTTCTGAAGATAAAAAAATTGTTTTAAAACAGTTTGGTGAGCAATTAATCGACAGGAATGTTTAACCTCCAATAGTAATCATACTTCTGTTTTGTGTATGCAATTTTGGTTCTTCTAATTTTTTTAAAGTATCCATTCCACCTCTAACTTTTAATTTTGCTTGTACTGCTTTTTTAATTATTGGTTCAATTGATTTTTCTGCACGAAGCGTTGTGAGTAAGTCTGATTCAGTTGCAGAAAACAAGCAGTTTTTTAACTTTCCATCAGCTGTTAATCTTAATCGGTTACAAGAATCACAAAAGGGATTAGTAACAGAACTTATTATGGCAAAACTACCTATATAGCCTTTTATTTTATAGTTTTTAGACGTGTCATTTGGAGCATCTTGTAATCTTTCAACTTGCTCTTTAGAGAATGAATTATTTACATATTGCATCACTTCTTTATATGAAATCAATTTTTCCATATTCCATTTATTGCCATCAAAAGGCATGAACTCAATAAAACGAACAGTTACTGGCAGTTCTTTTGTAAGTTGAATTAAATCAACTATTTCATCATCATTAAAGTCTTTTATTAAAACAGTATTAATTTTTACTTTAAAGCCTTCAGAAACCAAAAGCAAAATATTATTGTAGACTTTTTCAAAATCGTTTCTACGTGTTATTTTATTAAACTTTACTGAATCTAAAGTATCTAAACTCACATTGATTTTATTAAGCCTATTCGCCTTAAATGTGTCAATAAATCTATCTACAGTCACTGCGTTTGTTGTAATAGAAAGTTCAACTGGTAATGATGTTAGTTTTTCTAAAATAGTTGGAATGTCTTTCCGGATTAAAGGTTCGCCACCTGTTAATCTTATTTTAGTAACACCATTATCTACAAAAGTTTTTGCTATTGAATAAATTTCCTCATAAGTCATCAAATGACTTCTTGGAGAAAGAATTACACCTTCTTCTGGCATACAATAAGTGCATCGTAAATTACAACGTTCAATAAGTGAAATGCGCAAATACGTATGCACTCTGCCAAAAGTATCTGTCATTATGTTGTTGTTTTTAATCATTAGTCGTGACGTGCTCCTTTTAAAATTCTGAAAATATGTAAAACTGATGGAAAAATAGCATCCATAGATTCTTTTGCACCATTTGTAGAACCTGGTAACGCTAATACTAAACTGTCTTTTATGGTTCCTGCTACACTTCTTGAAAGCATAGAATATGGTGTTCGATCTTGTCCATAATTACGAATAGCTTCTTCAATTCCTGGAATATTTCTGTCTAAAATTGGAGATAAGGCTTCAGGTGTAACATCTCTTTTGGATAAGCCTGTTCCACCAGTAAAAACAATAAGGTCAATTTCTTTTTCTTGATATTTTTTAACCTTTTCTTGAATGATAACTTTTTCATCTGGGATGATAATGTAATCTGAAATCTCAACATCACATTCTTTCAATTTTTTAATAATTGCTTTACCAGCTCTATCCTCTTTTTGTCCAGCTGAAATAGAGTCTGAACATACAATCACTGCCGCGGTTAGATCTTTTCTAAAACGATCTCTAAAGTCAGCCTTTCCACCTTTTTTACTTATTAGTTTTATATGATGAATCTCAATGCCTTTATCAATAGGTTTTAGCATATCGTACATATTTAAAGCAACTACACTTGCTCCGTGCATAGCTTCAACTTCGACACCAGTTTTATAAATAGTTTTTACAGTAAAAATGATAGTGATTTCTAATCCGTTTATTTTGTATTCAACCGAAGTAAATTCAATAGGCAACGGATGGCAGTCTGGAAGCAAATCGGGAGTTCTTTTTACACCTAACAAACCAGCAGCTTTGCTCATAGCAAAAACATTTCCTTTTGGGACTGTATCGTTTTCTATAGCCGTAATAGTTTCTGGTTTGCTAACTTTCACTATTGCTTGTGCAATTGCTGTTCTTAAGGTTGAACTTTTATGTGTGATATCTACCATATTTTAACTATTAACTTTCCATTGGTATGATTCGTCTTCAAAAAGTTCTTTTCCAAAAACAGGAACATTTGCCTTTATTTCTTCTACTATAAATTCTATAGCTTTAAAGACTTCCTTTCGTCTTGGTGAAGAAACAAAAACAAACATGCATATTTCACCTACTTTGACTTTACCCAAACTGTGATAAATATGCATACAGTTCAAATCAAATTTATTAAAAGCTAATTCTCTTATTTCGTGAAATTTTGCATTTGCCATATCTTCGTAAGCTGTATAATCTATAACTGAAACAACTTTACCATCTATCTTATCTGCACGCACTTGACCTAAAAAAATATTATGGGCACCAATACTTGTTTTAGATTGATGTTTTGATATTGATTCGCCAATAAAATTAGAAGATATTGCACCTTCTTTAAATACATTTTTCGGTTTCTTATCATTCATTTTAATTTTGTTTTTGCAATTGTGTTATATATTCTAATATTTCAGAAGCACCTTCTTTAACACTATAACTTTTGTTAATGTGATGTTTATGTAAAGTAGAAACTGCTATTTTGCTTCTAATTCCAGCTTGACAAAAGATTATTTTTTCCTTTTCTGGACTAATTTTTTCTAAATTATTTTCAAATTCACTTAAGGGAATACATAATGGGTTTAAAGCTTCAACTTTCGGCAATTCATTATATTCTCTAACATCAATGAATTGTATATTATTTCTTTTAATAGCATCTTTAATTAAAATTTCTGGCGGATAAAAATCACAATTTAATTCTTCAGTAATGTTTTGAAATTTTTCTTTTGATAGAACGTTATTTATTTCCTCTTTATTCCTATTGATAATTAATGTAGTTGTTTGGGTATTTAATGCATTATAACAAAGCAATTTTCCAGAGAGAATGCTTCCTAATCCTAAAATAATTTTAAGGACCTCATTAGCTTGCATGCTACCAATAATTCCTGGTAAAACTCCTATTACTCCAATTTCGGAGCAGTTTGGGATTGAGCCTTTTTTTGGAGGTGTTGGAAACAGACAACGATAACTTGGACCATCTTGGAAATTAAATACTGATACTTGACCTTCAAATTTATAAATGGCTCCATAAACTAATGGTTTGTTTGTAATAATTGAAGCATCGTTAATTAAATATCTTGTAATAAAATTATCTGTGCCATCTACAATAATATCATAGTCTTTAAAAAAGTCTAAAGCGTTTTTATGAGTTAGTTTTTCAGAATAGGAGTTTATTGTAATAGTTTTGTTTAAATCCATCAATCGTTCCTTTGCTGCAATTGCTTTATTTTTTCCCAAAGAAGAAGTGCCAAAAAGCACTTGCCGTTGGAGGTTTGATTCTGTAACAACATCAAAATCTATAATTCCTATAGTGCCAATTCCGGCAGCTGTTAAGTATTGCAAAACAGGACAGCCTAAACCACCAGCTCCAACAACTAAAACTTTAGCATTAGAAAATTTGTCTTGGCCTTTTTGACCAATTTCCGAAAGAATTATATGTCTGTTATATCTACTCATTCTATCTTTATCCTCCTGCAAAAGGAGGTAATAGAGCTATTTCTGTTTGTGTAATAATCACATCTTTAGAAACAATCTCGTTATTCTGTGCAACTTGGAAATCTTTCTCTTTAAGTTTTGGATACTTTAAATAAACAGATTCAAGAAGTTCATTAAAGTGTGTTCCTGAAAACTCAAATTGTTCTTTATTACATTTTGTAATTTCAGCTATAAGCCCAAAATATTTAAGAGTTAATTGCATTGGATATTTCGTTAAATTGATGTTTTGTATTAATATTTAATGTAAACCTTTCTAATTCTTTATTCAAAACAATGGTCTTAGCTTTACATTGTTTTACAGCAAATCGTAAACGTCTTTCGTCTTGTTGTAAAAGCTCTAAAAATCTACTTTCACAGTTCTTATTATACAAGGCGATAAGTGGCATTGTTTTACTATTACTTTCAAGTTGAATTATATCTATATTTTCTTCTACATTATCTGTCAGTTGTTTTAATATTTCACTATTAATTAAAGGAACATCACAACTCAAGACTAAATTATTTTTGGTATTAGAATGATGCAATCCTGTATATATACCAGCTAATGGTCCAGCATTTTTTATTAAATCATTGACTCGTTTCAAATTAAAAACATCATAATCTGCATTGTTACTCACAATAATAATTTCGTTTACATGAGGTTGAATAGCCTCAATAATATGCCTAATAAAAGTTTTGTTGTTTAATAGTAAGAATCCTTTATCACTTCCAATTCTAGAGCTTTTCCCTCCTGCAAGTATAATCCCAGTGATATTTTTTTTGTCAATCATTTAAATTGTTAATAGTTTTACTGAAGCGATAACCAATACAAATGCAAGGATATATCTTAAGTTTTGGTTGTTAATTTTTTTGCTTCCTAAATATCCTCCAAAAAAGCCACCAATAAGTGCAATTGCAACCAAGCCAAATGATTCTAATTGTATAGTTATTCCACTGCTAAACTGACCAATTAATCCAGAGGCAGAATTAACCCAAATAAATAGTGCAGAAACCGCAGCAGCTTCTTTTATTCTTCCCCAGTGCATTAGCAGGATTATTGGTGTTAAAATAATTCCTCCACCAATACCAATTAGACCTGAAAAAAACCCTATTGCTCCACCCACTAAGAGTCCTTGCCACGTTTTAATGATTTTAATAATAGTGTTTTCTTTTCCAAAGACATTGAGCATTTTGAGGATAGCAAAAATTAATAATATACCTAATATTTTTTTATATTGAGAAGCCTCAACTACTATCATTCCACCCAAAAAGGCCAATGGAATGGAAGCAATTGCAAAGGATATAAATAACTTTTTATTAAAGTATCCTTCTTTGTAATAATAATAAAATGCAATAGCAGCTACAAACAAATTAAGTAATAATGCGGTAGGTTTCATAACTTCTGGAGCAAATGAAAACAATGCCATTAAAGCTAAATAACCACTTGCACCACCATGACCGACACTTGCATATAAAAATGAAACTATAGGTAGAATTAACAAAAAAAGCCAAATATGTTCGGTTTCAAAAATCATAAAATGTTTATTTTTGTTACCTGTTTGTCTAAAAATTTCCAGCAGTTTTTATTAATATCTTCAAAAGCTATAATTAAGGATTTACCATAAGGAGTTAAGCGTACGCCACCACCACCTTTACCACCAATACTTGAAATAGTGACAGGCTTTTTAGCAGCCTTATTTACTTTATCGATAAGATGCCAAGCCTTTTTGTAAGATATTTGTAAAGTTTTTGCAGCTTTAGATAAAGAACCTGTTTCCTCTATTGCTTTTAATAAACGAATTCTGCCTTCTCCCAAAAGAACATGACCCTTGGTTTCAATCCATATTCTACTTTTAATTTTATAGTTCATGTCGTTTTAATTTATTGGTAAAAGAATAACTTCAACAAGATCATTTATTTTAATTGAATCTGATGTTTCAGGCACATACACTAATGCATTGGCAAAAGCAAACGTTTGTAACATAGATGAACTTTGTCCATCAAGAATTTCAACAGTACCATTATTATATATGGCTTTTAAGAATTGTGCTCTATCTCCCTTTTTAATATAACTGGACACTGATTTTGCTTTTGTTTTTACCAATTTAGAGTTCATATTACCAGACATTTTCTCTAATGCACAATACACATATATATAGAAACAACTTAAGGCAGCAGCAGGATTTCCAGGCAAAGCGAAAACAACTTTATTGTTTTTCTTTCCAAAGAACAAAGGTTTCCCCGGTTTTTGTTTGACCTTATAAAATAATTGCTCAACACCTAATTCCAGAAGTGCCTTTCCCACAAAATCATAATCACCAACTGAAATCCCACCGGATACTAAAACCACATCATGAGCTGTAATAACTTTTCCAAGTAAATCTAAAGTCTTCTCATAGTTGTCCGCCACATTATATGTAAATACATTTTGAAAGCCTAAATTATTAAGCGCAGTACTTAACATGACTGCGTTACTTTCATATATTTGCCCATGAGCCAATTCTTGTCCAGCTTTAACAAGCTCGTTGCCTGTAACAACAATAGCAATTGAAGGTTTTTTATAGACATTTACTTCTGTTAAGCCTAATGATGTAAGATAACCTATGGCAGCAGGAGTTATTCGTATTCCTTTTTTTAAAGCAATACCTCCTTTTTTAACTTGCTCTCCTAATGAGCGAATATTGTCGTTTAAAGAAACAGAATAATCAACATTGATTTTTTTTTGTTTAACTATAACTTTTTCTTGCATAACTACAGCATTTGCAGTATCCGGAACAGGTGCGCCTGTAAAAATACGAACTGCTTCACCTTTTTTTAATATTGGATGGTAATTATCTCCGGCTTTTACTTCACCAACAATTGTATATGTTTTAGTGTCAATTAAACAAAGTGCGTAACCATCCATAGCCGATTGTCTAAAAGGAGGCATATTTATTGGAGAAGAAACATTTTCAAACAGGGCATGATCACAAGAATTTAAGACACTTATATTTTCTTTTTGTTCTGATGGGAATATCTTTTTTTGTACAAGCTCAATAGCTTCTTCAACCGTAATCATTGTCAATTTCGTTATATCCATACGAATATAGCGATATTAATTTAGAATATAAAAATATTTCATTTTGATTTATATGTTATTCTAAAAACAGGATATTATAATGCTATAAAAAACACACCTAATTTTGCTAAAAGTTGTATTTTTGAAAAAATTTAGCCAAGAGAGAACACCTCGATATATATAATGGATAAATATTCCTTTTTAAACGCGGCACATACGGCATACTTTGCCGATTTATATGAACAATATATAGATAATCCTGATTCTGTAGAACCAAGTTTAAGAGCTTTTTTTCAAGGATTTGACTTCGGTAGTGCAAACTACAGTATTAATGGGGAAATTGTTGATGGAGTTACTACCCAAATTCCAGAGCAAGTACATAAAGAATTTCAAGTTATTAAACTTATAGATGGTTATAGAAGTAGAGGACACTTATTTACAAAAACTAACCCCGTTAGAGAACGTAGGCAATATAAACCAACTTTAGAAATAGATAATTTTGGACTTACAGAACAAGATTTAAATACGGTCTTTAATGCAGGAGATATTCTTGGAATTGGACCACAAAAACTAGAAAAGATTATTTTTCATCTAGAAAGGATTTATTGTGAATCTATTGGTGTTGAATATATGTTTATACGTAACCCAGAAGAGATTCAATGGTGGCAAAATAAATTAAATGAAAATGACAATCACCCTAATTACCCACCAGAAACAAAAAGATATGTACTTTCAAAGTTAACTCAAGCAGTTACTTTTGAGCAGTTTTTACAAACTAAATATGTTGGTCAAAAACGATTTTCGTTAGAAGGAGGCGAAACCCTTATTCCAGCATTAGGAGCAATAGTAAGAATTGCAGCTGAAGAATTTGATGTTGATGAATTTGTTCTTGGAATGTCACATAGAGGCAGATTGAATACGTTAGTTAATATTTTTAGAAAACCAATTAGAGAGCTTTTTAATGAATTTGAAGGCAAAGATTTTGATGAAGATGATTTTGATGGAGATGTAAAATACCATTTAGGTTCTACCATAAAAAAGACCTTAAAAAGCAATAAGGAAATTACTATGAATTTGGTGCCTAATCCATCTCATTTAGAAACGGTGGGCTCGGTTGTTGAAGGAATTACTCGGGCAAAAATTGATGACGAGTATCAAGGTAATTCTTCTAAAATATTACCAATAATTGTTCATGGTGACGCTGCAGTAGCAGGACAAGGAATTGCTTATGAGCTTATTCAAATGAGTAAGTTAAAAGGCTATTCAACTGGAGGAACAATACATATAGTGGTAAACAATCAAATAGGATTTACTACAAACTTTATAGATGCGCGTTCAAGTACCTATTGTACAGATGTTGCTAAAGTTACTTTATCTCCTGTGTTACATGTTAATGCAGATGATGTTGAGGCAGTGACACATGCTATTTTAATGGCTTTAGATTTTAGAATGAAATTTAAGCGAGATGTGTTTATCGATTTATTAGGCTATAGAAAATACGGTCACAATGAAGGAGACGAGCCTCGTTTTACGCAGCCAATGTTATATAGTGCTATAGCAAAACAACCAAACCCTCGCGACATTTATAATGATAAATTAATTGCCGAAGGCGTAATTGATGAAAGTCATACTCCAAATTTAATTTCCGAATACAAAGCCTTACTTGGAAAAGAATTTGATAGGTCTAAAGAAGATGTGGCTGCAAAAGTTAAGCCATTTATGGATAATGTTTGGCATAGTTTCATGCATCAGGATTTAGATGGTTTATTATTGAGTGTAGGCACTAAATATCCAAAAAAGAATTTAGAAAAAATAGCTGAAGTAGTTTCTACAGTTCCAGATGGTGTTAAATTTTTAAGAAAAGCAGAACGGATTTTGCACGATAGAGCAAAAATGGTTTTTGAAACTAATAAGTTAGATTGGAGTATGGCCGAAATTTTTGCATTTGGAAGCCTTATGGAAGAAGGCTATAATGTTAGAATTTCTGGTCAGGATGTTGAAAGAGGAACGTTTTCTCATCGTCATGCGATTTTAAGAGATGAAGTTTCTACCAAAACATTTAATTTGTTAAATACAAATCCAAAGAATAAAGGGGTAATGACAATTTACAATTCTTTACTATCAGAATATGGTGTATTAGGATTTGATTATGGTTATGCAATGGCAGCGCCAAATACCTTAACTATTTGGGAAGCTCAATTTGGAGATTTTGGCAACGGAGCACAAATTATTTTTGACCAATACCTTTCGGCTGCCGAAGATAAATGGAAACAACAAAACGGCATTGTAATTTTATTACCACATGGTTACGAAGGTCAAGGGTCGGAACATTCATCTGCAAGAATCGAACGTTATTTACAATTATGTGGTAATGATAATATGACCGTAGCAAATTGCACAACTCCAGCAAACTTTTTCCATTTGTTACGCCGTCAAATGAAACGTAATTTTAGAAAACCTCTAGTCGTATTTACACCAAAAAGTTTATTAAGACACCCTTTAGCAGTTTCAACATTAGAAGATTTTACCAACGGCGAATTCCAAGAAATTATTGATGATACAATTAATCCTGATAATGTTAAACGAATCGTATTTTGTTCAGGAAAATTTTATTATGATTTATTAGCAGAACGCGAAAAATTGAAAAGAGAAGATCTTGCCTTAATACGCGTTGAACAATTATTCCCATTACACAACGACAAAATTGAAGTAATAATTAATAGATATAATAATGTTGAAGATTATATCTGGGCGCAAGAAGAACCGAGAAATATGGGAGCTTGGAGCTATATGTTACAGCGTTTTGAACTGAAAGATTTACAAGTGCGCTCGAGAAAATATTATTCGGTTCCTGCAACAGGTTCTTCAACACGGTTTAAGTTAAGACACCAAAGAGTGATTGAAAGTGTATTTGATTATATTAAAAATTAAAGAACAGCATTAAAAAGAAATAAGATGATTTTAGAAATGAAAGTTCCTTCACCCGGAGAATCAATAACAGAAGTTGAAATAGCAGCTTGGTTGGTTGAAGACGGAGATTATGTAGAAAAAGATCAGGCTATTGCTGAGGTTGATAGTGATAAAGCAACTTTAGAACTTCCTGCTGAAGAAAGCGGAACTATAACTTTTAAAGCAGAAGAAGGCGATGCAGTTGCTGTTGGTGCTGTTGTGTGTTTAATCGATACAAGTGCAGAGAAGCCAGTTGGGAGTAAAGAGTCATCAGGGAGCAGTTCATCTGATTTGGTAGAAAAGAAAACTGTTAGTGAGAGCGCCGATGAAACGGTTTCTAAAACCTATGCTACAGGAACTCCAAGCCCTGCTGCAAAAAAGATTTTAGCCGAAAAAGGAATATCATCTACAGAAATTATTGGTACTGGTAAAGATGGTCGCATCACAAAAGAAGATGCGGTAAAATCGGTTCCATCAATGGGAGAAGCAATTAATGTTGAAGGCAGAGGTTCAAGCCGTTCTAAAATGTCTATGCTCCGTCGTAAAGTTGCTGAACGATTAGTAGAAGCTAAAAATACTACTGCCATGTTAACGACATTTAATGAAGTTGATATGTCTTCTATTTTTGCATTGCGAAAAGAATACAAAGAAACTTTTAAGGAGAAACACGATGTAAGTTTAGGCTTTATGTCCTTTTTTACACTAGCCATTGTTAGAGCTTTAAAACTATTTCCATCGGTAAACTCTATGATTGATGGTAAGGAAATGATTACATACGATTTTTGCGATATTAGTATTGCTGTTTCTGGACCAAAAGGATTAATGGTTCCGGTAATTAGAAATGCTGAAAATTTAACTTTTAGAGGTGTCGAGGCTGAAGTAAAAAGATTGGCAATTCGTGCTCGAGATGGGAAAATAACTGTGGATGAAATGACTGGCGGAACATTTACTATTTCTAATGGTGGAGTGTTTGGCAGTATGTTATCTACACCAATTATTAATCCTCCGCAAAGCGGGATTTTAGGAATGCATAATATTGTTGAGCGTCCAGTAGCAATTAATGGCAAGGTAGAAATTAGACCAATAATGTTTGTTGCTCTATCTTATGATCATAGAATTATTGATGGTAAAGAGTCGGTAGGTTTTTTAGTTGCAGTTAAAGAAGCACTTGAAAACCCAGAGGAATTACTCATGAATAATGAAGTCAAAAAATCTTTAGAATTATAATTTTTCAAACAATAAAAAAGCCACTATTCAGTGGCTTTTTTCTCTGTTTTGTTTTTACAACAATCTTTAGTGCAATCTTCTGCGCATTCTTTTTTATCAGACTTTGCTTTAGTGTCGTCTAATTCAGAAGAAAAAGTTTCAACAGTTTTCATGTCACTAACTTTATAAATGTCTGCTGTTTTTGTAACTGTAGCTTCTAATGATGTATGATTTATCATAGCTTCGTCATATTCTACCATAGCTAATCTTCTGTCAAAATCTACAGTTGCCGATTTTACACCATCCATATTTGCAATTTTCTTTTCAATAGTTCTTGCACAACCAATTTCGCAAGTCATACCATCTATAGTAAACTCAGATTTTACAAAAGTGGCATCTGGATTTAAAACTTTTTCAGCTTTTGCTATTGTAGCCTCAGTTTCAATCGTTTTTACTTCTGGTTGACTTTCATTTTTACATGATACCATTACAATAGTTATAATTGTAATTACCAAAATATTTTTCAATGCCTTCATAGATAATTGATATTAATGTGAAAACAAAATTAGTAATTAAAACTGTTAATTGCAGTTAAAATGCTCACTTTTGCAACAATTTTAAATTTTGACAATGTATTCGGGAAATAAAAAATGGATTTATCTTTTTATTCTTTCTCTTATTTGGGGAAGTTCATTTATTTTAATAAAGAAGAGTTTAATTGGGTTTACACCTTTGCACTTAGGTGCCATAAGAATCTTAATTTCTGGATTTTTTATATTTCTTTTTGGTTTTAAATACTTAAAAACCATAACGAAGAAACATTGGAAGTGGATTATTATTTCGGGGTTTTTAGGAACGTTTTTTCCTGTCTTTTTTTTCGCTTATGCAGAAACAGAAATTGATAGTGCTGTAGCTTCTATTTTAAACTCATTAGTACCATTAAACACTATTTTATTAGGGTTTGCTGTTTTTAAAATAGCCTCAACACGAAGGCAAATTTTGGGTGTTATAATTGGTTTTGTAGGAACAGCTATTTTAATTATTGATGGAGCGCAACTTAATCCTCAACAAAATTATTTATATGCAGGTTTAGTATTGCTTTCTGGTGTAATGTATGGAGCTAACGTAAATATTATAAAACGTTATTTACAGGATATAAAAGCAATTGCCATTGCTGCCGGAAATTTTGCTGCAATTTTTATTCCAGCATTTATAGTATTATTATTTACTAACTTCTTTTCTAATGAAACAATTAAAGGACAAGATTTCGCGATGTCTTTGGTTTATGTAATTATTCTATCTGCTTTCGGAACAGCTTTAGCTAAAGTTATGTTTAATAAACTGGTACAAATGGCTACTCCAGTTTTTGCCTCTTCTGTAACATATTTAATGCCAATAATTGCTATAATTTGGGGCCTTTTAGACGGTGAAGGTTTTAGCCTTCTACAAGGCTTAGCCACTCTTTTAATTCTAATTGGTATTTATTTTTCTAATAAGCGAAAATAAAAACCCAAAGTCACAACTTTGGGTTTTATTAAAAGTATTTAATTAAAATCTTCGTTGCTTACACCTTCATTAACTATTACGTTATTAATATTGAAAATAATAGTTTGCGGTCCAGATTTAATAATTTGATGATAAGGAAACTGCACACCTTTTACAGGAGAATATTTAGAATAATCTACAATAGATTGAGTCTCTTTTCCTCCAATAGTTACAGTTCTTTCTACTCGGTTTAATAAACCGGTTTCAGCATTGTAATATCTTAATGACGATTTCCCATCTTTTTCTATTTTAACTTTATAAACGTCATCACCATCAATTGTGGTTAAACTTTCAAGAGATAATGTATAAGTATCATCATAATACAATTCAGGGAATAAAGTGATTTTTGATTTTTGATTCTCTAACATATCACTATCCATATCCTTTTTTTGTCCTTGTTGTTCAGTGTAACCCGTTTCTCCATTAAATTTTTGCTTCATTATAACTCCCATTCCTTCAATACTCATTTCTATGGATTCTTTATTTGGGGCCATTTGTTTAATCTCAGCTTTTGGAGCAAAAGGAGCACCTTCAATTGTAACATCTGCACTTGCGTGAACTGTTTTTACAGCCGTAGTATTATCTTTGCCTCCAATTGCTATAATATAATTTTCAATTACAGATTGAATCGTTATACCATCAGGAATTGGTTTTGTAAATTCTGGTTTTTCAACAGGATTTGCATACTTATCAAAGTATTTGATTGGGATTCCTGTTTTTTCAAGATTACTTAAAACCTCACTACCTTTGCCAACCACTATTACACGAGCATTTTCAGCTTTAAAATATGTATTTGCGACACGTTTTACATCTTCTTTAGAAACAGCATTAATTTTTTCAAGATAAGTGGCATAGAAGTCTTCCGGTAAATCGTTTAGTTTAATATTTAAAGCATATCGAGCAATAGTTTGTGGACGCTCGAGTGCTAATACAAAGTCGCCAACATATTTTGCTTTAGCATTTGCTAAATCTTCATCAGAAACTTCTTCATTTTTAATACGTTTAATCTCTTTCAATGTTTGTACAACAGCACTATCTGTTACTGCATTTCTTACAGCAGCTCCAGCAGTAAAACGTGAAGCATTATATCTACTTGTTCCAACGTTTGACCGAGCTCCATAAGTATAACCATGTTCTTCCCGAAGATTCATATTTAGATAACTACTGAAGCCACCACCTAATATCTTGTTTGTAATTAAAACTGAATGATAGTCTTCATCTTTCATTTTTAAATCAACATTATTTGTAAGAGAAATGTTTGATTGTACAGCGTTAGGCATATCAACAAAATTAATTTGTGTGTATTGTACATTAGGGTTTACTGCTATCACATTTGAAGTAACTACAATAGATTTTTTCCATTTACCAAAATATGTTTCAACCTGTTCTTTAATTGTATTAAAATCAACATCTCCTACAATAACTAAATAGGCTTTATTGGGATTAAAATACTTTTGATAGAAAGCATTAACGTTTTCTAATGATACATTATTAACTGTTTCTTCGGTTAAAAATTCGCCATAAGGATGTTTTACGCCATAAGATAAAGCACCTCCAACGCGACCAGCGACAGCATCTACACTTTTTTCTTGAGTTTTTAAACCTTCAATGAGTTTGTCTTTTTCTTTTTGAAATTCTTCTTCAGTTAGCAATGGGTTTATTGCAGCATCTGCCATTAATTCTAACATTCTCTCGGAATATTTTGATAGTGCACTGGCAAAAGCACTTTGTGAGCCAAAATTAAGAGAAGCTCCTAAAAAGTCGATTTCTTCATTAAAATCATCTTTAGAAATATTGGTTGTTCCATTACCTAACATTGCTCCTAATAAGCTTGATACACCAGCTTTATCACCTTCTGTAATTGGAGAATTATCTATATTTAAATTATATGAAATTCTAGGTAGTTTGTGGTTTTCCACAACGAGAACTTTCATTCCGTTATCAAGAACAAATTCTTCAGGGACTTCTAATGTAATTTTAGGAGCAGGTCCTGGTTTAGGTTGTTTAGATCTATCAATTTGAGCATTTACGCCAACTGATAATAAAAACAATGTAATTAAAATTGATATTTTAGTTTTCATTTGTTTAAGTTTTTTATTGATCGTCTTTTTTAGGTAAATACTCTAAAATTAATCGTTGATTTGGATTTAAATATTTTTTTGCTACAGCTTGAATTTCTTCTCTGGTTATAGATCTGTAAATATTAATTTCATTATTAATTAAATTTGTGTCTTCATAAAGCATATAATATCGAGCTAATGAGTTTGCAATACCTGAAACACTTGAATTAGAATTTACAAATTGATTTTCAAATTTGTTTTGAAGCTTTTGATAATCATTTTCTGAAATTAATTCGGTTTGTATTTTTACTACTTCTTCATCAATTTCTGAAACAATATCATTAAGTTTTACATCTCCTAAAGGCAGACCAAAAAGAAGATATAAGCCATAATCTTCCTGGCTTACATTAAAGGCACCAACTTGCAAGGCCATTTTCTTTTCATCAACAATTTTCTTATATAATTTTGAGCTTTTACCACTACTTAAATAACTAGAAATCATATTTAATACATATGAGTCTCGATCTTTAAATGATGGTGTTCTATACGCAGCTACAACAGCTGGAATTTGAATATTAGCATCATATTCTTTTGCTCTTATAGTTTCGGTAATAGACTCTTCTTTAATGTTACTTCTTGTTATATCTTTACCGCGAGGAATAGTTCCAAAATAATCTTGTATCATTTTCTTTGTAGATGTGACATCAATATCTCCAGCTACTACTAACACAGCATTGTTAGGCACATAGAATTTTTTGTTGAATGCTTGAAATTCTTCAAGAGTTGCTGCATCAAGATGCGCCATTTTACCAATGGTTGTTCCTTTATATGGATGTTTATTAAACATGTATTTTTTAACATATTCTAAAAAATGACCATATGGCTGGTTGTCAACACGAAGACGTTTTTCTTCTTTAACAACCTCATTTTGGGTATCTACTCCAATTTGATTAATGACAGGATGTAATAACCGTTCAGATTCCATCCATAAACCAAGTTCTAAATTATTAGATGGGAAAACTTCATAATAATAAGTTCTATCATCAGTTGTATTTGCATTATTGCTTCCGCCATTAGAGCTTACAATTGTCATCCATTCGCCACGCTCTATGTTTTGAGTTCCTTCAAACAAAAGGTGTTCAAAAAAATGTGCAAACCCAGTACGTTCTGGATTTTCGTCTTTTGCTCCTACATGGTACATTACAGATGTTGTAACTACAGGAGCGGCATTATCCTGATGTAAAATAACGTGCATGCCGTTATCTAAATCGTACTCTTCAAACTTAACTTCTTGTGCAGTAACTATAAAGCTAGCTAATACAAAAGCAGCTAAAGAAAATAAGCATTTTTTCATGTGTTTTTATTTTGATTATTTAATATAAGTCTATAACATTTAATGAATGTTACATGGCTTACAAAAATAGGAAATGAGAATTGTAATAGTCATAGAAAAAATAAAAATAATACATATTTAATAGGAAAGCATCCATTTTTTTCGGAAATTTAAAGAAGTTTAATGTTATATATTATTATGAAAAAAGTAACATTACCTGTACGCTTCGGAATTGTAATTAGTGTCTTTTTAATTGCGTTTTTTTTAATTCTATCACTTTTTAACGCACACACCAATCCTGCTTTTAGCTTATTTAATAGTGTTATTACTGCATTTGGAATTTACAAAGCGATAAAATCCTGCAAATTAAGAGAAGGCAACAAATTTAATTATACCAACGGTTTTACTACTGGTATTATCACGGGTTTTGTGGCAACCATGATTTTTACCATATTCTTCACGTTTTATGCTACAGAAATTAATACTAATTTCCTTATAGAATTACTCGAAGTTTTTAAAGGAGATTATCATGTTGGAATAGGTCTGGTAGCATTTACAGTTGCAATTATGGGCTTTGCAACAACTGTAGTTTTAACCTTGGCATTTATGCAACTTTTTAAAAACAGTAGAAATATTCCTCAAAACCAATAAAACGTTTGTAGTTTCATTAATTAGAAGTATATTTGCACTCATTTTTTGAACAAATTAATTAATAAAACGTTACGCTATGTACGCAATTGTAGAGATAGCAGGGCATCAATTTAAAGTTGAAAAAGACCAAAAGGTTTTTGTTAATCGTTTGTCAACCGAAGAAGGAAAGCAAGTTGCTTTCGATAATGTTCTTCTTGTTGCAGATGGTGACAAAGTAACTGTAGGCGCCCCGTCTATAGGCGGAGCTCAAGTAGGAGCAAAAGTCTTAAAGCACCTTAAAGGTGATAAAGTGATCGTCTTTAAAAAGAAAAGACGTAAAGGTTATCGTGTTAAAAACGGACACAGACAATCTTTAACAGAAATTCAAATTGAAAATATTTTAACTTCAGGAGCTAAAAAAGCTGCTCCTGCTAAAGCAACAAAGAAAGCAGAACCTGCCTCCGCTAAAGCTACTGCAGACAAACCAAAAGCTAAAGCTGTTGCTCCAAAAGCAAAAGCAAAACCTGCTGTAAAAGAAGAAGCTACTCAAGATTTAAGTAAAATGACGGTAGCTCAATTAAAAGACATGGCTAAAGCAAAAGGAATTACAGGTCTTTCTGGAATGAAGAAAGCCGATTTAATTGCTGCTTTAAGTTAATTTTAAAAATATAAAATCGAAATAAAATGGCACATAAAAAAGGAGTCGGAAGTTCGAAAAACGGTAGAGAATCAGAATCGAAACGATTAGGCGTTAAGATTTTTGGTGGTCAAGCTGCAATAGCAGGAAACATTATCGTTAGACAAAGAGGTACAGTACACAATCCTGGAGAGAATGTATATGCTGGAAAGGATCATACATTACATGCCCAAGTTGATGGTCTTGTAAAATTTACAAAGAAGAAGAACAATAAATCGTATGTTTCTATAGAGCCTTTTGAGGCTTAAGACATAGATTTATTTTATAATATAAACCCTTTCTGGAAACAGAAAGGGTTTTTTATTGGCTCTAATTATCTAAAAGCGAAGCTCTCTAATATGATCCATTGGATTGTGTAAAATGAGTTTTAATACATTTTTACCCAATGTAGAGGACTATAATTTTTAGGTTGAAGTCAATATTGAAAAGACCCATACTATATAAAACCAAACAAACCCTATCCAACTAATTTTATGTATTTTTTTAAAATTAATCCAATCGTAAATTAAAAGGGAAATGAAGAATCCGTTCCATACTACTATATAAAATAGCTCCCAATTTTCAATTTGCAACTTATCTGAAACTCGCCCAATAATAGGTTCTAGGATAAGCAAAGTTGCGAGATAAATGAATCTTTTATGTTTTGCTCCATTCTTTCTGTGTAAATATCCAAGTACCAATAAGATGGCAAAGCTCAACATGAATATGCGGTTAGCCTTAACGAAATCTGGCATCACATCCCAGCCTTTATATATGGCAATAAATACATATAAAGTGCTTAAGAAAACACCTATGCCAGAAATCATTCCGGCAACTCCCCATGACATATGAGCGTTAATATTTCCTTTTCGTATAAAGTTGGTCTGAACAACAAAAATTATAAACCATGAAAGCGTAAAGATTCCATGGATGATAAACTTTGGGTCGCTATTGCTTTCCTGCCCTACATCTGTGATTAAATTATCCGAAAAGGCAATCAAAGATAATATTAGAAGTATTATGCTGGTTGTTTGAAAATAATATTTCTTCATTCTATTATGGATTATAGATATTGCTCTAGTTCGAATGGGAGCTTCTAAAATTAATACCTATAATATTCTGGCTTAAATGGACCTTCCTGTTTTACGCCAATATAATCAGCTTGGTCTTCACGAAGCTCTGTAAGTTCTACTCCTATTTTTGCTAAATGTAGTTTTGCTACTTTTTCATCAAGATGTTTAGGTAGCATATAAACTTCGTTTTTATAAGCATCCCTATTATTCCAAAGTTCTAATTGTGCCAAAGTTTGGTTTGTAAACGAGTTACTCATTACAAAACTTGGATGCCCCATTGCACAACCCAAATTTACTAAACGACCTTCAGCTAAAATAAGAAGGTCTTTACCATTAATAGTATATTTATCAACTTGTGGTTTAATGGTGTCTTTGGTATGACCATAATTGTTATTTAACCAAGCCATATCAATTTCATTATCAAAATGGCCAATATTACACACAATGGCTTTGTCTTTTAAAGCTTCAAAATGACGTCCTTGCACAATATCTTTATTTCCTGTAGTGGTAATCACAACATCAGCATTACCAACAACAGTTTCTAATTTTTTTACTTCAAAACCATCCATTGCTGCTTGCAAAGCACAAATTGGATCAATTTCGGTAATTGTTACAATACTTCCTGCACCTTTAAAAGAAGCAGCTGTACCTTTACCAACGTCGCCATAACCACAAACAACTACACGTTTCCCTGCAAGCATAATATCTGTTGCACGACGTATTGCATCTACAGCACTTTCTCGACAACCATATTTGTTATCGAATTTACTTTTTGTCACCGAATCGTTGACATTTATTGCAGGCATTGGTAATGTTCCTGCTTTCATTCTGTCGTATAATCTGTGCACTCCAGTTGTAGTTTCTTCAGATAGACCGTTAATACCTCCAGCCAATTCAGGAAATTTGTCTAATACCATATTGGTTAAATCACCACCATCATCAAGAATTAGATTTAATGGTTTACGATCTTCACCAAAGAAAAGTGTTTGTTCTATACACCAATCAAACTCTTCTTCAGTCATATCCTTCCAAGCATACACAGCAGTTCCAACGGCAGCAATAGCAGCAGCAGCTTGATCTTGAGTAGAGAAAATGTTACAAGAACTCCAAGTAACTTCTGCTCC
The DNA here is from genome assembly GCA_965250265.1 of Flavobacteriaceae bacterium. Lineage (GTDB taxonomy): Bacteria > Bacteroidota > Bacteroidia > Flavobacteriales > Flavobacteriaceae > PRS1. The sequence goes on along the minus strand of CBDFNO010000015.1, from coordinate 520,764 downwards.
AAGAGCTTGTAATGTTTCAATTAAAACTGCAGTTTGGATCGTCATATGTAAACAACCAGCAATTCGAGCTCCTTTAAGCGGTTGTGAATCTTTATATTCTTCACGAAGACTCATTAATCCAGGCATTTCGGCTTCTGCCAAATTTATTTCTTTTCTTCCCCAATCTGCAAGTGATAAGTCTTTCACTTTATTAGCAACGTAAGGAATTGTTTTTGTGTTCATATTAGTATATTTGTTTCTATAAAAATTCGACTGCAAAGATAACTAATAACTTTGAGAAATATAAATGCCTCTTTATAAAACAATTCATCCAAATTCACAAACTACTGTTAAAATCTGGAAGATTACAGAATCTTATAAGGATTTGATGGAATCCATTGTTTTAAAACCTAAAAGTTTAGAGCGTGTATTAGGTATGAAAAGCGAGATGCATCAATGTGGGTTTATAAGTGTTCGTTACTTATTAAAAGAGTTTGGTTATACAGATGTAGAGTTACATTATGACGAGAATGGAAAACCATATTTAAATAATGGTAATTATATTTCTATCACACATTCGTTTACATTTTCAGCTATTATTATTAGTAAAAATAAAGTTGGGATTGATATTGAAAAACAACGGGACAAAATTAAGCTGATCGCTAATAAATTTGTGGATTATGAATTTCAGTATCTCGACAAAGAATCAGAAGATTATACAAGAAAGCTAACTTTAATTTGGTGTATTAAAGAGTCGTTGTATAAATTATTTGCAACTCCTGGATTGAGTTTTAAACAGCATGCATTAATTATTCCATTTACATTTCAAGATGAAACTACATTGTCTTGGATTGATTATGAAGAGAAAAAATATCGACACATAGCGCATTATTTAGAATTTGACGGCTTCACTTGTGCTTATACTATTTCTTAAATGAGTTCAATTTATCAAAACATACTAACCTCAATTTCTAAAGGAGAAAAGCTACTTGCTGTGTTGATTGATCCTGATAAAATACCTAAAGACATATCTGATTTTATTCAGAAAGTAAATAATTCTATTATAACACATATTTTTGTTGGAGGCAGTACAGTTGATGATTTAGCAACTGAAATTTTAGTTTCAGAAATAAAGAAATTTACAAACCTTCCAGTTGTTTTGTTTCCAGGAGATGTTACCCAAATAACAAATAAAGCAGATGCATTATTATTTTTGTCATTAATATCAGGAAGAAACCCAAAGTATTTAATAGAGAAACATATTGAAGCAGTTTCAGTTTTGAAACATACTAATTTAGAAGTAATTCCAACAGGATATATTTTGATTGAAAACGGGAAAGAAACAGCAGTTCAAAAAGTAACTCAAACAAAACCTTTGTCTCCAAATAATGTTCAGTATGTTGTAGATACAGCTCTTGCTGGCGAACTTCTTGGCATGAAACTTATATATTTGGAAGCTGGAAGTGGAGCAAAAATTCCAGTTGCAATTGATATGATTTCAGAAGTTAAAAATGAATTAACAATTCCATTAATAGTTGGAGGCGGAATTAAAACAAAAGAACAATTAGATGCAGCATACAATTCTGGTGCAAATATGGTAGTTATAGGAACAGCTTTTGAAGAAGACGAATCGTTTTTTAATAAATTAAACTAATGGAAAACATTCTTGAATTTTTTATTAATCCTTACAAAACTGCGACTACATTAAATATTTCTTTAGAAGTATTAGCTGTAATTTTTGGTATAGCTAGTGTTTGGTATGCAAAAAAAGAACATATTTTAGTGTATCCAACAGGAATTATAAGTACTGCTATTTATGTGTATATATGCTATCAATTTACTTTGTATGGAGATTTAATAATAAATATATATTATACCTTGATGAGTATTTATGGTTGGTATATGTGGACTAGACTTGTTAAAGGAGAACACATAGAAATTACAACTTCAACTAAAAAAGATAAATTAAAAGCTTTAGGAATATTTGTTTTTACTGCTGTATTTGTTGTTTTTGTATATCTGTATTTTAATCGTTTTGATAGAATAACAGATTATTTTGATACGTTTACAACTGGTATCTTTTTTGCAGCAATGTGGTTAATGGCTAATAAAAAAATAGAACATTGGTTGCTTTGGATAGCCGGAAATATTATTTCTATTCCTTTATATTTTATTAAAGGATTGGGCTTTTCAGGAATACAATTTACCATATTTTTAATATTAGCATATTTAGGATATAAAGAATGGAAGAAAAACTTAAACAACAACCTTCAAACTGCTTAAAAGTAGTTTTATTTGGGCCAGAATCTACAGGCAAAACTACTTTGGCGAGTCAATTAGCGAGATACTATAACTCGGTTTGGGTACGAGAATATGCTCGTAGATACCTTCAAGATAAATGGAACAATGAACGTAAAACCTGTCAGCCAGAAGATTTATTGCCTATTGCAGAAGGACAAATGAAGCTTGAGAACGAATTGGCTCAAAAAACAAATTCAATTTTAATTTGTGATACGGATTTATTGGAGACCAAAGTATATTCCGAAGCATATTATGTTGGAACATGCGACCCCATATTAGATAAATATGCGGTAGAAAACATTTACGATTTGTATTTTTTAACCTATATTGATACACCTTGGGAAGCAGATGATTTACGCGATAAACCAAATGAAAGAGAACGTATGTTTAAAGCTTTTGAAGATACATTGATTAAATACAACAGGCCATATGTTTTGCTTAAAGGAACTAAGAATGAACGATTAGCAGAAGCAGTAAAGCATATTGATGAATTAATTAAAAATAAGCCTTGAATTTTTCAGATAAAGACATACAACAAATAGAGAAGAAAGGATTAACACTAAAAAAAGTAGAAACACAAATTCAACTTTTTAAAGCTGGATTCCCGTTTATTAATTTAAAAGAAGCTGCTACTGTTGAGAACGGAATATTGCTGCTTAATAATAAAGAGAAAGAAAACTATATTAATTATTTTAATGATAAAAGAGATTCAACTTCAATATTAAAATTTGTACCAGCTTCGGGAGCAGCAACACGAATGTTTAAGTTTTTATTTCAGTTTATTGAAGAATATAACCCATCACATGAAAGTATAAATTCATATATAAATCGTCATAAAGCTAAAGAGCTTTCCCTGTTTTTAATTGGTTTAGAAAAGCTACCTTTTTTTGAAGAAGTAATTTATAAAATACATAAAACGATTTCTAATTTTAACGAGTTATCTTATGAAGAGCAGCGTGTTGAATTTATTAAAACAATGCTAGACGAAGACCGATTGAATTATAGCTTTTCACCAAAGGGTTTATTGCCTTTTCATAGATATAAAGAACATGTGTCTACAGCTTTTGAAGAACATTTATTTGAAGCAGCTTCCTATGCTTCATCTAATAATGAGGCGAATTTACATTTTACAATTTCTGAAAAGTATAAGCACAAGTTTGACGAAGAATTTAAATATATCGAAGAAGATGTTGAAGAAAAAACCAATACCAAATTCGACATTTCATTTTCTTATCAAAAACATTCTACTGATACGATTGCGCTAACAACAAAAAATGAGCCATTTAGAGAAGAAGATCGAAGTTTACTTTTTAGACCATCAGGTCATGGTGCTTTACTGGAAAATTTAAATGATTTAGAAGCTGATATCATTTTTATTAAGAATATTGATAATGTTGTTGTCAACAATTTAGAAGAAGAAGTAGGGCAATATAAAAAAATGCTTGCAGGAATTTTACTTAAAGTTCAAGAGCAGGCGTTTATGTATCAAAAGGATTTAGAAAAGAAAGATGTTAATGAAGATTACATCATCAAAATTGCAGAATTTTTATCTAATAAGATGAATGTGCAAATCAGTTCAGATTTTGAAAAGGATTCTAAAGCTTTTCGAATAGATTATTTATTTAAAAAGTTGAATCGTCCAATTCGAGTTTGTGGAATGGTTAAAAATGAAGGCGAACCTGGAGGAGGACCTTTTTGGGTAAAAGGAGAAAACGGAAACACTTCTTTACAAATTGTTGAGTCTGCACAAATAGATAAAAAGAATAAACTTCAAAAAGAAATTCTAAAAAATTCTACTCATTTTAATCCTGTAGATTTGGTTTGTGGTGTTAAGACTTATAAAGGAGAAGTATTCAATCTCACAAAATTTGTAGACCCTAAAACAGTTTTTATTACCATGAAAACTAAAGTGGGAAATGATATTAAAGCACTTGAATTACCAGGGCTTTGGAATGGCAGTATGGCACATTGGAATACTATTTTTGTAGAAGTGCCATTAATAACGTTTAATCCAGTAAAAACGGTAAACGATTTACTAAAACCACAACATCAAATTACTTGATTTTGAATATTAAGTTATTAATATCTGAATTAACTTTTAAAGCCGTTAGAAGTAGTGGAGCTGGAGGGCAGCACGTTAATAAAGTATCATCTAAAGTAATCCTCTTTTTTAATGTTTTAAAATCTGAAGCTTTAGCTGAAGAAGAAAAAGAACTCCTCTTAAAAAAGCTAAACACAAAACTCACCAAGGATTATGTTTTAATTTTAAATTGTGATGAAAGTCGCAGTCAACATAAAAATAAAGAACTTGTTATAGAACGGTTTATTAGTTTAATTGAAAGCGGATTATTTATTCCTAAAAAACGGAAGCCAACAAAAATTCCTAAAACTGTTATTAAAAAGCGATTAGACAATAAACACAAACAATCAGAGAAAAAGTCAAATCGGAAGAAACCAGATTTAGAATAATTAATTATCAATTATCAATTGACAATTAACAATTGTTTTTATCTTTGCACTGTTCTCAAAAAGGGGTGCTTAACGGCTGAGATCATACCCATCGAACCTAGAACAGGTAATGCTGTTTAGGAAGCGAGCGTTAAGAAAATGTCCAGTGGACATTTTTAGCGAGTGCAGACGAAGTTTGACTTCGTCCTTTTTTAACACCAAAGAATAATTACCTCTTTTTATTCGATATAATTTATTCGGATGAAATCAATTTTAAAACTTTTATTTTTCTTTTTATTAAGTACTTTTTCCTTTGCTCAAGAAAAACAACAAGATTCAACCAAAGTAGAACAGCTAGAAGAGGTTTTAGTTAAAGCAGTTCGTGTGGAGGCAGATGCTCCAATTGCACATTCTAATGTCACCAAAGAAGAACTCGAAAAACGAAATCTAGGTCAAGACATTCCAATTCTATTAAACTTTTTACCATCAGTTGTTACAACAAGTGATGCTGGAGCAGGAGTTGGTTACACAGGAATTAGAGTTCGTGGTGTAAGTGCGCAATCTACAAATATTACTATAAATGGAATACCTTATAACGATGCCGAATCTTTAGGAACATTTTGGGTAGATTTACCAGATTTTTCTTCGTCTGTTGAAAGTTTACAATTACAACGAGGCGTTGGTACTTCCACTAATGGTTCTGGTGCTTTTGGAGCGAGTATTAATATTTTAACTGATGCTATTTCAGAAAATGCTAATGGTGAAATTTCTAATTCGTTTGCAAGCTATAATACCAGGAAACACAATGTAAAATTTAGTACAGGGAAACTAAATAACCATTTTGAGCTGGCAGGTCGTTTATCGCAAATAAAGTCCGATGGTTATATTGATAGAGCGACTTCCGATTTAAAATCGTATTTCTTACAAGCATCTTATATAGATGATAACACATTAGTTAAGGCCTTGACATTCGGGGGCCATGAAATTACTTATCAAGCATGGAATGGTATTGATGCCGAAACTTTAAAAAATTATAGAACCTTTAATCCTTCAGGTATTTATACAGATGATCAAGGCAATATTCAATTTTATGATAACGAAGTAGACAATTATAAACAAGATCATTATCAATTGCATTGGAATGAAAGATATAACAACTATTGGTCAACAAATTTAAGCTTAAACTATACGTATGGTCGTGGCTATTTTGAACAGTATAAAGAAGATGAAGATTTTGCAGATTATGATTTTACTGAAATATCTATAGGAAGCGAAACTATTAACACAACCGATTTAATTCGTCGTCGTTGGTTAGACAATGATTTTTATGTTGTAAATGCGAATGCAAATTTTAAAAACAATAAAATAGATTTAACTTTTGGAGGCTCATATAGTACTTATGATGGCGATCATTTTGGCGAAGTAATTTGGGCACAATTTGCAAGTAATAGTCAAATAAGAGATCGTTATTACGATGGTAACGGTAAAAAAACAGACTTCAATATATTTACTAAAGCAATCTACAAACTAAATAATAAAATAAGTTTGTATGGTGATTTGCAAATGCGCTTCGTAGATTATAAAACTTCTGGAACAAATTCTGATAGAGTACTTTTTAAAGTTGATGGAAATCACAGTTTTTTCAACCCAAAAGCAGGAATTACTTACAATTTAAACACTAAAAACAACATCTATTTTTCGTATGCAAGAGCCAATAGAGAACCGAGCAGAAGCGATTTTAAAAACAATATAGATATTAAACCAGAACAACTCAACGATTTCGAATTAGGCTGGAGACACCAAGACTCAAAATTTACGTTTAATGCGAATATGTATTATATGTTTTACAATGAGCAATTGGTGTTAACAGGAGGAATTAGCGATGTTGGAACACCAATAAGAGATAATAATGGAGAAAGCTATAGGTTAGGATTAGAGCTAGAAGCAGTAATTAATATTTCTGATAAATTTACAATACAGCCAAATATAACCTTTAGCGCTAATAAAAACAAAGAAACCGTTATTTCAAAAGATGGAGAATTAGTAAATCTTGGTAAAACAAATATTTCATTTTCACCAGCATTAGTTGCTTCTAGTGCTTTGGTGTTTCAACCAATTGAAAATCTGCAAATCTCTTTTTTAAGCAAATATGTTGGCGAACAATTTATGGGAAACACTGATTCTGAAGCATCAAAATTAGAAAGTTATTTTGTAAACGACTTTAATATCACTTACGAGATTAAAACTTATTCAATTTTTAAATCAATTGTTTTTTCTGGTTTAGTAAATAATATTTTTGGTATAAAATATGTATCAAATGGTTATTATTTTACGTATGATGATACATGGTCAGTTCCAGGAGAAACCACAACTATTGAAGGCGCAGGATTTTATCCACAAGCAACGACGAATTTTTTAGTTGGTATGACTTTGAAATTTTAATTTGAAATAAACAGCGTATTCCCACTTTGCTCTACACGATATCTTTTTAAGGTACAAGGTAAAGCTGTACCTAAAGACTGTCCAGTAATAAAACTGTAGGTATTAGCATCAGTGCATCCACAAGTACCTTCAAAGCCATTTGCACTAAGAGCTGAGCAGGAATTTGGAGTATGATTTGGGTCACTTGCATCCCAAGCTAAAAACCCAGTCCCAGAATTAGTTACGATAACACCATTATTTCCAACATTAGGGATATAAACCGAATTACTAATAAATTGTAGTTGGCTGTATTGAGGGAGGTTTAAGTTAATATTCACATTTACACCAATATTTAGTAAAAATTTACAGTTGTCATTGCTATTATTACTATTACTACAAGCAACTAGAACAACACTAATAAGGACACATAAAAAAATCTTTTTCATAGAAGTTATTTTCGATTACAATTTACAACAAAAAGCACATTGAGCTAAATATTTTGTATATTTGCCGTACAATCTCGTGCGAACGGGATTTTTTTGTTCCGAAGTGTTTCGGAATCTTTTTATTTGATGCAAACGATGAAGTTATGAGTAAAGTATCTTATTATACAGAAGAAGGATTAAAAAAATTAAGAGCCGAATTGAAACAATTGAAAGATGTTGAACGTATACGTGCCTCTCGTGCCATTGCAGAAGCAAGAGATAAAGGAGATTTGAGTGAGAATGCAGAATACGATGCTGCTAAAGAAGCGCAAGGCATGTTGGAAATGAAGATTTCTAAGCTTGAAGATGCTTTAGCAGGAGCACGAATAATTGATGAGTCGCAATTAGACAATTCCAAAGTACTAGTATTATCTATTGTTAAAATAAAAAACCAAACTAATGGTATGGAAATGACCTATACTTTGGTTGCAGATGGAGAAGCCGATTTAGCTTCAGGAAAAATTTCGGTTAATTCACCAATTGGTAAGGGTTTGCTAGGGAAATCGGTTGGAGATGTAGCAGACATACAAGTTCCTAATGGGATTATAAAATTCGATATCATAGAAATTTCAAGATAAGTTATTAATGGCTTCAATTTTTACTAAAATAGTAAATGGAGAAATTCCTTGTTACAAAGTAGCTGAGACCGATGAGTTTTTAGCTTTTTTAGATGTTAACCCAAATACTAAAGGGCATACGCTATGTATTTCCAAAAAGGAAGTTGATAAAATATTTGATTTAGATGAATCTACTTATAATGGGTTGATGAGTTTTTCAAGAACAGTAGCAATTGCTATAGAAAAAGCAATCTCTTGTAAACGCATAGGAGTTTCTGTTATTGGTTTAGAAGTACCTCATGTACATGTGCATTTAATTCCATTGCACTCAATGGAGGATACCAGATTTATAACTAAAACATCTTTAACTCCTGAAGAGTTTAAAGCAACGGCAAAGGCTATTCAAGAAAACTTTTAATATTGGTTACTGAGCGTAGTCGAAGCTATAGTAGTTTAAGAGAAATTTGAATGGTTGTTCCCTTATCAATTTCAGAAGAAAGAACTTTTATTTTTCCTTTATGATAGTCTTCAATAATACGTTTGGCAAGAGATAATCCTAATCCCCAACCACGTTTTTTACTGGTATACCCTGTTTCAAATATTTTACTGAATTGTTTTTTTGAAATACCTTTTCCAGTATCTGAGACTCTAACATTTACTAAGTTGCCTTTTGGTAAAATTTCAATTTTAAGCTGCCCTTTACCTTTCATAGCATCAATAGCATTTTTAACTAAATTCTCTATGGTCCAGCTATAAAGCTGAACATTTAAATTCACATTAATTGCTATGTCAGGCGCATCAAATTCAAAATCTATATGTTTTGACGATCGTGCTTTAATATAGTCGTAAGCCGTTTCAGTAGTTTTAACAATATCAATGTTCTCAAGAACCGGCATTGAACCAATTTTACTAAAACGATCAGTAATAGTCTGCAATCTTTCAATATCTTTTTCAATTTCTTTAATATGGTCAGGATCAACATGCTCACTTTTTAATATCTCTGTCCAACCAATTAGCGACGATAAAGGAGTTCCAATTTGATGAGCTGTTTCTTTTGCCATTCCAGACCATAATTTGTTTTGTGTCGCAACTTTTGAACTTCTATAAAAAAAGTAAACAACAGCTCCAAAAAGTAGGATGATGAGTAATAAGGCTAATGGATAATATTTTAGTTTGTTAAGTAGAGGTGAGTTTCCATAATATATTGTATATAGGACTTCACCTTTAAATATAGTTTCAATTGGTGTGTTTTCATTCTTAAACCTTTCAACTAACTTATAAAGGTAAATAGAGTCGTTAGCTTTGCTTTCATCTAAATTATTAAAAGTCTGTATTTTACCATTAGGATCTACTACTATCATTGGTGTTGTATAATTGCTTTGTACAACTTCAAGGGGAAAGTCACTTATATTCCCATCTAAATCAACAATCTTTCCGAGTTCTCTTTGTGCTAATGAGAAAACCTTCATTTTAGCGCGTTCTTCAGCTTTAAAATTCTGAAAGAAAGCATAGGTATTCCATAGAATTAACGAAATAATAATAAAAGAAGCTACTATAATTATCCAACGTAAAAAGTTAGTATTTTGTGGAAATGTCATGGATTAAAATTTCGATTTTAAATATAATGTAATTATGTTAATATTATTGTTTCAGATGTTAGTAAATTGGTTTTTAATTAGAACATAGATTGTTAACTTTGCTCAAATTTATTTGCAATGACATCTTTTGAACCTAATAACCTTTCGGTAGGTAAATTACATGGATATTTGTTAAGTGCTGTGGCTCCAAGACCAATAGCATTTGCAAGTACAATTGATGCAAAAGGAAATCCTAATTTATCTCCTTTTAGTTTCTTTAATGTGTTTAGTGCAAATCCACCAATTATGATCTTTTCGCCAGCTCGTCGAGTTAGAAATAACACAACAAAACACACTTTGGCAAATGTAGAAAACGTTAAAGAAGTTGTCATTAATGTGGTAAACTATGATCTTGTTCAACAAGCATCCTTAAGTAGTACGGAATATCAAGAAGGGGTTAATGAATTTGAGAAAGCGGGATTAAACATGTTAAAATCGGATATTGTAAAACCGTTTCGTGTTGCCGAATCTCCAGTACAGTTTGAATGTAAGGTAAACGATATTATAAAATTAGGAACTGAAGGTGGAGCGGGAAACTTAATTATTTGTGAAGTTGTTAAACTTCATATTGCGAATGAAGTTTTAAATAAAGATGAAACAATTAATCAAGAAAAATTAGATTTGGTAGCAAGAGCTGGAGGCAGTTATTATAGTAGAGCAAAAAAGGGTTTTTTTGAAATTCCTAAACCACTATCAACCTTGGGAATTGGAGTAGATAGTTTTCCGGATCATATTAAAAATAGTATGGTTTTAACTGGAAACGACCTTGGAATGTTGGGCAATGTCGAATCCTTACCTTCAGATGAAGACGTGCTATTATTTATTAATGATTTAGAAGAGCGATATCCTAAAATGAAGGATGCATCTAATAGAGAAAAACATAAAAAAGCACGAAATTTTCTAAGCTATGGAGATGTAGAAAGTGCATGGAAATTATTATTGAGTTAAAGAAATAAACAGTATATTAAAAGAGTAAATAAACAATAAAATGGAAATACAAGGAAAAGTAAAATTGATAGGAGAAACGCAAACGTTTGGAGCTAATGGGTTTAGAAAAAGAGAGTTAGTAATTACAACCGAAGAGCAATATCCGCAACATATTATGGTAGAGTTTGTACAAGATAAAACAGATTTGTTAAACAATTACGAAGTGGGACAAATGGTTAAAATTAGTATTAATCTTAGAGGTAGAGAATGGGTTAATCCACAAGGAGAAACCAAATATTTTAATTCAATTCAAGGTTGGCGTATTGAGAATTTACAGCAGGATGCACCAAACGGAGATATGCCTCCTGTACCACCAGCTGAAGCTTTTGAACCGGCAACCGATTTGAACGAAGAAGATCACGACGATTTACCGTTTTAATTAAAAAATAATTCCTCGATCTTGCATTGAGGTTACAATTGAAACTGTTATTCCCATGGAAGTGGGAATCTATAATAATTGAAGGCCTCAATAATTTTATTGAGGTTTTTGTTTTATAAAATGCACTTTTTAAACGAAAACATAGAATTCCCTAATGTAAGCAAAGCCAGTGAAGATGGCTTATTGGCTATTGGAGGTGATTTATCTGTTGAAAGACTATTGCTTGCTTATAGAACAGGAATTTTTCCTTGGTTTGAAAAAGAAGAACCTATTTTATGGTGGTCGCCAGATCCTCGTTTTGTGTTGTTTCCTGAAAGTTTAAAAATTTCAAAAAGCATGAAACAAGTGTTGCGAAATTCATCTTTTGTGGTTACCATAAACAAAGATTTTGATAGCGTTATTAATGGCTGTGCTAAAATAAAACGTGATGGACAAGGAAGTACATGGATTACCAATAACATGATTAAAGCCTATACCAAATTACACAAAATAGGTTATGCGAAGTCCGTTGAGGTTTGGGAAGACGACGAATTGGTTGCCGGATTTTATGGTATAGATTTAGGACATGTGTTTTGTGGAGAAAGTATGTTTGCTAAAAAAAATAATACCAGTAAAGCTGGATTTATTTCGTTTGTTCAAAACACCAATTATAAACTCATAGATTGCCAGGTTTATACGAAGCATATGAAGAGTCTTGGAGCAGAAGATATACCAAGGGACACTTTTTTAAAATATTTAAATAATTGAAAGGTCAAAAACCTGAAAGAGAATAGACGAAATTCATACTTTTTGTAGGTTAAGAGGTAGGCATATTCCGTTTAAACCGGCAAGTAATAAGTGTTTTTTGGATGATCATCGATAGAATTTGGTGATTGAGTTAAGAAAATATATTTTCAAGTCGTCTAAATTAGATAAAACCCCTAAAACCAATCTATTATGAAAAACCAACTCACCTCTGGCTCAAAAACCAATATTTTTATTTTATTCATGATATTGCTTGTTTCTTCTTTTGTATTACAGGCTCAAGATCAATCTCCTCTTCAGAAAGAAGTAATAGCTAACCAAGCGTTTTTTAAAAGTGCGGAAGTCATTCGACCTATGTCAAAAGCGAATATCGCTTTAAATCAACGAGCAACGATTAATAAAGGTGTTGATGTTGACAAGGCTATATTCTTGACGCCTAACTTTGAAAGCATATCGGAAGTGATGAATAAAAAATCAGATAAGATGGTCATGGCAATTCCACTTAACGACAACGCTTCAATCAAGCTTCATCTCCTAAAGGCCAAAGTATTTAGTGATGAATTTAATGTATATGCAGCATCCAATCGTAGCAATCCTTCTTCCTTATGTTAAAGGGGTTCATTATTGGGGCGCAGTAAAAGATAATCCAAACTCCTTAGTTTCTATCAGCTTTTATAAAGATCAAATTGCTGGTATTATAAATTACAATGGTAAATTCTATGACCTTGGTAAACTGGAAAACAGTACTAATGGACAACATATTCTTTATGAAAATAAAGATTTAAAAAAACAGTTTGAGTTAGATTGCTCGGTTATGGAACCGGAAGGTAATAATATGAGCGTTAATAATAAAACTACTTCAAGTGCTAGTGTAGCTTCAGATAATTGTGTAAAAATGTATTTGGAGACTGACTATAGTATGTACCAATATTATGATGAGTCGGTTACCAACGTAACAAATTATGTTACCGGAGCATTTAGCCAGGTAATTTTGCTTTACGCTAACGAATCCATAAATATGGTAATTAACGAATTGGTTGTTTGGGATGTGGTCGATCCGTATCCTGGCACCAATACTTCAGATGCTTTAAACCAATTTCGCACTGGCTTAAATGGAAATTATAATGGGGATCTGGCACATTTAATAGGCAGGTCTACCGAGTTTTCCGGAGGAATAGCCTATGTAGATGTAATTTGTAACAGTACTTATGGTGTTGGAGTAAGTGGCATCAATTCCTCATATAATAATGTACCAACCTACAGTTGGACCGTTATGGTATTGGCTCACGAAATAGGACATAATCTTGGTTCGCGACATACCCATAGCTGTAGTTGGAATGGAAATAATACGGTTATCGATGACTGTGGTAATATATATTATATAACGAACGGTCGAGATGATAATAACGATGGTATTGTGGATAATTTAGCTGATGCCCAATCTTTTTCTCCTTGTTTCGATAATATTGGGAATGTTGTCCCAGCAGCAGGAGGGACAATTATGAGTTACTGCCATTTAAATAGTGTTGGCATCGATTTGAGTTTAGGGTTTGGTACAAACCAGGAGATTTAATTCGTAGTAGAGTAGATAATGCGTCTTGCTTGAGTGCATGCGGCTCTTTAAGTGTTTCTATAACTGCGAGTACTAATGAATCTTGTGCTGGTAGTAATGATGGTTCGGCGACAGCTTCGGCAACAGGAGGAAGCGGAAGCTATAGTTACTCTTGGAGTAACGGTGACACAGGTGCATCAATATCAAACTTATCTGTGGGTACTTATATTGTAACAGTAAATGATGGTAGTAACACAGCCAACGATTTAGTAACCATTACTGATGAAGGAATTCCGACTACTACCTATTATGCTGATACGGACGGAGATGGCTTTGGAGACCCTTTCAATACTATTGAAGCTTGCTTTGAACCTTCAGGATATACATTAGATAATTCCGATTGTGATGATACTGATGCTCAAATTTATCCAGGAGGATCATGTAACGATGGTGATGCCTGTACAGACAATGATATTTATGATGCAAACTGTAACTGTTCTGGAACTATAACTGGCGATAGCGATGGCGATGGTGTTTGCGACGGCAATGACGTGTGTCCAGGAGGAGATGATAACATAGACACCGATGAAGATGGCACTCCCGATTTTTGTGATTGTAACGTTGCTAGTGCTAATTTCTCTTCAAATACTTTAAGTCATTCCGGTGGAGGCTCGTCCTCAATATCTATTTCTTTACCTAACGGAAGTAAGGATCCTTCGTTTAATATTTCAGAAATTAATCAAAGGACAAATGGCAAACCAGCTAATAGATTTATAGAACTTGTTACGGTTACTTATTATATTGAAGGAGACAGCAACTCGCAGACTTACGGAAGCTTTAGCGGAGCTGGCTCATCTACGGCTAACATTAGCATTAATGGCTTTGTTGAAAGCATAATGGTAAGCCTAGAAGATAATTATGATGGCAATAGTAATACTACAATGAACATAAGTTTAAGTAATGTCTCCTATTGTGCTGATTGGTCAGATCCGGGTTGTCCGGATGATGATAACGATGGGGTTTGTAATATTGATGATGTCTGTCCTGGTTTTGATGATAATCTAGATTCCGACGGTGATGGCACACCCGATGGTTGTGACCCATGTCCGTTAGATATTAGCGATGATAGTGACGGCGACGGTGTTTGTGACATTGATGATATTTGTCCAGGTGGTGATGATACAGTTGATAGTGACGGTGATGGAACTCCAGATGATTGTGAGGTCGATTCCTGTCAAAGCAATGTGACAAGTCAGTTCCCTGTGAATCCTCTTACACATTCAGGAACAGGCTCAAGTTCATCAACAATTTTGTCCATAAATGGGCATACCGATGTTTCCTTTAGCATTTCCAATATTGGACAAAAAACCAATGGAAAACCAAGTACAAGATATATTGAGCGCGTTGTTGTAACTTATGTTGATGGTTCAGGTAGTAATCAAACATATGGAACTTTTACAGGAACGGGTACGGCAAATATCGATATCTCTGGCGAAGTTCAATCTGTAACGCTTACACTGGATGATGCTTATAGCGGAAGTAATGGTAGTGTTTCATTAAGTGTTAATATGAGCGATGTTGATTCGTGTACAGATTCGAGTCCTGCTCCTGCAACTAATGAGCAATTAATTGGTCAGCCAATCAAACGATTTAAATTATATCCAAACCCAGCGAAAAATAAAGTTAATCTTAAACTGGAACAAAATGTTTTAGAATTAAGGATAACAGTTTACGATGTGGTAGGGAAAAAACTTAAAACATTTAATGTTTCAGATAAACGATTTATTGAATTAGATGTGAGCGATTTATCCGGAGGTAATATATATTTTATAAGCTTAGAGATTCCTGGACGAACTCCTGAAATTCATAAACTGATATTGATGGATTAATATTGAAATGCAGATAACAATATTGATTAAACAATTTTCAAAAGTCACTGGTAAATCCAGTGATTTTTGTTTTAGGCATAATCGTTGATGTAATATCGTCAATTCAAGTACGTTTAATTCAAAAAAATCAACATGACGAAGACAATGATGTATTGTTTACTATTCTCAATTGCTTTATTATCATTCAAGAAGCAGAAGTTAGAAGATATGCTATTGGGTAATTGGACGCTTGTAGGTTGGTATGATGATATTCCAAGAGATATTAATAAGGATGGTAAAAAGTCTATAGATTTGTTTTCACAATGGTATGGTTGCAAAAAACAAAGCACATTAATTTTATTAGACGATAATTCTGACAAAATAGTCTATACCGGCAAAATTAATAACCCTAAATGTCCTGACGAATTTAAAAGGGGTAGTTTCTTTACGACAGAATCTTGGGAGGTAACTGAAGAAAATAGATTAGGATTTATTGGTGATGATTATTATGACTCATATGAAATTATTAAATTAAATTCAAAAACTCTTATCTTAAAAGGTTCTGGTTTTATGACCTGCTGCGACACTGATATTTCCTATTTTACAGGTGGTTATTTAGAATTTAAAAAGGAGTAATCCGGATTCAACAAAATCATGACGATCATGGAGGTGTTAAACGAATCATCTAAAATTCATTATATCTAAAACAATTCAATTCATGGTCGTTAACAATTCCTGTGGCACGTATATGTCCGGTAATGACTTTTTAAAGCATTAAAGGATTCATATATAACTGATTTAATACAAAAAATCATCAAGGTTGTTATAAGGAAATAAAATAACTACTTTTAAAAAATATATGTCTCTAAAAAAATTATTTACTGAACTTAAACGGCGTAATGTTATTAAGTCAGCATTGGGTTATTTGGTAGCCGCTTGGGTTATTATACAAGTAATGGCAATTATTCTGCCTACAATAGAGGCGCCAACTTATACTCTAAAAGTGGTATTGTTTACTTTAGTTTTTGGATTTCCTGTTTGGTTGATTTTTTCCTGGAAGTATGAAATCACTAATGAAGGAATTAAGAAAACTGCGGCAGCGGAAGAACCAACTTCATCGCGAGCCATTAATCGATTGGCTAAAGCTATAATTATGTCAATATCAATGGCTGTATTACTTTTCTTATACTGGCAAATATCTCGCATACAAAATATAGAAAGTAATATAGAAGAAAAAACCACCAAAATAAATTTAACAGCTTCTGCCGAAAAATCAATTGCAGTTTTGCCTTTTTTTAATATTAGTTCCGATAAGGAACAAGATTATTTTTGTGATGGAATTTCAGAAGATATCATTAATGATTTAACACAATTATCGGGAGTTCGTGTTGCAGCAAGAACGTCAAGTTTCGCTTTTAAAGGCAAAAACCTCGACATAAGAGATATTGGTTTAAAGCTTAACGCTCAAACCATTGTTGAAGGTAGTGTAATGAAATCCGGAAAGAACTTGCGTATTACAGTTAACTTAATTAATGTAGCTGATGGTTTTAACTTATGGTCAGGACAATACGATAGAGAGTTAAAGGATATATTTTCTATTCAGAAAGAAATTTCAGAAAATATAGTTCAGGCATTAGAAATTAATCTTGGAAACGAAGAAGAATTGGCTGTTGGAAAAACGAAAAACGCTCAAGCTTACGACTTCTATCTTCGAGGGCGAGACTATTTTCATAAGGCACATCAAGACAAACTATTACTGTCAATACCAATGTTTAAAAAGGCAATTGAAAAAGATAATAACTATGCCTTGGCTTATTCGGGTTTAGCCGATAGTTATTCTTGGTTATATATGTTTTTTGATAGTAATCCAGAAAACTTAACACAATCTATTGCTGCAAGCAAACATGCGCTTGAATTGGATCCTAATCTAGCAGAAGCACATTCTTCAAGAGGTATTGCTCTAGCGCAAAACAAGCAATACGATGATGCTGAAAACGAGTTTGATTTAGCTATTAAATTGAGTCCTAAATTGTTTGATGCTTATTATGAGTATGGTCGAATTTCGATAATGCAAGGAAAATATGAGCAAGCGGCTAAGCTTTTTGAAAAAGCAACACAAATTCGCCCGGAAGATTATGAAGCTAATATTTTTCTTGTTGGTACTTATTTTGATTTAAATATGGAAACCGAAATGCAAGAAGCCAACCAACAAACGCTTAAGATTCTTCGTGATCATATTGATTTATATCCTGACGACAGTCGTGCACTTTACCTTGGCGCTGGGACACTTATTAAAGCAAATAAATTTGAGGAGGCAGCCGAATGGATAGAATTGGCTGTATCACTTAAACCAAATGAAATAGCAGTATTGTATAATGCAGCATGTATATATTCAAAGTTGGGGAAACATAATAAGGCTCTTGATTATTTTGAACGAACAATTGATGCTGGTTACGCCTCTATAGAGTGGATTAATAACGATTCAGATTTAGATGCCATTCGTAACTATCCTAGGTTTCAAGAAATATTAATGAAAATTAATTAGTATCTATTGCAAAATTTATATCATGAAATTTGGAATGTCTTGGAGGAGAAGATATACCAAGAGAAGTTTTTTTAAAATATTTAAGGGATTGACTTTGTGATAAAAAACAACTAATTTCGTTTAACTACCGATATAGAACATTTAAATATTCCATATCGTAACATTGTGTGAAATTATAAATGATAAAAATATGATTAACAACAAAAACACATCAATTAAGAAAATTATCTTACTGTCAATATTTACCGTAACAACATTAAACATTCATTCTCAAAAACTTAAAACATACTATATAAAAGGTGACGGCAAAAAGAGTTCAAAGCTATCCGCAAAATTTAAACGCACTGTTCAAAATCAAGATGATATTTGGGTTGTACAAGATTACTATTTAAATGATTCAATACGAATGACTGGTAGTTTTCTCGACAAAAAACTTACTCAAAAAACAGACACATTTAAATACTATTACCTCAATGGTAAATTATCACGGACTGTTGTATTTAAAAATGGTAAATTAAATGGGAATGAAAAATTTTATTATATAACAGGAAATTTATCAAAATCAGCAAATTATAACATGGGTGAAGTAACAGGGAAATGGATTTGGTATAATCAGGATGGAAGTATCGAAAATGAATTAGATAGTATAAATAAAAAAAGCCTTAGCGAAAATTACAACCATGCGGAATATGTTGGAGGTGAAAAGAACTTATATGAATATCTTAGTAAAGTTAATTATCAATTAATTGATGGATTTAAATATTATTATGGGAAAACTTATACAACATTTCAAATTAATGAAGAAGGGAATGTAACTGATGTTGATATAATTGTATATGGAACTGAACAAATGGACTCAACAATTATTAAGCATCTCTATAATATGCCCAAATGGAAAGCTGCAAAAAAGAACGGTAAAAATGTTGCTTCCTATTGGGTTTTACCTATACGATTTGGTAATCAAAATAAAAAAGAATTAAGCGACAAAATTCTCGGTGAAGCTTTTTTTAATAGTGCTTATGATGATTTCAAAGAAGAGAAATATGAAAAAGCAATGTTTAAACTTATACATGCAAGTAGAAGGAATCATATGGAAGCTAAATATTATTATTTATTGGGTCACAGTTACTATAAACTAAAAAAACAGGATTTAGCCTGTGAAAATTGGGCTATTGCAAATAGCTTTGATGGTGAAATATTAGAAAAAGAAGTAAAGAATCTTTGTGATCTGGAATAATTAATATGATAAAATCATACAACACAAAAATAAATAGCATTGCATAACGCTGTTTTTTGAAACGTTAAACGAACCTCTTAAACTTCATTATACCTAAAACAATTCACTTCGTGGTCGTTTACCATTCCTGTGGCTTGCATATTCGCGTAGATTACAGTTGAGCCTACAAATTTAAAACCTCTCTTTTTTAAGTCTTTACTAATGGTATCACTTAATTCTGTATTAGCAGGTAGTTGGCTAGGATCGTTAAAAGTATTTTTAATGGGTTTCCCATCTACAAACCCCCAAATATATTTACTAAAACTTCCAAATTCTTCCTGCACTTTCATAAAGGTTTGGGCATTGGTTATAGTGGCATTTACTTTTAATTTATTACGGATAATGTCGGCATCTTGAAGCAATTCGTCAATTTTGGCTTGATCGTATTTAGCAATGGTTTTGTAATCAAAATTATCAAAAGCCTTTCTAAAATTTTCACGCTTACGTAACACAGTAATCCAACTTAAACCGGCTTGAAAGGTTTCCAGAATTAAAAATTCAAAAAGGGTATCGTCATCATAAACCGGGACGCCCCATTCTTCATCATGATAGGCTTCGTATAAAGGATCACCAACACTCCAAACGCATCTGTGTTTGTTCATAATGATTTATTTTAGCTTTTCCCTTTAAAAATAAATGTAATAGTTCCTAATTGTGAGGCTTTTGTTATATCAGGATTAAATTGCGAAGCTTTAGCATATTCTAAAGCGCTATCTATTAAACAGCCATTACTTGATGCCGAAGAACTATTAACGTAAGCATCTATAACTTTGCCTTCATGATTTACAGTAATATTAATTACAATTTTACCGCCATATTCGCAGAGGTATATTGGAGTTGGTAAAAAATCATGTGTTCTACCCACCAGAGAATAAGATAAGGAACTATTTTTATTTGAGTTATCTTTATTCTTTTGCTTATTAATAAGATCGTTAATATCGTTAAAAGCAGGTTTTTCTTCAGGAGTAGATTCTGATTCATTTTTTTCTTGTTTATACTCTTCAGCATCCTTTCGGTTTCTAATCTCTTCCAGGCGTTTTTCAAATTCGGCATCTTCAAGTTCTTCCTGTTCTGCTGTTTCATTAAATGCTTTATTGGTTGTAATGTTATCGAAACTTTTAAGAAGCTCTTCCAACGCTTCTAATTCTTCTTCAATAAGTTCTTCAGCTTCCATTTCGAAATAGGTTTCGGCAACTAATTCCGATTTCTTTTTGATATGTATGGTGAACACTAAAAGCACCACTACTATAGATAGAAATGTGGTGATAATTAAAGCCTTATATGTGTTTGTTGTTATCACAAAAACAAGTTAAAATTTGGGTTATATATACGTGAATATATAGAAAAAAGTTTAAAAGAGCATAAATTCAAAAAAAACTGAAACACTAGATAGTTTTTCAGTTTGTCTAAATCCAAAGCGCTTTCGACTAAAATCAAGACCAATTAGCCAAGAGTTTTTAAAATCAGCATCAAATGTGCGGAGCCCTAATCCGAGTTTATACATTGTCCCTTTTTCAAAAGATTTATTGATGTTTAGTAGTCTTCCATAACCTCCTCTTATAAAAATGACATCATCAAAATCAAAAATAGTATAACTAAAACCAAGATAAGCTGGGAAAAAGTTAAAATCTTGCTTGAAGTAACTGTTATATTCTAAATTTAGTCCAATACTAGAACGCTCATCAAATTGATAACCCAAGGTGTTATTGACAAAAATGGCGTTTGGAATTAAAAATGGACCAGTATCATCGTCTTGTGTTAGAGTATATTCTTCGTTTATAGTCAATGTAGCGGCTAAAGAAATTTTATAAAACAGACCATTTGTTTTTATTTTATCTTCATTTTGGGAAGAGACAGTTAATGAAAATAATGCTAAAATGAAGAATATAACTTGCTTCATGATTGGTTATTGTTTTTGAAGCAAACAATACATCAACAATTATTCCGAAGGAAGATTCTCTATAAATTTTTCAATTGAAAGAGCATTGTTTACATCAAATTCACCAATTTTTGTACGCCGTAAAGCTGATAAATGTCCACCAGAATGAAGTGCTTTCCCGAAGTCGTGCGCTAAAGAACGAATATAAGTGCCTTTACTACAAACTACTCTAAATTCTACTTCTGGAAGAGCAATTTTTGTAACTTCAAATGTATTAATAGTTATATTTCTTGAATTAATTTCTACTTCTTCTCCAGCTCTTGCAAATTCATACAATCGTTTTCCATCTTTTTTTATAGCGGAGAACACTGGTGGAAATTGTGCAATTTCTCCCATAAACTGCTTGGTAGTTTCATGTATTAAATCTTTTGTTATATGCTCGGTTGAAAAAGTATTATCAATTTCTGTTTCTAAATCGTAGGAAGGTGTTGTACTTCCTAAAACTATGGTTCCAGTATATTCTTTTATTTGTCCTTGAAAGGTATTGATTTGCTTAGTCATTTTACCAGTACAGATTACTAATAATCCTGTTGCTAAAGGGTCAAGCGTTCCTGCGTGACCTACTTTTATTTTTTTAATATTAAAAGCTTTTCTAATTTCCCAACGCAGTTTATTTACCACCTGAAATGAGGTCCAGTTAAGAGGTTTATTTATAAGTAAAACTTGTCCGGAAAGAAAATCGTCTTTAGTTTTCATTTTAATTTAATAATGAAAAAATAATTGCTATAGCACCAACAATCACACAGTAAATAGCAAAGTAAGAGAGTTTACTTTTCTTTACCAAAGTAATCATCCAGGTACAAGCAAACAATCCAGCTATAAAAGCTGCTATAAAACCAATAGATAAAGCGGTAATATTCTGACTTTCAAAAGAAAGTTCACCACTAAAAACATCTTTAGCAATTTTCCCGAAAATTAAAGGCACAACCATTAAAAAGGAAAAACGAGCAGCTTTAGTTTTGTCGTTTCCAAGTAAAACAGAAGTTGAAATAGTTGCACCAGAGCGTGAGATTCCGGGAATCATCGCTATAGCTTGAGAAATTCCAATAACAAAGGCATTTTTAAAAGACACCTTTCTTTCTGTGTTTTTAGCTTTATCAGCAAGAAATAGAAGAATAGCGGTTACAATTAACATACTACCAACTAAGAGTATATTTCCACCAAAGAGTTGTTCTAATTGTTCTTCAAAGAATAAGCCAACAACAATTGCAGGAAGCATAGAAACTATAATTTTAGAAATGAATTTGGTGTCGTCATTCCATTTAAATGATAAGAATCCTTTTATGATGTCTATTATATCTTTTCTAAACACAACGATGGTACTTAAAGCAGTTGCAAAATGGAGTACAACTGTAAATAATAAGCTTTCTTCAGGCACAGATTTGTCGCCAAGAATGGCTTTGCCAATTTCTAAATGACCACTTGAAGATACTGGAAGGAATTCGGTAAGTCCTTGAACTATTCCTAAAATAATAGAATCGATAATATCCATGTAGCAAAAATATCAAAATAGCGTTAGGATACTAATAAAAAATCTGACTTGTTATAAAAATAGCCATCCAATTATTAAAATTAAAACTATTCCGGTTAATCCTTGCAATAAGGTAGATATAGTCTGACTTTTTAAAGCTGTTGGAGTGTCCATCCCGGAAAATTGAGCTACAACCCAGAAAAAACTATCATTTATGTGTGATACTGTCATTGCTCCTGCGCCAATTGATAGAACCGTTAAAGCTCTTCCTAATGAAGTATCCAAACCAAATGATTCTAAAATTGGTGCCATTATTGCAGCGGTTGTGATAATTGAAACTGTTGAAGATCCTTGAGCTGATTTTAAAACCGCAGCAATAATAAATGGTAGTAGTAATCCTAATTGTATATTAGAAAAACTTTCACCTATAACATCACCAATTCCAGTGGCTTGTAGAATTGCACCAAAACCACCTCCGGCACCTGTTATTAAAATGATAATACCAGCCTCTTTGAGTCCGCTTGTTACCCAATTAAAATGAGTCTCTGTTCTATGTTTGGATTTTAGTTTAAAAGCAAGAAAAACACCTATCAAAAGTGCTATTATTGGATTGCCAATAAAATTAACACTTCCTGAAACTATGCCTACACCAAAAGGATGTGTTGGATAACTAGCAATCGATTTCAATGCAATTAATATAATTGGAACAAGTATTGGAATAAACGAAGTGCTTGTTTTTGGCAACTTTTCAGCTTTATTACCTTCAATAGTTGTCTGAACATCAACTATTTTAATTTTTAGTTCTAAATACTTCGCCCAAAAATAACCAGTCAAAGCAACTGGAATGGCAATAGCTAAACCTAATAAAATAACTAATCCTAAATCGGCATCTAATGCAGCTGCTGCGGCAAGTGGTCCTGGAGTAGGAGGGACAAACACATGAGTAGCATATAATCCAGCAGCAAGAGATACACCTAGAACGGCCAATGGAATTTTTGAAGATTTACTAATGGCTTTATTTAAAGAGGATAAAATGATAAATCCTGAATCACAATACACAGGAATTGAAACGATAAAACCAGTAATGTTCATGGCTAGAACAGATCTTTTTTTACCGATAGTTTTTAAAGCCCAATTAGCGAGTGTTTTAGCGCCTCCACTTTTCTCGAGATATGCACCAATAATAGTTCCAAAAGCAATAATTATTCCAATACTGCCTAGTGTTTTTCCAAAACCGTTCATTAGTGTCGCCGTAACTTCTGACTCAGTCAAACCACCAATAAAACCCATAACAATTGCTGCAAGTAATAAAGATAGAAAAGGATGAAATTTGAATTTTGATGCAACTACTACCATCAAAATTACTACAATTATTAATGCGATTAGTATTGTCATTAAACTATATTTGTTAATGACTAAAAATACTGATTTTAAACATGAAATTTGTTCTTTCTCCAGATAAATTTAAAGGCGTTTTAACAGGAATTGAATTTTGTAATGTTGTAGGAGAAGGTATAAAAAAGATTTGTCCTCATGCTGAAATAATAAATCTTCCTTTAGCAGATGGAGGTGATGGCACTATAGAAATATTAGAGTTTCATCTAGAAGGAGAGCGTATTAAAGTAAACGCTAGTGATCCGTTATTTAGACCAATAGAAGCCTCTTATCTGTTCATTAAATCTATAAGTACAGCGTTTATTGAAATGGCTGAAGCTTCAGGAATGAGTCTCTTAAATCCAGAAGAACAAAATTGTTTGGAAACCACTTCATATGGAACAGGAGAAATTATTTTGGATGCTATTAAAAAAGGAGCGAAAACGATTATACTTGGAATTGGAGGAAGCGCAACAAACGATTGTGGAATTGGTATGGCAGCAGCTTTAGGATATAAATTTATTGATGCTAATGAAACTGAAGTTAGTCCTATAGGAAAAAATTTATCGAAAATTGTTAGTTTCAATACTTCTCAAGTAAATCCTAAACTAAATGAAATTACATTTAAAGTTGCTTGCGATGTTACCAATCCTTTATTTGGACCAAATGGGGCAGCATTTATATATGCACCACAAAAAGGGGCTTCACAAAGTGAAGTAATTCTTTTAAATTTAGGCTTAAAACATATTGCAAATCTATTTCTAAATCAGCTTAATATTGATGTACAAAACATAAAAGGATCGGGAGCTGCAGGAGGAATAGGAGCTGGATCTCTAGTTTTTTTAAACGCCAACTTACTTTCTGGAATTGACTTGGTGAAAGAATTAATTGAATTTGATAATAAGATTAAAGATGCCGATTGGATTATTACAGGCGAAGGAAAGTTAGACTCTCAAACGCTTTCTGGTAAAACAATTAAAGGAGTTGTTGCTTCAGCAAAAAAACAAAATATTCCTGTAGCTGTATTTTGTGGAAGTATCGCTCTTCAAAAAGAATCGTTAGATGATTTTGGAATTACTTATTCTGCATCTATTATGGATCGGGCAACCGATCTTGAAGATGCAATAAAATATACACATGGGTATTTGACAAATATTTCAATAGAATTTTCAAAAAAAATCAATACGCTATAGAGCTTCTATTTCTTATCGGGATTCAATAAAATAGCATAAATCTGAATGCCAAAACCTATAAGAACTAAAACAGGAGCTAAACGTATACGTCTAAAATTGAAGATTTCAGGATTAAAAACATTTGGGTCATTACTTCCGCCTCCTGACATTAAGATAAATCCTAAAGCAATAAACCCTAAGCCAATAAACATCCATTTATAATTTTTCTTTCCAAAGATAAAATTGGATTTTGAATCTTGTTTTCGTTTTTGTTCTCCCATAATTATTTTAAGTTTTCAAAGATAAACTATATTTTTTCTAAAATTCTAATAATACAACTGATCAGTTTTTAAATTTAAAAAACGTTGTGTCGCAAAATACGTGCTTATCCAAGTGATAATAATTCCTAAAGCAAATACACCAACAAATAAGGACATGATTAAAACAGGATTGCTTAAGAGCTCTAATTCCGGAAAGGTTTTATTGATGTAATAGAACACAATTGCCATCCCTAATAATGCCAATATGGAGCCTATTATTCCTAAACGTACACTTTTCCATATAAATGGACGTCTAATAAATTGTTTTGTAGCACCAACCATTTGCATGGTTTTTATAATAAACCGTTTGGAATAAACTGCCAATCTTATAGAACTATTAATTAGTAATACAGCAATTAACGAAAACAAAGCACTAATAATCAAGATCCAAAAGCTAATACGTTTTACATTATTATTCATAATAGAGACAAGATCTTTGTCATAGCGTACATCTTCTACAAATTTTTTGTTTAAAGTAATCTGAGAAATACTGTCTAAATTATGAGCTGTTACAAATTCGGCTTTAAGATTAACGTCTATTGAGTTTTGTAATGGGTTGTAGCCAACATCATCTAAAAAATCTTCACCATATTCTCTCTTCATAAAATCGGCTGCATCTTCTTTAGACACATATTTGGTGGATTTCACATAACTGGATAGGGTTAAACTTTTTTCCAATTGGTTAATCTCAACTTTTTTGGCTGAATCATTTAAATAAATGGTCATAACCACACGCTCTTTAAAATTATCTGAAATGGTTTTAGCATTTAGAACGAGCATTCCTAATAAGCCTAATAAGAATAGTACCAATGCTATACTTATTACTACTGAAAAATAAGAAGATATCAATCTTCGTTTTTGGTGTTTATCAAACGATGAACTCATATATTTTTTGTTGATGCTGTAAAAATAATAAAGTATCTTTAATCTTAATTTATAATAACTCAAACATATGAACATTGTTGTAATTGGGGCTGGAGCAGTAGGAGGATATTTTGGAGGCAAGTTAGCCCATGCAGGTTTTGATGTTACTTTTATTGCACGAGGGAAAACATTTGGAGCCATTAAAACAAATGGCTTGCAGATAAAAAGTATTAATGGTGATTTTGTGGTTCACCCAAAAGTTACCGATAATATTAATGATATAAAAAATCCTGATCTTATCATTTTGGGCGTAAAATCTTGGCAAATTGAAGATATAGCAAAACAGATAAAACCAATTTTAACAGATAAAACTATGGTGTTACCTTTGCAAAACGGAGCTGATAATGCAGACAAATTATTAAACATTTTAGATGCTCAAAATGTTCTTGCAGGCTTTTGTAAAATTGTAAGTAAAATTGACGCTCCAGGAATAATAAATCACTTTGCATATGAACCTGAAATTGTTTTTGGTGAGTATGACAATAAAAAAATAGAGCGCGTAAAAAATATAAAAAAGGTTTTTGATAAAGCTGAGTTTAATAATACAATCTCTGAAAATATTCATTTAGATATTTGGAAGAAATTCTTGTTTATAGCTACAATCAGTGGTGTTGGAGCGCTTACAAGATCAGTATTTGGTGTGATGCGTGAAGATGATGATGTAAGGCAAATTATGTATCAAACAGCTAATGAAATTGTTGCCATTGCTAATGCAAAAGGTGTCAATCTCACAAATAGCGATATTGAAATGGTAATTAAAGTAGTCGATAATTTAGATTATAATACTACAGCATCTATGCAACGAGATATTATGGAAGGTAGGCCGAGTGAACTTGAAAATTTTAATGGTTATATTGTTAAAATGGGTAAGGAATTTCATATCACAACATCTGCTAATTCGTTTACCTATCATTGTTTACTCCCGATGGAGAAGAAAGCAAGAAAGCTGCTGTAAAGGTTTTATAGTCTTGTAATAAATCTTAAATTTGCGCTTCTATTAAGGGGTAGACCATCAGAATGAAGTACCATTTTAACGACATTGAGGCCAAATGGCAAAAATTTTGGGCCGACAATAAAACATTTAAAGCCGAAAATGAAAGTCGTAAACGTAAGTTCTATGTTTTAGATATGTTTCCATATCCATCTGGAGCAGGTTTACATGTTGGGCATCCTTTAGGTTATATTGCTTCCGATATTTATGCACGTTATAAACGTCATAAAGGATTTAATGTCTTGCATCCTCAAGGCTATGATAGCTTTGGTTTACCTGCCGAACAATATGCTATTCAAACTGGACAACATCCTGCAATTACAACCGACGAGAATATAAAAACTTACCGGAGACAACTCGATCAAATTGGTTTTTCTTTTGATTGGTCTCGTGAAGTAAGAACAAGCGATCCAAATTATTACAAATGGACACAATGGGTTTTTATTCAGCTTTATAATTCGTGGTACTGCAAGCGTTCAGGACAGGCTTTTGAGATAAGTGAATTGATAAAAGTTTTTGAAGAAGAAGGAAACTCAGGAGTTAATGTGTATTGTAATGATGTTCATGAAACATTCACTGCAAAAGAGTGGAACGCATTTTCAGAAAAGGAACAACAAGAAATTTTACTTCAATACAGGCTTACTTATTTAGCTGAATCGGAAGTAAACTGGTGTTCTGCTTTGGGAACTGTGTTGGCAAATGACGAAATTGTAAATGGTGTTTCAGAGCGTGGAGGCCATCCTGTAATAAGAAAAAAAATGACACAATGGAGTATGCGTATTTCCGCATATGCCGAACGTTTACTTCAAGGTTTAGAAACCATAGATTGGCCAGAATCTTTAAAAGAAAGCCAGCGTAACTGGATTGGAAAATCGGTAGGAGCATCCGTTTCTTTTAAAGTCATTTCGACAGAGCAAAGCGACGAGAAATCTCATTTTATCGACGTATTCACAACACGTCCTGACACTATTTTTGGAGCAAGTTTTATGACTTTGGCACCAGAACATGAATTGGTTTCTAAAATTACAACTTCAAAGCAAAAAGCTGAAGTTGCAGCCTATATAGAAGCTACAGCAAAGCGTAGTGAACGCGATCGAATGGCTGATGTAAAAACCATTTCTGGTGTTTTTACAGGTGTTTATGCCGAGCACCCTTTTAACAAAGAACCCATCCCAATCTGGATTGGAGATTATGTGTTGGCCGGATACGGAACTGGAGCAGTAATGTCTGTGCCTTGTGGCGACCAACGAGATTATGACTTTGCAAAACATTTTAATATTGAGATTCCAAATATTTTTAAAGGCGTAGATATTAGTGAAGAAGCATTTGCTGATAAAGACAATACAATTATTGGAAATAGTGATTTCTTAAACGGTTTAAATTATAAGGATGCAACTAAAAAAGCAATTTCAGAATTAGAAAAACTTGGTCAAGGCAAAGGAAAGATCAATTACAGATTGCGTGATGCTGTGTTTTCTCGTCAGCGTTATTGGGGCGAACCATTTCCTGTATATTATGTAGATGGTATGCCACAAATGATTGATGTAGAGCATTTACCAATTCGTTTACCAGACGTTGAAAAGTACTTACCTACCGAAACTGGTGAGCCACCTTTAGGTAACGCAACCGTTTGGGCTTGGGACACTACTGAGAATAAAGTTGTAGAAAATGATAAAATTGATAATAAGACGATACATCCTTTAGAACTGAACACCATGCCTGGCTGGGCTGGAAGTTCACAATACTTTAACCGTTACATGGACCCAAATAATAGCGAAGAAATATTTTCTAAAGATGCTATTGATTATTGGCAGCAAGTAGATTTATATATTGGAGGAAGCGAGCACGCCACAGGACATTTATTGTACTCACGTTTTTGGCAGAAATTTATGTTTGATAAAGGCCTGGTACCGGTTGATGAATATGCAAAAAAGCTAATCAACCAAGGGATGATCTTGGGGACGAGTGCTTTTGTTTATAGGTTAAGAGTTGAATTAGAAGAAAAGAGAATTCCTAGTATTGTTACAGCGAGTATATCTTTTTCTGAAGAGGTTTATTTTTCCAATATTCATTTTAATAATAAAGAAATCATAAGAGAAGAATTTTTAAAAAGCTTCCCCGATTTGAATAGTTTTATTGAAGAAACTGAAAAAGGAGTAAATCAAAAAATTGCAAGTTTAAGTTTTGATACTGTACATGTAGATGTTTCTTTTGTAAATGCATCAGATGAATTAGATATCGAAGCTTTTAGAAACTGGCGATCAGAATATAAAAGCGCAATTTTTATTGGTGAATCTGGAAAGGAATTAACTCCGAGAAGATTAGAGTTTGTTTCAGACTTTAAAGTAAAACGCGAAGCCGAAAAAATGTCCAAATCCAAGTACAATGTTGTAAGTCCAGACGAAATTTGCGAGCAATATGGAGCAGACAGTTTGCGACTTTACGAAATGTTTTTAGGGCCTTTAGAACAAGCCAAACCCTGGAATACTGCCGGGATAACAGGCGTTCATAGCTTCCTTAAAAAATTATGGAAACTCTATTTTGATGATAATGGTTTTAAAGTCACAGACGCAGAGCCAACAAAAGAGAATTTGAAAACGCTACATAAAACCATTAAAAAGGTAGAAGCTGATATTAAGAATTTCTCATTCAATACGTCTGTTTCATCCTTTATGATTGCTGTTAATGAATTAACAGCTCAAAAATGTGCAAGCAAGGAAATTCTGGAGCCTTTATTAATTTTAATATCACCTTACGCACCACATATTGCAGAAGAATTATGGAGTGCTTTAGGACATAACGAATCTATATCGACAGCTAAATTTCCAAAATTCAAGAAAAAACATTTGATAGAGAGCAGTAAAAATTATCCAATTTCATTTAATGGTAAGATGCGATTTACTATGGAGTTACCGTTAGACATGAATAAGGATGATATTGAAAAAGCGGTTTTGGCTCACGAAAAAACATTAGCACAATTACAAGGTCGCCAACCTAAAAAAGTAATTGTAGTACCTGGTAAAATTGTAAATGTTGTTGGATAATATAGAAATATTAGGGTTAATTGCAGCTGTGTTAACAACATCAGCATTTTTGCCACAGGTGTATAAAACCTGGAAAACAAAGGATGTATCAGCTTTGTCAATGCCAATGTTATTATTATTTTTTGTTGGGATAATACTTTGGTTTATTTATGGTTTTTATATTAAGAGCGTATCTTTAATTATAGCTAATGGCATAACTATTATTTCTTATGCTTTCCTTATTTTTTTCAAGGTTAAATATGCCGCTAATAAATTGTAGACTGACAAAATTTCTTAATTATAATTTGGCTTTATTTTTGCTATATTTAATTTAAATTCAACAATCAAAAAAAGATAAACATATGTATGGATATTATATATTATTAGGAGGAATAGCACTTATAAGCTGGTTAGTTAGTAATAAGTTAAAGAAAAAATTTAAACATTATTCTAAAATACAATTGCGTAATGGCATGAGTGGCGCTGAAATTGCAGAAAAAATGTTGGCAGATAATGGCATTACAGATGTAAAGGTAGTATCTGTTAAAGGAAGACTGACAGATCATTACAATCCTAAAGATAAAACAGTTAATTTAAGTGAAGCAGTTTACGCACAACGCAATGCAGCGTCGGCAGCAGTAGCTGCTCATGAGTGTGGTCATGCTGTTCAGCATGCTCAAGCATATAGTTGGTTACAAATGCGTTCTACGTTAGTTCCTGTTGTAAGTGTAACTTCTGGTATGTCGCAATGGGTAATTATTGGAGGTTTGGTTTTAGGTGCAGCAGCTGGAGTTGGTTTTGGTTATTGGGTTGCTATTGCCGGTTTAGCAATGATGGGATTTGCTACCTTGTTTAGTTTTATTACACTTCCTGTAGAATACGATGCAAGTAATAGAGCATTGGCTTGGTTGAAAAACAAGAATATGTTATCGCAAGAAGAATATAAGGGATCTGAAGATGCTCTTAAATGGGCAGCAAGGACCTATTTGGTAGCTGCTATTGGTGCACTAGCATCACTTGTGTATTGGGCTCTTCAAATCTTGGGAGGAGATTAAACACTTTTTTCTCCATTATTCCAGTATTGAGGAGGTGTATCTTCAGCTTGCTGATTCCAGTAATCTTGAGTTACTTTATGACCATCAAACGTTTTTAATCTACGTTGGAACACCCAAACAGTTGGGTTAAAAACCATGTCGGTTACTCCAATAGTATATAGTTGTGAATCGCCTTCTACTTTTATTTTATCATCTCCGATTATAACTTCAAATCCGTTATGTTCTAATAGGTTTTTTAAAAACTCACTACGGTTTTTTGTTACGCCCTTTTCAACAAAAGTTACTCTGGTCTCTTCAATACTTCCAAACATATGTTTTCCAACCAATGCCATAATTTCTTAATTAAAGATATTGCTCAATTCGTAAATATAATCGTACACAGGACTATATAAGCCAAGAACTAAAATTCCTAAAACTGTGATAATAAGCCCTAATCTCATATAGAGTTTATTCTTAAAAAACGGAATTGCGTTATCGCTTTTTCTCAAGAACATTGCCCTTACAACCAATAGATAATAGTATAAGGAAATAGTTACATTAATCACAGCTATAAACACCAATATATAATAGCCTTCGCTCGCTGCAGCAGT
Source organism: Flavobacteriaceae bacterium (assembly GCA_965250265.1). Taxonomy (GTDB): domain Bacteria; phylum Bacteroidota; class Bacteroidia; order Flavobacteriales; family Flavobacteriaceae; genus PRS1. The sequence continues at coordinate 488,726 of CBDFNO010000015.1, read as the reverse complement.
AAATAAGAAAAACTTACCGAAGAAACCAGCAACTGGAGGGATTCCAGCTAATGAAAATAATGCTAACATCATTACTAAACTCAAGTTTGGATTCGTTCGGTATAAACCTTCATAATCTTTTATGTTTTCTTTTCCTGTTTGCAATGAAATTGCTTGAACAACTCCAAAGGCAGCTAAATTTGAAAACACATAAACCAACACAAAATAAACTACAGTTGCAGAACCTAATTGATTTCCAATAATTAATCCTAATAAAATAAAACCTGCTTGTGCAATGGAAGAAAAAGCCAAAAAGCGTTTCATGTTTTGCTGTCGTAGAGCAAATAGATTACCTATAAACATAGTTGCAATGGCTATAATATAAATCATATTTTCCCAAATATGCATCAATGGTTTTAGTACAGTAAATAATAAAATCATTAGTATAAATACAGCTGCACCTTTAGAAATTACCGACAAATATGAGGCAATGCTAATTGGTGCTCCTTCATAAACGTCGGCTGTCCAGAAATGAAATGGCACTAACGAAATTTTAAAGCCTAATCCAGCAAAAAATAATACAAGTCCTAAAATCGATAAGTTGGTAGCAGTAATGACTTCTATAATATCATTAAAATATATGGATCCTGTGGTAGCATACAAAATAGAAATTCCAAATAACGATACTCCTGAAGCTAAAGCCGATGACAGTATTAATTTAATTCCTGCTTCACTGGATTTTCGCTTGGTTGTTTCATAAGCTGCTAATGCAGCTACTGGAAGTACTGATAATTCTAATCCTAAATAGAACATTAAGAAATCACCAGCCGAAATCATAAAATACATTCCTAATAACGAAGAAAACAGTAAAATAAAGAATTCTGTTCCTCTATTATGCTGAACAATTTTTTCTTGTAACCAGTCAGCAGACTGTAATAGTACAATAAGAACTCCAACATTTAGTACATTTTTAAAAAAGTGAATCAACCCATTTGTACGGAACATTCCTCCAAATATTTCACTTTCTTCAATAGGATAAAATCCTACTATAGTATGTATCCCAAATAAAAAGATAGCCAGATGTACAATACTATTTTTTTTGTTTTGAGAGATAAAAATTTCAGCTACAATTAGCAATAAAATAATTGCTAACAATAAAATCTCTTGTCTCATTAATAAAAAATTACTAAAATCCATTATTTAGTTTTCTTTTTAATTCTTATAATAAACCTTGAATAAAGGGTTGTATGCTTTCCAAAATCATATTGCTTAACCAAAGAGGTGCTACGCCTATTCCCACTATTGGAATTAACAATAGTAATATTCCAGATTTCTCATACCAAGTTACACGCTCTAAATTCAAATAGGCTTCATTTTTCACTGGCCCCATTAACATAATACCAACAACACGCAAAATATAAACAGCTGTTACCACAATAGCTGACACTGAAATAATTGTTACAACTCTATAAAACATATCTTCATGCTGAAACGCACCAACAAAAATATTCATTTCTGCAACAAAACCACTAAATCCTGGTAAGCCTAATGACGCCAAACCTGCAATAACATATATTACTGAAATGAATGGAATCACTTTCAACAATCCACCTAATTTTGTAACATCTCTGGTATGTGTCCTTTCATAAATCATCCCAATTAAGGCAAAGAATAATGCTGTCATAAAACCATGAGAAAGCGATTGTAATATGGCACCATTCCAAGATGTTTTATTTAACATCAATAAAGCAAATAACACCAAGCCTAAATGACTCACTGATGAGTATGCATTTATATATTTTAAATCCGTTTGTTTTAAGGCAGCAAATGCTCCATAAATCACGCCAATTACAGCTAAAATAATGAAGAACCATGACCAATGTAAAGCTCCTTCGGGAAGTAGAAACATAGCAACTCTAAAAACACCATAACCACCTAACTTCATTAACACACCAGCATGTAGCATCGAAACTGCTGTTGGTGCAGAGGCGTGACCATCTGGCGACCAAGTATGAAAAGGGAATAAGGCACCAATAACTGCAAAGCCAATGAAGGCCAATGGGAAAAATAATTTTTGTGCTTCAATAGGAATATTTACTTGAGCAATTTCTAAAATATTGAATGTTAAAGCTCCTCCATCTGCATTAGAATTAAAATAGATTCCTAAAATTGCAACTAACAAAATAGCGGAAGCTCCCATTAACATTAAGGTTAATTTCATTGCTGAATATTCCTTTGGTCCTGACCCCCAAATACCAATGAGTAAATACATTGGGATTACAGCAATTTCAAAGAAAACAAACATCATAAACAAATCAATTGAGATGAAAAATCCGTAAACTCCTATTGAAAGCACTAAAAGGGAAATAAAAAATTCTTTAGGTAAATCTTTCATTTTCCAGGAAATAAAAACACCTGCAAGAACAACAATAGATGTTAATAATAGTAATGCAACAGAGATTCCATCAACACCAATACTGTAATGAATATTAAATTGTTTATACCAAACAACATCTTTAGTAAAAACCATGATGCTGTCATTTAGAGCTCTTTCAGAAAAATAAGCAAAAACAAGATTGATAGCCATTCCAAACTGGATAATACTTCCAACCATTGAAATGATGCGTGCTTGTTTTAGGCCTTTAGTAAAAACTAACGCTAAAATGGTTATTATTGGTACAGTTATAAAAAGTGATAAAACATCCATATTAATCTTTTAGTTTGCCCATAAATAAATAAACACTATTGCGAGCACAATAGCTCCTCCAACAAATGCAAAAGCATAATCTTGTACTTTTCCGGATTGTATTCCTTTAATTTTTTCAGAAGTTTGAACGGTTTTGTTACCAATCCCAACCATAGTTCCATCAACAACTTTTCTATCGAACCAAGCGATAGGAGTTGATATTCTTTTAAATATTATTTTTTTAGTGATAAATAGATATAGCTCATCGAAATAAAATTTATGATAAGACCATTTGTAAAATATGCCAAACGCATTAGCCCACTTATCGGCAAGATTATTTTCTTTTTTATAGAATAGCCAAGCAAGAATTATTCCTGTTAACCCAACGCCAATTGCAACGGCTGCCAAAGGATAATTTAAATGCGCTTCAAACCCAACTTTATCAGCTGTTACAAATTCACTAAACGGAATAAATCCACCAACAATACTTATCAATGCTAAAAACATAAGAGGGAAAGTCATAGATAATGGAGACTCTTTAGGTTTGTGTTCATATTCCCTATCTTTTCCCCAAAATATTCCGAAGTAAATTCTAAACATATAAAAGGCAGTAAGTCCAGCGACAATAACTCCGATGTAATAAATAAGTTTATTATGCTCGAAAGCAGCAACTAAAATTTCATCTTTACTCCAAAATCCTGCAAATGGAGGAATTCCAGCAATTGCTAAAGCAGCTATTAAAAAAGTAATATTTGTAATAGGCATATATTTTCGCAATCCACCCATATCTTTTAAATAATTGCTGTGTACAGCATGAATAATTGAACCAGCAGCTAAAAATAATAATGCTTTAAACATGGCATGAGTAAACAAATGAAACATTGATGCCATATAACCAACACCCTCATGTCCATCATAACCAGAAACACCTAAAGCAAACATCATATAACCTAATTGTGACATAGTAGAAAATGCCAGAACACGCTTAATATCGGTTTGAGTTATGGCTATAATAGCCGCAAACAATGATGAAATAGCACCAACATAGGCGACAATATTCAGAGCAAATCCTTGTTCGACAAAATAATACATGGGAAATAATCGAGCGACTAAATAAATACCAGCTACTACCATTGTTGCAGCATGAATTAATGCAGAAACAGGAGTAGGACCTTCCATAGCATCTGGCAACCATATATGAAATGGTAACATTGCCGATTTACCAGCACCACCAATAAATATTAATAGTAATGCCCAAGTGATAACAGATAGCCCCATGAATGATGTTGATGCCCAATTTAATATAGCAGATCCTTCTGGATTATTCAAGGTTTCGAAATCGAATGTACCTGTGTAATAACCCATAATTAAAATCCCAATTAAGAATGCTAAATCTGCAAAACGGGTTACTATAAACGCTTTTTTTGCAGCAGCTACTGCTGATGGTTTTGTATAATAATAACCTATTAACAAATAAGATGATACACCAACCAATTCCCAAAAAACATAAATTTGGAAGAGATTTGTTGCTAAAACTAAACCATACATCGAAAAAGAAAACAATCCTAAAAAAGCAAAAAACTTGGTATAGCCATCATCACCTTTCATATAACCTCTACTATAAATATTTACCATAAGAGATACTACTGAAACAACAATAAGCATCATTACAGAAATAGGATCAATTAAAATCCCCATATCAATGTGAAGTGTTTCTGTAAAGTGCATCCAGACGGTTTTATCAACAATAGTTTGATAGATTCCATCTACTTTTCCAATTACAAAAAAATATTGATACGCAGTATAAAATGATAATATGGTAGATGCCAATAAACCAAATACACCAATGTGTCCAGAAACAGCAGGCTTAATTTTCTTATTAAAAATTCCAAGTAGCAAGAAAACTACAAGAGGAATAATTGGGATTAATATGATATAACTTATGTTCATACTCTAAATATTAATACTTCATTATTTCAGTATCTTTAATTTCAACAGAACTAATTTGTCTGTAAAGGTTAATTATTATTGAAACAGCCAATGCTGTTTCGGCTGCAGCAACAGCAATAATAAAAATTGAAACATAAACACCTTGTAACATATCTGGAAATAAATACTTGTTGATTACAACAAAATTCACAACTGAAGCATTCAAAATTAATTCAACAGAAATTAAAATTGAAATCAAGTTTTTTCTTGTAATAAACCCGTAAACACCTATAAAAAATAAGATAGTGGTTAAGGTTAGTATTTCGTATATGCTAATTCCTTCTATCATAGTGTTTCATCATTATTAGATTCTAACTTTTTCCCTTTAGCAATAATTATAGCACCAATCATAGCTGCTAACAAAAGCACACTAATAACTTCAAAAGGCAAAATAAATCCACCTGCTTTATAACTTAATAAACCAAAACCTATTTCTTCGGTAGTTGTAGTTGAGCTAACATTTTCAACTTTAAAATCATAGGAATAAATTGTTTTTAAAAAAACACCTATTCCTATTAAAGAAGCAATAGCAGTAAGTATTCGTTTTGAAAGTTTAGCAACTTCTAATTTCATTTCTATATGATGTACAAGAAGTACTGAAAAAATCATGAGTACTATAATTCCGCCTGCATATACTGTAAGTTCAACTGCAGCTAAAAAATTATAATCAATCAAAAAGAAAATTCCAGCAACACCTACCAGTGTAAATAATAAATAGATAACTGATCGAAGCATTTTACGACTACTAACCGAGGCAATAGCCGAAACAATCATTATCAACGCTACGATGTAAAATATATATCTTTCCATAACTTAATCTTCTACTCCAGGTGCTAATTTAGAACCAGGTTCATTTAAAACTCTCGTTAATGCAGTTCTGTCATATACCGAATTTTCGAAATTCTGCCCCCATATAATAGCATCTGTAGGACAAACATCAATACATAAAGCACACATTGTACACATACTTAAATGGTATACAAATTGATCAATCTTCTTTTTCTTTTTTCCAGTTTCCTCATCAATTCCTCGATCCCAAATAATCTCAATAGTGCCATTAGGACAAATAATCTCGCATTTTTGACAACCTGTACAACGATGTTTATTATTTTCATCATGAGGCATTATAACTTCCCCACGAAAGCGATCAAACATTTTTAAAGTCTCTCGATTATCCGGATATTGCTGTGTTATAACTCCTTTTCTTGAGTTTAAAAAATATTTTCCGGTAACACTCATACCAGTAAGTAGTGTTTTTATTCCGTTGTATATTTCTGAAAAATAACTCATATGTTTAAAACTGAATTGTTAAGTTAAGCCAGACAATTAATGCCATTATCACAATATTTACCAAGTTAATTGGCAATAAATATTTCCATTCTAATGTCAACAATTGGTCAACTCTTAAACGTGGGAACGTCCACCTAAACCACATCATTAAAAACACCAACACAAGAGTCTTTCCCATAAACCAAAATACTCCCAACCAAGGGATTGATTCTGTTATTCCGAAAGGCGACAACCAAGCTCCAAAAAATACAGTCGTTGCAATTGCAGCAATGATAAACATATTTATAAACTCAGCTAAAAAGAAATAAGCAAACTTCATCCCAGAATATTCAGTATGAAATCCAGCACCTAACTCCGATTCGGCTTCTACCATATCAAAAGGTGCTCTATTAGTTTCGGCTGTGCCTGAAATCATAAAAATCATAAATGCTATGAGAGCAGGAATATGCCCTTGAACTATAAGCCAACCGCTTTTTTGAACCTCAACAATTTCTGATAGCTGTAAAGAACCAGTAATTAAAATCATTGTTAATAATGATAAACCTACCGAAAGCTCATAACTTATGGTTTGCACACCACTTCGCATTGCACCAATAAGTGAAAATTTATTATTGCTTGCCCAACCTCCTAATAAAATTCCAATAACACCAATAGACGATATTGCGATTAAAAAGAAGATTCCAATATTAATATCAAATGCTTGGATATCTTTTGTAAATGGTAAAACTGTCAAAGCCATTAGTGAAGTAACTATGACAAAGTAAGGTGCCAAATTGTATAAGAATTTATCGGCTTTTACGGTACCTGTTAACTCTTTAGATATCAACTTAAGTGCATCTGCCATGGTCTGCAACAAGCCTTGAAAACCAACTCTATTTGGTCCAATTCGTAACTGAAACCAAGCTGCTACTCTTCTTTCCATTAAAACTAAAAACAACCCTGCTACTGCAAAAAATCCTAAATACCCTAAAGCTATTAATGTCATTTCTAGTATACTCAATGTCGGTTCTAATATTATATTCATTGCTTTAATATTATCTATCTATATCAGGAATAACCAAGTCTAACGTTGCCATTATTGCTACTAAATCTCCTATTTTCCCTCCAACTGCAATATGATTTAATACTGACAAATTTGAAAAACCCGGAGAACGAAACTTCAATCTATAAGGGCTTTTAGTTCCTGTACTTATAATGTAAACTCCAAGTTCTCCTCTTGCTGTTTCCACTTTTTGATAAAACTCCCCTTTTGGTAATTTAATTACTGCATTTGTTTTTACGCGATGTTCCCCTTCTGGAATATTATCAATGAGTTGTTCTACTATTGATAAAGATTCCCATAATTCCATAATTCGAACCTGATAACGAGCAAAAGTGTCTCCTTCAGTTTTTAAGGATTCATTAAAAGTTACTTTTTCTAAAGCACTATATGGATGATGTTTTCTAACATCACAAGAAAATCCAGAAGCGCGAGCTACTGGACCAGTAGCTCCAAATGAGATTGCGTCTTCTTTGGTTAAAACACCAACACCTTTTGTTCTTTTCTGAAAGATTACATTATTAGTTAACAGCCTATCATATTCTGGGATTTTAGTTTTAAAATGAGCAACAAACTTTTTAACTCGTTTTACGAAATTTGGATGAATATCAAGCATCAAACCACCTGGAACATTATAATTCATGGTTAATCGTGCACCGCAGGTTTCCTCAAAAATATCGTTTAGCATTTCCCGGTCTCTAAATCCATAAAAAAATGTTGATAATGCACCAACATCCATTCCCATAACACCCCACCATAAGCAATGAGAGGAAATTCTTGTAAGTTCTCCAATTATGGTCCTGATTACTTTTACACGCTCTGGGATTTCCAACTGTAAGGCGTTTTCAACAGTTAGACAAACCGCTTCGTTATTAATGTTAGACGATAAATAATCCATCCTGTCTGTTAAATGAACTATTTGCTGATAACTATCACGTTCGCACATTTTTTCGATAGAGCGATGAATATATCCTAGATCTGGCTCTACTTTTTTAATGATTTCACCATCAATAGTTAATAAAAGATTTAAGACACCATGAGTTGCAGGGTGTTGAGGCCCCATATTTATTTGATATGGTTCTGTTTTAAAATTTTTATCTATTGTGGCTCTTTGCTCCATTAATTATTTGATAACCATATTAATTTCATCTACATAATCTTTTCTTAAAGGGAATCCTTCCCAGTCTTCGGTTAAAAAGAGGCGTTTTAAATTTGGGTGATTATTAAACTTTATTCCGAAGAAATCAAACACTTCGCGTTCGTGAAATTCGGCAGTGTACCAAATATCGCAAACCGAATCAAGGTTTGGATTTTCTCTATCGTCTGTTTTAACCTTTACAACAATTATATGTCTGTGAATTGTAGATTCTAAATGATACACAACGCCAAGGTCTTCTCCCCAATCAACACCACTTAAACAGAATAAATAATCGAAATGAGCTTGTTCATCATTTCTTAATTGGCTCATAAAATTGTAAAATTGTTTTGGTTGTACTATAACATTTAAAAATTGAGAACCTTCTTCGGTAAATTCTAAAAGGCTAGAATTAATTGGAGCTGAAGTTTCGACGTTTTTTTCCGAAACTTCTTCAATTTCAGGCTGTTCTTGAGCTTCAGTATTCTTACTAAATTCTGGATTTGGGAACCAACTTCCTATTAATGTTTGTAATGCTTCGTTTGTCATTCTTTGCTATATAAACCTTCATCAAACCCTTCAATTGGATTTACTTTATCTTTCATACTTTCAGTTCGTATTTTATCCTGAAGCATAAGCATACCTTCAAGTAATGCTTCTGGTCTTGGAGGACATCCAGGAACGTACACATCAACTGGAATTACATGATCTGCACCTTTAACAACAGAGTAGGTGTTATAGAAAAATGGTCCTCCAGAAATTGCACATGCTCCCATGGCGATAACATATTTAGGTTCTGCCATTTGGTCGTACAAGCGTCGTAACACTGGAGCCATTTTATTTACAATTGTACCAGCAATGATGATTAAATCTGCTTGTCTTGGTGATGGTCTGGCGACTTCAAAACCAAATCTTGAATAGTCATGACGAGAAGCACCTGTTTGCATCATTTCGATGGCACAACAACTCGTACCAAAATAAAGTGACCATAGCGAATTTGCTCTTCCCCAATTAATTACTTTGTCTAATGAAGTAACCATTATATTTGCGCCATTTCCTGCAGGAATTACTTTTCCTGGGAAATCTTCGGAGATTTTATTTGAATTGCCTACTCCCATTTTAATGCACCTTTTTTCCATGCGTATAGTAATCCTAATCCTAAAATAATTAGAAAAATAAGTATTTCAAAAAAGGCAACACCTCCAACATCTTGAAACACAACTGCCCAAGGGACTAAAAAGGCAACTTCTACATCAAAAATTAAAAATAATATGGCGAATAAATAATAGCCTACTTTAAATTGCACCCAAGTAGGACCTTTGGTTACCATACCACTTTCGTATGGTTCTCTTTTTTGAGGATTATCTGATTTATGTGAAATTAAATTCGATAAAAAATTTGAACCAGCCACCATGACTACTCCTGCAATTAAAAATACGATGATGGCTTCAGACCCCATTTCTTAAATTTACAATTTACGGTTTTAGAATTTAAACTTCATACGTTGCTCCAGAGAAAAACAAATCATCTACTTTATTAAATTTTGAACTAGCTTTCACTTCTCTTGTTAATGCTTCTTCTCGTTCTTCTAAAGTTAATTCTTCAACAGCTCTAATAATTCCAGTTGCCACGGGATATTCTAATCTAACTAACATGGAATGCATTGTAGAATCAGGCTCTTTAGCGTCATGAATTAAAAGATCACTTTCATTAACTCCATTTTCACCAACCGTAACAACTTCGAACTTCAACCCATTTAACACCAACCCTTTATCCTGCTCTTTTCCAAAAATCATCGGTTTACCATGTTCAAGATGTATTTGTTTATCTGCTCGTACAGCTTTATCAGTCACATCTGTAAAACAACCATCATTAAATATTGGACAATTTTGTAACACTTCAACTAAAGAAGTGCCTTTAAATTTTTCAGCATCAATAAATAATTGTGTCATTTCTTTTGGTGTATTTCCACCAATTCTAGCAAAAAAACGTGCCTGTGCACCTATAGCTAGCTCTCCTGGAGAAAAAGGAGGTTGTGTGTTTCCATAAGGCGATGTTTTTGTCCTCTGACCTATTAATGATGTAGGTGAAAACTGTCCTTTAGTTAAACCATAAATCTCATTATTAAATAGAATAATATTTAAATCAATATTTCTTCTTAAAACGTGAATAAAGTGATTGCCACCAATTGCCAATGAATCTCCATCTCCAGTAATAACCCAAACACTTAATTCAGGATTAGCTAATTTTACTCCACTAGCAATTGCAGGAGCTCTACCATGAATACTGTGCATACCAAAAGAATCTATATAGTATGGAAAACGAGACGAACACCCAATACCTGAAACAAATACGACATCTTCTTTTTTAACTCCCATTTCTGGCAAAGCTTTTTGCATAGATCGCAATATTACATAATCATCGCAACCTGGACACCATCGAACTTCTTGATCGCTTGCAAAATCTTTATACGTATATTTTGTTGCTTCAGCCATAACTATTTTATTAGTGTTTTAAATTTTTGAGTAAGCTCACTGGCTCCAAATGGTAAGCCTTGCATTTTATTATATTGAGAAAATTCAATATTTATAAATTTCGCTCGTAGGATTGAGGCCAATTGACCGTTATTTAGTTCGCAAACAATAATCTTTTTAAATTTAGAGAAAATTGCTTCTGTATTTTTTGGGAATGGATTAATATAGTTAAAATGTGCATGTCCAACTTTAAATCCTTCTTTAGATAATTTTTTAGTAGCAGAATGTAAACTACCGAAAGTCCCTCCCCAACCAACAATTAATAAATCACCATCTTCATTAAAATCTGATTTTAAATCAGGAATACTATTCTGTACTCTATCTACTTTTTCAGCCCTAATGTGTGTCATGTATTCATGATTTTCAGGAACATAAGACACATTACCTGTAGTTTTATCTTTTTCTAACCCACCAACACGATGTTCAAAACCAGGAGTGCCTGGAATTGCCCATTCTCTTGCTAAAGTCACTGCATCTCTATCATAAACATTCCATTTTTCAGCATCTCCACCACTAATTTGTTTATGAGTTATTGGAGGCATATCATTAATTGATTTTACTCTCCATGGTTCAGAACCATTTGCGATATAGCCATCGGTTAATAATAATACAGGAGTCATATGCTCAAGTGTTAATCTTGAAGCTTCATATGCCCAATCAAAACAATCGGCTGGTGTACTAGCTGCTATCACAATTAATGGACTTTCACCATTTCTACCATATAATGCTTGTAATAAATCTGATTGCTCTGTTTTTGTTGGTAAGCCTGTGGATGGTCCACCACGTTGAACATTTACTATAACTAAAGGCAATTCAAGAATCATAGCCAAACCAACAGCTTCTCCTTTTAATGCTAAACCAGGACCTGAAGTCGTTGTAATTGCTAAATCACCTGCAAAAGAAGCTCCTATCGCAGAGGTAATTCCTGCAATTTCATCTTCTGCTTGAAATGCTTTTACTCCAAAATGCTTATGCTTTACTAATTCGTGTAAAATATCTGAAGCTGGAGTAATTGGGTAAGACCCTAAAAACAATTCTAAGCCACATTTTTCGGCAGCAGCTAAAAATCCCCAAGCTGTAGCTTGATTTCCATTTATAATTCTATATGTTCCTTTTGGCATTTTAGAAGGAGAAATAGAATATGAATTTGGAATTAACTCTAATGTTTCAGCAAAGTAATAACCTGTTTTTAAAACTTTTGAATTCGCTTCAGCAATTAGAGGTTTATTTTTAAATTTTGTATTAAAGAACTCTAAAGTATGATTCATATCTCTATCATACATCCAATACACCATTCCTAGTGCAAACATATTCTTGCTACGTGTTATGCTTTTATTATCTAAACCTTCAACATCTTTTAGAGCTTCTTTAGTTAAAGAAGTCATAGCAACTTCAATAACACTATAATTATTTAAACTACCATCTTCTAAAGGGTTGCTTGCATATAATGCTTTCTCAAGATTTTTTTTCGTAAAAGAATCTGTGTCAATTATAATCATATGCCCTGCTTTTAAAGCACTTAAATTAGTCTTTAATGCTGCGGGATTCATACAAACCAATAGGTCAAGATCTTCACCTGGTGTACTAATTTCCACACTCCCAATGTGTACTTGAAATCCAGAAACGCCATATAAACTTCCTTGAGGAGCTCTTATTTCAGCAGGATAATTTGGAAAAGTGGCAATGTCATTACCAAACATTGCAGAAGTGTCTGAAAATTGTGTTCCAGTTAATTGCATGCCATCACCAGAATCGCCTACAAACCGGATAACAACAGCTTCTAATACTTCAGACTGTTGCTCTGTTTTAGTTGTAATCATATTATTTATAAGTGAGATTTGAAAATTTTGTTTAAATTTATCAAAATTTGACAATTTATGAAATAAAGAGTCAAATATAATTTCACTTTTTAAAAGGAAACATGATTTTTATCACATATTAGCTTTATTAAGAGATTTATTTTTACAAATATTTTACTCACTTAAAAAATATAAAATTATGGCAATTATAATAACTGATGAATGTATAAACTGTGACGCTTGTGTTGCTGAATGTCCAAATAATGCAATTTATGAGCCTGACCAAGAATGGACTTTTGCCGACGAAACTGCTTTAAGTGGGATGGTTACATTACCTAAAGGAGGAGAAATAGATGCAGATGCAGAAAATGAGCCAGTATCAGATGAGTTTTATTTTATTGTCCCTGAAAAGTGTACTGAATGCAAAGGTTTTCATGATGAACCTCAATGTGCTGCAGTTTGTCCTGTAGATTGTTGTGTGCCTGATGATGATAACGTTGAAACTGAAGAATTTCTATTAGAGAAGAAAGCTTGGATGCATGGTGAATAAAAAAAAATCTTTTTTGATATAATTTTATTCAACATTAATGACCTGTTCAATTTGTGGGGCGTATTTTTTAATGGTCATTTCTACTCCTGACTTTAGTGTCATTTGATTCACACTACATCCAACACAAGTTCCTTCAAGTTGCACTTTTACCAAAGTATTATTCTCGATAGACACCAAAGAAATGTTTCCACCATCGCTTTCTAAAAACGGACGGATTTCATCTAAAGCCTTTTCAACATTTAATTTTAATTCTTGAGTAGTCATATTTTATTTTTTAATCGCTGAACATCCAGCCATATTTGTCATTTTTATAGCTTCAGTTGGCAGTAAATCATCATTACGCCTTACTACTTCCTGTACCACATTTTTTGTCAAGACCTCAAATGCTTTTTCTAAAACTGTAGCAGTTTGTAATGCTGCTGGATGACCAATATCACCAGCTTCTCTAATACTTTGCACTAAAGGGAGTTCTCCTAAAAAAGGAACTTGCAAGTCTTCTGCCAGATTCTTTGCGCCTTCTTTTCCGAAGATATAGTATTTGTTATTTGGCAATTCTTTTGGAGAGAAAAATGCCATATTTTCTATAATTCCGAGAACAGGAACATTAATACTTTCTTGTTGAAACATAGCAACACCTTTTTTGGCATCAGCTAATGCGACTTTTTGAGGTGTGCTTACAATAACAGCTCCAGTAATTGGAAGTGATTGCATAATGCTTAAATGAATATCGCCTGTTCCTGGAGGTAAATCGATGAGCATAAAATCAAGTTCTCCCCAATGTGCATCAAAAATCATTTGATTTAAGGCCTTTGATGCCATTGGTCCACGCCAAACAACAGCTTGATCTGGTTTGGTGAAAAATCCAATAGAGAGCACCTTTACTCCATAATTTTCGACAGGTTTCATTTTAGATTTTCCATCAATATCAACAGCAAGAGGTTTTTCAGATTCAACATCAAACATTATAGGAATTGATGGTCCATAAATGTCGGCATCTAGTATTCCTACTTTAAAACCCATTTTTGCTAATGTTACTGCCAGATTCGCTGTAACTGTAGATTTTCCAACACCGCCTTTACCAGAAGCAATTGCCACTATGTTTTGAATGCCAGGAATTGGTTTGCCCTTGATGACATTTGCAATGGGTTTTGCAGGTGCATCGACCTTTACATTTACGGTTACTTTAGCTTTTTCGTAAACGATATCATGAATTGTTTTCATGATATCTACTTCAGTCCTCTTTTTTGCCTGTAAACTAGGGTTGGTAATTGTAATATCTACAATTACCTCATCACCAAAAGTGATTACATTCTTTACTGCACCACTTTCCACCATATTTTTTCCTTCTCCTGGAGCTGTAATGGTTTCTAATGCCTTATATATATCTTGTTTGGTTAGCTTCAATATTGTCTATTTAGATTAGTTCTAAAGAGCAAATATACATCGAATTGTTTAAATAATAAAGCTTGAAGTTAGATGAACACAGCACATAGTTTTTATAATTATTTGTGAATTTTACAAAATTAGGGAATAATAGGACGAACTATCATTAAAGTTCCTTCAAAGGATCCCAAAACACTTTTTCAAAATTCTGGATTTGGTTGTCGATAATAGTTATGCCTTCGTTTTCTAATAATTGTTCCATAAGATTAGAGCCTTCAAAATGTTGTTTTCCTGTTAGTAACCCTTTTCTATTCACAACACGATGTGCCGGAACATCTTTACTAACAGAATCATTCATGGCATAGCCAACCATTCTGGCGCTTCTTGCAGTACCAAGATAAGTGGCAATAGCTCCATAACTGGTAACTCTACCATAAGGAATTAATTTTGCTACTTCGTAAACTTTATCAAAAAAATTCATGGCTTCAATCTGCATTTATCTATAATTCTTTAATAATATTAATTAATGTAAAAATAGATATGATACCTGTAATACCTCCAATAATGTAGTTCATGTTTTTTTGTGAAGTGAGGGTCTTGTTTTTAATTTTATCAAAAAAGAAAATATACATATATAACATTACAAATGTCCCCATAGCTGCTCCAATAACATACGATGCTATGCTGGTTTTATCAAATTGCAACCAACCAAAGGAGGCCAAAGTAATACTCATGTAGGCCTGATAAGGAATAGGAAAAACATTGAGAATAGATAAGAACATCCCAAAAAACAAACGATTGTGTTTACTTTTTATATGATTCTCTAAACCTGGTTTAGCTTCTTTTTTAGCAATAAATAGATAGTAAATAGTAATTAAAATAAAAATCACAAGAGCTACACGTTGTAAAATGTCTATAACATCTGGATGATTACTTAAATATCTGGCAAAGATAACAGCAATTGATGTTTGAACAATTACAATTAAACATACACCAATAGAGAACATAATCCCTCTACTATAACCTTCTTTAAGGCTAATTTTTGCTGCTGTCATATTAAGTAATCCCGGAGGAATTACTCCTATAAGAGCTATAATTAATCCAAGAAAAAATATTAAAGTAATATTCAAAAGTCTTTAATTTTAAATCGAATATACGTAATTGGTTTGTTTTGTTCTAAATATTGCGATTCATAAAAGGTTTGTATGGTAGTAACATCTTCAGGGCTTCCCTCTTGTTTATAGACATTATGGTTAGAATAAATGACCTCGTGACCTTCTCCATGTAGTAAGCCAAGGGTATAACCATGCATAAACTCGCTATCTGTTTTAAGATTCACAACACCATCTTTTTTAAGTACTTTTTTATATTTCTGAAGAAATTCAGAATTGGTCATTCGGTGTTTTGTGCGTTTATATTTTATTTGCGGATCTGGAAAAGTAATCCAAATTTCATCGACTTCATTTTCTGCAAAAGCATAATCAATGAGTTCAATTTGTGTACGTACAAATGCGACATTTTGTAGGTTTTCTACAACAGCTGTTTTAGCACCTCTCCAAAAACGAGCACCTTTAATATCTATTCCTATAAAGTTTTTGTTTGGATATTTTTGGGCTAATGCTACTGAATATTCCCCTTTACCACAGCCTAATTCTAAAACTAGAGGATTATTATTTTTAAAGTATGAAGTGTTCCAGTTTCCTTTTAAAACATAATCTTGATTCACTAATTCTTCCCGTGTTGGTTGAAACACATTGTCAAAAGTTTCATTTTCTCTAAATCGCTTTAATTTATTTTTACTTCCCACAGGTTTTAATATTTTGGTAAAAATAAGGAATCAAATAGTATTACTTTTGTTTTTTATGAGTTCAAAAAAGCGAATTTTAGTTGCACCTTTAAATTGGGGATTGGGTCATGCAACACGATGCATCCCTATAATTAATACCCTAATTGAATATAATTATGAACCTCTTATTGCCTCGGATGGAATTGCATTACAGTTTCTTAAAAAAGAATTTCCTGAATTAAAAGCTGTTGAACTTCCTACATATAATATCAAGTATCCTAATAAAGGACATCATTTTAAACTGAAATTATTAAAAAACGCTCCAAAAATACTTAGAGTTATAAAAGCCGAAAAAAAGGTCATTGCATCTATTATAAAAAGTCATGAAATAAAGGGTGTCATTTCGGATAATAGATTTGGTATTTACAGCAAAACAATTCCTTCGGTTTATATAACCCATCAACTTAATGTTTTAAGCGGAAGCACAACTTGGATCAGCTCTAAAATGCACCAAAAAATTATTGAAAACTTTGATGAATGTTGGATTCCTGATATTGAAAATGAGCCAAGCTTAAGCGGAAAATTAGGGCATTTAAAGAAGCATGAATTGAATCTTAAATACATTGGTCCTTTTAGTCGATTTAAAAAAATAGAATCTGATAAAGTTTATGATTTATTAGTATTACTTTCTGGACCAGAACCACAAAGAACAATATTTGAAGTAAAGTTGCTTGAACAATTAAAAAAGTATAAAGGGAAAGTACTTTTTGTTAAGGGAGTTATTGAAGATCACCAAACAATAAATAAACAAGACCAAATTACTATCTATAATTATATGCAAAGTAAAGAACTAGAGAAAGTTATAAATGAAAGCTCAGTTGTATTGTCACGCTCAGGTTATACAACTATTATGGATTTAGCCAAACTCAATAAAAAAGCTTTTTTTATACCTACTCCTGGACAATTTGAACAAGAATATCTGGCCAAAAGACTTAAAAAATTGCAGTTAGTTCCAAGTTGTAATCAAGACGATTTTAAAATTGAAATGCTTAATTCAGTTAGCAATTATAATGGATTACAAGTGTCTAATTTCAATATAAATTTTAAAGATTTATTTAACCTTTTCGAGAGTGAACGAAAACTCACTTCCTATACCTAGTTCGCTTTCAATATAAATTTGTTCATCGTGAGCTTCAATAATATGTTTCACAATAGAAAGCCCTAAACCTGATCCACCTTCTTTACGTGATCCACTCTTATCTACACGATAAAAACGTTCAAATAAACGTGTGATATGTTCTTGTTCAATACCTTCACCATTATCTGTAACACGAACAATCACTTTATTTTTAATGAGATTTTCTATACTTATTTCAGTAGTCCCTTTTATATTTCCGTATTTTATAGAGTTTACGATCAAATTACTTAAAACTTGTTGTAATCGTTCTTTATCTCCGTTCACCATTATAGGGTCTTTATAATCTATATCGAAAGTCAAGGTTATTTTTTTCTTTGCAGCTTTCATTTCTAAAAGCTCAAAAATATTTTGAATGAGTTCAACAATATCAAAATGCTCGATGTCTAGACTTAAGTCACCAGCTTCGAGTTTGGTAATCATATCTAAATCTTTTATGATATAAATAAGTCGCTCTACACCTTTATCTGCTCTTTCTAAGTATTTATCTCTTATTTCTTCATCATTTACAGCGCCATCCAATAATGTAGAAATATAACCTTGTACAGTAAATAATGGTGTTTTTAGTTCGTGCGACACATTCCCAATAAACTCTTTTCTATATTGTTCTCTAATTTTAAACGCTTCAATTTCGAGTTTTTTATCTTTAGCATACTTCTCAATTTCTTGTCTTAACGTTACCATATCTGTAGTAATCTGTTCTTTTCTAAATGAGCTTGATTCAAGTAAAGTCAAATCGTCATATATTTTTTTAATTCGTTTGTAAATAAAATGTTCAACTCTATATTGTATTATAAAAAATGAAAACGCATAACAACCTATAGCAAAAACTAAAACTTGCACACTATTTAGAGTATAAAACACATATAAAAAAACACTCATGAAGAGTGTTAAAATTGCAGTAAGGTACATTGAAGATTTTAGTGCAAATTTATATGATCGTTTAAATTTTTTTGTCATCGCTCACAAATTTATAACCTACTCCTTTAACTGTTTTAAAAGAATTATCTCCTATTTTTTCTCTTAATTTTCTAATATGTACATCAATAGTTCTATCACCAACAACTACTTCATTTCCCCATACTTTATCAAGTATTCCGTCTCTTTTAAAAACCTTACCTGGTTTTGATGCTAGTAAAGATAATAATTCAAATTCTTTTCTTGGTAACAGTATTTCTTTTTGGCCCAACAAAATTTTATATTCATCTCTATCTATGGTTAAACTCCCAATTTTAACAATGCTGCTTTCTTTTAATTCATATTTATATCTGCGCAATAATGCTTTTACTTTACTAATTAAAACCTTAGGTTTTATAGGTTTTGTAATATAATCGTCGGCTCCAACTTCGAAACCTGCAAGTTGAGAATAATCTTCACCTCTTGCTGTTAAAAAGGTAATAATTACATCTTTAAGCTCTGGTATTTGTCTAATTTGTTCGCATGCTTCAATACCATCCATTTCTGGCATCATCACATCTAAAACTATTAAATGAGGCTTTTCTTTTTTTGCTTTTTTAACTCCTTGGATTCCGTTTTCGGCTGTAATAACCTTATAACCTTCATTAGAAAGATTAAAACCTACAATCTCTAAAATGTCCGGTTCGTCATCAACTAATAATATTTTTATGTCTTTTTTATTCATTTATAAGGCACTCCATAAATATTTTTGAGTAAAGATAAAATTAATAAAAAAAGATATTATAAAATTGATTATTAATTACATTAAAGTAACTTACTCGAACATTCTATTAACTCCTTTTTATTTATTTATATTTTTGTAGTTATATTTTTCATGGATAAAAATGATAAACACTAAAGCTATTTTCAATATTAAAACTGAACAAGAGTTCAGTAGTTTGGCTTTGGAAATTTTCAAGTTTCAATTTGAAAATAATAAAGTGTACCGCTCATTTTGCGATTTACTCTACAAGCATCCAAGTGATGTGAAAACAATTGAGGAAATTCCTTTTCTACCAATCCAGTTTTTTAAAACACATCAAGTATTAAGTTCTAAAAATCCTATTCAACAAACTTTTAAAAGTAGTGGGACAACTGGAAAAATTGTAAGTAAACATTATGTAACAAATATTAATATTTACAAGCAGAGTTTTAGAGAAGGATTTCAATATTTTTATGGTAATATCGAAGATTATGCGGTTTTAGCACTTTTACCTTCTTATTTAGAGCGTGATAATTCATCGTTAATTTATATGGTTAATGATATGATTGCACAATCTAAACAAATTGAAAGTGATTTTTACCTCAATAATTTAGATGATTTAAAAGCGTTGCTACTTGAACTTGAGGCTAAAGAAAAAAAAGTTATTCTAATCGGTGTTTCTTTTGCCTTATTAGATTTAGTTGAACGGTTTCAGTTTAATCTAAAAAATACTATTATCATGGAAACCGGAGGTATGAAAGGACGTCGAAAAGAATTGATAAGAGAAGATTTACACCAAAAATTTAAAAAAGGGTTTAGCGTAGATGTTATACATAGCGAATATGGCATGACTGAATTATTATCTCAGGCTTATTCTAAAGGCAATAGTATTTTTAATACACCACCTTGGATGAAAGTGCTGACTCGAGACACCGAAGATGCTCTTACTATACAAGAATTTGGAAAAACAGGAGGCATTAATATCATTGATTTGGCCAATTTAAATTCTTGTTCATTTATTTCTACACAAGATTTAGGACGAGTTTATACTGATGGCGCGTTTGAAATTATTGGTCGTTTTGACAATTCTGATATTCGCGGATGTAACTTAATGGCAATATAGGATTTCACTATTTTTTAATTTTTATTATTTAATACTACTTAAAGAAAATATGAAAGGTTTATGAGAAAAAGCCGACAAAAATTTGGAAAGCCTAAAAACTATGGATTAAAGTCTTTCGAAAAAGAAAAGTTAGGTTGGTTAGTTTTTTAGAAGTCTGCTTATTATACTTATAATAGGCAGACTTCATTATTTTAAACAATCTTAATAATATAGGTATTTCGTTTCCCTTTATTAATAATAATGTACTTGTCGTTAATTAGATCTTCACTGGAAATTATATACGTCTCGTTTACCTTTTCTTTATTGACAGAAACAGAATTTTCTTTTAAAGCACGTCTTGCTTCGCCATTTGATCCTAAAAATTTTGTTTTAGCAGATAAAGCCGCAATCATATCAAGCCCATTTTTAAATTCTGCTTTAGCCATTTCTGCTTTAGGGACACCTTCAAATACATCTAAAAAAGTAGCTTCATCAAGTGTCTTAATATCAGCTTTAAAAGATTTGCTAAATAATATATTGGAGGCTTTTTCAGCATTTTCAAAAAGTGTTTTAGAATGCACCATGGATGTAATCTCGCTTGCTAATCGTTTTTGTAACAATCTTAAATGTGGAGTTTCTTGATGCTTTTTAATTAAAGCAATAATATCGGGCTGAGTTAAAAACGTGAAAATTTTAATATATTTTTCAGCATCTTGATCGCTAGAATTTAACCAGTATTGATAAAATTTATAAGGAGATGTTCTGTTAGCATCCAACCATAAATTACTACCTTCGGATTTGCCAAATTTTGAACCATCACTTTTAGTAATTAAAGGGCACGTAATTGCAAACCCTTTTCCTTTACCAATTCTACGAATCAACTCGGTTCCCGTTGTAATATTCCCCCATTGATCACTTCCACCCATTTGGATGGTACAATTGTTTTCTCGATATAAATGTAAAAAATCATAACCTTGTACTAATTGATAGGTAAACTCTGTAAAACTCATCCCTTCAGTAGATTCAGAAGAAATTCGATTTTTTACTGAATCTTTAGACATCATATAATTTACTGTGATATGCTTACCAACATCACGAATAAAATCAAGAAACGAAATGTCTTTCATCCAGTCATAATTATTTACTAATATAGCAGCATTATCAACATTACTTTCAAAGTCTAAAAAATGTGCTAATTGTTTTTTTATGGCGTTTTGGTTGTGGCGAAGTGTAGTTTCGTCTAATAAATTTCGTTCATTAGATTTTCCTGAAGGATCTCCAATCATACCTGTTGCTCCACCTACTAATGCTACTGGTTTATGACCGCAACGTTGATAATGGGCTAATAGCATTATAGGCACTAAATTTCCTATATGCAAAGAATCTGCTGTAGGATCGAAACCAATATAAGCGCTGCGCATGTTTTCCAATAAATGTTCTTCGGCTCCTGGCATAACATCATGTATCATTCCTCGCCAACCTAACTCTTTAATAAAATTTTTAGCCATTTTAGATAAACGTTTGTGTAAATTTTGGTAAAGATAAAAATCACTTAACAATTACTTATATATATTGAATAATTATTTGTTTGTTGAATTAACCTATTACAACTTATAAGAAATTTTGAACATTATAATTCGTGGTAAGATAAAGGTTTTTGTATCACTAATTAAAAAGCTATTAAATGAATTTTGTTCTTTAAATGTAGTGTTAAAGAGATTGGTTGCAGCTATTTCAAAACCCCAAGGACTATCTTCTTTTTGATAAAATAATGAAGTGTTGGCGTTATCAAAATTGTTAGCGATATTACTGTTTTTATTTTTGTAGTTATCAAAAGTATAATCTGTTTTAAGAATAAAATCGTTAAAAAAATCGTATTCTAGATTGATAAAAAATCTATTATTTTCAAATTTATTTTTAGTTCCAAAAGAGCGATAATTACTGAAATCTTTAGTATAACCAATTTCCAGATTTGGAAAATTTTTAAAAAAGCTTTCAGCACTTATGGTGTTAGAAAGGCTTTTTGAAATATTTTTGTTTGTTTGGTTATTTAAAATTTGAAAAAAATCGTTATAATTAAAACGACTTTTTAATTTGTAACGAATTTTATTAATTTTTTTAGAGACGCTTCCGTTAAGTGTCCAATTATATTCTGGTTCATCAAATAAAATTTGTGTACTGAACTGTTCAATACCTTCAAGCTTTGTTACATTTTTAAAATGTTTTACTTTTTTATTAAAACTAGTGCTTACATTAATGTTTAAGTTTTTAAAAAAGCTAAACTTATAATAACTTAAAGTAGCCGTGTGATACAATTGATTTTCTAAAGTTGTATTGCCTTTAAAAACACTATTAAAACTTGAGAGTATAAAATTATTTGCTAAACGATTAATACTTGGAAATCGTGTATTTAATCGATATCTAAAGTTTATTTTTTCACTACTACTAAATTCTATTTTAGATGTAAATTGAGGTAATAATAACGTTTTTTTGTTATTAAATTTGTCTTCAAATTGTTTGGTTTTCCAATTGTAATAATGATAATACAAAGCAGGTTTAAAAGTCGCAATTCCTATTTGGAACTTATATTCTAATCCTATAAATAAATTAAAGAAATCATAATTAAAATCATTGCCAAAACCAGTACTATTAAAGTCATTAATTGAGCCATTACTTAATTGTTGTACATCTTGATTATAAAAATCACTAAAGGCTGCGTTTATACCAATAGTTATGTAGAGATGGTTAAAATTGTTAAGTACCCAATAATCTTTTACAATGCCATTTATAGTATGAGATTTAGATTTTTTAGTTTGTAAAATATTAAAAACAGTATCGTCTTCTAATGGAATCAATCCCTGTAAAATATGTTGATTAGTTAACCAGTTGGTAATAGGTTTATCGTTTTGAAAATTATAAGTAGCTTCAAGAGTTGCAGTATGGGTTTTAGATAATTTTCTACTATAACTTATATTTTGTTTTAAAGTTACTCCTTTAATATCTGTAATAGTATTGATGTTATTATTTTGTGTTGGGTTTAGTGTTGTAATTAAGCCATTAGCATCATTATTAATAACTTTCACAAAACTATTATAAGCAAAATCTTCGTCATAACTTGGGTCATAGTCTAAGGTAAGTTTAGCAATAGTAAAAAAGTTATTTAGGTTAGTATTTACGGTTCTATTTTCTAAAAAAGGAGTGTCATTATTTAAATACTCATTAAAGATATTGCTTAAAGTTTGGGTTTTAGATTTAGATGTAATAACGTAACCACTGATGTCAGTAATATTACTTATGGATTGCCTGATGTTTAAAGCTCCAAATTGGTTGGTGTTACTTGTAAAATCTTGATTGTTTAAATATTGTGCAAAATCGCTATTAAACAAACTAAAATAACTACTTGCATCACCCAACAGTTTACCAAAACCACCTTCAAACTCTAAATAGTCTCTAAAGCTAAAACTCTTAACTCCAGAATTATTAATATCACCAATAAAGTTAACAGTAGTTTTTGGGCTATAATAAAATAGGTTTGGATGTAACAGGTAACGTCTTTTTATGCTTACACCAATCTCAATATCTCCAAAGGCAAATTTCTTTTTATCAGCTTTTAGTTTAATGTTCATTGCCATATCCTCACTATCCTGTAATCCCTTAAACATAGCAACCTCGTTGTAATTATCGAGTATTTCTACTTTATCTACAGCATCAGCAGGTATGTTGTTTACAGCAAGTTTACTATCACCTGTAAAAAATGTTTTGTCTTCTACCAATACTTTGGTAACACGTTTGCCTTGTACAGTTACATTGCCAGCTCTATCTACCTCTACGCCTGGTAATTTTTTAAGCACATCACGTAATTTACGTTCTTCACCTGTTGTAAATGCATCTACCTTATAAGTAATGGTATCTTTTTTTACTATAACTGGAGGAGAATAATTTAACTCTACAGTTTCTAATTGGTTTGGGTATTCTAGTAAGATAAAGTTTTTAGTAAGGTCTTGTGATGTGGTAGTAACAGTTATGGTTTGTGGTTTATATCCTAAATAACTAACAGTAATTTTATAGTTTTGGTTTTGTGCTAATTTAAGTTTATAATTACCATTCCCTTCTGTAATTGCAAAACTTATATCTATAGCATCACTCTTAGGTATGGCTAAAATATTGGCATAAGCTAAAGGGTTTTGTAGGCTGTCAGTTACTTTACCTTGAACTATAATTTGTTGAGCTTGTAAAAAGGGGAATCCTGCTATAATAGTCATTAGTATTAAAAAAACAGAAAAGACATCCTTAAAAAACATTAATTTTTTTCTAATTTTTCTAATAATTTTTTATAATGTTTTGAATTTTTATATTTGTTTGAAGATTCATTAATATATTCTTCTTTTGTCATTTGTTTATCACTTTCAGGGCGTTTAATATAGAATTTTTTATTGTCAATTAAATTATAGGTTTTAATATTATCTGCTACGAAATAAAACATACCATCATTTGAAATTACTTCAAGAACTAAACCAGGTAACCCATCGATCCCAATAGGACCAAAGGGAATTGGAATTTCTGGAGTAAACCAAGCATAAGTAATAAAAGAAAATTCTTTATCTAATTCCTCTACGTAAATACTTTCTGTAAAATAGGCTTTATAGCATTTAAACTTACCAATAAATTTTGATTCATTAGTTATTTGCCATTTGTATCCATTAAAAGGATATTCAATTATTAAATTTCCTCCAAAATCATTAAGGTGTCTTAATTTTTCTTTAGATTCTAAATTTTTATAAAAAACACCACTTGCGCCAGATAAGTAAATAAAACGTTGATTAGAAGCAAATGCATCATGATCCATATATTTTATTTGAGAAAAACGGGATTCTTGAGTTGTTGCCGTCAATAAAAATCTAATATCTTTTAATAATCTTGGTTTTAAAAAAGAAGAATCTTTAATTTTAGCAAGAGATTGAGTATATTCAACTTCTACAGCTATAGTTTGAGCAATAGAAGTTGAACAGTAAATTAGAATAATAAATGTGATAAATTTCATAAATTATTTATATTACATAAATACAGGAGGAAGAGCATTACCTCCAGAAGCTTCACAAGAACCAAGCCAGTAGGCTACTAGATTATTATAATTTCCATTATTATACGCCGCTATAGTTTGAAGCAATGAATAATATGCGTCCATTTCAGCAACAGCTGCAGCTTCAGCATAAGCTGAACAATTTTGAGCTTTAGCATTCAAACCATTACTCATCAATAACAATACCGCAAAAACGGCAATACTTTTTTTAATTTTTTTAAACATAATTTCTAAAATTTTGGTTGGCTATATTAATTATACAACCATAGTTAAACATTAAATTGTTGTCTATTATTTTAGTCTATAATGTCTATAGTTAGAAAAGTATGCCTATTTACTTTTCTATTTAGTACTAATTTAGTTTTAAGGGAGAATAAAAAAACTAGCGCTAGTAAAGATTAATCTAATGTTGTCTAAAACATCTTTTTGCATAGACTGTCAAAAATCAGTTTAAGACCCTGTAAATCTAAGAAAAAAAAACAGTAAAAAACAAATTATTATTAAAAATAACCATTGTAATTAGAAATAAAATTAAGTTGTCATTGCGAGTGTCCCGATAGCTATCGGGATGAAGCAATCTAATAAAATTAACTCCAATTTGAAAGATTACTTCGTCACTCATACCTCGCTTCTCGTGATAGCAAGAAAACAAAAATTGCTTTTAAAATTTTAGTATTTTTGTCTTATGATTTTAGTTACTGGAGGAACAGGATTAGTCGGTAGCCATTTACTTTATAAATTAGTTAAAAAAGGGTATAAAGTTAGAGCCACTTATAGATCGAATAAAAAAATAGACGCAGCTAAACATGTATTTTCTTATTATACAACTAAAGTTGATGACCTTTTTTCTAAAATAGAATGGGTTGAAGCCAATATAAATGATATTCCTGCTTTAACAGAAGTATTTAAAGATATTAAGAAAGTATATCATTGTGCTGCTTTAGTTTCTTTTGATCCTAATGATTATCACACTTTGAGAAGTGTAAATATTGAAGGAACGGCAAATATTGTTAATTTATGTCTTGCTAACAATATTGAAAAATTATGCTATGTTAGTTCTATTGCTGCAATTGGTCATGGAGAGCCAGGTGATACTATTATTAATGAAAACATCAACTGGATTCCTGAAGAAGATCATAACGTTTATGCAATAACAAAATATGGAGCCGAAATAGAAGTGTGGAGAGGTGTTCAGGAAGGTTTAGATGCTGTTATTGTAAATCCAGGATTTATTTTTGGGCCAGGATTTTGGCATACTAGTAGTGGGAGTTTGTTTAGAAAAATTTACAAAGGCTTGTCTCATTATACAACTGGAACAACAGGATATGTAGATATAGATGATGTTGTGAATTCGATGCTATTGTTAATGGATAGCAATATAAAGAATGAACGTTATATTTTAGTAGCAGAAAATTTGCCTTTTAAAGAATTTGCCAAAAAAGTTGCTCAAGGACTTAAAGTGAATACTCCGCAAAAAGAAGCTTCAAAATTACAACTACAATTGGCTTGGCGTTTAGATTGGTTAAATCATTTTATTAGAAGAAAGCGCCGTAAACTTCCTAAACAATTGGCTAAAAGTATTTCCGAAAAATATTACTATACTAACAAAAAAGTTATATCTCATTTAGAATTAGAATTTAAACCTATTGATGAGTCGATATCCGAGACGTGTCAGTTTTTTTTAAAGGACTTGGTTTAAGGGATTTTCTTTTTAGAGGTCTCTTTTTTATATTTAATTTTTCAAGAGTTGATAACGAATCTAATTTATTACGCCTATTTTTATTTAATGAATCTCTTACTTTTTGTTCTGTCTCAAAAAGTGTATTAAAATGTTTTTTATCATCTTCTAATCTTACTTTAACACGGTTATAAATATCTTCATAGGTTTTTAAACTGTAAGCGTAATATTCATTACTTAATGCAAATTGTAAGCTGTCAATATTATGTTTTTTATAAATATAGTCTTCTGGCACAATGCCTTCATTCTCAATTAATTTTTTATTAACTCCTTTAGCTGCATTAATAAGAGATATATCATAGATAACCTCAACCATTTTGTCTTTTGAAATAAGATTATCTGGCTTTTTGGGCTTATCAATACTATTGTTCTTACAAGAAACAACTATTAATATTAAAATAATATATTTGAGCTGCTTTATCATCTGTTAAAAGTTAATCGCTTTGCTGCTTTAACGTTATAAAATTTAAAATTCTTATATATTAAACTCCCGTTTACAAAGGTATGTGTTATTCTAGACTTAAAAGTTGTGTCCATAAATGGAGACCACCCACATTTATAAAGTATGTTTTCTTTCTTTACGGTCCAAGGATTATTTGTATTTACAATAACTAAATCAGCAAAATAGCCTTCTTTAATAAATCCACGTTTTTCAATTTGAAATAAAATAGAGGGATTATGACACATTTTCTCTACAATTTTTTCTAATGAAATCTTTCCTTTATGATAAGTTTCTAAAATGGCAACTAAACCATGTTGCACCATTGGGCCTCCTGAAGGAGCTTTGGTATAAGTATTCTCTTTTTCTTCTAAAGTATGTGGAGCATGGTCTGTAGCAATAACATCTATACGATTATCGATTAAGGCCTCCCAGAGTTGTTCTCTATCTGTTCTGGTTTTTACTGCTGGATTCCATTTAATTAAAGTTCCTTTTTTTTTATAATCCTCATCAGTAAACCAAAGATGATGGATACAAACTTCGGAAGTAATCTTTTTATCCTTTAAAGGAATTTTGTTAGTAAACAAATTAGTTTCTTTTCCGGTTGAAAGATGAAAAACATGTAATCGCGCTCCAGTTTTTTTTGCCAGTTCAATAGCTTTTGATGAAGATAAATAACAGGCCTCTTCACTTCTAATAACAGGATGATATTGGATAGGAATGTCTTCACCAAACTGTTTAATATGCTGTTCAAGATTTTTTTTTATTGTTGTTTCATCTTCGCAATGTACAGCAATAAGTAGGTTGGTGCTCGAAAATATTTTTTCTAAAACATCAAGGTTATCTACTAGCATATTTCCTGTGGATGAACCTAAAAACAATTTTAATGCAGCAACTTTTTTAGGATTCAATTTTAAAATCTCTTTCAAATTATCATTAGTTCCACCAAACATAAAAGAATAATTAGCATACGATGCTTTAGACGCAATTTGAAATTTATTTTCAAACTCCTCAATTGTGGTAGTTTGAGGGATAGTATTTGGCATTTCTATAAACGATGTGATGCCTCCCGCTATTGCAGCTTTAGATTCAGTTTCTATAGTTGCTTTATGGGTAAGTCCTGGTTCTCTAAAATGTACTTGATCATCAATAACACCTGGGAGCACATAGTTGTTTTCTGCATCAAATACATGCACATCTGCAGATTTTGCACTTATAGAATCTGATATTTCTTTTATATGCTCATTTTCAATAAGGATGTCTCCATTAAAAATAGTGTCTTCATTAACTATTTTTGCGTTTTTAATAAGTACAATTCTATCTTTCATTTTAAGCTCTGCCAAATAAACTTTTTAACTTCATTGAGATGACCCCAAATATGGCTTCAGAAATTATACTTCCACTTAATTTAGATTCGCCTTTTATTCTGTCAGTAAATATTACAGGGACTTCAATGATTTTATATTTCTTTAAGTGTGCCATAAATTTCATTTCTATTTGAAATGCATAGCCTATGAATTTAATTTTATCGAGATCTATATGTTCTAAAACATGTCGTTTATAACATACAAATCCAGCAGTAGTGTCATGTATTTTCATTCCTGTAATTACACGAACATAAATTGAGGCCAAATAAGATAAAATCACTCTTCCTAATGGCCAGTTCACTACATTTACTCCTTTTATATATCTTGACCCAATAGACACATCAGCTCCTTCAATATTACAGGCACTATATAGCTTTATTAGGTCTAATGGATTATGCGAAAAATCGGCATCCATTTCGAATATATAATTATAATCACGTGACAAACACCATTTAAATCCATGTATGTAAGCAGTACCTAAACCTGCTTTTTCATGTCGCGTTTCTAAAAATAATCTATTTTTAAATTCGTTTTGTAACTCAACAACTTTATGAGAAGTTAAATCCGGAGAATTGTCATCTACCACTAGAACATCAAAAGATTTTTCTAAAGAAAATACAGCTCTAATAATGGCTTCAATATTTTCAATCTCATTAAATGTAGGTATAATGACAATAGCATCCTTCATTAAAAAATAATTTTAGCAAAAGTAAGTTATTTGCAGGATTAATTTTATAGATTATTCTTCATAATTTAGCGAATATGTTTCGTGAAATAATATCTAACGAGTGGTATACTATTTTAATTGTTTTATGTATTGGTATTTTGGCTTTTGTAAAGACTGCTTTTTCTAATAGATTAAATGATTTTTTATGGGTTATTGGAAACTCTAAATATTTGAAGATTTACTCTAGAGACCAGAAATTTATTGATCAGTTTGAAGGGCTTTTATTTTTGAATTTAATTATATCTTTAGCTTTATTCTATTTTATTTGGTATAATACCTTTTTTGATTCTATTGCTTTTGATATAATTCTTTTTATAAAACTTTTTATAGGAATAGGTGCTATAATTTTAATCAAAGTACTATTAGAACGTTTAATAGGGAGCCTTTTTGAAATAGACTTATTGATCGATTCATATGTTTTTCAAAAAACAAATTATAAAAACTATATAGGGTTAGTTCTTTTACCTATCAATATTCTATTAATTTTTGCTGTGCAGCCTTCTAAAGCAATAATTTATATTGTAATAAGTGTCTTATTCATTATAAATTTAGTTGGGTTTATAACGTCTTTTAAAATGCATCAAAAATTAATTTTAAATAACTTGTTCTATTTTATTTTGTATCTTTGCGCTCTTGAAATTGCACCTTATATAATTTTATATAAGATTTTGAACTAACGTTAACAAGAGGAAACAACAAGTCGAGTTATGAAAGTGAAAACAATATTAGTTTCTCAACCTGAACCAAAAATAGAAAATTCTCCATATTTTGATCTTCAACAAAAACAAAAAGTAAAAATTGATTTTAGACCTTTTATACATGTTGAAGGCGTTCCGTCTAAAGAAATAAGATTACAAAAAGTAGATTTAAATAATTATACAGCAATAATACTTACGAGTAGAAATGCCGTAGATCACTTTTTTAGAGTAGCAGAAGAAATGCGCTTTAAAGTTCCAGACACTTTGAAATATTTCTGTCAATCTGAAGCTGTAGCATTTTATTTACAAAAATATGTGGTGTACCGAAAGCGTAAGATATATGTTGGCAAACGAACTTTTAGTGAACTTTCCCCTTTAATAAAAAAATATAAAGACGAAACATTTTTACTGCCAAGTACAGATAAACTAAAACCAGAAGTTCCAAATATTTTAAATGTTCTTGGTGTTAATTGGAAACAAGCGACATTCTATAAAACAGTAATTAGTGATTTGTCTGATCTGGCTAATGTTTACTATGATATTTTAGTGTTTTTTAGTCCTTCAGGTATTGATTCATTATTTCATAATTTTCCCGATTTTAAGCAGAACGATACACGCATAGCTGTTTTTGGGAATACTACAATAAAAGCTGTAGAAAGTAGGCATTTAAGAGTAGATATTTCAGCTCCGACACCAGAAACACCTTCCATGACTATGGCTTTAGAAAAGTATATTCAAAAAGCAAATACAAAAAAAAAATAAATCAAAAAAGAGGATTATAAAAAAAGTGCGATTTAATTATTAAATCGCACTTTTTACTTAAAACGCATACCGTTGTGGTCCTCCTCGTCTTATTTCTTCACTTGCATAAGATTCGAATTTTTTGAAATTTTCTCGAAATGCATTTGAAAGTTTAAAGGCAGTTTTATAATATGCTTCATCATTATTCCATGCAGTTTTTGGACTTAAAACATCCGTAGGGACTCCAGGACAAGATCTTGGTTGCGCAACTCCAAACACCGAATGTAAATGATAATCATCATACGTATAGAGTCCTAAATCGCCATTTAATACCGCATTTATCATGGCACGAGTATATTTTAACTTCATTCTAGTACCAACACCATAAGAACCTCCAGTCCAACCAGTGTTTACTAACCACACATTGACTCCAGATTCTTTCATTTTTTCACTTAACATTTCAGCATATCTTGTTGGGTGTAACGGCATAAAAGGAGCTCCAAAACATGCTGAGAATGAAGGTACTGGCTCTACAACTCCGGCTTCTGTGCCTGCTACTTTAGCAGTATATCCAGAAATAAAATGATAAGCAGCTTGACTAGGAGTTAATTTAGAAATTGGAGGTAATACTCCAAAAGCGTCTGCTGTTAAAAAAAAGATGTTTTTAGTGTTTTTACCGATTGACGGTTTTTGAATATTTTCAATATGGTAAATAGGGTAGCTAACTCTAGTGTTTTGTGTTATGGAAGTGTCTTCAAAATCTACAACACCATTTTCATCCATAATGACATTTTCAAGGATAGCTCCTTTTTTAATGGCGTCGTATATTTCTGGTTCACTATCTCTAGAAAGGTCAATAGCTTTAGCATAACAGCCGCCTTCAAAGTTAAAAACAGTATTTTCTTGAGTCCAGCCATGCTCATCATCACCAATTAAACTTCGGTTTGGATCTGTAGAAAGGGTTGTTTTACCAGTTCCTGATAAGCCGAAGAAAATTGCTGTATCTCCTTCTTTACCAACATTTGCACTACAATGCATTGGCAAGGTGTTTTTAAACACAGGAAGTATAAAGTTTAAAGCTGAAAAAATCCCTTTTTTAATTTCTCCTGTATAACCAGTGCCTCCAATTAGAGCAATTTTTCTGGTAAAATCTAAAATAGCAAAATTGTGTCGTCGTGTACTATCTTCATCCGGAATTGCCATGAAATCGGGAGCATTTACAACGAGCCATTCTGGTTCAAAGGTTTCTAATTCTTCTTCAGTGGGACGTAAAAACATATTATAAGCAAACATGTTACTCCAAGGATACTCATTTATTACACGAATATTTGTTCTATAATTACTATCTGCACATACATAACTGTCTCGTACAAAAATTTCTTTGTTCGATAAATAGTCAACGACTTTATCATACAATTTTTGAAACGCATCACTTTCAAACGGAATATTAATTTTGCTCCACCAAATTCTATCATTAGTGATGCTGTCCTTAACGATAAAACGATCCATTGGTGAACGTCCGGTAAATTCACCTGTATTTACAGCCAATGCTCCAGAAGAAGATTCAATGCCTTGTCCTTTTGCGATTGTTATATCATGAAGTTGTTGAGGAGATAATTGATAATTTACTTTAGCATTATTAATACCATACTGTTCCAACGAAATCGATTTCGTAGTTTGGTTATAATCTACCATAATAATTCAATTTGTTTTATAGTACAAAACTAAACATTATTTTAAAGATAACATTTATAAAAATGATTATTTAGATTTCATTTTAATAAAGCTTATCAACAACAGTATCCAAGAAACAATAAGAAATAATCCACCTATTGGTGTAATAAATCCTATGGTTTTAAAGTCAAAACTTGTAATAGTATTTGTAGCTAAACCATAGATTGAACCTGAAAAAAGAAGTATTCCAAAAATCACTAAATAGAATACTATCTTTTTTGTTTTTAGTCGAATCAATGTAGTGCTACCAACAAATAAAAGCACAAGAGCATGATACATTTGATAGCGTACTCCAGTTTCAAAGGTTTGTAGAGCTTCAGTTGAAATTAAAGTCTTTAAACCATGCGCCCCAAAAGCTCCAAAAGCAATACTTAGCAATCCAAAAAGTGAAGCAGTAACTAATATTTTTTTGTTCATATAATTTTATATTTTGAGTTTTAATAACAGTAACATTTTATTAAATTCGTGCAAACAAAATTACTTAACAAATCTCACTATGCGAAAGATTTTAGTTATCGGTTCTGGGAAATCTTCATCTTATCTCATTAAATATTTTTTAGAAAAGTCTGAATCTGAAAATTTACATATTACTATTGGTGATATTAATATTGAGAATGCCAAAAGTTTAATAGGGAATCGTGAGAATGCTGAGACTATTCTCCTCGATGTTTTTGATAAAAACTCAAGAATTGAAGCTATAAAAAATGCAGATATCGTAGTGTCAATGCTACCTGCTCGTTTTCATATTGAGGTCGCTAAAAATTGTATTTCTTATAATAAGGATATGGTGACTGCATCGTATGTAAGTCTGGAAATGCAAGCTTTAGACAAAGAAGCTAAAGAAAAAGGACTCATTTTTATGAATGAGATTGGTGTTGATCCTGGTATTGACCATATGAGTGCAATGAAAGTTCTAGATAGCATTCGAGATAAAGGCGGCAAAATTATATTGTTTGAATCCTTCACAGGAGGATTAGTGGCTCCAGAAAGTGATAATAATCTTTGGAATTATAAGTTTACCTGGAATCCCAGAAACGTAGTAGTAGCTGGACAAGGTGGTGCAGCAAAATTTTTACAAGAAGGCAAATATAAATACATTCCTTATAATAGATTGTTTAGGCGTACCGAATTTTTGGAGATTGAAGGCTATGGTAGATTTGAAGGATACGCAAACAGAGATTCCCTCAAATATCAAAGTGCTTATGGTCTCAATAATATAAAAACGTTATATAGAGGAACCATGCGTCGCGTGGGTTTTAGTCGTGCTTGGAATATTTTTGTACAACTAGGAATGACAGACGATAGCTATACAATTGATGACAGTGAAAACATGAGTTACCGTGATTTTGTAAATACCTTTTTGCCTTACAGTCCGACTGACTCTGTCGAATTAAAATTTAGGCATAGTTTAAAAATCGATCAAGACGACATTGTTTGGGATAAGCTTGAAGAACTTGATATTTTTAGTTCAACAAAAAAAGTAGCACTTAAAAAAGCAACTCCTGCTCAAATTTTACAAAAAATATTATTGGATACTTGGACACTTAAACAAGAAGATAAAGATATGATTGTGATGTATCATAAGTTTGGTTATGAGTTGGATGGTAAAACATATCAAATTGATGCTACAATGGTTACCATTGGTCAAGATCAATCCTATACAGCAATGGCAAAAACTGTCGGCTTACCTGTTGCTATTGCTACTCTATCTATTTTAAATGGAAAGATTAAAACTCCAGGTGTTCAAATTCCGATTTCCAAAGAAGTATATACCCCTATTTTAAAAGAGTTAGAAACCTATGGAATTTCTTTCGTTGAAAAAAATGTTCCATATTTAGGTTATAATTTACTAAACAATTAATATTTCTAATAAAAACTATAGAAAAGTGTAATTTTTGACCTAAATGACTCTATTTTATATATTTTAATTACAGTTAAATATCTTTTATGTACTTTTATGTTTTAATTTTAAACGAAATTAATTATGAAAGTTATAAATCAGAGTATTCAGATAGATGGAATTGATAAAATGATACTTCGTGAGCTAATGCAAGATGCAAGAACTCCAATACTTAAAATTGCTCGTCAGGTTGGTATTTCGGGAGCAGCAATTCATCAACGATTGCGTAAACTTGAAAATTCTAAATTGATCTCTGGCTCAAAATTTATTTTAAACACAAAAGTATTAGGCTATACTACAATGGCTTTTATTGGTATATTTTTAGAAAAAGCTGTTAGCAATCCACAAGCAGTTAAGCAACTAAAAAAAATACCAGAAGTAATAGAATGTCATTATACAACTGGAAATTGGAGTATCTTAATAAAAGTGCTGTGTAAAGATAACGAGCATTTAATGAACCTCTTAAATAAAGAAATACAATCTATAAAAGGAGTTTCTAGAACTGAAACATTTATTTCTCTCGAGCAGCAAATAGACCGACAGATCAAGATTTAAAAACTACTTTGAGAGCTTATAAATAATATTATTTGGGAATCTATCATCCTTTCTATTTGGGTCTAATACAAAATTATGTTTAATCAAAAGAGCTTTAGAGGCTTTATTTTCTTTATGTGTAAAAGCTTCAATAGATTTTAAATTTAAAACTTCAAATCCAAATCCGATGATTTTACATAAAGCTTCATTCATTATCCCTTTTTTATGGTAATCTGGATAGAGTTCATAACCTATTTCAGCAATTAACTTATCTTTTGAGAAATTCCACAAACAAATTGTGCCAACAAGTTCTTGAGAAGCTTTTAAGACAATTCCCCAATACATAAATTCTCCTTTTGCAATTCCTTTATTGGTTTTTATAATAAATGTTTGTGCTTCTTTTATATTTTTTTGAGTAGTTTTTGCAATGTATTTATATACAACTTCATTTGACCTAATTCTAAAAATTGCTTGATCGTCTGTAGTTTTAAGCTGCCTTAATAACAATCGGTCTGTTGTTAAAATTGGGAATGTCACTTTATAATTTTTCTTCTGAATTTAAAACAAATAATTAAAGAAATTAATAATAAAACAAAAACTATAATAGTTCCAAACAAAAGTAGATAAAGCCAAAATATAACATTATGAATTTCAGGGACTAATATTTTTATTAATGTTTCAGAAAGTAAGAAAAAGATTAATTCTAACACTAAAAATATAAGAATATGAATAACAATTATTTTCTTAAAACTCATAGTCAAATCAATTCAACTTATAATGCACTTCTTGTTCTGTCAATTCGTCTAGTAGCTCTTGTGAAATCTTTACTTTTTGTTTTCGACTTGGCATTTGAAGTTTAATACTTTCGTCATTATCATATACCACAAAATTTAAATGATGCTTGCCTTTATGCATGTGTAACAAATCTTTAATAGTTGTAATTCTTTCTTCCTTTAAATCGTCAATATTTAATTGAATGGATAATTTTTTCGCCATTGTATCCATAACATCGTGTAACAATTGGAAGCTATTAAATTGTAGTCGTGGATCACCTTTCTTTCCGGTGTCTCTATTTGTCCAACCTTCTCTTATAAAAGCGCGAACATAAATAAAGTTGTTTTTCATTAAAAAGTGACGATATTTTAAATATTCTTCACCAAAAATCCTGAATTCAAAACCGTCTGTATAATCATCAACCGTAAATAAAGCCCAACCTTTTCCTTGTCTGCTAATACGATGTTGTACATCAGTCACAACACCACCAAACGTCATTTCTCTATTTATAGAAACTTCTAAATCGTTAAACATTGCAACTGTTGCATTGCAAAACGTATGCATTTCGGTTTTAAAATCGTCAAGAGGATGACCAGAAATATAAATGCCAACAACCTCTTTTTCTTGAGCTAGTTTTTTCATTGTTCCCCATTCTTCACAAGGAGGCACTTGTGGTTCAGAAATTTGAACATCGCTGGAATCGCCAAATAAACTTACTTGTGCAGAATTTTCGTTTTCTTGATGTTTGCTACCGTAACGTATAGCTTTTTCTAAAAAGGTAATATCATCACCTTCCTTAAGAAAATATTGAGCACGATGTGTATTTGTAAAACAATCAAATCCACCAGCAAGTGCTAGATTTTCAAAGGCTTTTTTATTGGCTGCTCTTAAATCTACACGTTTAGTTACATCGAAAATAGAATTGTAATTACCGTCTTTTTTTCTGTTGTTTACTATAGTTTTTACTGCACCATGACCAACACCTTTTATTGCTCCCATACCAAACCGAACAGCATTGTCTTTATTTACAGAAAATTTATAATACGATTCGTTAACATCTGGACCAAGTACTTTTAAACGCATACGTTTACATTCTTCCATAAAGAAAGTCACAGATTTTATGTCGTTCATATTATTAGAAAGAACAGCTGCCATATATTCAGCAGGATAATGTGCTTTTAAGTATGCTGTTTGGTAAGCAATCCAAGCATAACAAGTTGAATGGGATTTGTTAAAAGCGTAACTAGCAAAAGCTTCCCAATCTTTCCAAATTTTCTCTAAAATTTCTCTTGGATGACCATTTGATTCTCCACCATCTAAAAACTGTGGTTTTAGTTTTTCAAGCAATGCGAAGATCTTTTTACCCATCGCTTTGCGCAACACATCTGCATCACCTTTAGAGAAATTCGCCAATTTTTGAGATAATAACATCACTTGCTCCTGATAGACTGTAATACCATAAGTTTCTTTAAGACTTTCTTCCATAATA
Source organism: Flavobacteriaceae bacterium (assembly GCA_965250265.1). Classification (GTDB taxonomy): domain Bacteria; phylum Bacteroidota; class Bacteroidia; order Flavobacteriales; family Flavobacteriaceae; genus PRS1. The sequence continues at coordinate 451,378 of CBDFNO010000015.1, read as the reverse complement.
GGAAGGTCGTAAACAATCTCTTCGTCACCATTTTTACGTCTAATAAAACTCGGAATATACTCCATTGGTCCAGGACGATATAAGGCATTCATGGCAATAAGATCGTCAAAAACAGATGGTTTTAAGTCTTTTAAATGTTTTTGCATTCCAGCAGATTCATATTGAAAAATGCCAATAGTTTCTCCTTTTTGAAACAGATCAAATGTCTTATCATCATCTAAAGGGAAATTATCAGGATCTAGTTGAATATTATGCTTTGCTTTTACAATTTTTACAGTATCCTTAATTAAGGTTAATGTTTTTAATCCTAGAAAATCCATTTTAAGTAATCCTGCATCTTCAACTACTGAATTATCAAACTGGGTGACATACAAGTCGGAATCTTTAGCAGTTGCGACAGGCACAAAATTGGTAATATCATCAGGAGTAATTATAACTCCACAAGCATGTGTTCCTGTGTTACGAACCGAACCTTCAAGTTTCCGTGCTTGATTTATGGTTTCGGCCTCTAAATCTTCACCATCCGCAATATTTAAAAGCTGATTCACTTTATCTAAATCTTCGGCTCTAAATTTATTTCGTAATTCTTTTTCATCATACCCAAAAATCTTTCCGAGTTTGGACATCGTAGGAATTAATTTTGCAATTCGGTCAGCTTCATTAAGTGGTAAATCCAATACTCTGGCAGTATCTCGAATAGCCGATTTAGCTGCCATTGTTCCGTAAGTAATAATTTGAGCTACCTGTTTACTGCCATATTTATTAATGACATAATCCATGACCTTCCCACGACCTTCGTCATCAAAATCGATATCAATATCTGGCATACTCACACGATCTGGATTCAAAAAACGCTCAAAGAGTAAATCGTATTTTAGAGGATCAATATTGGTAATCCAAAGACAATAAGCAACAACGGAACCAGCGGCTGAACCACGTCCAGGACCAACAGAAACATCCATGTTTCGTGCTTCACGAATAAAATCTTCTACAATTAAAAAATAACCTGGATATCCTGTATTTTTTATAACGTCCAACTCGAAATCAATACGCTCTTGAAGATCTGGAGTAATTTTGTCATAACGTTTTTTTGCTCCTTCAAAAGTGATGTGTTTTAAATAGGAATCTTCATTTTCAAAGTTTTTAGGAATATCGAATTTTGGAAGTAATACATCACGTCTTAATTGATAAGTTTCAATTTTATCTACAATTTCTTGAATATTAGAAATGGATTGAGGAATATCTTTGAATAACGTTTTCATTTCGTCCGAAGACTTAAAATAATACTCCTGATTTGGTAAGCCATAACGATAACCACGACCTCTTCCAATTGGCGTAGCTTGTTTTTCGCCTTCTTTTACACATAATAAAATATCGTGTGCATTAGCATCTTCCTGATTTACATAATAAGTGTTATTAGTTGCGACAAGCTTAATATTATGTTCTTTTGAAAATTTTATTAAAGTTGGATTTATGCGATTTTCATCTTCTTGATTGTGCCGCATTAACTCGATATATAAATCGTCACCAAATTGTTCTTTCCACCAAAGTAGAGCTTCTATAGCTTGTTTTTCACCAATATTTAAAACTTTGCTAGGGACTTCTCCATAAATGTTTCCAGTTAAAACTATAAGGTCTTCTTTGTATTGCTCGATGAGTTTTCTGTCTATTCGAGGCACATAATAAAACCCGTCAGTATAGGCATGAGAAGATAATTTCGCCAAATTATGATAGCCTTTTTTAGTTTTTGCTAATAAAACAATTTGATATCCATTGTCTTTGTGGCTTTTATCTGAATGATTTTCACACACAAAAAACTCACAGCCTAATATAGGTTTTATTTCTTTTAAGGTTTGCATTTCCCCTTTATCTGAAGCTTCTTTATTTTTTATTTTTACAGATTTGTTATGATTGTTTATTGCTTTAATAAAATGAAAAGCTCCCATCATATTTGCATGATCTGTAAGCGCAACGGCTTTCATTTGTTTTTCTGCAGCAGCAAATACTAAATTTTTTATGCTGATGGTTGATTGTAATACAGAAAATTGCGAATGGTTATGTAAATGCATAAAATCAGCATCTATTAATTCTGAAATATTTTCATTTTCTACTTCAACCGAAACATCGCTTGCTTGTTCTTTTTGAAGTCTTGCATTTATCTTTTCGCTTTCCTTTTTTAGATTAATATGCTTTAATCCTATAAGTTGAATTTCTTTAGGATTAGCTTCAGAAAAGTTTTTAAAATAATCTGGCTGAACATCTAACTGTTCTTTTGTGAATTCTTCTCTTCTTATGAGTTCGAAGAAACAACGCGTAGTAGCTTCAACATCAGCAGTAGCATTATGAGCTTCAGCAAAACCCTTATCAAATAAAAATTGATGTAATTCTGAAAGTGTTGGCAATTTAAATTTACCATAACGACCTCCAGGTAGTTTACACAAAGCAGCAGTATGTTCGGTACAAGTATCTAAAACTGAAAATTCTTGAAGTTGGTTAGCAATGTTTTCTCTAACAAATTCGCAACCCATAATGTTGAGGTCAAACTTTACGTTTTGTCCAACAACAAACTTGGTTTTGTTTAATGCTTCATTAAATCTTACTAAAACATCATTCAAAGGAACACCTTTCTCATGTGCTAATTCGGTAGAAATACCATGAATTTTTTCAGCATCATACGGAATGTTAAACCCTTCTGGTTGTACTAAATAATCTTGATGCTCGATTAAATTTCCCAAATCGTCATGTAATTGCCAAGCTATTTGAATACATCGAGGCCAATTATTAGTATCAGTAATTGGAGCATTCCAGCGTTTAGGCAATCCAGTAGTTTCAGTATCAAAAATTAAGTACATAAAGGCGTTTTATTCGATAAAAATAAGAACGTTAAAATTAAGAATAATTATCATGATTTGTGTATCAAACTTATGAACACTTTGTGTTAAAATTCGGTTCATATTAAAAAAGTGAAACTTATATTTGGGAATTAGAAAAATATAGTATCTTTGCGCTCTCATTAATAATCGAGGTCGAGAACCTCACTAATTAATTTATATGCCAGTTAAAATAAGATTACAAAGACACGGTAAAAAAGGAAAACCTTTTTACTGGATTGTTGCAGCAGATGCAAGATCAAAAAGAGATGGTAAATACCTTGAAAAATTAGGTGTTTATGATCCAAACAAAAACCCAGCAATTATAGATTTAAATTTAGATGGTGCTGTAAAATGGCTTCAAAATGGAGCTCAACCAACAGATACTGCAAGAGCAATTTTATCTTATAAAGGTGTTATGTTAAAAAAACACTTGGCTGGAGGAGTTAAAAAAGGAGCTTTAACTGAAGAAGAAGCTGAAAAGAAATTTCAAGCTTGGTTAGACGAAAAAGCAGCTAAAGTAGATGCAAAAGTGGATGGTTTAGTAAAAGCTAAAGCAGATGCAGCATCTAAAGCATTAGAAGCTGAAAAAGCAGTAAATGAAGCAAGAACAGCTCCAGTGGTTGTGGAAGAAGAAGTTACTGAAGATGCAGAAGCTTCAACTGAAGAAGTTGCAGCAACAGAAGAATCAGCTGAAACAGAAGTTTCAACTGAAGAAGTTGTAGCAGCAGAAGAAACAGCTGAAACAGAAGTTTCAACGGAAGAAGTTGAAGTTACAGAAGAAACAGTTTCTGAAGAAACAAAAACAGAACAGGCTGTTGAAGAAGTAAAAGCTTCAAACGAAGAAGAATAAAATAATTATTTTTTATACTTTTAAACTCCGATATTTATTTATCGGAGTTTTTTATTTTTATATCTATGAAACGAGCATGTTAAAATGTTTATTACCCAAGGCAACGACAAATAGCGAACTGCATGTGACCTTTAAAAATCAATAAATTTAGACACATGAAAATTGAAGATTGTTTCTATCTAGGTAAAATTGTAAAGAAATACAGTTTTAAAGGTGAAGTGCTTGTAAAATTAGATACGGACCAGCCAGATATTTATAAAAATCTGGACACTGTTTTTATTGAACTTAGAAATAACTTAATCCCTTTTTTTATCGAGCGATCTCAATTACATAAATCCCTATTACTGCGAATTAAATTTGAAGATGTTACTACCGAAGAAGATGCAAATGCTATCCTGAAAAGCGAATTATATCTTCCTCTTGAGTTGCTACCCAAACTAAAAGGTAATAAATTCTATTTTCATGAAGTTATAGGTTTTACTGTTAAAGACATAAATTTTGGTAATGTTGGAATTATTAAAGGCATTAACGATTCAACCTCTCAAGCCTTGTTCGAAATTGATAGAGACGGCATTGAAATATTAATTCCACTCAATGATGAATTTATAAAAGAAGTAAACAGAGAGAACAAAACGATTGTTGTTGAAACTCCAGAGGGACTCATAGATTTATACTTATAGTAATGTCTAATCAGCAGTTTAAGTTTAAACAATTCACTATAAATCAGGACAAATGTGCTATGAAGATTGGCACAGATGGTGTCTTACTTGGTGCTTGGGCAAGTATAGATAATAATCCAAATTCTGTATTAGATATTGGAGCTGGAACTGGAGTTATATCTTTGATGTTGGCTCAAAGAAGTTCATCTGAAATTATTGATGCTATCGAAATTGATGATAATGCCTACGAACAATGTGTAGATAATTTTGAAAATTCACCTTGGAGCGATAGATTGTTCTGCTATCACACTTCATTAGAAGAATTTGCTAATGAGGCTGATGAAAAGTATGATCTCATAATTTCAAATCCTCCTTTCTATTCTGATGACTTTAAGAGCCAAAACAAGCAAAGAGATTTAGCTAGATTTAGTGAGGCTATGCCTTTTGAGCATTTAATTGAAAGTGTTTCAAAATTATTATCGGATGACGGAAGATTTTCAGTAGTTATTCCTTTTAAAGAAGAGGAAAAATTTATTGCGCTAGCTTCAGATGTTAATTTATTTCCTAATCCCATTTTAAGAGTAAAAGGGAACTCCACTTCAACAATCAAACGAAGTTTGATAGAGTTTTCATTCAAAGAGCAAAAAGTAAAAACTGAAGAATTAACAATTGAAACATCAAGACATCAATATACTCAAGACTATATTAATCTTACTAAAGATTTCTATTTGAAAATGTAATTAATACGATCGTAACAATGGTCGTGTTAAACAGGTTGGACCTCCGCCTCCTTTAACACTAATTTCAGTACCTTTATATGTGTTAACTTTACATCCTGCTTTTTCTAACATTGCTTTTGTTTGGGGGTTTCCAGCTACCATGATGCATTGTCTTGGTGCAATTGCCAATACATTACAACCCATTGATTCAAATTCTTCATCTGGAACTTCAATAAATTTAAAGCCTCTTTCAATAAGTGTATTTCTAAATTTAATTGGCATTAATGGAGAGTAAATAACTGCCAAATCTTTATCAACTGGACTTAAAATAGACATAAGATGAAACACATCATTTTGTCCTTTATAATGCGGTAATTCAGCAACTATAATTTCAATGCCTTTTGGTTCTAATAACTCTTCTAGTTGACGAATACCATCTTCGTTAGTCCTGTATGTAAAACCTACAGCCAGAGTTTTTTCATCAAGCCATGCCACGTCGCCACCTTCTAGTGTTCCAGGAGCTTTTATTTCTCCAAGAATCGGTATGTTGTTTTCAATAAAGATTTGCTTTTGAGATTTTGGTTCATTTATTCTTACAGATTTCCCCATATTGCAAAGTATCATTCCAAAGTTTGTAGCAATAGAAGCATCTCGGCAGTAAATGGAATCAATTGTAACTGTATCATCAAATGGGAAATAATTGATTTCAGTTTCTCCTAAAGTCCCTATAAAATTTTTGTATTCATCTATAGCCGAATCAAAATTAGGACAGGATAAATAGTTTAAGTCACGCCATTGTTCTTTCAAATAAATTTCTGATACAAAAGCATTTTTTACAGGTTTAATAAAAACTGATTGTAATTTTAAATATTCTGAATGATAAGTAGTCTTCATTTATTTTTCACGTTTATGCCATTGCATTAAGACATAAAATGGTATTCCTGCTAGTAATAATAAAAACCCATAAAAAACAGTATCAGATCCTGTCCCAAAAATAGCCCAAACTGAATAAGCAAATCCCAAAGTGCCAAGAGCAAAGGTTTTAATGGCATTATTAAAATGACGCTTTTTATCAATTAGAACAATAACATAAGCTGCTGCTACAAAAAGATATGGAATCAACATAGTTAATACCGTTAAATTGACAATAAATGTAAACTGTTCAATCAAACCATCTGTCAAATTCATTAACAGCAGAGCCGATGTTAATACACTTCCTATAAGCACACCTAAATAGGGTACTCCATTTTTATTTTCGCGCTTAAAAATACGAGGGAACATATTGTCTTTAGCTGTAGCCATAGGCAATTGCCCAGACAACAATATCCAACCATTTAAACATCCAATAGCCGCAACAGCAGCTCCTGCAGCAACAAAATAACCGGCATAATCACCACCTATAATTTTTCCAGCTTCAGCAAATGGTGCAGGTGAGTCCTTTAAAACATCTATTGGTAACACGCCGAATAACACAACGGTACCAAAAATATAAACGCAAGTTGTTATTACCGTACCGAGCATAGTCGCTTTTGGTATTGTCTTTTCTGGGTTATCGATATTTTCTGCGGGGATAGATGCGCTTTCAATACCAAGAAAAGCATAAAGAGTAATCGCCGCAGCAGAAGAAAGGGCAACCCAATTAGAATCTCCGGTTAAATTAAAGTCTGGAAAATTATCAATATCAAAAAAGAAAACACCAACTAGAATAACAAAGACAAGAGGAAGCAATTTTAAAACGGTTGTAATCACCTGAATTTTACCAGATGATTTAACACCACGATTATTAATCCAAGTCAATAACCAGATTATAGATAAACTAATGGTAACGGCAAGAATAGGTGAGGTTTCCAATATAGGGAAAAACACACTAAGTGCCCCAATTATTGCTATACACAGGGCTGCATTACTCACCCAAATAGAGATCCAATATCCCCAAGCAACCAAGAACCCTATAAAATTACCAAACCCAGCTCTTGAATAGGTATAAGGACCACCACTTACATTAACAAAGATCTTACTCATATTACTAAAAATCTTGGCTAAAATTAGGGCTCCAGCAGCCGTAAAAATCCAACCGAGTATGCTTATACTTCCATAGCTTGCCAATGTGGCTGGGACTAGAAATATTCCAGCACCAATCATATTGCCAATGACTAATGAGGTGGCCGTTATTAATCCAATTTTTTGAGGTGATTTGCCCATATTTGAAATTGTAATATTTAGTTATTAAGGAATAGCCCTACGTAGCAGTTAAATTTACTATTAAAATATCAATAACCTAATTTTGATTTCATTCTAAAAATAATATCCATTCTTTTATAAAAAAATCTTTACCCTTTTGATAAGTAATCGTTAAATTTGAACACGAAAAAATTCATATAATGAAACCAGATTTATTTGAAGCTCCAGATTATTATAACCTCGATGAGCTTTTAACTGAAGAACATAAATTAGTGCGTGATTCAGCACGAGAATGGGTAAAGCGAGATGTTTCACCTATAATAGAAGAATACGCTCAAAAGGCTGAATTTCCACACCAAATAGTAAATGGATTAGCAGATATAGGAGCCTTTGGACCTTATATTCCTGAAGAATATGGAGGAGCTGGATTAGATCAAATTTCTTATGGTTTAATTATGCAAGAGTTAGAGCGTGGTGATTCTGGTATTCGTTCAACGGCTTCGGTACAATCTTCTTTAGTCATGTATCCTATCTGGAAATATGGGAATGAAGAGCAACGACAAAAATACTTACCAAAACTTGCTAGTGGTGAATGGATAGGCTGTTTTGGTTTAACCGAACCTGATCATGGTAGTAACCCAAGTGGAATGACTACCAATTTTAAAGATAAGGGAGACCATTATCTTTTAAATGGAGCTAAAATGTGGATATCTAATGCGCCATTTGCAGAAGTTGCAGTAGTTTGGGCAAAAGATGAAAATGGACGTATTCATGGATTGATTGTAGAACGTGGTATGGAAGGATTTACAACACCAGAAACTCATGGAAAATGGTCGCTTCGTGCATCTGCAACAGGAGAATTAATTTTCGATAATGTAAAAATTCCTAAAGAAAACTTATTACCAAACAAATCTGGTCTTGGAGCACCATTAGGCTGTTTAGATTCTGCACGTTATGGTATTGCTTGGGGAGCTATTGGTGCTGCGATGGATTGTTATGATACAGCCTTACGTTATAGCAAAGAACGTATACAGTTTGGTAAACCTATTGGTGCATTTCAATTACAACAAAAGAAATTAGCCGAAATGATTACCGAAATCACTAAAGCTCAATTATTAACATGGCGTCTTGGTGTTTTGCGTAATGGAGATAAAGCAACATCACCTCAAATATCAATGGCAAAACGTAACAATGTAGATATGGCTATTAACATCGCTAGAGAAGCCAGACAAATGCTTGGAGGTATGGGAATAACAGGAGAATATTCTATTATGCGTCACTCTATGAACCTTGAAAGTGTTATTACTTATGAAGGCACACACGATATCCATTTACTCATTACAGGATTAGATATTACTGGATTGAATGCTTTTAAATAAGATCAATTCAATATTTTATTCAAAGCTAGTTATTATTTAGCTCGCTTTTTTATTTTGTGTACATTTACTTATGTTTTCCTCAAAAAAACGATTAGATCGTGCTTATAGAAATGCTAAAATCATAGACTTTGATGATTCAAGTAAGTTCATTTTATTTAGCGATTGTCATCGTGGCGATAACAGTTTTGCTGATGATTTTGCTAATAATAGAAATATTTATTTCCATGCCTTAAGAAATTATTTTGATGAAGGCTTTCAATATTTTGAAATTGGAGATGGTGATGAGTTATGGGAAAACGTATCGTTTAATTCTATTTTTGATGCACATAAAAATGTGTATTTATTGCTGAAACAGTTTCACAAAAACAACAGGCTTCATATGATTTGGGGAAATCACGATATGGTTTATCGAAACCCTGATTATGTAAAAAAACATTTGTCAACTTATTTTGATGAAAAACTTGGGGAAGATGTTGAATTATTTTGTGATATAAAATATCATGAAGGAATTGTTTTACAACATTCTGAAACAAAACAGAAAGTTTTTTTAACGCATGGACATCAAGCAGATTGGTGGAATTATTCATTTTGGAAATTGAGTCGGTTTATGGTTCGTGTGTTGTGGAAACCTCTTCAAATTATGGGAATTGCAGATCCAACAAGTCCCGCAAAAAACTATAAAGAACTTATTAAAATAGAACGTCGAACAAAAAAATGGATTTCAGAAAACAACAACATAATAACCATTGTTGGTCATACACACAGACCTCGTTTTCCAAAACCAGGAGATATTGCTTTTTTTAACGATGGTAGCTGTGTTCATCCACGAAGTATTACAGGTATTGAGATTAATAAAGAAGAAATTTCATTAATAAAATGGTCAATTTCAACAAAAGGAGATGGCACACTTCAAATTGTAAAAACAATACTTGAAGGCCCAAAAAAAATAATAGATTATATAACTGATTAACAAAACCATAAAAAGTATAACATCGGTCAATTAAACTATAAACAAAACAAATAGTTCGTTTGTAAGCTTTAGCGTTTTTTTTGACTAATTTTGTAAATAATTAAGTAAAGAACACAATAAAACTAAATATTATGGCATTAGAAATAACAGATGCAACGTTTGAAGAAAAAGTATTAAAAAGTGATAAACCAGTAATGGTAGATTTTTGGGCAGCTTGGTGCGGACCATGTAGAATGGTTGGACCGGTAATTGAACAAATTAGCGAAGAATATGCTGGAAAGGCAGTTGTAGGTAAAGTAGATGTAGATGCAAATCAAGAATTTGCTGCTAAATATGGAGTACGTAATATTCCAACTGTTTTAGTATTTCAAAATGGAGAAGTAGTAGGGCGTCAAGTAGGTGTAGCACCAAAAAATATATATGCTGAAGCTATAGATGCGCTTTTGTAAAAAGTATAATAATAAAGAAATGTGAAAAGGTTTGCCAATATGGCAAACCTTTTTTAGTTTAGAGATTTTATGGATCTACAACAAGAACTCAATAAAACAGGAGGATTTAAAAATCTTGAATTACTTGCTAAACAAGTTGTTGAAGGATTTATAGCAGGAATGCATAAAAGTCCCTTTCATGGGTTTTCTGCTGAATTTGCCGAACATAAAATTTATAATCAAGGAGAAAGTACACGTCATATTGATTGGAAACTATTTGCAAAAACCGATAAACTTTTTACTAAACGATACGATGAAGAAACTAACTTGAGATGTCATTTAATTATTGATAATAGTAGTTCGATGCATTATCCACAAGTAAATAAATTATCACTTATTTCTTTAAACAAAATCGGGTTTTCAGCGTTAGCAGCAGCTTCTTTAATGCATATTTTTAAAAAACAACGAGATGCAGTTGGCTTAAGTATTTATAGTAACAAGTATGATTATTATGCTCCCGAAAAAGGCAGTGAACGACATCATAGAATGTTATTAGATAAATTAAGTAAAACAACAGTATCAACACCAAAGGAAATTACTACTAATACTTATGAATATTTGCATCAAATAGCAGAAAAAATTCATAGGCGTTCTATGATTTTTGTGTTTACAGATATGTTCCAAACAGACATCCAAGACACCAAACTTTTTGACGCTTTAAGGCATTTAAAATATAATAAACACGATGTTATTTTATTTCATGTTTTTGATAAAGAAAAAGAATTAGATTTTAATTTCGATAATAAACCTAAACGATTTGTTGATGTAGAAACAGGAGCGTTTATTAACCTTTATGCAGACAATATTAAAGAGAACTACGAGAGAGCTGTAAATATATATTTTAATAATATAAAGTTAAAATGCGGTCAATATAAAATTAAATATGTTGAAGCAAATATAAATGAGAGTTTCGACAAAATATTGACAACTTATATGTTAGAGCGTCAAAAATTTATTTAAGCCTATTTTTATATTAAAAAATACAAAATAATTGTTGTGATATAAAAAATGGAATGTATATTTGCAACCGCAATAATGAAACGGTTTGGTAGTTCAGTTGGTTAGAATACCTGCCTGTCACGCAGGGGGTCGCGGGTTCGAGTCCCGTCCAGACCAAATGTAGCATGTAGTCTTTAATAGACTAATGAAAGGCTTTTCCTAATTGGAAGGGCTTTTTTTGTTTTAGAAGGTATTTACTTCAAAACCAATTTTTTATTTCTTTTCTATCTTTTTTACTTAAAAGTTTATAGCATACTATTATTATTAATGGAGCTAAGCAAGGGGCTATAATATATTCAAATAAAGGAACTATTGTACTCAATTTATCTTCAGGGATTAGATATGATAAACCTACTGTAAATACTGTAATTACTAGTATTAACAGAATTAAGCAGAGCATTATTTTCAAAAATGTTTTCACAATATTATATGGTATATTTTTCAATATATAACCATTAGTTATTTATTAAAAGGACATTAGATTTCACTTACTTATATATATAAAATACAACTGCTCCATTTTTGTTACAAAAGACAATTTAAGGTGTGCAATTAGGTGGCTATTCTCTTTTTAAAAATGCACACCTTTTTTTCTAACAATTTAAAAATCAATAAAATGAATAAATATGACATGAAAGTGTTATTTCTACTAGCTAGAAATAGGACTAACAAAAAAGGTAGATGTGTCTTAAAATGTAGAATTACATATAACCTTAAACGTAAAGAATTTTCAACTGGAAAGTTCATTAATTCTAAAAGTTGGAACAGCAAACAGCAGTTAGTAGAACCACTTGAACCAGATAATGAATTAATAAACACTCAATTAAGCCTGATTAAGACAAAACTTAGTCAGGCTTTTTTATTTCTGCAGGTTAACGAAGCCGATTTTAATATAGAAGACATCTATCTACAGTACAAGGGTAAACCACTTAGAAAGGACTTTGGAGTGCTGGAAGTTTACAATTTACACAGTGCTAGAATTAAGAAATTAATAGGCATAGATATTAAGCAAGTAACCTACCAAAAATATCTAGAATCTGGAATACATCTAAAAGACTTTATTAAGCACAAATTCAAGCAAAAAGACATCCAATTTAAGGCTATTAGAAGCTCTTTTTTAACACACTATGAATACTATCTTAAAACAGAGAAAAACCTTCAGCAAAGCACCTTAAATAAGGCTATACAACGCTTCAGGAGGGTAGTAAAATATGCTATTTCTGAAGACTATTTAGCTAAGGATCCTTTTATACTTTATAAAGCTAAAAGAGTGAAGAAAACAGTAGTTTTTTTAACCCCAGAACAGCTTAAAAAACTGGAGGAAACAAACTTTAAAATTAAGAGAATACAGTACATCAAAGACCTGTTTATATTCTGTTGTTATACAGGTTTAGGCTTTAAAGAAATGACAGAGCTTAAAAAAAAGGCTATAAAAAAGGAGTTTGATGGAGAATTGTGGTTAAATATTCACAGGAATAAAACTGGTAAAATGTATAAAGTCCCTCTGCTTCCAAAGGCTAATGAAATTATGGACAAGTATAAAAATGAGGGAGATTATGTTTTTGAAGGAATTAGTAATACAAAGTTTAATTTATATCTAAAAGAAATAGGAGATGTAGTTGGCATAGAATTTAACTTAACACATCACATAGCTAGGAAGACATTTGCAAGCACTGTACTGTTGTATAACGATGTCCCGATGGAGATTGTGAGTAAGCTATTAGGTCATTCTAGTATGAAGATTACACAAGATAGTTATGGTATGGTAGTGGAGAGGAAGATTAGTGAGGAGATGGAGAGGTTGAAGGGAGGTGATTTACCTCCCTTTTTATAAAAAAACAGCAATCAAAAAGAATGCAGTTTAAATATTTAAAAAGATTAATTTGAGGCGTGAACGAAATTTTATTCGTTTTTTTGATAAATAAACCCTTCTGTTGGTTTAATCAAAATAGGTTTTTCATTTTTACTTTCTGAATTCAACACTAAATCACAAATAATCTCATCGATCTTCTTAAGGTTTAATTTTAGTATATCAAACTCCATAAATAAATAATTATTTTCTACCAACTTTAACTCAGTTAGTTTTGACTTATTCTCAAACTCAAAATCCCCTTCACCAGGTATAAAAGATTGTTGCCCTGAAGTTTGAAATCCATCTTTACTTTTTGAGCTAAAAAAAATAGTGATACCATAAATATTTTCAATTTTATTCACTAAGTGACTTATTTTTTTAATATTTACAATAATCTGTAGATTTTTAACTTTGTCGTTTTGTTTTGTTTCTTTCAGAATAAAAATATCAGATTTAGAGAAATCTAACTTGTCAGTATTAATTTCTTGGCAGCAAATAACTGAACTACCAAAAACAAATATTGTTAAAAAAAAGAATAATCTATAATTTTTCATTTTTAATTGTTTATAGGATCTATTTTTCTTTGGGTGTCTAATAATTGTATAACATCAATTGAAGATCCAATTAGAGTTGGAGTGGTTCCCTTGTTAAATTTATAAAAATTTCCATTATACTTAGCACCATATTTTGGACCATAAGTCATTGTTTTTGTTGTTCTTTCATTGCCAGTAGGAGCAACACCATCATCCTTCATTGCTATTACCGTTGCGCCTGTGATATTCGCTAATTCTTGAGCAAAGGAATTTGTTCCACCTGTCCCAGCATTACATCCTCCAAGATATATAACAGAATCAGAATGAAAACCACCTGCTTCAACAAGTTCTTTTAATTTAATTAAATCAGTTTTATTTATATTTGAACCATCACCAAAGATAGTGTTTTCAAAACCATGAGAAAATATTGCTAAAAATATAATCCGTTTATTAGTAAGCTCAATTGAAACTCCATTAATTTCGGACAACTTTAATCCAAGTGCCTTTTCTAATGCATTAATTAAATCATCGATTCCTCCATTTATCTTAATACTTTTCACATAGTTTCTAAAAAATGCCATATTGTCTGGTCTAAAATTAAACTCTTGACCTAAAGAAATACTTAGATATGCATTTTGAGGAGCTTTTGACTCCTGCCCAGTACGATTATTAATAAATATCCCTTCTCCATTATTTGTCCAGATATCTCCATTTTGGGAGTTACCAAAGACTCCATATAACCAGTTAATTGCTTCCGAATTAGCCCCAGATGGATCTTTCCAGAATACAGGATTATTATCAAAAGCATTATAAGGAGACATTGAATGATGTATAACTGGATCCATCGAAATCCATCGAGCAATCGCGGGATCATATTGTCTCCAATCCATTTCTGATACATTTAATCCTAATGATTTATCAAATTCTTGTCCATTAAACTTAAAGTTATTCTCAACACCATTTATGTTCCCATTATACCCTTTATGTTTTAAGCCAAAAGGATAGTAGTTTATGCGTTTTTTTTAATCAGACACCCATTTTTCAGTCGGTTATCTCCAAAAATTTATTTAAAAGAACGTTTTTATTGACTACTAATATACAGATTACCTATTAATTCCACGCTTCAAAAATCCAGTATTTTCGTGCCTCAAAAACCTCTGTATTTCTTCCGCTTCCTTTGCCACGATATGTTACATAAAACGGGTTATAATACTGTCGCTTAAATCCGAGCTTCGCCAAAACCGTAGTTATAACCAGTTTTATGTAAAATACTTCCTATCGCTTTTCTGCCGACGCTTTTTTGAGCAAGTTTATGAAGAACAAGTCATTTTAAAAAGGAACGGAACTCCACGCTTTATTCCGCCTCTGTTCCGTTCCTTTTCAAAACGTTTTATCAGCTGTAAAACGTTCCGATAATAGTTGAAAAAGAGGTTGGCGAAGCGTTGGATTTTCAACTATTATTGGAATGAGACAAACGATAGTGCGTTCAGCTTTTGTGTTCTGAAGTTTCTTGCTTTGTTCGGATTTGTGCGGTTGTGATGCTGGATATTTTACATAATTTACATTATAACGACGATTTTTAAACAGCTAAAATATAAACGTCTAAAAATTGTGCGAAGCGAACTTATAATGCCAATTATGTAAAGATAGCTTGGGGTAAGTTTTTATGCATTAGATTTTTTTTGGCGTAGCTCTTTGCATTTTTATTGCAATGTGCTACAAGTGCGTAGGCGCATAAAAACTTACATTGCATTGGCGAGCGGAACAAAACAAAAAACAGAGGATTTTGAGGCACGATAAAACTGGGTTTTGTTTTGTGGGGATTATTTTCTATCAGCTTTATAACCTATTTCTTTTCGAGGTTTTTCTTCTGGTTTAGATAACAAACGTTGAAGTACTTCATAAATCTCACTAAACTGCTCATTAGTTTGTGATTCCATTTGTTGTATTTTATCCATCAATCCTTCGTAATTATTTGCGATTCTCCTTAATTGAACAAAAGTCTTTATAATTTGGATATTCATTTGTACAGCTTTTTCACTACTTAAAATGCTTGATAACATTAAAATTCCGTGTTCTGTAAAAACAAAAGGAACAATTCTAATTCCCATAACATCACGATTAGTTGATGCATATTCTGTTCTCCATTCTTCTAATTCTTCTTTGGTAAGTTCAAACATAAATTCTTGAGGAAAACGACTTATATTTCGTCTAACTTGCTCTTTTAATCTTCTTGTTTGAACATCATAAAGTTCTGCTAAATCTCTATCTAACATTACCTTTTGCCCTCGAATAACATATATTTTATTAATGATTACTTCGTCTGGAATTGTAATTTTTTTACTCATTTTTTAATTAGTATTTCGATGTAAAATTAACACTTTTAAAATTGGGTGTCGCAAATTGCGACACCCAATTTTATCTTGTTGTCGCATTCTGCGACTACCTCTTTTAACTGATTGGATGGAAGTTGTTTACTATTTCGTGCAGGTTTTCTAAATCATCTTGTAAATATCTCTCGGTTGAGCTGATGTAACGATGTCCAGCCAGATATTGAACTTGTCGCAAATTATATTGTCCTAACCAATTTGTAATTACACTTGCTCTAATCTGCTTTATATTCTTTACTTTTTGATTGTACTTTTTCAGCTTTTTAAATATGTGATAGACGAT
Source organism: Flavobacteriaceae bacterium (assembly GCA_965250265.1). Lineage (GTDB taxonomy): Bacteria > Bacteroidota > Bacteroidia > Flavobacteriales > Flavobacteriaceae > PRS1. The sequence continues at coordinate 435,202 of CBDFNO010000015.1, read as the reverse complement.
TGAGTTAAACCTTGCATTGGTATTAAAAAGCTGTTCACTATGGTTCTGTAGTTTATTTTGGATTGTTGGCCGAACTTCGCTTAAATATTCCATAAGCTCCATTATTTGCCAAGGTTTTAATTCCAGTTCCCTGGCGTTACTTCGTTTGGCGCTTGGAACATAAATCTTGCCTTTTGAGAGTTGCAGATGTTCTATTTTTAAGTTGCCTAAATCGGTTGTGTTCAAGCCTTGATAAACGATTAGTCCTAAAATCACTTTCGCTCTTTTTAAAGTGTACTTGTGATATTCTTCTTGGTATTTATCAGTTTCAAAACTATAATATAAATCCTCTAATTCATCAGCTTCGAGTAAGTTATAATTGACTGTTCTTTTTACGCCTTTTATAGTTGTATTCTCTATTGGATTATCACTTCTACAAGCTTCATCAATCAAATAATTAAAATAGATTTTTACGGTTCTTAATCTGTGATTGATGGTCTTTTTAGTTGTTCCTTTTCGAGTAAGATATCTAATGTATTTCAAGCAATTTTTATAATCGATTTCTATTGCTGTTGTACTATTTCTTTTGCACCATTTTATAAAGCTTTGTATTTCCGTGGTGTAAACTTTGATTGTGGTTTTACTATAATTCTGCTGTTCTAAAAATTCGCTATATGGTTTCATTTTCAAGTGTTTTAAGTAAGTGTGTATAGATTTGGGTAGATTCCAATGAACTATGTCCTAAAAAGGTTTTGATACTTTCTAATGGCACTTCCTGTTGTAGTAGATGTGTTGCGATACTATGACGTAAAATATGTAACGTAATATGCTTCTCAACGATGTTTTTATTATTGGTAGCTTCTACGATTACTTTTAATCGATTAGCAAAAGTCATTCCTAACATTCGTGTTCCGTTCTTATTGATAAACAAAGCTTCACTTAAATAGGCTTGATAAAATTCTGGTCGAGCTTCGTAGATATAATCTTCTAATATTTCTGCATTCTTTCGGTTGATTGGTACAAATCGTTCTTTATAATTTTTCCCTTTTCTAACAAACACTCTTTCCTTATCAAAATAGATGTCGCTAATATCAAGATGTACTGCTTCGTTTCTTCGTAATCCACAACTGTATAAAATGGTTAAAATGGCTTTGTCTCTTAACTTAAATCTATTTTCAGTATGACTGTATTCTGTTGCTTTAAATAACTCTTTTACTTCTTCTTGAGTGAGTATATTTATTTTTTCTTCGGTTGGATTGGTTTCAGATTTTAAGTGAACATTGAAATCGTTATAGTTGTGGTTTTGTAAATATTCCTTGAACTTTTTTAAGGCTTGTTGGTGTTTGTTGAGATAGCTTTTACTTAAACTTCCGCTTGTTCGTTCGTTGGCTCTTTCCTTGAGTTCCTTGTAATAATCCTTTATGGTTTTTGGTGTGATGTCTGTTAACTTTTTGATATTCTGCTTTTCAACATAATAAAAAAACTCCTGTAAGTGATTTGGTAATTGATAGACTGTACTTTCTGCATAACCCAAGATATCTAACCATTCTTTATAATTGATAACGAACATTTTAAAGACCTCGTTTTGTAGCTTTAATTTTTTCACTTCGGTATGTGTTTTTTGGGATTCCGTGAACTACTTGTTTAAGTTGTTGATTTTCAGATATGCTATTAGTCCATTTTACTGATTGAACTATTATGAACTATTTGAACTTCTTAACCTATCGATAATGCTCTGCAATAGGTCTTTTATTTGCTTGTTCGTGGTTTCGTAATCATCATAGTTCACGATTTCATATACATAACCTTTACGCTTGTTTCCTTTGGCTTTTTGTATGAGTTCCGCTAATTGCAGTTGTAACATATATCGCTTTTGGTTGCTTGGATTTACTCGTAAAGCTCTACGGATTTCAGCGTTTGTAAATGTGGTTTGATTTTCCTTTTTCAAGTATGCTTTTAGGTTCTCAAAAAATTGTCTGCAAGCTCCATTTAGCAAATCACTTTTTCGCAATAAAACTTCTTGTATAAGTTCGTTGGCTTCTTCAATATCCTCAATAGTGGTTTCTATAAATTCTTCGCCTGTTTCTTTATCGTAAAGCTTTTCCCTTTGGCATTGTTTGTAAAATGTAATCGCTTCAATAAATTGCAGATAGTGCGAGTTGGTTCTACGTGGTTTAAAAACTGATTTTGGCAGTTCCAGATATTCAGCAAAAGGATTGATAACCTTGATTGGTTTTAATGTTCGTTGCACATTTTGTAATAAAACACGCGATGCGTGTTCTTCATCATCATTTATTTTTCCTGCACTAATCAACCTTTGGTAATCCATAATTTTCTGGTCTTGTTCCTCACTTTCATCGATGTACAAAAGGAAGTTTCTATTTGAGTTATCTTCGTAAATACTTTCTTGTGTGGTACAACCTGCAACACTTACAGGGCCTTCAACCGTTAGATGTATGGTTTTGGTTGTTCCTTTGGTGTCTTTATGAACTACTGTTTTTGTAATCCGCTTTTTGGATTGCAGTTCTCGTAATGGATAGAGTACAGATTCTGCACCATCTAAATCCTCAATCAATATTAATTTGTGTTGTAATTCTGTGCGATTGAAGTAGTAAAATGCGTTTGCAGATAATACTGTAATTTCTACTTTATCTTCTTCCGGAATGAGTTCCGATACTTTTGATTGCAAATGTGTTTTACCAACTCCAGAACTTCCCAAGCTGATGCAATGCAATGGATTATTTGTTTTGCGACTTGTGAAGATTAAATACATTGTTTGCCTGTTGTGTTCTTCTCCGATTACTCCAGACTTTCCAATAAGCTCGTTGGTTCGTTTTAGTAAATTGGGTTTCTTTAAAAATGTAATGGCTTGTTTTTCCTCTGTTCCTGTAAGTTCCTTAAAATAGGGTTGGTGTTGTTTCTCGTATTCTTCAATCAATAAAAATCTGTAGTTCTCTAACTCTTTGGTAAGTTCTTGTAATGTTCTTCTTGCTACGCTTGTTCCTATTTCTAAACGTTCTGCAATCTTTCGAGTAAATTTTTCTACTTGATTATCATTGTACAGGTCGATGTTATGTCTTAAAATATTATGCTGTTTTGGTTTTTGTATGCTTATCGTTACTCGCAGACTCTCTAATTTGTTGAGTTTGATTCCTCCTAAAATGTGGATTTCTAAATGTTTTGTAGTGTATTCGTAGTTGTTTGGATTGGTTGTATTGAGCATAGTAAAACTATTTTATTCGATTTTCGATACTTCAAAAATACAATTATATTTCTTTTATCGAATATTATTAATTTACTATTTCACTATTATTTTAATATAATATCCTTTTTCGCTACTTTTACAACTTCTAATACAGATTTATATGAGTTTAGCTGATAACATTAAAAAATTAAGAGAAGATAAAGAGCTTCGCCAAAAAGAGGTTGCTAACGCTCTTGATATTGGTTATTCTAACTACAATAAAATTGAAAATGGCAATCGTGAGATTTCTGTAAAAGAGTTACAACGACTTGCAGAGTTTTATAATATTACGGTTGACCAAGTGATTAACCTTAATGATGGTTTGCCCAAAGAAGTTGTTATAGAAGATAAACAAGCTAATGAACAATTACGTTTGATTTCTGAACTTGATAACGATGATAGAGCCATTATCTTTAAGATGATTGATAAAATGCTTACTTCTAAAAAATTCAAGGATTTCTTTTCCAAAAACGTTGCATCACTTTAAAGCATAAAAAAACCACCTCGTTAAAGGTGGTTAAATCTTAATACTGCAATTGGGACTACCAATAGGCTGGTGCTATTTTATCCTTATTTTGAATTTCAAAAACATTATCTTTTAATTGCATTGGTTTTACTTCTGTAGCAATGCTTGTCATTCTAAATTGCTCTGTTTCTGTTACAGTTTTTAAAGGTAATGCCTTGGTTTTAGATACTGTATAGTACCAATTTCCGTAATTATGACCTTTAAATAATTCTGGGTTTACTTTATAATCGGAGTTAAAATAAAATAACGTTTTACTCTTTTCTGACTTAACTATAATTAAATCACAAGGAATACCCATAATGGTATCTTGATTTTTATTTATTTCAAAACTTAAAGCCTTATCCTTATTTTTACTATAATCTTCATAGTATAAAGTATCTGACTTTGCTGTTAAACTATAATTTCTGTTTTCATCATTTCTGTAAATCTGTAATTTGATAAAGCTCCCATTAAACACAGATTTATAATTACCACCCTTAATTGCATACCATTGTTTAGTTCCCATTAAATTATTTAGTTGACTACTTGAAACCCTAGAAGATTTACTTTCGTAATTAACAGAATACACTAACATACCTTCAAAATTATACTCTTGGCTATGTACACTAAAAGTTAAAAAAAATAGTAAGGATAATATTTTAATTTTATTCAAAATTTAATCTTTTTTTACTTTTTCGAAAAATACATCATTAACTTCTACTACTACATAATTATCATCAATTTCGTGTTCAATTAAAACTGCGTTAAATGGCGATTTGATACTATAATCTTTGTTTGAGTAAGAAACAAAAGAGTTAAAAAAATATTCTTCTACTTCAATTATTTCTTCTGTAATTCTATCTAAAATTTCTATAGAATGTTTAGGTCTAATCTTAATTTTATGCGTAGCCTTCTTTTTAGGAAAACAAACTCTACTACTGTTTCTATTGCAGTCAGCACCTTCCCCGTATATTTCAAGAAATTCTTTTCCTGGCTCACAAATTATAGACTCAACAAGAATCTCCCAGTTAGCTTGTAAATAATCGTTTTGTAACTCTCTTAAATAATCTGAATTTTCAACCATAGTACCGAGGTTTTGAAAACTTTCAGATGTTGCATTTAAAAATTTTAAATAATTTAGAATTATATAGTTTGTCTTTTCCATTATTGTGTTTTATCAAAATCTTTAGCCTTTTTTAAAGTTTTTATCTCCTTTTTTGTAGGTGTTCTTTTTTTAGGGTCTGTTTTTAGTACTTTAGATTTTTTCGGAACTTGTTTAGGATTTTTTTTGAAATTTACTTGATTTGGTTTACCTGACGGATTTTTAGGAGCAGGTTCAAACTGTTTAACTCTTTTCGTTGTAACATCTTTTACTTTACCGCTTTTCTTTATAATTTTAGCTCCTTTTCCTCCATCTCGAGTTACTCTTGTTGTAACTTTAACAACTTTGTCAACCGTCTTTACAGTTTTCTTTATTTTACTAATTAAACCTACACCAGTAGCTCCTGCACCTGCTGAAATTAAAATTGAAGTTCCATCAATATCGGTAAGAGCATCTCCTAAATCTTTTCCTTCAGCAAGATTACCAGCAACTTGAAGCCCATAATCTACAGCAGCACCTATAAGAGCTCCAATACACCAAGGACAATCTCCATACGGGTCATTGTACTGAATGGGACTATTGTAAGCGTACTGATAGGGAGTCCAACTCTCTTGAGGATTGGCATCAGCTAACGGGTCAATACTCGTAAATCTACCTAGTGCATAATCATACATTCTGAATTTGGTCATATCAAGATTAAGACCCAATTCTAACTGTCGTTCTACTTTAAAAGATTTACCTTCCTTACCTTGAAAATTTGTACCACTCGTTCCTTGATTGTACTTGTAATTCTGTGCTGGATTGGTAGAAGTTATCACATTATTGTAGCCTTTATGTTCAAGCCCAAAAGGATAGTAGTTTATGCGTTTTTTTTAATCAGACACCCATTTTTCAGTCGGTTATCTCCAAAAATTTATTTAAAAGAACGTTTTTATTGACTACTAATATACAGATTACCTATTAATTCCACGCTTCAAAAATCCAGTATTTTCGTGCCTCAAAAACCTCTGTATTTCTTCCGCTTCCTTTGCCACGATATGTTACATAAAACGGGTTATAATACTGTCGCTTAAATCCGAGCTTCGCCAAAACCGTAGTTATAACCAGTTTTATGTAAAATACTTCCTATCGCTTTTCTGCCGACGCTTTTTTGAGCAAGTTTATGAAGAACAAGTCATTTTAAAAAGGAACGGAACTCCACGCTTTATTCCGCCTCTGTTCCGTTCCTTTTCAAAACGTTTTATCAGCTGTAAAACGTTCCGATAATAGTTGAAAAAGAGGTTGGCGAAGCGTTGGATTTTCAACTATTATTGGAATGAGACAAACGATAGTGCGTTCAGCTTTTGTGTTCTGAAGTTTCTTGCTTTGTTCGGATTTGTGCGGTTGTGATGCTGGATATTTTACATAATTTACATTATAACGACGATTTTTAAACAGCTAAAATATAAACGTCTAAAAATTGTGCGAAGCGAACTTATAATGCCAATTATGTAAAGATAGCTTGGGGTAAGTTTTTATGCATTAGATTTTTTTTGGCGTAGCTCTTTGCATTTTTATTGCAATGTGCTACAAGTGCGTAGGCGCATAAAAACTTACATTGCATTGGCGAGCGGAACAAAACAAAAAACAGAGGATTTTGAGGCACGATAAAACTGGGTTTTGTTTTGTGGGGATTATTTTCTATCAGCTTTATAACCTATTTCTTTTCGAGGTTTTTCTTCTGGTTTAGATAACAAACGTTGAAGTACTTCATAAATCTCACTAAACTGCTCATTAGTTTGTGATTCCATTTGTTGTATTTTATCCATCAATCCTTCGTAATTATTTGCGATTCTCCTTAATTGAACAAAAGTCTTTATAATTTGGATATTCATTTGTACAGCTTTTTCACTACTTAAAATGCTTGATAACATTAAAATTCCGTGTTCTGTAAAAACAAAAGGAACAATTCTAATTCCCATAACATCACGATTAGTTGATGCATATTCTGTTCTCCATTCTTCTAATTCTTCTTTGGTAAGTTCAAACATAAATTCTTGAGGAAAACGACTTATATTTCGTCTAACTTGCTCTTTTAATCTTCTTGTTTGAACATCATAAAGTTCTGCTAAATCTCTATCTAACATTACCTTTTGCCCTCGAATAACATATATTTTATTAATGATTACTTCGTCTGGAATTGTAATTTTTTTACTCATTTTTTAATTAGTATTTCGATGTAAAATTAACACTTTTAAAATTGGGTGTCGCAAATTGCGACACCCAATTTTATCTTGTTGTCGCATTCTGCGACTACCTCTTTTAACTGATTGGATGGAAGTTGTTTACTATTTCGTGCAGGTTTTCTAAATCATCTTGTAAATATCTCTCGGTTGAGCTGATGTAACGATGTCCAGCCAGATATTGAACTTGTCGCAAATTATATTGTCCTAACCAATTTGTAATTACACTTGCTCTAATCTGCTTTATATTCTTTACTTTTTGATTGTACTTTTTCAGCTTTTTAAATATGTGATAGACGATTGAGTTAAACCTTGCATTGGTATTAAAAAGCTGTTCACTATGGTTCTGTAGTTTATTTTGGATTGTTGGCCGAACTTCGCTTAAATATTCCATAAGCTCCATTATTTGCCAAGGTTTTAATTCCAGTTCCCTGGCGTTACTTCGTTTGGCGCTTGGAACATAAATCTTGCCTTTTGAGAGTTGCAGATGTTCTATTTTTAAGTTGCCTAAATCGGTTGTGTTCAAGCCTTGATAAACGATTAGTCCTAAAATCACTTTCGCTCTTTTTAAAGTGTACTTGTGATATTCTTCTTGGTATTTATCAGTTTCAAAACTATAATATAAATCCTCTAATTCATCAGCTTCGAGTAAGTTATAATTGACTGTTCTTTTTACGCCTTTTATAGTTGTATTCTCTATTGGATTATCACTTCTACAAGCTTCATCAATCAAATAATTAAAATAGATTTTTACGGTTCTTAATCTGTGATTGATGGTCTTTTTAGTTGTTCCTTTTCGAGTAAGATATCTAATGTATTTCAAGCAATTTTTATAATCGATTTCTATTGCTGTTGTACTATTTCTTTTGCACCATTTTATAAAGCTTTGTATTTCCGTGGTGTAAACTTTGATTGTGGTTTTACTATAATTCTGCTGTTCTAAAAATTCGCTATATGGTTTCATTTTCAAGTGTTTTAAGTAAGTGTGTATAGATTTGGGTAGATTCCAATGAACTATGTCCTAAAAAGGTTTTGATACTTTCTAATGGCACTTCCTGTTGTAGTAGATGTGTTGCGATACTATGACGTAAAATATGTAACGTAATATGCTTCTCAACGATGTTTTTATTATTGGTAGCTTCTACGATTACTTTTAATCGATTAGCAAAAGTCATTCCTAACATTCGTGTTCCGTTCTTATTGATAAACAAAGCTTCACTTAAATAGGCTTGATAAAATTCTGGTCGAGCTTCGTAGATATAATCTTCTAATATTTCTGCATTCTTTCGGTTGATTGGTACAAATCGTTCTTTATAATTTTTCCCTTTTCTAACAAACACTCTTTCCTTATCAAAATAGATGTCGCTAATATCAAGATGTACTGCTTCGTTTCTTCGTAATCCACAACTGTATAAAATGGTTAAAATGGCTTTGTCTCTTAACTTAAATCTATTTTCAGTATGACTGTATTCTGTTGCTTTAAATAACTCTTTTACTTCTTCTTGAGTGAGTATATTTATTTTTTCTTCGGTTGGATTGGTTTCAGATTTTAAGTGAACATTGAAATCGTTATAGTTGTGGTTTTGTAAATATTCCTTGAACTTTTTTAAGGCTTGTTGGTGTTTGTTGAGATAGCTTTTACTTAAACTTCCGCTTGTTCGTTCGTTGGCTCTTTCCTTGAGTTCCTTGTAATAATCCTTTATGGTTTTTGGTGTGATGTCTGTTAACTTTTTGATATTCTGCTTTTCAACATAATAAAAAAACTCCTGTAAGTGATTTGGTAATTGATAGACTGTACTTTCTGCATAACCCAAGATATCTAACCATTCTTTATAATTGATAACGAACATTTTAAAGACCTCGTTTTGTAGCTTTAATTTTTTCACTTCGGTATGTGTTTTTTGGGATTCCGTGAACTACTTGTTTAAGTTGTTGATTTTCAGATATGCTATTAGTCCATTTTACTGATTGAACTATTATGAACTATTTGAACTTCTTAACCTATCGATAATGCTCTGCAATAGGTCTTTTATTTGCTTGTTCGTGGTTTCGTAATCATCATAGTTCACGATTTCATATACATAACCTTTACGCTTGTTTCCTTTGGCTTTTTGTATGAGTTCCGCTAATTGCAGTTGTAACATATATCGCTTTTGGTTGCTTGGATTTACTCGTAAAGCTCTACGGATTTCAGCGTTTGTAAATGTGGTTTGATTTTCCTTTTTCAAGTATGCTTTTAGGTTCTCAAAAAATTGTCTGCAAGCTCCATTTAGCAAATCACTTTTTCGCAATAAAACTTCTTGTATAAGTTCGTTGGCTTCTTCAATATCCTCAATAGTGGTTTCTATAAATTCTTCGCCTGTTTCTTTATCGTAAAGCTTTTCCCTTTGGCATTGTTTGTAAAATGTAATCGCTTCAATAAATTGCAGATAGTGCGAGTTGGTTCTACGTGGTTTAAAAACTGATTTTGGCAGTTCCAGATATTCAGCAAAAGGATTGATAACCTTGATTGGTTTTAATGTTCGTTGCACATTTTGTAATAAAACACGCGATGCGTGTTCTTCATCATCATTTATTTTTCCTGCACTAATCAACCTTTGGTAATCCATAATTTTCTGGTCTTGTTCCTCACTTTCATCGATGTACAAAAGGAAGTTTCTATTTGAGTTATCTTCGTAAATACTTTCTTGTGTGGTACAACCTGCAACACTTACAGGGCCTTCAACCGTTAGATGTATGGTTTTGGTTGTTCCTTTGGTGTCTTTATGAACTACTGTTTTTGTAATCCGCTTTTTGGATTGCAGTTCTCGTAATGGATAGAGTACAGATTCTGCACCATCTAAATCCTCAATCAATATTAATTTGTGTTGTAATTCTGTGCGATTGAAGTAGTAAAATGCGTTTGCAGATAATACTGTAATTTCTACTTTATCTTCTTCCGGAATGAGTTCCGATACTTTTGATTGCAAATGTGTTTTACCAACTCCAGAACTTCCCAAGCTGATGCAATGCAATGGATTATTTGTTTTGCGACTTGTGAAGATTAAATACATTGTTTGCCTGTTGTGTTCTTCTCCGATTACTCCAGACTTTCCAATAAGCTCGTTGGTTCGTTTTAGTAAATTGGGTTTCTTTAAAAATGTAATGGCTTGTTTTTCCTCTGTTCCTGTAAGTTCCTTAAAATAGGGTTGGTGTTGTTTCTCGTATTCTTCAATCAATAAAAATCTGTAGTTCTCTAACTCTTTGGTAAGTTCTTGTAATGTTCTTCTTGCTACGCTTGTTCCTATTTCTAAACGTTCTGCAATCTTTCGAGTAAATTTTTCTACTTGATTATCATTGTACAGGTCGATGTTATGTCTTAAAATATTATGCTGTTTTGGTTTTTGTATGCTTATCGTTACTCGCAGACTCTCTAATTTGTTGAGTTTGATTCCTCCTAAAATGTGGATTTCTAAATGTTTTGTAGTGTATTCGTAGTTGTTTGGATTGGTTGTATTGAGCATAGTAAAACTATTTTATTCGATTTTCGATACTTCAAAAATACAATTATATTTCTTTTATCGAATATTATTAATTTACTATTTCACTATTATTTTAATATAATATCCTTTTTCGCTACTTTTACAACTTCTAATACAGATTTATATGAGTTTAGCTGATAACATTAAAAAATTAAGAGAAGATAAAGAGCTTCGCCAAAAAGAGGTTGCTAACGCTCTTGATATTGGTTATTCTAACTACAATAAAATTGAAAATGGCAATCGTGAGATTTCTGTAAAAGAGTTACAACGACTTGCAGAGTTTTATAATATTACGGTTGACCAAGTGATTAACCTTAATGATGGTTTGCCCAAAGAAGTTGTTATAGAAGATAAACAAGCTAATGAACAATTACGTTTGATTTCTGAACTTGATAACGATGATAGAGCCATTATCTTTAAGATGATTGATAAAATGCTTACTTCTAAAAAATTCAAGGATTTCTTTTCCAAAAACGTTGCATCACTTTAAAGCATAAAAAAACCACCTCGTTAAAGGTGGTTAAATCTTAATACTGCAATTGGGACTACCAATAGGCTGGTGCTATTTTATCCTTATTTTGAATTTCAAAAACATTATCTTTTAATTGCATTGGTTTTACTTCTGTAGCAATGCTTGTCATTCTAAATTGCTCTGTTTCTGTTACAGTTTTTAAAGGTAATGCCTTGGTTTTAGATACTGTATAGTACCAATTTCCGTAATTATGACCTTTAAATAATTCTGGGTTTACTTTATAATCGGAGTTAAAATAAAATAACGTTTTACTCTTTTCTGACTTAACTATAATTAAATCACAAGGAATACCCATAATGGTATCTTGATTTTTATTTATTTCAAAACTTAAAGCCTTATCCTTATTTTTACTATAATCTTCATAGTATAAAGTATCTGACTTTGCTGTTAAACTATAATTTCTGTTTTCATCATTTCTGTAAATCTGTAATTTGATAAAGCTCCCATTAAACACAGATTTATAATTACCACCCTTAATTGCATACCATTGTTTAGTTCCCATTAAATTATTTAGTTGACTACTTGAAACCCTAGAAGATTTACTTTCGTAATTAACAGAATACACTAACATACCTTCAAAATTATACTCTTGGCTATGTACACTAAAAGTTAAAAAAAATAGTAAGGATAATATTTTAATTTTATTCAAAATTTAATCTTTTTTTACTTTTTCGAAAAATACATCATTAACTTCTACTACTACATAATTATCATCAATTTCGTGTTCAATTAAAACTGCGTTAAATGGCGATTTGATACTATAATCTTTGTTTGAGTAAGAAACAAAAGAGTTAAAAAAATATTCTTCTACTTCAATTATTTCTTCTGTAATTCTATCTAAAATTTCTATAGAATGTTTAGGTCTAATCTTAATTTTATGCGTAGCCTTCTTTTTAGGAAAACAAACTCTACTACTGTTTCTATTGCAGTCAGCACCTTCCCCGTATATTTCAAGAAATTCTTTTCCTGGCTCACAAATTATAGACTCAACAAGAATCTCCCAGTTAGCTTGTAAATAATCGTTTTGTAACTCTCTTAAATAATCTGAATTTTCAACCATAGTACCGAGGTTTTGAAAACTTTCAGATGTTGCATTTAAAAATTTTAAATAATTTAGAATTATATAGTTTGTCTTTTCCATTATTGTGTTTTATCAAAATCTTTAGCCTTTTTTAAAGTTTTTATCTCCTTTTTTGTAGGTGTTCTTTTTTTAGGGTCTGTTTTTAGTACTTTAGATTTTTTCGGAACTTGTTTAGGATTTTTTTTGAAATTTACTTGATTTGGTTTACCTGACGGATTTTTAGGAGCAGGTTCAAACTGTTTAACTCTTTTCGTTGTAACATCTTTTACTTTACCGCTTTTCTTTATAATTTTAGCTCCTTTTCCTCCATCTCGAGTTACTCTTGTTGTAACTTTAACAACTTTGTCAACCGTCTTTACAGTTTTCTTTATTTTACTAATTAAACCTACACCAGTAGCTCCTGCACCTGCTGAAATTAAAATTGAAGTTCCATCAATATCGGTAAGAGCATCTCCTAAATCTTTTCCTTCAGCAAGATTACCAGCAACTTGAAGCCCATAATCTACAGCAGCACCTATAAGAGCTCCAATACACCAAGGACAATCTCCATACGGGTCATTGTACTGAATGGGACTATTGTAAGCGTACTGATAGGGAGTCCAACTCTCTTGAGGATTGGCATCAGCTAACGGGTCAATACTCGTAAATCTACCTAGTGCATAATCATACATTCTGAATTTGGTCATATCAAGATTAAGACCCAATTCTAACTGTCGTTCTACTTTAAAAGATTTACCTTCCTTACCTTGAAAATTTGTACCACTCGTTCCTTGATTGTACTTGTAATTCTGTGCTGGATTGGTAGAAGTTATCACATTATTGTAGCCTTTATGTTCAAGCCCAAAGGGATAGTAATTGTTTTCTTCCTGTATTTCTAAAACAGGAGTGCTTGTAGCACTAATATCTTTATAACTCAACCTTATATTTCCCAAATGATCTTTATATTGGTAGACATACTCGTAATTACTACCATCTACATCAACATAGCCTTCAGAGTGGTTAAAAAATTTCAAAGAGCTGTTTTCGTATAAATAGATATCAGCATATTCAGTTAAACTAGTAGTATAATTTCCAATTGATCCTTCTGACACCTTTTTTTCTAATTTAGCACCAGTTGCATCATAAACGTATTCAATGGATTCCCAAGTTGTACTATACAAAGGATCATTATTGTTAAACACAATTTTTAGAGGTAGGTTTAAATGATTATATGTAATACTTGTAATTCCTTTATTTTTATCTTCAATCATATTGCCATTTGTATCGTAAATATAATCATTCCCTGAAGTATTCCCATCATTGAATCCAGTAGTTTTTAAAGTACTATCGGTAACACTTAACAGTTGGTTACCATCTGCAGTACCATAATCGTAAGTAAGATTATCCATTGTATCAAAATGAGAGCTATTTGTTGATACTGGATTACTTACTACATGCCCTCTTCTATTTAAGCCTGTCAGATTACCATTTTTATCATATCCAATATTCTGTAAAGTATATCTACTCCAAAATATTACTTGATTGCAATTAATAGATGATTCTTGTCTTTGGGAAAGCATTGATCCATGCGAACCAAAAAGCCTCATGTGCGGGAAGCCGTAAGAGACGATGTCCTTCCGGGCCTATCAAAGCATCTTCCTTTACTTCCCATTCTTCGTCCTTATTGTCCAGCAACCTTCCATCCTTATATGATTTGAATTGCTGGTCATCAATTGCATACGCACGGCTGGCGCCATTACTTTCTGTGATGATTAACATTCTCTGCTCCTCTATCTGATCCTGATGAATTCTTTCGCGCATTAAATATTCCACTGAAATGGCTAATGGTTGTGCTGCAAAATTTTTCGGACGGGGAATAAAAACTCTGGCTTTATTCGGTAAACGCTTGTCGAGTCTTAATACTGGAAACATCAGGTTATCATCCACAAAATACTCCTTATAGGCTTCACCTTCGGCATAATTTCTAGCATGCCCAGTTTCAATAGAGAGCACCTTCGTATTTGGATGTCTCCGACGCCATTCTCCCCAGTTAGTAGTTTCTACAGGTAGAGTCGATAGCTCAATATTCTGATTGACTAGAGGTCCCACAACTGGCTGGCCCAAGAAGGTACTCCATAAAGATTGAGTAGCTTGGTCATACATTAGTTTATTGGAGCGATAGAGAAAACCACTAGTTCCTAGTTTATGCTTCACTCCGTTGAATTCGGTATCATATATAATAACTGTCCCACAAAGTGTACAATACACCACTGCAATGGATTGTTCTCCCATATCGTCAGTAAGGAATTCATGCCAAGCAAGAATACGCTTTGGATAAGCGCGAGCCTCTCCATTAATCACCAGACCGAAAACAACATCAGTATCCGAAAGATAAGTAACCTGACTGGCAGCCATCATTGTAGGCAAATTTAGCGGCGGGATGCCGTCCTGGCGTACACCTCCCCAAATGATTTCATCCAAACGAATTTTGGCTTGACTCCCTCTTTTATTAAAGTATTGATAAAAAGCAGGATCAAGAGCACTATAAAGATAAGCTTTAAAATCAGCATAGTAATTACCATAGTTGGGCATATCTTTCCACAGCCATTGGATACCATTAAAAAAATCAGCTTTAATAGCAGGTACATGCTCGTCTAATAAAGTTCGAATTACTTGCTGCTGCCAATCATTCTGGCTTAACCTCAATATATCAAGCAATGGAGCTACATAACTTTGAGACCAATTTGTTTTTAAAAAATTTAATGCCTCTATCTTTTTTTTCTGATCAGATTCAATGAGATTCTGAAAAATAACCAAGGTGTCAATTGGCTTTGATGCTGACTCCTTTTCATTAAGATCCGGAAATACTTTGTAGTCAATAGGTAAGGTGGAAGCCAAGCGCTGTTCCGCCCAGTAGTCGTATTGTCTGACGGCCGATTTATTGATGATATTCCCTCGCCTATCAAATAATAAATATGGCTCGGTTTTGTACAGTCGAGAAACTGCATATTGTCGATTTGTTCCTATTGATTGAGTACTACTAGACCCAAATTTTTGCTGTTCTTCTGAAGATACGGCAACTTGTACTTCATTACTAGAAGATACTTTTAGCCCAACGTGCTTGACCGTTAAAAATTCCGAAAAGTATAGTCGATGCCTGCCAGTGACACTATCAGGTTGGACAATTGTACTTGGATCTTTTAGTGTCATAATGGTCTTAAACGCCCCTTTTTCATATCTATCAAATGAAAGTTCATAGCCAAGGCCTTTTAATGCAGCATTGTTGGAACTTTCCAAGAGACTTCGTAAAAAGTGTGGTATGCTGTTTATGTAGATCTTGTTTCTTCTCTTAATGTATCTAGTATCATTAGCTTCTGTTTTGTCAATGAATTGACCATAGCCCTTGTAATAAGTCGAACCGTTCTCTTCGATTAATAACACCTCAAGCCAGAAACGAATGGTATACCCTAAGTAGTCGTTTTCGATGTGTAAGAGGTCGATCGCCTTTACCCACAAGTTTCCATTCTTTTCTTCGAATCGCAAGACCTCTGGATTCAAGATTTTGCAATTAGAGGCAGCTTTACCTTTTCCCAAAAGAGTTTTTCTAAATCTTTTAAAATTTCTCTTCCATTTGCTGCCCCTTTTTGCAGTGAGCACAATCTCACTTAAGTCCACCCTTTTACTCTGCATTTCGATTGTGTCACCGTTCTCTAGCTTGTGATAGCGCTCTGAACGGATGATTCGAGTTTTGTATAATATATGCGTAACGATGAGTACTTGAGTTTCCTGTGCAAAAACTTTAAGTTCACAGTAGCCATTGATATCGCTTGTTGTGCCAATACTGGAGTTATTTATGAAAATATGGGCATCTGATATGGGCTTTTTGGTTACTCCATCGATTAGGCGGAACTGCAACTCGACTTGCTGGGCGTGGCCCAATTGCAGGCAATTCAGTCCGATCCAAAAGCAAAACAATATCCATCTCATTCTTTAAGTATAGTAATTATCTCTCCTAAAGTAGTCGTTAAGACTCATGAGAGCTTTCCTTTAAGGGAGACTTTTTTGTTTTACTTCTATTAGTTCGAGTCCCGTCCAGACCGCAAATAAAATGTTGTGTTGTCCGGAGTAAGATCGGGATTGTAGTAGATACCTAATAAGGGATAGACTAATGAGAAGCTTTTCCTAATTGGAAGGTTTTTTTGTTTTAGGACATTCTAGTATGAAGAGAACTCAAGATAGTTATGGGAAGATTGTAGAAAAGAAGATTAGTTTAGAGATGGAAAGGTTGAAGGGGAGCTGATTAGTTTCTTATTGTTTCAAAATTTAACAACATAAAAAGTACTTTTTAACTCTACTTTTGTTATTCATAGTTATAGGTCATTAAGTTTCTCAACGCATTTATAAATGGAATGTTTAATAGCTTTTTGGTATAAACTATCAATAAATTTATATTTTGCATCCATAGATTTCACATGGTAAAAGGCACTGGAAGAGCAACTTTTAAATACTTGATTATCCATATTGAGCAACTCTAATGTTATACCGAATTGAACGTGTTCTTGCTCATTAAATATTGTTGCAATAAATTCTTTAAATCCATTTGTAATAAGGCACTTAATTTTAATATTATCCCCATCAATTGAGAAATATTTTTTTAATTGACTAGTAATTATTTGTTGATGTCTAGGTGTTAACTTAGGAAACACTTTATCTGTTTGACCAGGAAATGAAACTGTCGGAATACTAATCCTTTCTGATGTAACACTATCTCTTTCTTCAATTATTTCAATGTTCTGAATTTTATATGATAAACTAATTGTTTTCGTTTCGTAAGGTTTGTTCAAAATAGCCTTTCTAGAAACACATCCACATAAAATGAATGTAAATAATATTAATATGATTAGTTTTTTAATTAATTCTAGAGGGCAGTATGATTGATTTGGGATCATAAATCGGATTTATTAATTTCAGTTGTTCAATTATATAAGTGCTAATCTAATGAAAAATAACTCATCAAATTTACATTAACTTGCCAACTTTTTTATTGGAATTTAAGGAGGGGTGTTATTATATAATGATGTTTCTATGGAGATAGTTAACAAGTTATTAGGTCATTCCAGTATTAAGATAACATAAGATAGTTATGGTAAGATAGTTGAGAAGAAGATTAGTTTAGAGATGAGTAGATTAAAAGGGAAGTAATGTGCTTCCCTTTTTAATAATTGGCAAATGAATTAAGTACTGAGAATCTTAAATTGACTTACCATTGCCATCAACGCTTAATGTCTTTTTATGATTACCTTTTTTTATTTGTATTTTGTATTTTTTTGAAACTCCTTTATTTTCCTTATATGAAATTAAATAGGTATTACTTTGGAATGCCCAACCTGGAAATTGTTTAGATATGGCAATTCTTAAATTAACAGGAATAACTACATCTGTATACTTTTCTACAGAAGATAAAATTTCACCTTCGTTGTTATAATTTGCTACAATTTCACCTTGGTTATTCTTAAAAATCACCTTGTATGTTGCAACTTCAGAATTATCATATTCAGAAGATGTTTTAATATCGTAATTTGCTACTTGCCGTTCTAGTTGCGCTACAATAAATGGTGTTTCTTCTGCTTTAACTCTGTTTAGATAATTGGTATTTATAGCTTTAGTAGTAAATGCCTTTTTATCTTTTTCAACAACTGAATAATGATCTTTAAGTGTAACAGAATTTACACTCACAATACTTGTTTCTTGTGCATTTATTAAGCTTATCGTAAATACACCAATAAATAATAAAATTAGATTTTTCATGACTTTAAGTTTTAAATGAATTATTGATTTAATTTGTTGATACAAATGTCTTTAAATTCATTTGCAAGTAATTTTCTTTAAAGCTCAATTAGTTTGCTATAAAGGTCATATAAAAGAAGTTGAACTAAATCATAATTATATTGTACTATGAAGTAATCTGTACTGTTTTGGTGGAAGTTGATATTTTTGTTTAAATATGGAATTAAAGTGTGATGAATTTTTAAAACCACTTTCATAACATATTTCACTAACTGAAAGATCAGAATTCTTTAGCAGTGTTTTTGCATATTCAAGACGTTTATTTTTAATCCAATTACCTGGGGTTTCATTAAAATAGTTTTTAATGTCTCGCTTAAATGTTGATAAACTTCTTCCACATAGTTTAGCAAAATCTTCCATTTTTAAATCATACTGAAAATTCCTCATCATCATATATTCTAAATTGGCTTTTCCTGATTGATTGAGCGAACTAAAGTAATGTTTGAGCTTGTGGTTTTTTGGATTTAACATAATGTTGAAGAGCAGTTCTTTAAATTTTATTTCAACCAAACTCCTTGGAATATTACCACCCTGTTTCAGGTAATTGAACACACTATGAATCAGTGCATCTAAAGAATCATTAACATCAATCTCGAAAATTTGTTCGTGTTCTTTGTCAATATTATTTAGAACTTTTAGGTTGTTCTCATTTATAAAATTCTTGATAAAATCGTCATTTATAAAGAATAGAATCACGCAATAATCTACTTCGAAATATTGCCTGGTATAGTACACCCCTTTTCTAACAAAAAGCGCATCACCTTCATTTATCTCATAGGTTTTATCAGATGAAATCCAATCCTTTTTCCCGTTTATGACATAAGTAATAAGGTGAGAATCTGTCCATAATTGATATTCTTCAACATTTATTGGACATTTATATTCTACAAATAAGTAATCATTCCCAATCAATTTGTTGTATTGGGGATGCTGCTTAAAATATTCGTATACATCAACTATCATCGAATGAAGTTTTTTAATTACCCTCAATCTATAAATAAAATGGGTGTTTCATTTCTATTATACTTCTACAAATCTAATGGTTTAAGTTTAATTTATGTTAGTATTGAGTTTAACTTAAAGCAGCATATTGCTAGAAAGACTTTTGCTAGTACTGTGCTATTATAATGATGTTCCTATGGAGATAGTTAGTAAATTATTAGGGCATAGTAAAATGCAAACTACTCAAGAATACTATGGTAAAATAGTGCAAAAGAAAGTAAGTTTAGAGATGGAGAGGTTGAAGGGGAAGTGATAAACTATAGCTACTAATATTATAGCAAATAAATGTAACATATTAACTGATAAGTAATTAAAACCTTACAAATTAATTAAAAACACTTATATTTGCTTTGCTATTAATTAGTTCTATTAGGGAATCTGAATTAATTATATAAGAGACTGTCTGTAAAGGCAGTCTTTTTTTGTTTTTAAAGATTAAATTAGAGTGGTAAATTTTTATACCTATCAACACCTTTATTTAATTATTACTTTTCTAAAAGTTTTAAAGCATCATCTAATAGATGAGTTTTATTTCTACTTAAAGGCATCTCATAGTCGCCAACTTCAACTTTTCTACTGCTAAATCTATCTATTTTACCAACGTTAACAATATATGATTTATGAATTCTTAAGAATTTATCCTCTGGTAATTCTGCTTCGAAAGATTTCATCGTAGCCAGTACTAAAAGATTATTTTCTTCGGTTACTATTTTCACATAATCACCAAGAGCTTCAATCCATTTAATATCTTTAAGAAAAATTTCATGTTTTTTATAATTACTTTTAATTATAAAGTACTCCCCATCATCTTCATAAACCCCTCGCTTTAATTTATATTGTTTTAGTGCTTTTTCTACTGCAGTATTAAAGCGTTCTCTAGTAATTGGCTTGTGTAAATAATCAGTAGCATCATAATTAAAAGCTTTAAATGCATATTCAGTTTTACCAGTAACAAAGATAATTTGAGGTTTATTATTTAATACGTCTAAAAGTTCAAACCCACTTAAATTTGGCATTTCAATATCTAAAAAGATTAAATCTAAAGGATGTTTTAAACCATCTTTGCATTCTAAGGCACTGTTAAATTCTGCAATTAAGTTAAGGGAAGGGTGATTTTCTACTAACTTAACAATGGAAAGCCGTTGGATTGTTGAATCATCAACTATTACGCAGTTTAAGGTCAAAACGTTTAATGTTTAAATTATTACTACGACTAGGGTTTTGTAATTTACAAAATATTTATGAAGTTAAAGAAAGTTAGTAGAGTGATAGAGCGATAGAGCGGTTGTAACCGGAGTTGTGTTCGCCCTATATCAATTACGTCAATATCGTCACCGGCGCGATAGTGATGCGGCTATGGTATTGCTCCACTCGCTTCAAACATTCGAATTTTCTCATGGCATGGGGCTATTGTTTGAGCTTCCCGAAGGACTAACTAAAGGCGAACTCAAAGACATGTTGGGGACAATATGCTATATTTAAACGTTCTATTTGCGACATTTGAAAGTATTGGTGTGCTTGTTTATCGTAATGAATTGAATTTAACACTTGTCCAAGACTTTTTCAGTAGACCTATAACATTGTGTTGGAAGAAGTGTGAAAGATACTTCGAGGAGCTTCGCGAAGAAACAAATCAGGAAACTATTGGCGAGTGGGTTCAATGGCTTGCCAAACGTGTGTCAAAATTACAGACACAAAAAACAGTTCTGCCACCTGCCCACATTGCCTATAAAGATTGGAAGCCACCCAGCAAATAATAATGAGAGTATTGCCAGTAGGGCTGTAAATTTCAAACTATGAAGAGCATTATGGTAAAATAGTTGAGAAGCAGATTAGTGAAGAGTTGAGTAAACTAATAAACAACAAAAGTTAAACCCATTCAATTTCTTGAATGGGTTTATTATTTTATTAAGGCTTAATATAGGTCAAACAAATTAACATTTTATTTTTCGATTTTATTAAAATCTGCTTTCATAAGCACCCATGAATTAGGGTCTAGAATAATATGTTCTGGTTCAGACTCTACTTTTATTTTAAAAATATGTGACTTTTCTTTTACTTGAACAAGTTCAATATGCTCACGTTTTCCTTGTGAATAATAGATGCCAATTTCTAAGGGCATTTCGAATAAACTACCATCTGTTTGCACTTGGTTAAGTTTAATCAAAATTTCACCTTCTTTAGAGTTATATTTCCAATTTCCAGAAAATTCTAAGGTGCCAGGTTTATATAGCCATTGGTAAAAAAAAACGGTTAAATCTTGACCTGACACTTCTTCCATTACCCTTCTAAAATCAATTGTTGTGGCATTTGAATCTCGATATTTCTTGTAATATGTTTGAATCCCTTTCCAGAAATTTTTAGTTCCAACAACGCCTCGCAACATATGCAAGATCCAGCTTCCTTTTTGATACGTTTGCGAACTGGTAACTTTATTCATATCCATCAAATTGTCATGAACTAATCGGTAATCTGGATTTTTATCATAGAAAGCATTAACCCTTTCCTTACTGGATCGAAGTCCATCTAAAAAAGCGTCGCGTCCATATTCATGCTCAATAAAAAGTAAGGTAAAATACGTTGCAAATCCTTCGCTTAACCAAACATCATCCCAGTCATATTCGGTTACTGCATTGCCAAACCACTGATGTGCAATTTCATGAATGACTACATCCCGCCATCGAATACTTCTTTCTCCTGTGACCGAGTTGTCGCCATATAAAATTGCAGAGGCAGCTTCCATTCCTCCTCCAACACTATTAGATTGTATGTTTGCTAATTTTTCGTATGAAAATGGGCCAACATAATTACTGTAAAATTCCAACACCTTTTTTGTTGGCTCAGCGAAATCATAAAACCCGGCTTCTCTATCCTGATGGTATACCCAGGTTTCAATGGATTTTCCTTCGAAATTATCGACGTATTGAACAGCGAAGTTGGCGACACCAAGTACATATAGCCATGGAGCAATAGGTACCGATTGCTTCCAGTGTGTGAGTCGTTTTCTATCTGGAAGGTCTGTTTCCTCAACTTTTAAACCGTTTGAAATTACTTGATAATGATTGGGTGCAGTTACTATAAATTCACACATAGCCTTGTCATAAGGATGGTCGATAGTGGCAAGCCAATTCCGTGCTTTGTTTGGCCAATTGTCACTAAAAAAAGTACGATCTCCATATTTATTTTTGCCAATTTTAAGCCCAGTTTCAGGAACTCCTTTATATATTATAGTGTATGTGCTACGTTGGTTAAGCAAAGATGGTGTAGGTAGTTTAATATTCAGCACATCGTTTTCATGACTATAACTCAATGTTTTTCCATTTGATGAAACACTACTCACAACCATGCCTTTATTATTTAGTTCTTGTGAAGCATTTATTAAATCCAATCTTAAATTTTGAACTCCAGCGCCAAGAAAACGAACATCAAAAGTTAACTCACAGATAATTTCATCAGTTTCATCAGATAGCTCAATTTTAAACGCATAATTAATGGCATCAATCTTTGGATTTTTTGGATAACCATCAGTTAAAACAAATATACTGGAATAGCTACTTGTAACCATTAATAAACAAATCAGTACTAGTATTCTATTTTTTAATGTTCTCATAATATTTAGATTGTGAAAAGTATAATTACAAATTAATCTTTAAGAGGTAAGGATTTTACTGGACGAAATTCGGTCAGCCCTTTTTCTTTAATGGTTCGTTCAATATCTACTATTTTTGAAGGAACAAAAGCACTTAGGTTTTCAACCCCAGTTTTTGTCACAACAGCAACATCTTCTATACGAATATAATGCCTCTCTTCTGGAATCCAAATCATAGGATCTATTGTGAAGACCATACCTTCCTGTAATGTAACTCCGTGAACTCTTCCCACATCATGGACCGCCATCCCAACTGGGTGTTGAAAATGCCCTCGAAATGTCAGTCCTTTTTGAACTGCTTTTAAATGTTCTGGCTTCACAAAGGACTTACCAACAAGGTATTCTTTCATATCTGCTGATGCCTTTTGAAGTACTTCATTTGATGTGGTGCCTGGTTTGATATAACGAAATAAAGCATCTCTATAAGCCACAATAAATTCGTACAATGCCGATTGTTCTTCGGTAAATTTTCCATTCACGGGCCAGATTCGCGTAACATCACTGGTGTAATAATGATAATCTGGTGCATAGTCCATAAGCACTAAATCCCCATCTTTCAACACATCTGTTTTATGGAAATAATGTCCCATATAGGCATTCGTGCCTCCTCCAATAATGGAAGGGTAACCATCTCCTTGCGCTCCATGCTGATAGAAAATATACTTTGCCACAGCATCCAATTGATATTCATAAACTCCAGGTCTGGTAGATCTCATGGCTTCTATAATTGCCAAACCAGTTATTTCAGTTGCTATACGAATGATTTCAATTTCTTTCGGACTTTTTATCAATCGCATAGAATCTAAAATTGGGGAGAGATCCCGAATTTCAAATTGAGGAAATCGTTCCATTAACAAATTTTTGAATCGAGCCTCTCTGGTAGA
Source organism: Flavobacteriaceae bacterium (assembly GCA_965250265.1). GTDB lineage: Bacteria > Bacteroidota > Bacteroidia > Flavobacteriales > Flavobacteriaceae > PRS1. The sequence continues at coordinate 411,655 of CBDFNO010000015.1, read as the reverse complement.
TTGCGAATCCCATTGATCTGAGGCTGCTCGGGCTTGTCCGTGCAAAATTTCATCTCGACTATCATTTCCTGTTTCAGCAGGACTTAAGGGAGAATATAATGCTGGGGCTCCTCTATTTATCAATCCCGTACCAACCAGATCATTTGCTAAAAACTCCACAGCTCGTACCCGATTTACACCAGTAAGTTCTTTAACCAATTCAGCATCTTCAGCAGATATTATTTTACCCTGACTCCGTTCACGCCCTTCATTTCTATGTGGTAAATAAATGGTGCTCGTTTTGTTCTTCCCATTCAGTAATAAATAGGCATGTTCCGCTTCTAATCCACATAAATAGTAAAATGTATTTGTCTGTCGAAACACTTTAAAGCCTGCTACGCTCGCAGCACCTTGAATCAAGGCAATAGAATTATTCCCAATGGCGTCAAATATTTGTGATCTTCTCTCTTGAAAATCAGCAATAGAGAAGTCTGTTTGATAATAATGTTTTTCTTGAGCAAAACTTGGTAGCTGTGTTACAAATAGGAAACATACAGTTAAAAATGACGCCTTTTTAAATATCATAATACAAAATTTGGTTAGTTAATTTTAATCCATTCTTGGTAAGTCCAAGATTTATAGCAATTTAAGAATAATTTTTAATTTATTAAGCCAATGGAAACTACCTAAATAATTGCATCTATAAAGAGATTACAAGAAACAGTGTTAATCATCAACTTCTACTTAACCAGGCCGATCTAAACATTACCACAGAAGTGTAGATTATAACCACAATTACAACCCATCTAAGTGTGTCTAGTGGTAGTGATTTTACCACAAACGCAGCAATTAATACAGCAACAATCCCTGCGACTGCCATAGATACAGCTGCCTTTCTATTATATGCCTTTTCTTTAATAAATTTTGCCGATGCTGGAGGCATTAAAAATGCACAGGAACCCATCATGATTGGAAACGCCACCAAAGGCGACATACCCAAAGCATAAATTAGTGCCATACAAGGAGCATACAATCCTATTCCTACAGTCATAAAAGCACCAAGAATGAAATTAGCACCAATTGCCAATGCTAATTTTCCTCCTGTTAAACCAATTGCTTCACCTCCACCTTGTATCCATTCCATTTGTCCTGATAGCATAAAAAATGCTGTAACAAGCAAAGCAAATCCCATGGTCAACTGAATTTTCTTTACAGGTAACTTGGCAACTATTCCTGCTCCAAGAATCGCCCCTGCTGCTGCCGATAACAGCATGGTAATTAAAGTAATAGATTCTACTTCTACAATTTGAATAAATATTAATGCCTGGATTAAAACGGGGATTGTGTTAGCTACATTCAAGGTTCCAGGTAACACTCTATCTTCTGTCTGCTTTGTGAATTTCAATAAAGCTGTTTGAGGGGCAAAAGCACCTATGCCAAGTACATCAAAAAAATTAACAACAAAACCTATTAATGACGTTTTCACAACGCTAACATTTTCCAAAACTTTTAGATGTTTGATAAAGTCTTTGCTTAACACATAGATAAAAAATATTGATAATATAATAAGGGCAATCCAAATAGCTATAGTCATAATCGGTTGGTTCTAAAAAAAAGGGATACAATTCTCTCCCTTCTGAAATTGAAAATATTGATTCTTGTCATTTTAGTTCTTTACGCAAAATAAAAAAATATTAGTAAGGAATCTTTACCTTACATTGATTTTTTTAATCTTAAGCTATCCATAAATTAATTGTAACACTATGGAAATATAAAATCACTTTTCTAGGCACCATGTAATTTTAATTTTTAGACAATACTTATTGTATATTTACAAAGCAGATCTCAGTTGTGAATGTTTCAAGTTAAATTATAGTATTGATCATTGAATTTTAAAATCATAACGGCTAAAATGAATATACTCTCCTTTTTTGCATTTAAACGTCCTAATTTAGTTTTAATAATTATTCTTTCTATTGCATTTAATAATTTATTGATATCCCAAAATCAACCAATCTCTCCATTAATGTATTCTTATCAAGAACATACTGCCTTAAAAGCAGTTTCACCTTATGGTCTTGAATGGATACAACTAGGGCCAACTTTAAACGGAGCTCGAGTAGAAGCAATTCAAGCAGATCCCAATAAACCTGGTACAATCTATGCCGCTTTTGGTTCAGGAGGTTTATGGAAGACTATTAATAACGGATTAAGCTGGAAACCCATATTCGAAAATATGCCTTCGTTAGGGATTGGTGATTTTGCAATTGCGCAATCAAACCCGGAGATTATTTATGTAGGAACAGGAGAAAGCCTTAAAAAAGCTAGAAATTTCACAATGCCAGGAACAGGAATCTACCGCTCTAATGATGGTGGGAATAGCTGGGTACATCTTGGACTCAATGATACTTGGCACATTGGAGAAATTATAGTCCATCCTGAAAATCCGGATGTAGTCTTAGTTGCTGCACAAGGACATTTCTGGACTTCAAATAAAAATAGAGGATTATTTCGAACGGAAGATGGTGGTAAATCTTGGGGACATGTTTTATTTATTGATGAAAAGACAGCGGCAAATGACATCGTTTTTTCTCCTGCAAATCCTGAAATTGTTTATGCTACTACTTGGGAAAACTACCCAAATGTGAATGGTACTAAAAGCGGTGTATTCAAAAGTGAAAATGGCGGCAAAACATGGGTTAAAATTGTAAATGGGATTACAATAACTGAAAATACAGGACGTATTGGAATTACGGCTTCTTATCAAGATATGGATAAGGCATATATATTTGTTGATCAGCGTAATCAAAGTAGAGGCAATGGGTCTGGTGAAGTGTATAAAACGATTGATGGAGGTAAAAGTTGGAAAAAAACACATGAAGAGAATATTAAGTCACTATCAGTAATAGGATGGTATTTTATGGATATGTATGTTAACCCTCAAAATGATGAAGAAATTTATGGATTGGGTGTAAGACTTGTTCATAGTCTTGATGGTGGTAAAACGTTCAATTATATAGGTGGTCAAGTAACCCATTTAACTCCCAACCCTGCCCAAACACTTCATCTGGACCATTGCGAGATGTGGATAAATCCAATCAATCCAAATGAATTGCTTTTAGGAAATGATGGTGGTGTTTATCACAGTTATGACAAAGGCAAGTCCTGGCTGCATCTAAATAATATTCCTACTGGAGAATTCTACGATATAGAAATCGATAATAAAAAACCTTACAACATTTATGGAGGTACTCAAGATGATGCTACTGTTTTTGGAGCGGCTCTAGAATGGAATCCAGAGTTGGATGATCCTTGGCAATATTTATGGATTGACGCCTGGAGTGGAGGTGATGGCTGCATTACACTTGTTGATCCAAATAATGAAAATACCGTTTATTTTAGTATGCAAAACGGTGCAGCAAGACGTATGAAACTAAGTACTGGTACATCAGTATCGATAAGACCAAATTTCCCTGAAAAAGATAATATTAATTTACAATACAATTTTATTACTCCTTATATGCTATCTCCTCACAATTCCAATCGAGTTTTTATGGCTGGAAATTATGTGATGCGTAGTGATAATCGAGGAGATAACTGGACAATCATAAGTCCAAATCTTATTAAAGAGCGCAATCATTCAAAAAAAGAAATTGCCGCAGGAGCTTTAGCAGAATCTTATTTTGAAGAAGGAACTATGTATATGGGTACGGATAGAGGAACCATGTGGCGTACTAAAAATGAAGGTAAAAATTGGAAAAATATTTCTGAAGGTCTATCAGATCAATATATCAGAAGTATCTACCCATCTAAACACAAAAAGGAAAGGGTCTATATTCAAATGACTGGACTTAACTATGATGAATTTGGAGCATATTTATATGTTTCAGAAGATTACGGAGAACATTGGAAATCTATAACTAATAATTTACCTAATCACCCTGTCAATACAGTTGTTGAAGACCCGGATTTTGAAAACATATTATATGCAGGCACTTATAGAGGAGTATATGTTTCTACTAACAGCGGTGAAAATTGGTCATATTTTGGAGTAGCCCTGCCAGATAGTAGTATTGCAGATATTGTTATTGAAAAAAAATCAAAAGATATGATTGTTGCAACGCATGGGCGTGGTATTTATAAAGTAAATCTGAAACCATTTTATCACCAGATTACAACAAAAAAAGAATCTAATTATTTGTATAAAATAGGAACTGTAATAAGACCTTCTTTAAGGGATACTCACAAAGATGTAGAAGAAAAATCAGTAAAAAACTTTCCTATTACCTTTTGGTTAAATAATGCTGAAAACATTAATTTGAAAATAACAAATAAGGCTGATTCGCTCATTTGGGCAAAGTCGATTGCAGGTAGAAAGGGACTTAATCAATATCGATGGAATCTTATTATTAAAAAAGAAACCAGTAACTTACCATATTATATTCATTATAATAAATATTTAGAAAAAGGAGAGTACAATTTATTACTTGAAAGTTCTGAAGGAATTTTGAAAAAGAAGCTTTCCGTAATTGATCCTGACTAAAAAAATTAATTAAAATAAATCATGAAAAATAGATCTGGAATTTTTAATGATGTAATTGGACCAATCATGAGAGGACCTTCCAGTTCTCATACAGCAGCATCGTGGCGAGCTGCAAAAATAAGTATGGATATATTAAGCGAACCTCTTAAAAAGGCTATTATTGATTTTGATAAAGATGGTGCTTGGGCACCAAACTATAGAGAACAAGGGACTACGGTTGGTATAGAAGGAGGATTGTTAGGTATAGAAATGGCAGATGACCGAATAAAGGATACTGAGCTTGTTGCTAACGAAAGAGGTATTTCCATACAATATGAAATAAGTACTTTTAAAACCAACCATGTAAATACGTTTCGTTTATTCTTGGAAGGAATTCACGGGAAAAATGTAGAAATCGTGGCTGTATCTTTAGGAGGAGGCTCGATTGAAATTCAAAAAGTAAACGGTTATGAAGTTAAAATTTATGGAGATTCTTATGAACTGCTACTTTTTAATTGTTCAAAAGAAACTTTTTTAGAAGATATAAAGTCCATGTTTCCTGCATGTAAATCAATTGTTGAATCATTTAATAATGATAGACGACTGATAAAAATGAAGTTCTCAAAAGAAGTATCAGAGGTTTCAATAGGTAAATTAAAAGATTTAATAAGTTTTGATGAATTAATTATTACAAAGCCTGTACTGCCAATAGTCGCTGGAAACGAATCGGAGTTGCCGTTTACTTCTGTTGCGTCACTTTTAGAATTTGCAGAAAAAGATAATCTCGATTTGGGAGAACTTGGGTTAATTTATGAACAATGTCAGAGTGGATTAAAAGATTCTGAAGTAGTTGACAGAATGAATAATCTTGTTGGAATAATCGAGAATAGCATTAAAACAGGTTTAAAAGGAACTACATACGATAATCGAATTTTACCGCAACAATCCCATTTAATAAGTAGAGCACAAAAGAGAAAAACAATTCTTCAAAATTCTATAATCAATCAAATTATTGCTAATGTGTCGGCAATTATGGAATCGAAAAGTGCTATGGAAGTTGTAGTTGCCAATCCTACAGCTGGTTCTTGCGGTGTTGTAGGAGGTGTTTTAAGAGCCGTAGCCGATGATATAAATGCTACTCATGACGAATTGATTCAAGCCTATTTTGCTACTGGAATTATTGGAGCGTATTTTGCAATGGGTCCGGGTTTCTCTGCCGAGGAACATGGCTGTCAGGTTGAATGTGGCGCATCAGCTGGTATGGCTGCAGCCGGAATAGTGCAGTTATTTGGAGGAACAGCTAGACAGGCTATTGATGCAGCCTCTATGGCAATTCAAAATATGATTGGCTTTGTTTGTGACCCAATAGCTGATCGAGTTGAGGCTCCTTGTTTGGGGAAGAATGTAAGTGCTGCCGTAAATGCACTTTCATCAGCAACGATGTCTTGTGCCGGATATAATGCACTTATTCCTTTAAATGAAGTCATTGAAACTGTTTCATCAGTTAGTAAACAAATGCCTACTTGTGTAAAATGTACAGGTAAAGGCGGGTTAGCAATAACTAAGACTGCCTGCGCTTTAAAAGAAAAACTGGCATTAAAAAACACCATAGTTACTGCCTAAATCAGATAAAGATTTATGAATTAATTTTATTAATACAAAAAACTTGTGGTTTGGATAGACTGCAAAGGAATTGATTAAAATTGATTAACTTTAAATACATTTCTTTAATCTTTTAATATTATTCTAGCCTTATGAAAACTAAACATTTTTTTGTTCTCTTGATTGTTCTCGGATTTTCATTAAAATTATTTGCACAATCCAATTTAGAAATTAAATTTCAACCAGATAGTACACTTTATGTATATGAAACCAGAGGATTAGGAACTGCAGTTAATTTATATACTGCAGTGATTCAAAATTTTGCAATCATTAATCATTATAAAGAGAATTTAACCATCGATGAGGTGATTCTTAAGGCATTTAAAGGAGATCAACTTTTACAAACTATTTATGTGGATAAAAACGAATTGGAGGAATCCGCAAGGAAATTTAAAGCTTATGATGATCAAGGTATTTTAAAGTTCTATGATTTTCAATTTCAAACAAGTCGGTATTTGAAAAATGTAACCTTATCGGAGACATTAAATCTGAATCCAGAACATGCCATAGTTGTTTCACATAGCACTATGCTTTTTCAAGTGTTGCCAGATAAAGTATTAGTTAGTGTTAAATCTCATTCTACAAATGGAACAATAGTCAAAGGAGAGAATGGATTAAAGGTCATAAATCATATTTCCAAAAACGAATATCATTTTCCTCTTAAAGGCAAGTGGTTTGCAATGGGAGCGCCGTCTTTAATAAGTCATCATAGATGGGGCAGTATTCAGGAATTTGCATTTGATTTGGTTAAAGTGAGTACTAATGGTTCTACCTTTTCTGGTGATGGTAGCAAACTCTCTCAATATTATTCTTATGGTGAGCCAATTTATGCTATTGGTGACGGTAAAGTAGTAGGAACAAATAATGAGTCAATAGAGTCTGATAATAATTTAAGACAACCTGATGAAACTGTTGATGACTATATGAATAGAACTATGATGGAACAACAAAAACTTCTAGCAACAGGTTTTAAGAATGTTCTGGGGAACTATATCATAATTGAACATGAAAATCAAGAATATTCATATTATTTACATCTAAAGAAAAATAGCTTAATTGTTAGTGTTGGTGATAATGTGAAACGTGGACAACATATTGCAGAATTAGGTCATAGTGGTAACAGTACAGAACCTCACTTGCATTTTCATGTTACAGACTCACCTGATATGACATATTCAAGAAGTCTTCCAGTAGAATTTAAAAATATTGAGTTTTATCCTGACGATGATGGTTCATTACGTCACATACATTCTGGGCAAATAATAATCACCAAAGATTGAATTAAATGACTAATGTATTTGTCATAAATAGGTTCTATTCCTTATGAACAAGTATTAAACGTTAGATATGTAATGAGTTATAAGTGAGTTCGAGTCCTGTCCAGACTGTAATCCCAATAACTATCGAGAATAGAAAGTTGGATGCTTTTTTTGTTTTAGGGATACTAATTACTTCCCATAGAAGAAAATTGGTTATGGAATTGATAAATTAATAATTTACCTGTAGAGATAATTACTTTAATTCATAAATCACACCTGACTTTCTAAATTCATCTGCATCCATTGAAATTTTCCAAACACCATCTTCCTTAATTAAAATCACATTGAACAACCCATATCCTCTCGGTTGGAAAGATTCCGAATCTGATGCTCTTGAGCTAAAACAATAATACCCCGTTTGATAAGCTTTATCTTCACTGGTAGCCGAAGACAAAATTGAGAATTTAATGTCCATTTGTCTGTTCATTTTTATGACGCTTTGAAAGAAGCCATCAAGATTCTTAAAATAGGTGGATGTATTTTCGATTTTATTCATATCAATAGAAACTCTCGTTAAATTTGATGCATGGATGGATTGGAATTTTTTAATATCTAACTCTCTATAAGATTCCATAAAGGGTTGCCATACATCTTTTAGGATGGCTTCTGTAATTTCTTTGGAGACCTCCAAAGGCTTCCCTTGCTGAGCTAAGACCTTGCTAGGTAAAAGAATTAGAGTAAAAAGAAATACTTGAACAATAGTTTGATTGAAATTATTTTTAAATGTCATAATGCTTTTGTTTTTATAAAAATATTCTAATTTATAGAGTGTAAGTGTAATATTAGTTAATAAGTGCTAAATAATGTTAATCGTAACAAAATACATAAATAGTTAGTGAGTTACAAAGACATTCTAAAATCCAAACTACTTGAGAGCATTATGGAAGGTTTTCCTTTTCTCTAATTCTGTTAACTACCCGGAGCAATCGGGAATAGAAGATTGGGATGCTTTTTTGTTTTGTACAAGTTTATGATATTCTTACTTTCTTTAAAATTACATCTCTACAACTAACTAATGACAAAAAAGCTTATGAAATATTTGCTAAATAAATAGGTGTATATGATAAATGTATAAATTTAATAACTACAGAAAAACCATACAAAAACCATACTAATACTTAAAGATCCCTTTATTTACAATATTTAATACTACATTGGCACCTTAACATTAAATATATTAAGTATGATAGGTATTATTTCCTTTGTTGGGTTTACACTTTTAGTGGCAGTCATTTCATATATAGCAACACGAAAGACCGATGAAGGATCTTCCGATGGTTATTTCCTAGGTGGACGAAGTTTAACGGCTGGTGTTATTGCTGGATCTTTATTGCTCACCAATTTATCAACAGAACAGATTGTTGGACTTAATGGATCTGCATACGACAATGGTTTATCGGTGATGGCATGGGAGTCACTAGCCGCAATAGCTATGGTAGTCACTGCAATGTTTTTATTGCCAAGGTATTTAAAAGGAGGATTAACAACGGTACCTCAATTTCTGGCAAAACGATTTGATGTTTCTACAAAAACATTAACCTCGGCATTATTTTTAACAGGTTATGTAGTAGTATTATTACCGGTAATCTTGTATTCAGGTTCTTTAGCTATTAGTGGGATGTTTAATATTCCCAAAATGTTAAATGTTACACATACCCAATCCATTTGGATATGTGTTTGGGGAATTGGAATTATCGGTTCCATATATGCTGTGTTTGGCGGACTGAAAGCCGTTGCGGTTTCAGATTCTATTAATGCAATCGGATTATTAGTCGGAGGTGTTTTGATACCAATTTTCGGACTCATGGCTATAGGAGATGGAAGTGTTATGGAGGGAATTTCTACTTTGACAGCTGAAAATCCTGAAAAGTTTAAATCTATGGGTAGTGAAACAGATCCTGTTCCGTTTCATACAATTTTTACTGGAATGATGTTGGTGCAATTATTCTATTGGGGAACCAACCAACAGATCATCCAACGTGCACTTGCAGCTAAAAATTTAAAGGAAGGTCAAAAAGGATTACTTCTGGCCTCTTTTATTAAAATATTAGGGCCGATGATTGTGGTTTTACCAGGAATAATTGCCTGGCATTTATTTGACGGGAATTTGGAAAATGCTGATCAGGCATATCCGATGCTGGTAAACAAAGTGCTACCAGTTTCATTATTGGGCTTCTTTGCGGCAGTATTGTTCGGAGCCATTTTAAGTTCCTTTAACAGTGTTTTGAACAGTTCGGTAACATTATTTGGTATTGATGTTTATAAGCAACATATTAATAAGGAAGCCGATGAACGAACCGTTGTTAAATATGGTAAGGTGTTTGGAATTTTCCTTGCTATTTCTGCCATGTTTATTGCTCCTTTAATTGCTAATGCTGGCTCCTTATTTGATTATTTGCAGGAAGTGAATGGAATTTACAGCATTCCAATATTAACGATTATTGTAGTGGGTTATTTGACCAAAAGAGTACCTGCCATTGCAGCTAAGATTGGTTTACTTTCTGGTTCGCTATTGTATATAATAAGCCAATTTATTCTAAAACCTTATGTATTTGGGGAAGATAATTATCTGCATTACCTTGATATTATGGCCATATTATTCCTATTAAATGTTGTCATTATGCTGTTGATTGGTAAATATTATCCTCGTAAAGAAGCATATATACAAGAATACACCAAGCAAGTAGATATTACACCTTGGAAATATGTTAAACAAGCAGGAATTGTTATTTGTATCATCGTCATTGGAGTCTATATATATTTTGCATAATTGTGAACAGAAATCAACTCATAGAAAGCCTAATAGTTTTCCTGATGTCCTTTTGGATATATGCTCAGGAAAGGCCACCTATTGAGATTTATACACCAGCAGATTATGGAGGAGAAACTCAAAATTGGTCAATTTCTCAATCTGAAGAGAAATATATTTATTTAGCTAATAATAAGGGTCTTTTAGAATTTAATGGTTCAGATTGGCGCCTATACCTATCTCCAAATGAAACCATTATGAGATCTGTTAGTGTGATTGATAATATAATTTACACTGGTTGCTACAGAGAATTTGGATATTGGCAAAAAAATGAATTTGGAGAATTAGATTATACATCATTATCTCAAAAGCTTGAAATATCATTTTTAGATGATGAAGAATTCTGGAATATTATTGGCTTGGACGATTTTGTACTGTTTCAATCCTTAAAAAGAATCTATTTATACAATAAAAAGGATGGTACTTATTCTGTTATTGATTCTGAAACCATCATTTATAAAATGTTCAAAATCAATGAAAGTATTTATTTTCAAAAATCGAAAGACGGTATTTATAAAATTGAAAATGGAAACTCAAATCTAATTTCCAACGATCCAATTCTTAAAGATAATTTACTGGTTAATATTTATAATTATAAAGGTAATCTTTTAGTATTAACAGAGAACAATGGATTTTATGTTTTAGAAAATACTAAGTTGGTAAAATGGGATATCACGGCAAATGAAATGCTTTCCAAAGTTAGCGTTTATCGAAGCAGCCAATTGAGAGATGGTAGTTTTATTTTAGGAACCATATCAAATGGAATATTTCATCTAACTCCAAATGGCAAAATAAAGGATAAAATAAACTATGCCAATGGCTTAAGTAATAATACAATATTATCCATTTTTGAAGACGTCGAGAGCAATATTTGGCTTGGTCTGGACAATGGTATTAATTGTATAAATGTAAATTCTCCTTTTAGTATTTATAATGATCAAGAGGGGAAATTAGGAACTGTTTATGCTTCTGCAGTTTTTAATAATAATTTATATTTAGGCACAAATCAAGGCTTGTTTTATAGGCCTATAAATGAAAAAGGTGGCTTTAAGTTCATTGAAGGAACTCAAAGTCAAGTTTGGTGTTTGGTCGAATTGAATAACACGCTATTTTGTGGGCATAATTCTGGGACATTTGTTATAAATAATGATAAGGCCAAATTAATCAGTGATATTCAAGGGACTTGGAGCATTAAGCAATTAAACAGTCACGAGAATAGGTTACTTCAGGGAAACTACGATGGTCTTTACGTTATTGAGAAGCGAAATGGAAGCTGGAATTTTAAAAATAAAATTGAGGGTTTTGATATATCTAGTAGATTTTTCGAAATACATAATAGCAATCAAATATTTGTAAATCATGAACTTAAAGGTGTTTTTAAGATAATAGTGGATGATGATTTTACAAAAGTATTGGAAACCAGTAAAGATTCGATTATAGTCGATGGATTGGGTTCTAGTCTTATAAAGCACAATAATGAATTACTCTATGCCGATAAAAAGGGAGTTTTTAAATATGACTCTTTAGGAAGAAAATTTCGAAAAGATTCAATATTTAGCAATATGTTTATGAAAGAAGAATATGTTTCTGGAAAATTAATTGCTATCAACAGCGATGACAAGCTTTGGAGCTTTTCGACTAAAAATGTAAATTATATGACTCCGGGTAAGTTAAGCAATATGCCCGAAATTAAGAGAATAGCTCTTCCAATTGAACAACGGAAAGGAAATATAGGTTACGAAAATATTTATCCACTAAATGATCAAAGGTATTTAATTGGAACAACTGACGGGTATGTTGTTATAGATTTGGATAAATTATATGACAAAGACTACAGCATAAATATTAATTCAATATCGAATAGTAAAGTCAATAGGAGTTCCATACCGGTAAATAAAATAGTTCCTGGTAATTTTGAAAATAAGTGGAATACTATTGAGTTTGGGTTTAGTGTTACAGAATTTGATAAATATTATGATACAGAATACCAATACCAATTGGAAGGTTTTGATGATTATTGGAGTGAATGGTCAGCAAATACGAAAGTTCAATTTAAGTATTTACCATACGGGAATTATGTGTTTAAAGTTAAAGCGAAAGTTGGAAATAAATTAACAAACAATATAGAAGCTTATAGTTTTAAAATAAATCGCCCATGGATTTTATCGAATGTAATGATTGCGTTTTATGCTCTAATGTTATTGCTTTTTTCTTTATTTATGCATAATGTCTATAAACGATATTATAGTAAACAAAGAGAGAAAATTATTTTGAGAACAACACGGGAGCTGGAATTAAAAGAGTTAGAAAACAAGCAACAACTTATGCGATTTAATAATGAAAAGTTGAGACAAGATGTTGAAAATAAAAACAGGGAATTAGGAATATCTACAATGAGCCTGATAAAAAAGAATGAATTTTTGAATACCATTAAAAAGGAGTTAAAAAACACCGATGATGTCCATAATTTAAGGCAGGTCATTAAGATAATAGATAGAAACCTTAACAATACAGATGATTGGCATTTATTTGAGGAAGCTTTCAATAGTGCAGATAAGGATTTTCTTAAGAAAATCAAAATACAACATCCGAGCTTAACATCTAACGATTTGAGGTTATGTGCCTATCTTAGACTCAACCTTTCATCAAAAGAGATTGCGCCTCTCCTCAATATTTCATCTAGAAGTGTAGAGGTTAAACGTTACAGACTTCGAAAAAAATTAGGTTTACAGCATGAATCCAGCTTAACTGATTATATTCTTGAAATATAATCACACTACACACCTCCAAAACACCTATACAATACCACAACATATTAAACTATTTTGTTTTATTTTAACTTTTTTCAGAATGCGAAGAAACTAATAAAACCTCATAATTATTAACAACTCGTTAAGAAAACTAATGTTTTTTTGGAATGTATGTTTTTTGTTGAGGTGTATTTTGATATTTTCTTATTCCTTAACATTAAGTTTACTCAAAAGAAACTCATTAGATATATGAGACTCATTAGTAAGTGTTAATGATAATTAAAAACAAAAATATTATGAGAAATAATTTTCTAGGACTAATTTTTTTCTTGCTCACTTCCTCTGTCTTTGCTCAAACTGATAAAGTATCAGTTGTAAGCAACGATGATGGAATGAAGTTAGTAGTCAATGGAGAAGATTTTATGATCAACGGTATGAATTGGGATTACATCCCTATCGGGACTAATACCGTAAATGCTAATTTTTGGAAGAAATCGGATGATGTAATTAAAGCAGGTCTTGATGCCGAAATGGGCTTACTCAAAAACATGGGAATAAATGTCATACGTCAATATACTGGCGTGCCGGCAAAGTGGATTCAGTATATCTACGAAAACTACGGTATATATACGATGCTTAATCATTCATTTGGTCGCTATGGATTAACACTTGATGGTGTTTGGACTCCTGTTACTATTTATTCTGAACCTCGTACACAAGATTTTCTTTTATCTGAAATTGATCAATTGGTGAAAGATTACAAAAATACACCTGGTTTATTACTGTACCTATTAGGTAATGAGAATAACTACGGACTGTTCTGGGCTGGAGCGGAAACAGAAGATTTTCCGGATGCAGAAGAGGAAAGGAATTTTATTGGAGAAAGTCGTGGGCGACCAATGTATAGATTAATGAATGAGGCCGCAAAAAAAATAAAAGCTATGGATTCATCTCATCCTGTAGCTATATGTAATGGCGACGTGTTATTTATAGATATTATAGCCGAAGAATGTAAAGATGTAGATATATACGGTACCAACGTGTATCGTGGTGTTTCATTTGGTGATATGTTTCAGGTAGTTAAAGACAAACTAAAAAAACCTATTATGTTTACCGAGTTTGGTGCCGATGCGTTTAATGAAATTGAAAAAAAAGAAGACCAGTTATCACAAGCCCACTATATGGTGGGAAATTGGAAAGAGATATACCAAAACGCTTCAGGGTTAGGAAAAGCAGAAAATTCAATTGGAGGCTTTACGTTTCAGTTTAGCGACGGATGGTGGAAATATGGATTCGATGATAGGAAAAATGCAGATCTGCATGATGATAATGCATCATGGTCAAATGGAGGTTATAATAGAGATCTAGAAAAAGAAGGTGAAAATAACATGAATGAAGAATGGTTTGGTATTTGCGCCAAAGGACCTACAAATGAGAGAGGTCTTTATACCTTGTATCCTCGAGCAGCCTATTATGCCTTAAAAGAAGCACATAGTTTAAATCCTTATGGTGAAGATGTAACGCTAGATTTTGTTAATAATTATTTTGACAATATTGAATTAATGGATGCCGTGTTAAGAGCACGTGGAGATAAAGCAGCTTTAGGAGGAGGTAGCAGTCAAAAACTTCGTCTTAGTAATTTAAGGGCAGAGTTTACAACGTTTAATACTGGAGGTAATTTAATTACAACACCTAGAAGTGAAGATCCGGATGCATCAGAATATCCAGATCAATTGGGTTTTGATCACATGCAATCTTACTTTGTAGGTATTGAGGGTAATCCTACTTCTAATATGCGTGCCAATGTAAATTTCAATATACTTGGTAATGTAGCAGACAACCCGATTGATGAAATTTTTTATGAAAACAGAGGACGCCCTATTTCGGTAAATACAAACGATGGAATTAAGGATCTTTCCGATAATGAAAGAATAAAAGTATATAATGCCGAATTCGAATGGAAAGCTAAAGAATTTGATTTAAGAGGGTTTTATCGTACTGGGCATTATCATTGGGGATATGAAGGAGATTTCTTTAACCTATATCCAGAGGCAAATTATGGACCAAATTTGGATATTTATCAAGGTGAAATATTAGGTTTTGAAGTAGATGGTAAAAAAGCGTTTAAAGGATTAAAAGCTGCTTTTGGACCTCAACTTTGGTGGGGAGCAAACCCAGCAATATTATTAAAGTACAGCCGTACAATTGACCATTATGATGTGAGCGTAGTTTACCATGAAGATATAGACGATGTTGGTACAGCAGTGACATCAATTGCAATACCACAACCAAAAACGCGTAGAGCAACATTATCAGTAGAAAGAGACTTTGGTGCTTTTGGATTTCAACTCGGAGCTATTTGGGGAGGCGAGCCAATAAACGGAAGAGAATTTCAAATTGCTGAAAACAACCCTAATTATGATCCAAATGATCCTTTTTTTAACGATAAATACATCATTTATAATGATAAGGTTAATTCAAGCGATAATTGGGGAGGGAAAGCAAAAATAACGTATCAAAAAGGATTATTTAACTGGTATGCTCAAGGTGCAATACAAGGATTAGTTGCCAATGGTGGTGCAGACCAAACCAAAACATTTACTGGATGGCGACTTAAAGATACTGGAAGTGGCAATCAAACTAATTTTCTAACAGGATTTACTTATACAATTGGTAATCTTCAAATAGCGCCTAATTTTTTATGGCAAAAACCAATTGTTGATGCTATGCCAAACGATGTGCAAGCACCAGGTAGGTTAAGAAACATACAAGACGATCCGTTTGTGGTAAGAGCAAATAGAGAAACAATAGCAGGAGAATTGTTATTAACCTACGACCCAACACCAGGAACTTGGTATTACGAATGGGATAATGACAGACAAGAAGATGCAAAATTTGCCTTTAATTTAGGTTTTGTTTTTCGCGATCACCCAACAGCTCAAGATGCAGCCATAGGATTTTTAGCAGACCGTACTGCTTTTGCATTTCCTAATTCCGCTCCTGCACATGATTTGTGGGAAGCACATACTCGCATTGTATCAAAATTTAGTCCTGATTTAGGGCTTATTGCTAACTTATATGCTGGTAATGCTCAATCTAATGGTAGTGACGAAAGATTGATTGAACGTATTGGAGGTGATATAAGGTTAATTTATAATAAAATTAAGCTAACCCACTCCTTTAAATTTAATGATTGGGGACCTTACGATTATCATCGTGATTTTAACTTGACCTATCCGGTACAGTTAATGTTGGATTTATCAACATCTGTAGGGAAACCAGACTGGTTTATTTTACCAGATACTAAAATTGGAATACGTGCTACATGGCGTTCATTAGACGAATTTTCTCCACGTTATTTGCCTAATGCAGTGCCTCCTAATACATTTCCTCCAGTACCAGCAATAAGTCCAGTTGGATTTGGTGATGGTAACGAATGGGAAATTAGAACATATATACATATCAACATAGGAAAATAAAAAATTAGAAAAATGAAAAATATAAAATTTAGATATTCAAAAATCACATTCCTTTTAGCACTAGTTTTTATGGTGACTATTAGTTGTGAAAGAGACTTTTCTGATGAGATAGAGTTTGCTACACTCGCTAAAACTGGTGAGATCTTTACAGATTCGCCCATTGGCCTAGGTAGCAACTTTTACTTTCCATTTTTAGGTTCAAAACCAACGGCTTGGACAGTAGATAATAGCGAAGGCTATGAAAGTGAAGCCTCTATGCGTTTTGATGTGCCAAATGCAGACGACCCTGAAGGCGGTTATGCTGGTGCCATATTTAGAGTAGAAGGTGCTGGTCGTGACTTAACAGGATATGATGCATTAACCTTTTGGGCCAAAGCTTCACATGGGGTTACTATTGGTGAACTTGGTTTTGGTCAAGACTTTTTTGAGAATAAATATTCGGCAAATATTGCAAATATAAGTTTCAGTACTAACTGGGTTAAATATGTTATACCAATACCAGATCCTTCGAAACTCATTGAAGAAAGAGGGATGTTTTGGTATTCTGCAGGTACACAAAATACAGGTGGATATGGCTATACCTTTTGGATTGATGACTTGCGATTTGAAAAACTTGGAACCATTGGGAATCCAAGACCAGAAATATATGATGGTGAGGATGCAGAGTTTCAAACGTTTGTAGATACAAATGGACTAGTAGCTCTACCAAACGTAACATTTAATTTGGGTACAGGACAAGATGTAACTGTTTTTGCTTCGCAAGATTATTTCGATTGGATGTCTTCAGACCCAAGTGTTGTAAGTATAGATGAGACAGGATTGGCTTCGGCTCTTAACCCTGGCGAAGCTGTTATTACGGCAACTTTAGTTGGTGTAGAAGCAACAGGGTCATTAGCAGTAAATGTATTGGGAGAATTTAATTTTGCTCCAACACCTACACGAGATCCGACCGATGTAATCTCTATTTTCTCTGATGCCTATGATAATGTACCTGTAGACTTTTTCAATGGGTATTGGGAGCCTTGGCAAACAACCCTTTCTGCTGATTTTGCTATAAACGGAGATAATATATTAAACTATACTAATTTTAATTTTGTTGGTACTCAATTTGCTAGCCCAACAGTGGATGCAACCGAAAAGCCAAATTTACACATCAATATGTTTATTCCAGGTGATATACCTCCAAATCTTGACTTTTTAATTACGCTTCGAGATTTTGGTGCTGACCAAGTTGATGGTGGTGGTGATGATACATTTCAACAAGTATTTTTTAATGCCTCTGATTTTGTTACAGATACATGGAGCACATTGGAGATACCTATAACCTTGGCAAACAAGAACAATATGGGGCTTATTATATATGAAAACATTAATGGTTCGCCATTAACAAATTTTTATTTGGATAATATTTATTTCTATTCAGAATAAGTTAGACTATTTATAAAATTCAAAACATAAAAAGATGATCAAAACAATAAAATATAAAACAAAAGAAAAAGCATTACTGTTTGTGTCTTTTCTATTAGTAACAGTTTTTGTTATTTCTAGCTGTGCTACAGATGACACACAAACCGTTGCTGAATTTACAAATTTAGTATGGCAAGATGACTTTGATACAGAAGGCGTTCCAAATCCAGCCAATTGGGGTTACGATATTGGTACAGGAGTTAATGGTTGGGGTAATAACGAGTTACAATACTATACAGATCGTACTGAAAATGTAACTGTACAAAACGGAATATTAATAATAACCGCTCAAGAAGAGCAGTTTAATGGGTCTTCCTATACCTCTGCAAAACTATTAACTAGAGATAAATTCGAACAGGCTTATGGACGTTTCGAGGCACGAATTAGAGTGCCTGATGGTTCTGGTCTTTGGCCAGCGTTTTGGCTACTAGGAGCCGATTGCGATGAAGTTCCTTGGCCGCAATGTGGTGAAATAGATATTATGGAGTATCGCAGGCAAGAACCTACTCAAGTAAGCGGTACAGTACATGGTCCTGGTTATTCTGGTCTTACAATTCCTCAAGGACAAATTACAAAAAGTTATGATTTAGGAAATGACCGTTTTGATGCTGGGTTTCATGTATTTGGAATTGAATGGGGACCAGATTATATAAATTATTATGTAGATGATGTGCTATATAATCAAATAACACCTGCCGATCTCGAAGTGACACCAGACGATGGTACAGGTACTTTAGGCGAGTGGGTTTTTAATAAACCTTTCTATATCATAATCAATTTAGCAGTTGGAGGTAATTTTCCAGGAGCTCCAGATGGCGAAACAAGCTTTCCTCAAAACATGCTCATAGATTATGTAAGAGTATATAAAAGTAATAATGACAATAACTAATACAACAAATAAAAATATTATGAAACAATTAATTAGAAATTTTAAACTACTGTCGCTTTTTATTTTAGCGATTTCCATAACTGGATGTGAGGACGATGATACTTTATTGCCAAAGGTTATTGCTGGCTTTACGCATACTATTAATGCATATACAGGGACGGTAACCTTTATAAATACATCAGAGAATGCACAAAAATATGAATGGGATTTTGGAGACGGAAGTGATATATCCACATTAATTAATCCTATAAATGTTTATCCAAACGGAACCTATACAGTAATATTAAAAGCAAAAAATGTTGCAGGATCATCTGATGATACCTTTGAAGACGAAATAACAATTAATATAATAGATGAAGGAACACCGGTAATCACATTACTTGGGGACGCTACCATGAATGTTATAACAGGAGGCACATTTACAGATCCAGGAGCAACGGCTACAGACGATGTAGATGGAGATATTACTGCTAACATTGTAGTTGCAGGAGATACTGTAGATGTAAATACTGAAGGCACATACGTCATTACCTATAATGTAAATGATGAATATGGTAATGCAGCGACTGAAGTTACGAGAACGGTTATAGTTGCTAATGATTCTGTAGCACCGGTAATTACGTTAATTGGGAGTGCCACTATGAATGTTGAAATAGGAGGCACATTTACTGATCCAGGCGCAACGGCTACAGATGATGTAGATGGTGATATTACCGATAACATTGTAGTTGCAGGAGATATTGTAGATGTAAATATAGCAGCCACGTATATCATAACCTACAACGTAAATGATGCAGCTGGTAATGCAGCTGCTGAAGTTACAAGAACGGTTGTAGTTGCTACTGCTGACGGTGGTACAGGAGATTATATATATGCTACGTCAGCGACTGTAACGATTCCATCAACAATTGATGATTGGGGATCCGGAACAGCCATTGTTTCAGACTATAGTGGAGACGCGACTTACAATCCAAGCATACAACTCATTTCAGGAACAGGCTGGGGAGATGTATCGGCTCTTGCCTTCACAGAAATGGAAACAGGAATACTTTCCAACTATTCAACTCTTGAGTTTAAAATTAAAACGACCGATTATACTACCATAAGAGTAAAAGTACCTGAAAATGAAATATCATTTCCAATAGCGGACGGAACACCTTTAGCAAACGGATGGGTTCAGATGAGCCTTCCATTATCAAACTGGAGTAACGAGGTGGGTGCTGCAAATCAATTTGCAATATTAGAATTTGGAGCTGGAACTATTTTGATCACCGATGTAATGCTGTCAGGAGAAGGTTCTGGCGGCGGCGGCGGCTGCGAAGGTTGTTCTATTGATGGAATAGCTGAAAATGGTGACTTTGAAACAGGAAACCTTGATGGTTGGGCAGTATACGAAAATGGAGGAAGTATTACTATCGATGATACGCAAAGTAGTGGTGGAGCATTTTCTGCTAAACTTTATGCTTTTAACGGAGGAAATAACCCAACTCTTAAGCAAGAAAGAAAAGGGGCTGGTACAATTTCAGTAGGTGACCAAGTACAAGTTACGTTTGATTATATGGGATCATTAGAGGGTGAAAGTGGCGTATTTAGCTTTCAGTCTTTTGTTGAAGCTGCAGCGGGAGTTAATCAAGTTGAAAACTTTGCAGTAACACCAACAGATACTTGGCAAACTTTTACCACAACTTATACTGTTAATGCAGGCGATATAAGTGGCGGTATTACATTGGAGTTTGTAGCTATATGTGGTGGTGTAGACGGTTGTTTTACAACCTTGTATTTGGATAACGTTTCTATAATTATAAATCCATAAAGTACTAATATTACCAGTAAACAGCAGAAATAATACTCTGATGTTTACTGGTAATTATTATAGTGATCTATTCAATTTTATGGAGTAATTAATAATAAGTTAGATGCAAGCTGCTATAGATGATGTTTATCAAAAAGAAAGAATGACGAAAAAATCAATTTATATAGATGAAAAACCAGCTTATTTTGAAGAGAGAGAAGTTAAGGGAGAACTAATAACCTTTGACAACGAAAACTATTATAAAATTACTAATAGTGATTTGATGCGTCCCTTTTTTATGAGTATTGTGAGCGACTCCAATCACTGGATGTTTATTTCGAGCAATGGTGGTTTAACAGCTGGGAGAAAAAATAGTGAGTATGCATTATTTCCATACTATACAGACGATAAAATCACTGAATCAGCAGAAATTACTGGTAGCAAGTCTATTTTTGTAGTGTATAAAAATAGCCAAGTTTATGTTTGGGAGCCTCTTTCAATAAGAGCAAAGGATAGATATGAAACTACTCAAAACTTGTACAAAAATAAATACGGTAATAAAATTATTTTCGAAGAGATTAATCACGATTTAGAATTAACTTTTAGATACCAATGGAGTTCTAGTGACACCTATGGTTTTGTGAAAAAATCAAAACTCATCAATACTTCGCATGAGTCTGTAGAAGTACAGCTTTTGGACGGCATTCAAAACATTATGCCAGCTAGTATTGAGAGTGATATACAAAATCAGTCGAGTAATTTAGTTGATGCTTATAAACGTAATGAGTTAGAAGCGTCAACCGGACTTGGAATTTATGCATTGAGTGCTATTCTTGTTGATAAGGCAGAAGCAAGTGAGGCACTTAAAGCTAATGTTGCATGGTCTCTTGGTTTAGAAAACCCCAAATACTTAGTTTCTTCATTACAACTCAATGATTTTAGATCAAATCAGGAGGTACATCAAGAAACAGATGTTAAGGCAGAAAAGGGGGCTTTTTTTGTTAATACCCAAATAGAATTATCTTCTAATTCTTCTAAGACATGGATGATTATTGCTAATGTAAATCAAAATCATTCCGATATTGCTCGCTTATTAAATCATATTAGAAACGATGCATCAATAAAAAACAAAGTTGACGTAGATATAGAACTTGGAACAAAACGTCTTGTCGATTTAAATGCTGCTTCCGATGGAATTCAAAACACTGCAGATAGTTTAAGAGATACTAGACATTTTTCCAATACGCTATTTAATATTATGCGTGGAGGAATTTTCGATAATAACTATCAGATTGAAAAATGGGACTTTAAAAATTATCTGGCAAACGCAAATAAAAAAGTGGCCTTAAATTCTGAAGCCAATATTAACGCACTATCCGAAGAATTCTCGATGTCAGAACTTCATAAAATGTCCTGTGAAAGTGATGATAAGGACTTTAAGAGACTATGCCTGGAGTATATGCCTTTAAAATTTAGTAGACGTCATGGAGATCCTAGCCGTCCATGGAATAGATTCTCTATCAATACACGTAATGAAATTGATGGGTCTAAAATTCTTGATTACGAAGGGAACTGGCGCGATATATTTCAAAATTGGGAAGCACTGGCACATTCGTATCCTGAGTTTATTGAAAGTATGATTCATAAGTTCTTAAATGCCACTACTTTTGATGGTTACAACCCTTACAGAGTAACAAAAGGTGGCTTCGATTGGGAAACGATCGAACCAGATAATCCTTGGTCTTATATTGGTTATTGGGGCGACCACCAGATAATCTATTTACTGAAGTTTTTAGAATTCATCAACAACCACAAACCAGGAAAATTAGAAAGTTATTTTAATGAGGACTTATTTGTGTACGCCAACGTACCTTATAAAATAAAGCCGTACCAAGACTTGCTAACAAACCCTAAGGATACTATTATTTTTGACAACGATTTAGATGCTAGGATTCGTCAAGAAAGAGAAGAGTTAGGAGCTGACGGAGCCTTACTTAGAGACGAAAATAGGATTATTGTAAAAACTAACTTCATTGAAAAAATTCTAGCAACTTCTTTAGCAAAGCTGTCTAACTTTATTCCTGAAGGAGGTATTTGGATGAATACGCAAAGACCCGAATGGAATGATGCCAACAATGCTCTTGTTGGAAATGGAGTGTCAATGGTAACACTATATTACCTTCGCAGATTCTTTAATTTCTTTGAAGAATTATTACAAGACGCTAATGTAGAAGAGGTAGAAGTATCTAACGAGGTAATCAGCCTTTTTAATCAAGTCTTAGAAACTTTTGAAAACAATAAGCATTTATTAATCTCATCTATTAATGGTACTGATAGAAAAATCATTTTAGATAGTCTTGGAAATGCTGGAAGCGACTATAGAACACAAATTTATACTCATGGCTTCTCTGGAAGAAAAACCATTCTTAGTATAGACAAATTAATGACTTTTGTTCGTATTAGTAAATTGTATTTGGAACACTCTATTAGAGCAAGCAAAAGAGAAGATAATTTGTACCATGCTTATAATTTAATGACTGTAAATGATAACAATTCTATCTCCATTTCTTACTTAAATGAAATGTTAGAAGGTCAGGTTGCGGTTTTAAGTTCTGGTTGTCTTACTTCTAAAGAAGCTTTAGAAGTATTAAATGGTTTAAAGCACAGCAAACTTTTTAGACCTGATCAATATAGTTATCTATTGTACCCAAATAAAGAGCTTAAAGGGTTTTTAGAGAGAAATATAATTCCAGAGCAAGCAATACTTTCATCAAAACTATTACAAGAATTAGTAAGCGATGGCAATGTTCAAATCATAGAAAGGGATATCAATGGAGAGTATCATTTTAATGGAAACTTTAAAAATGCAAGTGATGTATCAGTTGCATTAGAAAAACTTTCAGAAACCAAATATAAATCACTTGTAACATCAGACACCCAAAAAGTACTTCAAGCCTTTGAATATGTTTTTAATCATAAAGCATTTACTGGTAGATCAGGGACGTTTTATGGTTATGAAGGCTTAGGCTCCATTTATTGGCATATGGTTTCTAAATTATTATTAGCTGTTCAAGAATGCTGTATAAAGGCTATTGACGATGATGAAGATGAAATAGTAATAGGGCAATTACTTGAACATTTTTATGAAATTAACGAAGGGATAGGAATACATAAATCACCTGCATTGCATGGAGCTTTCCCAACTGATCCGTATTCGCATACGCCAGGAGGCAAAGGTGCTCAACAACCTGGAATGACGGGTCAAGTTAAAGAAGACATCTTAAGTCGTTTTGGAGAATTAGGAGTATTTGTGAAGAACGGAAAATTATACTTTAAACCTTGTTTACTAAGAAAAGAGGAATTTGTTACAGAAACTAATCGCTTTGATTTTATTAGTCTTACCAATGAAAAGAAAAGTATTGAATTACAAAAAGGATCTCTTGGGTTTACATACTGCCAGACTCCTATTGTATATACCATTGCAGATCACAATTCTATAGAAGTTGTTTTTAAAGATGGAAATTCAAAAAAGTATGACCAATTAAGCTTAGATGAGAACGATAGTCAGCAAATATTTAGTAGAAATGGCGAGATAAAACGCATCGATATTTATATAAAGGAAAGAGATTTAAGATAATTTAATAACCAATCAAAATGAGATCAAGGGTAAGTTTAGTAATAATAATAGTAACTATACTCATGTTTTCGTGCAAGAAAAAAACGCTAACAAATATGCCAATGCAATCCTTAAATAATATTACCGCTAAAGATATTTTAGGAAACCCAGATTATTTAGCAATGTCTTATGGAGGTTATAGAGATGTCAATCATGATATAGAACCTACATTAGATGAGCTAAAAGAGGATATGAAACTTCTTTTTGCAATAGGTGTTGGAATATTACGTACCTATAAGTTGCATTTACCACATGCATCTAATCTTTTAAAGGCAATTAGAGAATTAAAAGAAGAAGATCCAAATTTTGAAATGTATGTGATGTTAGGAGCTTGGATTGATTGTAAAAACGCATGGACAGATAATCCTTTACTTCATGATCAGGAAAGTGATAGAAATGCAGTCGAAATAGAAACAGCGGTTTCATTAGCTAATAAGTATGCCGATATCGTTAAAATTATTGCTGTAGGAAATGAAGCTATGGTAAAATGGCAGACAGGTTATTATGTCGAACCTAAGATCATTTTAAAATGGGTAAGTCATTTGCAAGATTTAAAAAAATCTGGAAAGCTTTCTAAAGATTTATGGATAACGAGCTCCGATAATTTTGCTTCTTGGGGAGGTGGTGAAGATCAGTATCATGTTCCTGCTTTGAATGAGTTAATTAAAGCCGTCGATTATATTTCAATGCATACATATCCGATGCATGACACACATTATAACCCTTCTTTTTGGGGTGTACTTGAATCTGAATTCCAGTTTTCTGATCTTGAAAAAATAGATGCCACGATGTTGCGAGCTACAGACTATGCAATATCTCAATATGCAAGTGTTTCCAATTATATGAAAAATCTTGGCGTAAATAAACCAATTCATATTGGTGAAACTGGATGGTCATCAGTTTCTAATGGATATTATGGTCCGGATGGATCTAATGCCACAGATGAATATAAGGAAGCCTTATTTTATAAATTAATTAGCGATTGGACTAATGAAAATGGTATTTCCTGTTTTTATTTTGAAGCATTCAACGAACCATGGAAAGATGCACAGAACAAAAATGGATCAGAAAATCATTTTGGCTTGTTTACCGTCGATGGACAAGCAAAATATGCACTCTGGGATATGGTAGATAAAGGCGTTTTTGATGGCTTGACAAGAAATGGAAATCCCATTACAAAAACCTTTGACGGAAATGAAGAGTCATTAATGGAAACCGTTTTGACTCCACCTATTGTAAGAGAAGTGGTAGAACAACATTAAATAATTAGAAATGAAAATATTAATACGCTTAATATGTTTTCTGGTATTATTAACTATGAGCTGTAATAAGTTAGATCGTAAGTTACAAATAGAAGTTTTTGAAACTTCAGCTGATGGAAATAAATTACAGTTGTTAACTGATTTCGAGTTGGGTGATCAATCAGGTCAAATTAAAATAATACCAGAGCAAGAATTTCAAACAATTACTGGTTTTGGTGGCTCCTTTACCGAATCTTCGGCATATTTATTAAACCAATTAAGTAAAGCCAATCGGGAAAAAATAATTGAAGCCTACTTTGGTGAAAGTGGCGCAAAGTATTCTCTCACTAGAACACATATGAATTCTTGTGATTTTTCATTAAGCAATTATTCATATGCTCCAATAGAAGGCGATAAAGAGTTAACACACTTTTCAATTAAGGAAGATCAGGATGATATCATACCAATGATAAAAGAAGCAATGGTTGTTTCAAAAGATGGTTTTAAAATCTTGTCTTCTCCATGGACAGCTCCACCTTGGATGAAGGATAATAACAGTTGGGTTGGTGGAAAACTTTTGCCAGAATACTATGATACTTGGGCCTTGTTCTTTTCGAAATATGTTGATGCTTACAGAGCTGAAGGAATTGATATTTGGGGTTTTACTGTTGAAAATGAACCACTAGGTAATGGCAATAATTGGGAGAGTATGCATTATTCTCCAGAAGAAATGACAGATTTTGTTCAGAATCATTTAGGGCCAAAATTAGAAGCCGATGGTAAAGAGAATGTAAAAATTTTGGGATATGATCAAAATCGTGAGCACTTGAAACATTGGGTAGATGAGATGTATAAAAATGAAGCCTCTTCAAAATATTACGATGGTACAGCCATACATTGGTACGCAAGTACTTATGATTATTTCCCAGAAGAATTACAGTATGCGCATAATAAATCACCAAACAAACATCTCATTCAATCTGAAGCTTGCGTAGATTCAGAAGTTCCAAAATGGAAAGATGACAAATGGTATTGGGAAAAAGAAGCCACAGATTGGGGCTGGGATTGGGCACCTGAACAAGATAAGCATTATCACCCGAAATACGCTCCTGTTAATCGTTATACCAGAGATATTATTGGTTGCCTAAATAATTGGGTTGATGGTTGGATCGATTGGAATATGGTACTCGATAAACAAGGTGGTCCTAACTGGTTTAAAAATTGGTGCGTGGCACCTATTATTGTCGATCCCGATAATGATGAGGTGTATTTTACACCAATATATTATACGTTAAGTCACTTTAGTAAATTCATTAGACCAGGAGCTAAAGTTATTGGTTTAGAAAATTCGGATAAAGATTTAATGGCGACAGCAGCGCAAAACCCAGATGGGTCAATTGTAGTTGTTCTATTTAATGAAGAAAAAGAAGCTAAGGGCTTTAACCTCTCTTTAAATAATATTAGCACAGAAATAATAATTAACGCGCAAGCAATTCAAACTATAATATTCCCCAATTAATAATGAATGTACCTATTATATATTATCTAACTAAAACCGAATAATATGTCAAATATTAAAACTGTCGCAAAAGACAAAGTCCCTGTTGGGCAAAAAGCCGCCTTTGGATCAGGTCATTTTATTTTAAACATTTTGCCCGGAACACTTGGTGTTTTTATTCAATTTTTCTTACTGACAGCTTGGGGTATTGATCCTTTATGGGCTGGCCTTTTGGGAGGTTTACCAAGAATATTCGACGCTATTACTGATCCGATAATGGGTTTCATTTCTGACAATACGAAATCTAGATGGGGCCGACGAAGACCCTACATTTTTATCGGGGCAATCATAAGTGGAATACTCTTCTTTTTAATGTGGCAGCTTGATGATAATGCTTCGCAAACATATATCATTTGGCATGTAATGGTCATACAAATTTTATTTCTTGTTGGTAATACAATATTTGCAACGCCACTGGTAGGTCTCGGCTATGAAATGACGCCAGACTATAATGAGCGAACACGTTTAATGGCGTTTGCGAATACTATGGGACAAATTGCATGGATGATAGTGCCTTGGCTGTATGTTATTATTCCAGATTCGAACACATTTAATACCCAAACTGAAGGTGTACGAACTATGGCTCTTATTGTAGGCACAATGTGTGTGGTTTTTGGAATCCTACCAGCTTTGTTTTGTAAGGGTATTGATTCTTCACATATGGAGAATCGAAAAGAAATTAATTTCAAAACACTTGCTTCGAACATGAAAGAATTGTTAGTCGGTATTAAGCAAGTTGCTAAAAACAAACCTTTTATGAAATTATGTGGAGCCACGTTTTTAGTGTTTAATGGGTTTCAGCTTGTAGCTGCATTTGGCGTTTTCATAATTGTGTTTTATATATACAATGGTAGTTATGAATTAGCAGGTACTTGGCCAGCTTGGTTTAATACAATTAATGCTGTAATTACTGCATTTATAGTGATACCTATTATTTCAAGAATGGCCAATAAATGGGGAAAAAAGAAGGCTTTTATAATTTCCACAACATTATCAATCGTAGGTTACTTGTTAAAATGGTGGGGCTTTGATATAGAATTAAATAATAAATTCAATACAACAGGGTTTGGGCAAAGCCTGAATTCCGGTATAGGCACTATTTTCGAATCTTTGAATCCTATCTTGGAGAATATTGGAATGTCTTGGTTCACTATAGATCCAGGTAGCAATATACCATGGCTTATGTTTGTGCCAATTCCATTATTTGCTTTCGGAATGGGAGGATTATTTACTTTAATGATGAGTATGACAGCAGATGTATGTGATCTGGATGAATTAGAAAATGGGATGCCTCGAAAAGAAGGTACGTTTGGTGCCATTTACTGGTGGATGGTTAAATTAGGCCAAGCATTAGCTCTTGTTTTAGGCGGATTGATTTTGAAGATCGTAGGATTTGATCCAAATGTTACCGAACAAACTGTGGAAACTATGAATAGGCTTAGAGTCGCTGATATAGTAATCCCATCGTTAACCGCGGCACTTGCAATATGGGTCATGTGGAAATATAGTCTTAGTGAATCCAGAGCTCGTGAAATTAAGGCCCAATTAGTAGAACGACGAGGTGAACTTTAATTAAAATAAAAGAAGTAGAAAATATATTTATAAAGTATTATGTCAGTTAGAGAAGGAAAATTAATGTCCTTATCAGGAGTGGATTTTGATAATAAGACAAAAAAAGGAATACAGAATTTATTCAACAGGTTATTGAAAAATGGCATACACGGGTTATGCTTTAGTCCTTATGAAGAAGGGCAGGAACCAGGAGATCAAATTTCAGAAGAGCAAATACGACGCCGTATGCAAGTTATAAAACCATATACCAAATGGATTCGTTCATTTTCATGCACAGATGGTAACGAACTTATTCCGGTTATTGCGAAGGAATTTGGAATAAAAACCTTAGTTGGCGCTTGGTTAGGTGATGATGCTGAAATTAACAAAAAAGAAGTTGCAGGGCTAATTAAACTGGCAAAGGAAGGATATGTGGATATTGCTGCTGTTGGTAACGAAGTAATGTATCGACAAGACTTAACTGAAGAGGAATTGTTAGATTTTATGCATGAAGTAAAAGAAGCACTGCCAGATATTCCGATTGGATATGTAGATGCCTATTATGAGTTTACAAATCGTCCGAAAATTACAGAAACTTGTGATGTTATTTTGGCAAATTGTTATCCCTATTGGGAAGGCTGTTCTATAGAATATTCATTGTTATATATGAAAGAAATGTATAATCAGGTTGTTAAAGCAGCTAATGGGAAAAGAGTAATTATTTCTGAAACAGGATGGCCTAGTATGGGCGAAAATTTTGAGGGAGCACATCCATCGTTTGAAAATGCTATAAAATATTTCATCAATACACAACAATGGTCAGACGCCGATAGTATTGATGTTTTTTACTTTTCATCTTTTGACGAATCGTGGAAAGTTGGAGCCGAAGGAGATGTGGGAGCCTTTTGGGGTCTATGGGATAAAGATGAAAACTTAAAATATTAAAGGTATTAACGAATAATTAATATAAACTGAAACCATACCGAGTGAATTAACAAGTTTACAAAACTATATTATATGCGTTATCTATTGCTTTCTTTATTATTATTCTCTTCACTTTCAGTGTTCTCTCAAGAACAAACAGTTGAAGATGATTTTGAAGGCAATGGGACTATTATCTGGGAGGAAGACCCAACTCAAATAATAATATTTGATGTTGCGCACTCAAATCTATTTCAAGAAGGAATTAATGTGTCACCCACGGTTTTAAAATATCATGATAATGGTGTCACATATGCGAATATTCGTTTTAACACTCCTGTAGATTTTGATTTGTCAACAAATAATACATTTAGTTTAAAAATTTATATTCCTTCAAGCGGAATTTCAGGAAGCCAACCTAATCAAATTTCTTTAAAGGTACAAAATGGTAACATTGGTGAACCTTGGACAACACAAACAGAAATTATCAAATCTGTTGTTTTAGATCAATGGCAAGAAATAACATTTGATTTTGAAAATGATACATATATTCCAGCTTCTCCAGATCCAACCACTAGAACAGATTTTAACAGAGTAGTTTTACAAATAAATGGAGAAAACAATACAGATCATGTTTTGGCTTATTTGGATGATTTTCTTTATGATGGTACTCTTGACGTGCCTGTTGAGCCTATATTTGACAACTTGGTTTGGTCTGATGAATTTGATGTTATTGGCGCCATTAATTCGACTAATTGGTTCCATCAAACGCAGCTTCCAGCTGGAGGAAGTTGGTATAATGGTGAGGTGCAGCATTACACCAACCGGGAGGACAACTCTTATGTAAGTGATGGATGTTTAAAAATTGTTGCAAAAAAAGAAACGTTTAATGATCAAGGTTATATAAAAGATTACACTTCCGCCAGATTAAATTCCAAGTTTGCTTTCACCTATGGACGAGTGGAGATTCGCGCAAAATTACCAACCGGTTTTGGAACCTGGCCTGCCATTTGGATGTTGGGAAAAAACATAAATGAGGACGGTGCATATTGGGATAATGAAGGGTTTGGAACTACTAATTGGCCTGCATGCGGTGAAATTGATATCATGGAACACTGGGGAAATAATCAAAATTATGTTCAAAGTGCTATGCATACACCTTCAAGCTTCGGCGGGACGATCAATCTGGGAGGACAAATTGTACCAACCGCTTCAAGTCAATTCCATGTGTATACGCTTGATTGGTCAGAAGGAAAAATGGTATTTCGTGTGGATGGTGTTGAGCATTATACCTATAATCCTACTATTCAAAATTCAGACACCTGGCCTTTTGATACTGAACAGTATCTTTTATTAAATATAGCCATAGAGCCAAGTATCGATCCAGGATTCACGCAAAGTTCTATGGAAATAGACTATGTTAGAGTATATCAAGAAAGTGCGTTATCAATATCTGATGAAAATAATTTTGATGGCGCTAAATTATTTCCTAACCCTGTAAAGGATAAATTAACTATTCAAGTTCCATCGAATCTTTTAGGAGCTAAAGCAACTATTTATTCCATGTTAGGTCAAGAACTCAATTCCTTTATCCAAAAAGAATCTCGTATGACCATTGATTTATCTCATTACGAAAAAGGATTGTATATTGTAAAATTTGAAACCAATAATAGAACTGCCAGTTATAAGGTTCTTAAAATATAGGAACTTAAAAATATTTAATATTTTAGTTTAAGAAAATATGAAAATCCAATCATTTAATTTAAAAGTAGCGATATTCATGGGATTTTTGATGATTGCATGCCAGAACCCTAAGCGTAATCTTTATCCAGAAACATTAACGGGAGGGTTTGAATTGTTATCTCCAGAAATAACAGGGATAGATTTTAGCAATACATTAAGAGAATCAAAATCTTTTAATCATTATTTTTATAGTCAAATATATGTTGGATCAGGAGTTGCCATTGGTGATATAAATAATGATGGGTTGCCAGACATATTCTTTGGTGGTAATCAAGTACATGATAGGCTATATCTTAATAAAGGCAATTTTCAGTTTGAAGATATAACTAAAAAATCAAGAGTAGCAAAAAATTCCGGCTGGACTTGGGGTGTAACTATGGCAGATGTCAATGCTGATGGTTATCTCGATATTTACGTAAGTAGAAATGGAAATTCTCTGAATCTTCAAGATTGTAAAAACCAATTATATATCAATAATCAAGATCTCACTTTTACGGAATCGGCTTCTGCTTATGGCCTTGCTGATGCTGGTTTTTCTACACAAGCAGTATTTTTCGATATGGATAATGACGGCGATTTGGATATGTATCAAGTGAATCAGCCAGCGGATAAGAAAGTTCTTCTAATTAATAAAATCCCCGCTGAACGCTATAAATTCTTTAGAGACAGATTATATAGAAATGACAATGGCAGATTTAAGGATGTTTCAGAAGAAGTGGGCATTTCCAGAGATTTCGCCTATGGTTTAAGTGTGAATGCTACAGACTTTAATAACGATGGATGGATGGATCTTTATGTTGCCAATGATTATGCAGAACCCGACTTTATGTACTATAACAATGGAGATGGAACCTTTAGAAATGTAATAAATGAAAAACTAAAGCATATTACTCAACTCAGTATGGGTTCAGATACTGGAGATATTAATAATGACGGGTGGATAGATTTAATTACAACAGATATGACACCTGAAGACCATTATCGATCAAAAACTAATATGGGGTCAATGAGTACTAAAGCATTCAATACAATGGTAGAAGCCGGAGCTCATTATCAATATATGGCCAATGCATTACAAATTAATACTGGTCTGGGGAGTTTTTCAGATGTAGCTAATATGGCAGGTATATCGTATACAGATTGGAGTTGGGCAAGCCTTTTAGTCGATTTAGATAATGATGGGTGGAAAGACATTATAGTGTCTAACGGTATAAAAAAAGATGTAGACAACAATGATTATTTATCAGTATTACAAAATTTAGATGCTAAAAACATAACTGAGGAAGAATTATTTGAGATTAGTAAAAATGCACCTTCTCAAGCCATTTCTAATTATGTTTTTAAAAATAAAAAGAATCTTGAATTTGAGAATGTTTCTAAAGATTGGGGTTTTAATTCGCCAAGTTTTTCAAGTGGGATGGCCTATGGAGATTTGGATGGTGATGGAGATTTAGATATCGTAATCAATAATATGGACGCTCCGGCATTTGTATATCAAAACAAGGCTGTCGGGAATTTCTTAAAAATTCAATTAGATGGTCCTGATAAAAACAGATTTGGGATTGGGGCAAAAGCAATCATCCACCATAATGGGAAAACTCAAATTGTAGAAAATAATGTGACACGAGGGTTTATATCTTCGGTAGAACCTGGCTTGTTTTTTGGTTTAGGAAAAGATGTTGAAATAGAAAGAGTAGAAGTTATTTGGCTAGATGGAAAAATCAATCTTTTTGAAAATGTAAAAGCCAATAAAGTAATTACAGCTAAATATTCAAAGGCAAAAACAAACGTAAAACAAATAATTGAGCCAAATACATTAATGTCTCAAGTTAAGGCTCCTAATAAAGGGCTGGATTATTTACATAAAGAAAATGAGTTCGATGATTTTGCTGAAGAGATTCTTTTACCTCATAAGTTATCCCAAAACGGTCCGTTTTCTGCGGTTGAGGACGTTGATGGTGATGGTTTGGAGGATCTGTTTATTGGAGGAGCAATCGGGCAGAGCGGCTCACTTTATTTGCAAAAATCGAATGGACAATTCGTAAAAAGCACATCTCAACCATGGGAAAGTGATAAAGCTTCTGAAGATTTAGGGGCACTTTTTTTAGATGTGGATGGAGATAACGATCAGGATTTATATATTACAAGTGGAGGCAGCGAATTTAAAAGCGGAAACCCTTTGCTAAAAGATAGATTGTATCTAAATGATGGTTCCGGATTGTTCACTAAAAATAGCAAAGCTCTGCCAGAAATTTATAATAGTTCACAATGTGTTAAAGCTTCTGATATTGATGCCGATGGTGATTTGGATTTATTTGTAGGAACGAGGCTTATTCCAGGAAAATATGGGTTCCCAGCTACAAGTTATATTCTCATCAATGAAAACGGAAAGTTTAAAAGAGCTATTAAGGAAACGGCACCTGACCTTGTAAATATTGGGATGGTAACTGACGCTGTTTTTACCGATATAGACCAAGATAATGATGAAGACCTTATGCTTGTAGGTGAATGGATGGAGATTATGGTCTTAACAAATAATAATGGAAAATTTGAAAACAGCTCCAAAAAATACGGGCTGAAAGATACAAGAGGATTATGGTGGTCTATAACTGCCAGTGATTTAGATAACGATGGAGATGATGATTACATAGTTGGTAATCTAGGAAAGAATAATAAGTTTAAAGCCACTAAAGAACATCCTTTTAAATTATATGTAAACGATTTTGACGATAATGGTACTAACGATATTGTTTTAGCCAAATTTTATAAAGATGATTATGTCCCTTTAAGAGGTAGAGAATGCACAAGTCAACAAATGCCTTATGTTGCAGAAAAATTTAATGATTTTCATAGTTTCGCATCTTCTAAATTACTAGAGATACTGCCAGAAGAAAAAGTAGAAAACGCTGTTATTTATGAAATCAATAACTTTGAGAGCATAATTTTAATTAATGAAGACGGAAAACTTACTAGAATACCGCTTCCAAATGAAGCACAAGTTTCTCCCATTAAATCTTCTTTGGTGCTTGATATTAACCAAGATGGACATCAAGACATCATAACAGTAGGAAATCATTACGGAGTAGAAGTTGAAACAACACGCTATGATGCTGGATTTGGAACTGTGTTACTTGGTGATGGCAAAAATAATTTTAATTTTATGAGCCCATATGAAAGCGGTTTTTATGTCCCTAACGACAGTAGAGATATTAAATACCTTAAACAGGAGAAGCGAAACTTAATTATTGTAACAAACAACAACGCAGCACTTACAATCTTTAATGGTAAAAAGTAGAATATAATTAGTCTGTCCAAATTTGCTTGATTGATAAATATGAATCGCGAGAATCTGTATTATACCAATTCTCAGATGGTATTAATCTCACAATGCCAAACCATTCTTCAATGTCATCTGGGTCTTGTGAATATGAATCTTCTAGACCAAATTTCCACCAGGCATCTAAATATTCATGAATACATACTCCAGCGATTGGCAATGAGGTAGTATTTATATCATTAATGTTTTGAAGTAGCCCTGTTGCCTGTTCAGAAGTGGTATTACCTCCATAACCGTAGTTTGGTGGACCAGCATGATTAGCATTAGGGGAAACACTCAATCCTGTTTCAGTTATAAGTAAAGGCATATTTGGATATTTTAATTTTATTTCTTCAACCCATCCCTGAAATAAAGTGCCTGAATTACTTCCAGCAAGCGTATTTGGTCTGTAATATGGAACTGCGTAGGAGTATGCATTATGACATCTAAAATCAAGAAAAGGTGTATCTATAATATCTGATGTACGAATTTCATTGGCATAAGAAACCAAGGAAACATTACCATAATTCTCAAATTCATATGTTTTTACATAATTAGCCATTTCGGCAATAAAGGCCTCTGTGGCGCTTACAGTTGTATCGGTATTTATATAGTTTCCTATAAATCTATTTATTTCTGGATGAGCGTCATCTGTTAATTGGATACTTAATTCACTTAATTCATTTCCAATAAGGTATGCGATTAATGGAGGGTCATTATTGGTGAAAACAGAATAAATTCTATCAATTACATCTCTTATATAGTTTTTTGTAACTTCTTTAAATTCTGAATCTTGAAAATCAGAATAACTACCATCAATCCAAATGGTTTGTATAAAGTTTAAATCATCTATGTTCTTTAAAGCTATATAGCAATGTTTTGGCGCTCCCCAAAACCGTATAGTATTGGCACCCAAAGTTTTTATGTTTGCTATGTCATTGGTTATACTTTCCTTTAAATTTGTTGGGAGAGAAGTTGATTGTTCAATTTCCCAAGGTAAATATCCTGGATAGCCTGGCACATAAACCACGCCTTTGATATTTAAAGGGACATCATTTCTTAAAATGAAATTATTATCAACGCTGTACTTGTTAGAATTGGATTCTTCAACAATCTCAATATCATCAACTAAGTTTTCATTTTCTTTAGGTTTACTACACGAATTAAAAAGAAGTATCAATAATGCAAACAATAGAAATTGTTTAGAATGTATAATTTTTAAGAGTGATAAATTCGGGGTAGAGCGATTCATTTTTTCGATTGAAATGTTTTCAAATTTACTGGATTTTTTAAAATTATAGACTTGTTTAGACCTATTTAGATAAATCTTTAAAATAGAAAGCAATACTAAGCATTAATTTACCCATACATTACCACAACATTCTATAATTCCTTTGATGAAGCATCGATCTTGTGAAGAATGTTCCTACACTACAAATCCAATATTTGTAATGAATGAATATTGAAATTGCAATAAAATTCAATTTTTATTGTCGTGTATGCTTTTTGTAGTGGTTAGTTATGTAGAATCTTCACTTAATTAAAGATATATTTACGAATATATGAATAGCATAAAACTAAATTATTAATTAAAATTACGAATGATGAAAAAAATTACTTTACTACTTATCTTTTTGACAGTATCCTTTGGATATTCTCAAACCGATGTAATAGAAAACTTTGACGGTGCTGCACCAACGCTTGAACCTGACAACGGTGAATGTGCTGATAACCCAATTGGTTTGGCCGTAAGTTCTACTCAAGCGGCCTCTGGTCCTAATTCACTTGAAATTATTGCAAGTGCGGCTGCACATCCTTGGCAGGGAGCTAAAGTTATTCTTCAGGGAGACGGTATGGACTTAACAACTCAATTACTTGTAGATGTTGATGTTTATTCTACAGTTGCTGCAGGTATTCTAGCCAAGGCAACAGATGGGACTGGTCCTGATTCTGCAAGTGATGCTAGCCATTCAGGTAGTGGTTGGGAAACATTATCATTTAATTTCTCAGAAGGTTTAGACGGCACAACAACTGCAAATGGTGAATATGCAGTCCTTAGATTTTATCCACTTTGGTCTCAAGCTGGAGGATACGCTGGCCAGGGGGCAACCCAATGTGTATCAGATGCACCAATTACTATTTATATTGATAATATAATAGGTACAGCACCAGCAGCAGCCACTTGTGACGATGGCATTCAAAACGGAGATGAGACAGGTGTTGATTGTGGCGGTTCAATTTGCGATGCATGTCCACCACCACCTTCACCAGAAGTTTTAGAAGACTTTGATGGACCGGCACCGACAGTTAATGTAACTGATGGCCCATTATTAAGTGCCACTATAACCACAGATCCAGCAGGGAGAGCTGGTGGAAATGTATTGGAAATTGTTTCTGCGGCCGCTGGAGATCCATGGCAAGCGGCAAACCTATTAATGCAAAACAATATGATAGATTTAACATCTGACACAACTGTTTCGGTAGATGTTTATTCATTAAGCCCTATTAATGTTTTAGCTAAAGTGATTGATGCTGGTGCTACTGATTCTGCAACAGATTCAGCTCATGGAGGAACTGGTTGGGAAACACTTCTTTTTGATTTTTCTGACTGGAAAGATAATACTGGTGCTCCAGATGGACAATATGGTACAATTGCGTTTTTCCCATCTTGGGTTGGCGGAGGTAATGGGAATAATGGAGTTAATAATGATTGGAATGACCCTGTTGATGGAATTACATTTTATGTAGATGATATTACGGCTGTTGCTGGTATAACATTAAGCACAGAAGGTTTAGAAATAACATCATTTAAAGTTTTCCCTAATCCAACAAGTAATAACTGGACAGTTAAAACAAAAAATCAGGACATATCATCTATACAAGTATTTGATATTTTAGGTAAAAATGTGTTGTCATTAACTCCTAATGCTAGAGAAGCAAAAATCGATGCATCCAGATTAACAACAGGATTATATTTTGCACACATAGAAACAATTAGCGGCGTAAGCAGCGTTAAATTGGTTAAACAATAATAATAGATTAATTTAATTGTTAGTTAAAAGGAGTGTAATTTTGTAAATTACACTCCTTTTTAGTTATAATAGTAAAGGACATGGTGACTTTAAAACAATTAGCAAAAGAATTAAATGTTTCGGTATCTACAGTGTCAAAGGCACTTAATGACAGCGAAGAAATAAGCAAGAATACTATTATACGGGTAAAGGAGCTTGCCACTTTTTATAATTATAAGCCTAACAAAGTTGCCTTAAGCCTAAAAAGTAATAAGACCAATACCATAGGTGTTATAATACCGGATATACTTAATCACTTTTTTGCTAAGGTTTTATTTGGAATTGAAAAGGAGGCAGCAAAAAAAGGTTATAACATTATTACCTGTATGTCTAATGAGTCAATGAAAAAAGAGATTGGTAGTTTGCAATTACTTGCAAACGG
This sequence comes from Flavobacteriaceae bacterium, assembly GCA_965250265.1. Taxonomy (GTDB): domain Bacteria; phylum Bacteroidota; class Bacteroidia; order Flavobacteriales; family Flavobacteriaceae; genus PRS1. The sequence goes on along the minus strand of CBDFNO010000015.1, from coordinate 373,528 downwards.
AAGCGTAGATGGTTTTATCTTATCGGTTGCAGAAGAATCTCAATTGAAAAGCGAAATAGATCATTTTAACTATACAATGAAGCAGGGATTACCGATTGTAATGTTCGATCGTGTTGCGAATGATGTAAGATGTGATAAAGTAATTATCGACGATTTCGAAGCTACTAATAAGGCAACTAAATTATTAATGGATCAAGACCGAAAAGCAATAGCTTTTATAAGTAATATTGACGACTTGAATGTAGGCAAGTTAAGAGAGGCAGGTTATAAAAAGGCATTAATAAATAATCTGGATTACAAAGAAAAACCTCTTGTCTTAAAAATCGATAATAATGAAGGCCCACAAAAACAGATAAAATCATTTTTAGAACATAATAAAAAAGTTGATGGCATTATTGCGGCCGACAATGCTTCTGGAGTGATAGCTATTAATATTGCCACTAGTCTCGGATATAATATTCCAAAAGATATGTCTATAATTGGATTTGCAGATGATATCATTTCTAAACTTTCTGTACCTAAGCTTAGTACTATTAATCAACATGCCGATGATATTGGTAAAAAAGCGGTGCAGTTGCTTGTTAAAAGATTAGAAAATAAGGATGACCTTTTTGAACCAGAAATTAAAGTTATTAAAACGAGTATAATTACAAGGGGATCAACTTGATTTTTCAACCCCTTAAAGTTTATAGATTTTAGCCCTTATGGCTTTTCTGAGAATTCCATTAAAGTACTTTTTAATTTTTTTAAATCTTCTTGAGTGTGATTTGCTGTAATTACAATTCTATTCATTTCGTTTTTATATGTAGGATATTTAAAATTTGTAATTACAATACCTTTATTAAATAACTTTTTGTTAATACTACTATCCTGGCAATAAATTACTGGATAGTTTTTAATGTATTTAAATAGATTTGTTGGTGAAAGGTTTTTAAATAAAAACTCCAAATTCTCTCTAAGTTTTTTTCGTTGTGCTTTAAACAAATTTTGAGATAGTAAATAAGTTTCCAAATATGCTGGATTTGTACCAGATGAAGAAATAAAAAGAGGCTGGTTTTTAATTCTTTCTATAAAACTTTTATCTGCTGCTATAATTCCACCTGATAAACTAAACGCTTTACCTAGAGAAGATATCATGACTTTTCTATGTAAGTTTTGCTGTGGCATTGTATTATATATTCCTTCACCTTTTTTTCCAACAATTCCAAAACTGTGAGATTCATCAATAACAAGAGTTATTTTCTTTTGTCTTGAAATTTTATTTAAAAATTCGAAAGATGTTGGTTTTACCTCTAAAGATAAAACAGCATCGACCGTAATAACTATATCTTCTTGAGTATGATTTAACAAATTTGAATGCAACTTACCATTAATAAATAAAGGTAAACTTTTGTTGTTTAAGATAGCTGGATGTGTTTTAGGATAATGGTAAAACGTGTTTTTAAATTTTGATAAATAATCTAAAACCAATGTTCCTGCTAAAGTGCCAGACGAAACACTAACTGTAGCTTCTGAACCTATTTGACTAGCAAAGAAAGTTTCAGCCTTATTATAAACGGATAGTTTAATATTAGAGTCTCTTGAGCTACCATAAGAAGCTCCCCATTTTTTTATACCATTGGTAATTGTATCCTGAAAATCAGGATGAGTTGACATGCCTAAATAAGATGTGCCTCCAAAATATAAATATTGTTTGTTATTTATAGTAATTTCTCTGTCTGGGAAACTATCAACAATCATAATCTACATAATTAAAGAAGCTCCTATACCATTCAAGCTACTATATTGTACAACACCATTATTAAAAGTTACACCATTAGCAATATCATTTTCTAATAATAGTGTGCCATCCATATCAACATAATCTAATAAAGGAAGTAAATGAGCGATTGCCGAAATACCAACAGAAGATTCCGTCATACACCCTACCATAGTTTTCATACCTAGCCCTCTAGCATTAATTAGCATTCGTCTAGCTGAGGTTAATCCGCCACATTTAACTAACTTAACATTTACACCATGAAAATGCAAATGGCATTTAGTAACATCTTCTTCAATCTGGCAACTTTCATCTGCAATAATTGGTAAAACAGATTTTTGAAATACTTCTTTATGCCCATCCCAATCGTTGGCCTTTAATGGTTGTTCTAAAAATTCTACTCCAAGTGCTTTTAAAGCTATAGCATTGTCGATTGTTTCCTTTACACTCCAACCACAATTAGCATCAATTCTAAAAACAGCATCCGTGAATTTACGTAGCTCTTTAACAATTTTTATATCTTCTTTTGTACCTAGCTTTATTTTATAAATAGGCCAAGGGAGCTCTTTCATTTTAGCAACCATTTTTTCTATAGAATCAATCCCAATAGTATAATTTGTTAGAGGATTTTTTTTGATGGAGTAATTCCAAAGCTCGTATAGTTTTTTGCCCTTTTTCCTTGCATACAAATCATTATATGCTAAATCTAAAGCACATAAAGCAAACATATTGTGCTTTAAAAACGGATACATTTTATCCCAATATTTTTCAGGAGTTACATTTGTTATGCCTTCAATCATCGATTTTAATACTTTTAAATCTTCAATCATTTTTGGGACAGTAATTTTATAATATGGGTTTGAGCTAGCTTCTCCAAAACCAGATACATTACTATCTTTAAGTTCAACTATTAGACTAGGTTGTATGTTATAAGACTCTCGTGAAATTGTAAATGTATGCTTGAGTTTTAAGTTGTAAGACTTTAAAATTAATTGCATTGTATAAAATAGTTAAGAGGTAAAATTAAAAAGAATTTCAATATCGTCCATTTGAATTAAGCTTACAAGTGTTTAATTGGCAAGTAATTGTTATGATAAATGCAATATAGCTTTTTTTATTTTTTAAACGGTTTGCGTTATTCTTTAAAACATTGACATATTAAATGCTTTTGCATTTCCGGTAAATACTTTTGGAAGTTGTAAGAAGTAAAAGCTCTTTACATTGTAAATTTTGGATAACTTAAAGCAACCTTTTGTATAAAGATGCATCCTTATAAAAAGAAATAATTATAGATTATGAAAAAATTAATTTTCAATGTTTTTTTCTTTGTAGGAATACTTATGTGTAGTTCTTGTAATAATGAACAATTAGATTCAGGTTTAGAAATTAATACAAATAATAATCTTTCAAATTATAATCTTCTTTTTATTGGTAACAGTTTAACTTATGTAAATGATTTACCAAATTTAGTTAAGTCTTTTGCATTGGCTAATGGTAAAGATGTTGAAATAACTATGGTTGCATATGGGAATTATGCACTAATAGATCATTGGGAAGATGGTGTTATTCAAACGCATATAGAAAGTGGTGACTATGATTTTGTAATAGTACAACAAGGACCTTCATCACAAGATTATGGGAGAGAACTATTGATTGAATATGGAGGAAAAATTAGTGCATTATGTAAAAATAATAATACCCAGCTTGCATATTATATGGTTTGGCCTTCTTTAACATATTACTCAACGTTTGAAGGTGTTATATTTAGTTATACAGAGGCTGCTAATTTAAATAATGATATTTTATGCCCTGTAGGAGAAGTTTGGAAATCTTATTTTGATGATACTAATGATTTTTCCTATTATGGTCCTGATGGGTTTCATCCATCTCTAGCAGGAAGTAATGTTGCCGCCGAAATTATTTATGAATCTTTATTCAGTGAATAGTGATGTAAACAATATACTTGTCAAAATAAATTGATTGAAAGCTTTCCTTTTGGAAGGCTTTTTTGATTTTAACAAGTAGGGCATTTGCAATTTTAACTGTTATATATATACTATATAGTCTTATTGCCTTGAACTAAGTCTATTTACTTATTTTCTGGTAAGGGGAGCCACATTAATTTGTGGCTTTTTTTGTAGAATATTGAGAATGTTTTTTATTATATGACATTTTAATAGTCTTATTATCTTTAGAAGACCACAACTAAATGCTCCTGAAACGTAATTCTATCATTAATTTTTTAAAAAACTAATAATCAGCTTTGTAAGCTCATCACTATATTCAGCTTTGAACATGTGTTGAGCATGGATTGATCCTGGATATATTTTTAGTTCTTTGGGGTGTGCTGATTCTTTATATATGGTATTAACACGAGAAAATAGCCCTTCATTTTTTGACACTACAATTAGCTTCTTTATGGATTTACTCGCAACTCCAATACCACCAGCTGGAGCAAGGAGCACTACTTTTTCTATAACAGCATCAGTCTTTATATCCAATGCATTTAAAACAGCTGCTCCACCCATACTTCCACCAACAATTGCTATTTTCTTAAACCCTTTTTCTTTTAAATAATCAACTGCACCTAAAATATCTAGTGATTTTTTATTGGTGCTCCCTTTTTTACTATTACCATAACCTCTAAAATCTAAAGAAATGGAAGAGACTCCTTCTTTTTGTAATCTTTCAGCCAAAAAATACCAGCTTTCTTTATTAAAAATGGCACCATGAGCAAAGATTACGACAAGATCTTTGTCAGCTTCAAAATAAGAAGCTTCAATAACTCCACCATCTTCGGTTGTGTAAGAAATCAATTCAAAACCATCATTGGCAGTCATACTTATTTGAATATTAAACACCATTAAAATGAGACACATAAATACTTTATAAAAAAAGTTATTTGTCATTGTTATATTAGAGAATATATGTTTCAAATGTTACAAAATTAGTATTATTAAATAACATATAACAAATTAAATGCCTCTCTGCTAGTTTACTAAAATTTTGTAAGAAATAATTTCAGTATATTTATAGCATATCTAACTAATATCTTTCTTCAAATGAAAAGAATTCTATTGTATGCCTTCACCCTTATCGCTATGTTTCTTTTTTTTAACTGTAATCAACAAAAACCTGTTGAACAAGAACCCGATAATAATGGTCGAAATATGTTTGGGCATTATATTCCAAGAGGGCTCACCAAGACTTCAGAAAATCTTACTTCAGGATATGTAATGTTTAGCCCAACTAATTCTGCTTCTATTTATCTTCTTAATCGTAATGGTGAAGTTGTACATGAATGGAAAGGGAATTATGCAACGCATAGCCCATATTTAAATGATGATGGCTCAATTACACTTATGGCTACCGATCTTGATTTTCCGGTGTTTGCAGGTGGTGGTGAAGCGGGTAGAATTCAAAAAATAAGCTGGGACAGTAAAATATTATGGGATTTAGAATATGCCGATGAAGAGGAACATGCACATCATGATATTGCAGTTATGCCAAATGGAAATGTATTAGCAATTGCATGGGAAGCAATTTCGGCAGAAGATGTATTGAAGGCTGGAAGAAATTCTGAACAAATACCAAAAGCTGGACTTTGGCCAGATAAAATTGTAGAGATAGCACAAGTTGATAAAACTCATGGGAAAGTAGTTTGGGAATGGCATTTTTGGGATCATTTAGTACAAGACTATGACCCAGATATGGACAACTTTGGAGATGTAGTGGCACATCCCGAATTGCTCGATATTAATAAAGGAAGGAAATTACCTGATCCAATTTCACAAGATAGTTTGGATGCTTTACGTGCTTCCAATGCGGCCTTTATTTGGCGAAATCAAACTATAGATAATAGAGGGTCTGATTTTTATCATGTAAACGCGATAGATTATAATTCAGAATTAGATCAAATTGTATTTAGTTCACCAGTTCTAGATGAAATCTTTATCATTGATCATAGTACTACATCAGAAGAAGCTTCAAGTCATAGTGGAGGTAAAATGGGTAAAGGAGGAGATTTTTTATTTAGATGGGGAAACCCACAAAACTATCGTCAAGGGGATTCTACAAATCAACAATCTTTTGGCCAGCATGATGTTCGTTGGATAGAAAAAGGGAAACCTGGTGCTGGAAATCTTACCTTTTTCAATAATGATATACCTTTAATTAAAGATAGTTTAGATTATTCGGCGGTTTACGAACTTAAGCCAATGAAAGATGAAGATGGAAATTATCTTCTCATGGAAAATAATCGTTTCAGTCCCAATGAGCCTGAATGGACATATATTGCACCAGATACACTTTCTTTTTATGGGAGTTTTATTTCTGGAGCTCAACGCATGCAAAATGGAAACACATTTATTAACGAAGGACCAAAAGGACGCTTTTTTGAAGTTACATCAGAGAGAGAGATTGTTTGGGAATATTTAAGTCAGTATAGAGGAAATATTCACGAACCTAATGGAGATCCAATGTCACCAATGCCAGCGACTTTCATGCAATTTAGATCAAATTTTATTCCGGTAGATCATCCTGGTTTAAAAGACAGGGAATTAGTTCCTTTAGATCCACAACCAAAAGCATTTAAACTACCTCCTAAACCAGAAAAAAAAGAAGAGGAATAAACCATCTATTTATTTAATTTAATATACTATTATGAAAATTCGCTTTATTTTATCATTGTTGACATTGTTTTTTGTTTTTTCCTGTAAAAAAGATAATTCTAAAGAACAAATTACTGAAAAGGTTGAAATTCGCCAATGGAAACCAGAAGACACAAGAACTATAACAGGTGCTACATCTAAAAGAGGATTAATTAATAAAACCGACCAAGCTACAGAAGGATATGTTTTATTTTCACCTGGAAATAGTACACAATCGTATCTTATGAATATGGATGGTGATATTGTTCACTCATGGAAAGGAGAATTAAGTACATTGTTACATGGTTATCTTCTTGAAAACGGTCATCTTATAAGGCTAGAAAGAGATATCGATTTCCCAACTTTTGCTGCAGGAGGACAAGCAGGAAGAATTAGAGAATATGATTGGGAAGGAAATATGGTTTGGGATTTTGAATATGCTAACGAAAATGAATTAACACATCACGATATTGAAATCATGCCCAATGGAAATATTTTAGCTATAGCATACGAAGTTAAAACACCAGAAGAGGCTATTGAAGCAGGTAGAGACCCAAAACATACGGCAAAAGCTGGAATTTGGCCTGATAAAATAATTGAAATTAAGCCTACCAAACCAAATGGAGGTGAAATTGTTTGGGAATGGCACATGTGGGATCATTTAATACAGGACATTGATTCTACCAAACAAAATTATGGTGTAATAGCTGATAATCCACAGAAAATTAATATCAATGTTCATGCTGAAGGAGGCCCTCCAATGACAGAAGAACAAATAAATGGTATGAAAAAAATGGGTTTTGTAACCTCAAATGCAACTGTTGATAATCAAACATCAGACATATCTCATGTAAATGCTATAGGTTATAATCCTGAATTAGACCAAATAGTAATAAGTATTCCACATTTTAGCGAAATATATATAATCGATCATAATACCACTACTGAAGAAGCTAAAGGTAGTGCTGGCGATTTATTGTATAGATGGGGAAACCCTGCAAATTATGGACAAGGCACTAAAGAGGATCAAAAACTCTTTGGACAACATGATATAAAATGGATTCCTGAAGGGTATCCAGGAGCAGGAAACCTTATGGTGTTTAACAACGACATTGTAAACCCAAATAACAAATTACCATCGGTATTTGCTGCTCTTATGTCTGGTTCTCCAGATCCTCAGGTTTCTATTGGCGATATTGGAAATTATAGTGCTGTATTGGAATTTACTCCTACAACTAATGAAAATGGAGCTTATGCGCTTTCTGATGAGGGTATTTATGGACCTTCTGATACTTCTTGGAGTTATACAGCTCCCGACAAGTATTCTATGTACTCAGCATTTATTTCAGGAGCCCAAAGATTAAAAAATGGAAATACATTAATTACTTCTGGAGCAAAAGGTCGTTTTATAGAAGTTACCCCTGAAAAAGATATCGTATGGGAATATTGGAATCCATACAATTTTAAGTATAAATTACCAGATGGTTCACCAGCTCAACCAACAGGACCTTTTATTTATGGTCAGTTTAGAAGCACTCATTTCTCACCTGATTATCCAGCATTTGAAGGCAAAGATTTGAAAGCGTTAGATTCGCAACCAAAACCTTCTGTCTTTAAAATGCCACCACCTCCACCTACAAAAGATAGTATTCAATAAAAATTAATATTAATTAATAAATTAAAATATAATGTCTATTAAAATTATAGGAGCTGGTTTTCCAAGAACTGGCACAACAACACTTAAAAGATGTTTGGAAACACTTGGGCATTCTAAAGTGTACCACATGAAAGAACTTCTTGTTAATCCAACAATGCTTCACTATTGGAAAACCCTGGATGAAACTGGTGATACAGATTGGGATGGATTGTATAACAATTATGATGCTACTGTTGATTTTCCTGGATACCCTTGGTATAAGGAACATATGAAAAAATATCCTGATGCAAAGGTTATTCTAACCGTAAGAGATTTTGAAGGATGGTATAAAAGTGTAGACAGAACTGTTTTTAGAGCAGGACCACAAACACCACTTGAAAAAATTAAAATGATTGGTAAATTACTAACTAATTCTCGTGTTCGTAATGTAGTTAAATGTATTAAATTCTTCAAAAAAGTTTTTTTTGCGGATGAACTAAAAGGGAAATTTCTGGATAAAGAATTTGCTAAAAAAGTTTGGGAAGATCATATTGAAGCTGTAAAAGCCTTTGTGCCACAAGAAAAATTATTAGTTTATGATGTAAGAGATGGCTGGGGACCAATTTGTAAATTTTTAGGAGTTGAAGAGCCAGCAGATCCGCTTCCTCATTTAAATAAGAAAGAGAACTTTAAAGAAATGCTTCCACAGCTTATGAAAGGAAACATGGGAGAATGATAAGTTTAATCATTAATTTAATTAGAAATTAAACTATGAATTCTGAAAGTTGGCAAGTTAAGTTGGCGTTGTTATTAGTAAGCAGTTTGACTATTATGTCTATGATTACCATATCTGCTTCTTTACCAGATATGACCAATGCTTTTTCTGATATTCCAAATGGGGAAAAATTAGTAAAGCTTACATTATCATTTCCAGGACTATTTATTGCTTTAAGTGCAATATTTGCTGGTATGATCATTGATAAATTTGGTAGGCTTAGATTATTAGGGATTTCTCTAATACTATATGCAGTTGGTGGCAGTTCAGGATATTGGTTAGATAATATTTATTTCATACTAGCAGGTAGAGCTTTATTAGGAATAAGTGTAGGCATTTCAATGACTATTGTTACCACTTTGATCGCCGATTATTATCAAGGGAAGTCAAGACAAAAATTTGCTGGCTTACAAATTGCTGTAATGTCATTGGGTGGGATAATATTTATAACACTTGGTGGAATTTTAGCCGATATTAATTGGAGAGTTCCTTTTTTACTTTACTTTTTCTCAATAGTTGTTTTACCCTTTGCTTATTTGTTTTTGAAAGAGCCAACTGTTCATTCAGAAGTTAAAAGTGACAATAAATTAATAAAGTCTCCGGCTATTATATGGTTTGTGTTTATAAATGTTATGTTGATGTGGATTTTATTTTTTATAATTCCTGTACAAATACCTTTTCATCTAAAATCTATTGGAATTGAAAAAAATGCTCTTATTGGTATTGCAATTGCCTCTACTACTTTTTTCTCTGCTGTTGGGGCAATTTCTTATTCTAAAATTAAAGATAGGTTCGGATTTAAACAAATATTCGGGATAGGATATTTTTTAATGGCAATTGCTTATGTGTGTATTGCTTATGGAAATTCTTATGAGATGGTCATGGTAGCAATGCTTCTTGGAGGTTTAGGAATGGGTGTTATGATTCCCAATGCCAATATTTGGGTCATGCAATTGGCACCACCAGAAATAAGAGGAAGAGAGATAGGCAGGTTAACTACTTTTTGGTTTATGGGTCAATTTTTATCACCAATAATTCTTCTTCCATTTTTAGATTCTATTTCTCAATCACAATTATTTTTAATTTTAGCTGGTATTTTATTAGGTTTAAGTATTATACTATTTGTCTTTTATTTAGTAGGACATAAATCTAAAAAAGCATAGATAGTAAACTTAACAAACCGCTTGAAAAAAATGGTCAAAGTTTTTGTATTTTCGTTTTTTTAATCAATTTAGACCTTATTTTTGAATGATAAATTATGAAGACTTGCATACCAGTACATTAGAAAAACTATTTGGTTCTATAGATTTGCATATCGTTAGACAGGATGAGGACATTAGAATTATTCAATTAAATGATAAAAAGGGGATATCAAGAACTTTAGGTATTGTTAGATTCTTGAATATTAATGGACAGCCACTTAAAGAGGCGCACAACAAAATTATTGCAGGAGGTTTATTAGGAAAAACGCTTTATAATTCTGGCATCAATTTTAACAAAGAGTTTATAGGATCATTTCAGATTAAATTACCCAATTGGTTACAAAAAGATTTTAAAACAGAACAAGACAAGGGTTTTGGGTTTTTCTCAAGAATTTCAGTTCAAACCAGTTCCAAGCCAACTAACAAATTCTTATATTCTGAATTAATCGAAATTATACCTATTGAATTAGCAGACGTATTTGTTGATAAAATAAAGCCACTAAAAGAAATTGATGAAAATATACTTTCTTTAGTTAAAATGGCGGACTTAAAAGTGATTAAATTAGAAGAAAATCATGATTAGTTGTATTGTAATTGGAGCAGGTCCTGGTGGGATTGTTGCCACAAAAGAACTTCTTGAAAAAGGCTTCGATGACGTTTTGTGTTTAGAACAGTCCGATAAGCTTGGTGGTGTGTTTGCCGATAGTTATGACAATCTTCTGCTTACGTCTTCGGTTACATTCAGTATGTTTTCAGATTTTTGGGCTGGTGAAGGAATGAATCATCACTTCTGGACTAAAGATGAAGCAGTTGATTATTGGAAATCCTATTCTAATCATTTTCATGTTACTAATCATATTCGTTTTGGCGCTCGTGTTGATGGAGTTACTTCAATTGAAAACGATTATTGGCAAATTGAACTAAACTCTGGAGAGATTTTGCAATGTGAGAGACTTATATTGGCGATAGGGAACAATAATATTCCAAGGTTTCCTAATTGGCATAAAGAACTTACAACTGTACCTTATTCACATTCCAGAGATTATAAAAATGCAAAAAGTTTTAAAGATAAAAATGTTTTAGTTGTTGGAGGAGGCGAGTCGGGTTCTGATGTTGCCTATGAGATATCTAAAGTTGCTAAACAATGTTGGGTAAGTTTAAGAGAGACTACTGGTTGGATAGTGCCACGAAAACGTGGTGACCATGCAGCTGATGTATCCACTCATCGTGGCATTTGGGATTTACCACGTGAATATGGAAGACGTTTGAGCCCATTTGTTTTAAAATTAGAACGTGAAAGAAAAGATCCAGTCTTTGATGCTTTAGCTGATTTAAATGAAAAAGTAAGCTCAAAGAATGGTATTTGGGGAATTTATGGCACAAAAACACTTGCTTTACCAAAGGCTATTGCTAATTATGGTTGTAGAGTAGTTGGTGATATTGTCAGTGTTAATGATGGTGGACGAATCTTAAAAACGGCAGATGGAGTTACTCTGGAAAATATTGATATTGTAGTTTTTAGTACAGGGTATGTAAATAATGCTGATTTTATGCCTGAAGATCTCCAAGCAGTTGACCCAAGAAGTATGTACAAGCACATGTTTCATCCCAATGTTGGGGATCGTCTGGCTTGGATAGGTTGGGCACGACCAGGATTTGGTAGCCAGTTTCCAGTTATGGAAATGCAGTCACGTTATTGTGCTCTTATTTTTTCAGGGGAATCAAAACTACCAAAGCCTGAATTGATGGTTGAAAGTGCAAACAATGATATTGATGTATATAAGAAGCAGTTTGAAGAAAACGCTATACGCATCCGTAGTTTAGTCGATTATCATAAGTATATGAACGATTTAGCTAAAATTATAGGTTGTTATCCTCCAATAGTTAAATATTTTTTACTTAATCCAAAATTGTGGTTACATTTAATGTATGGACCTACTCAAGCGACACAATTTCGTTTACAAGGACCAGGAAAGAAAGTTAAACTATCTAAAGAGATTATTTATAAGTTGCCAATAAGTACCTTTAATCATATTGTTAAAGCTGGATTAAAGGGTAGAATACGCTATGGCATGAAGGCATTATTACCAAAGATGCAACAAAATTAATCGTATCGGATTACAATGATAAACATAAATATTTTGTAAGAAAATTATCCGCATAATGCATTTAATCGATAAAATATTACATTTAAACGATTATTTAATATTTTTAATTACCTCTAATTCTATATTTACTGTTCTTGTAAAGTCAAGAATAATTAATAATCCATCCCTTAGCAACTTTTAAAGTTGTTTCCCTCAACATTTTATTTAAACAAACACAATTATTGTGTTTAGAAATTATTAGTCCATTTATTCCCTCACTATAATGTAAAAATTATAGTAAACAATTAATATCAATAATATTTAATAAATAGACTATATGTATAATTCTAAACCTATAATTATGAAAGCCCTAAAAATTACATTGTTACTAGCAATTTTTTGTTTAACATTTTCAGGACAGAGTTCTGATGTTAAAACCTCTGAAACAACTGACACTTTTGAAACGAATAAAGTAGAATTTAAAGATCTTGTCACAAATAAAAAGAAATTAAAATTACCTTCTCAAACATAATTTGTTGTAATTAGTTAGTAAAATCCCTTTACGAATTCGTTTCGTAAAGGGATTTTATTTTGTATATATTCATTAAGGATTTTATTAATAATGACGCTCATATCATAATTTATCCTAAATTTGAGACAATCATCTAAAAAAACTAAGATTGAATTGTCGATATTTTTTTATACTACTTTTTATTTTTTCCTACAATTTGTTTGCACAAAATGAAAAATTAAGTGCAAAACTAGATAGCATAGAAGTGTTAAGAAACTTGTCCAAAGACCATAACCTGGAATTGGAATCGAGATTAGATTATGCTAAACAAGCTGTTAAAATATCGTTTGAAACTAAGATAGATTCTACTATTTTAAGAAGCAATCGGGATTTGTCTTTTGTCTATCTGCAAATGGAGAAGTATGACCTGTTTAAAACAATTAACCATACAAATTTAAAATTAGCTCAAAAATTAAAAGATTCCTCTGCTATAGCCATAGCAAATTATAATTTAGGAGTTTATCATGATCTTGAAGTAAATTATGATAGTGCTTATTATTATTATTTTAATGCTGTGAAAATTTATAATAAATTAAAAGATATTCGTAATGAAGGGGAAGTGCTATTAAACATGGCAAATATTCAAGAATCCGAAAAAGATTATACAGGGTCGGAAGTTAATGCTATTAGAGCCATTTCCTTAATTCAATCACTTCCAAAAAACAATAATAATTTAGACACTCTATGGTCTTTATATAATTTATTAGGTATAATTTTTGAAAAAATTAAACAGTTTGACAAAGCCATCGAATACCATGAAAAGGCATTAACTTTTAGTGATAAAATACCGGATAATTATTTATATAAATTATATACTAATACCAATTTGGGATCGGTGTATAGAGAAAAAGGAAGCTATCAAAAGGCTATAAATTATTTTAGTATAATCATTCAAGATAAAACATTATTAGAAACAGATCCTAGCTATTATTCAGCAACCATAGACAATATTGCTTATACCCGATTTCTTTCTAAAGACAAAGATAAGTCAGGTATCGAGGCTATGTTTAAAAGGGCTTATAAGATTGCAGATAGTATAGATGATCAAATTATGATAATGTCTTCAAGCTATAATCTAGCAGAATTATATTTTTCTTATAACGAAAAAGATTCCGCCTTGTTTTATGTTCAAAAAGCATATAAAATTTCAAGAGAGACAAACTCTAACGATTTTGTTTCTAAGGCCTTACTATTGTTATCTAAAATAAAAGATGGAGAAGATGGTAAAAAATATTTATTCGAACATATAAAACTAAACGATAGTCTATTAAATAATGAAAGAAATATTAGAAATAAGTTTGCTCGTATTGAATTTGAAACAGATCAAATTGAAGCAGAGAATATACAAATATCGAAAGAACGATTACTTTTCCTGTTGCTATCTATAGGCTTATTATTAACTCTTAGCTTATTATATATTGTGATAACCCAACGCACAAAAAACAGGAAGTTGAAATTCGCTCAACAACAGCAGGAAGCCAACGAAGAAATTTACAACCTCATGTTAGCACAGCAAGATAAAATAGATGAAGGCAGGACAAAAGAAAAGAAACGGATATCTCAAGAATTACATGATGGCATTTTAGGACGTTTATTTGGTACAAGATTAAGCCTTGATAGTTTAAACATGTTACAAACGGATGATGCCATAAAAAACAGAGAGCAATATATAAACGAGTTAAAGACCATAGAAGAAGAAATACGGAAAATTTCTCATGATTTAAATAAAGACTTTGTAGTTGGATCGAGTTTTATAGATATCATTAAGACCCTTATAGAAACACAAACACAAGCATATAAACTAGCTTATACATTTAATGAAGATGATGAGATACAATGGGACAACGTATCTAATAAAACTAAAATTCACATTTATAGAATGTTACAGGAAACCATGCAGAATATTTATAAACATGCAAATGCCGAACATATAAAGATTAGTTTTAAATTAAAAAATAATGTAATTTTATTAGCTGTTGAAGATGATGGTTATGGGTTTAATGTAACCAAGGCCAAAAAAGGGATTGGGATAAAGAACATTAATTCCAGAGTGAAAGAAATAGGTGGAAAAGTAGAAATTGATTCTAAAATTGATAGCGGTACAATAATCACGATTAATGTGCCATTTAATTCATAATTTTTTATGGAACAACATTTAAATATTTTAATGGTTGATGATCATCCAATGATCATTGAAGGCTATCAAAATACTTTAATAGCTACCAAAAAAGAAAACCAACACCTTACTATTGATATTGCTTTAAATTGTGACATGGCGAACGAATTAATAAAAAAATCAGTAGATAAAACGCCTTATGATGTACTGTTTTTTGATATTAGCTTGCCACCTTCAGAGGACGGATTAATTACCTCTGGAGAAGATCTTGCAAAAATTGCTAGAGTATATTTACCAAATGCAAAAATTATTATTTTAACCATGTTCAACGAATCGTTTAGAATTCTTAACATTATTAAAGGGATTAACCCTGAAGGTCTTTTAATAAAAAGTGATTTAACCTCAAGAGAATTGTCCGAGGCTTTTCAGCATATTTTAGAAAGTCCTCCATATTATAGCAGTACAGTAAATAATTTTTTAAATACAGCAATTACAAGTGATATTTATGTAGATGAAATCAATAGAAAAATACTTCATTTATTATCTCATGGAGTAAAAACAAAAGGACTGAAAGATCATATTGATTTATCCATGAGCGCTATTGAAAAAAGAAAAAAACACTTAAAGTTATTGTTCTCTGTTGAGGATGGAAATGATGAAACCTTAATAAATGAAGCCAGAAAAAAAGGGTTTATATAATAAAAGTGTTAAAGTTTAGATTTTCTTGAGATTTAAAAATTCTTTTAAGCTGTTCTATAATTGAATATTACGGTTTTCCCGTAACAAAAAGTGCATTATTATAGTTAAATTCATGCTTTCTTATAATAATTAATCTCGATTAATTATTTGTTGAAATAATAGCAATTAATAAAAACCTTATGACTAGCAGATTTACATTTGTTAGGCGTAAGGTTTTTTAATATCGCAAATGTTAAAATTCATCCTTTCATGAATTTTTGAAAACGACTTAAAGTATTTATGTCATTGAATATTACGGTTTTTCCACATTAAGTTTGCGGTTTTTCCACAACAAAAAGTGTAGTATTATATTTAGATTTGTCTTTCAACAGAATAATTAATTAATCCCTCTAATTTATTTGTTGAATAATAGCAATTAGTGAGAACCTTATAACCAGTCAGATGCGCATTTGAAAGTTATAAGGTTCTTCTTTTAAAACAATGCGCTACTATAATCCCAAACTTTTCCTATAAAAAGTCCCAAGTAAATTACAGCTACAATAAACTTAATAAATGTCGAGGTTAAAAAACCTAAGAAAGATCCAAAGGCTGCTTTCGCCGCTGTTTTAGAATTACTTTTATTTATGAGTTCACCAATATAAGCTCCTAAAAATGGACCAAAGATTATTCCAAAAGGACCGAGAAATATTATGCCTATTATAAGTCCAATAGTTGTGCCTATCATACCATACTTACTGCCTCCAAATTTTTTCGTTCCCATTGCAGGAATAATATAATCTAATAACCAAATTGATAGTGCAATGATTAAAGTAATAATTAGAAATGTCCAATTCATTGGGACTGCTTCTGTAAGATGAAAAACAAGTAAACCAATCCAACTTGTTAAAGGTCCTGGTAACACAGGTAAAAAACTACCAATAATTCCAAGAAGCATAATAAATGCAGCAAGTATAACTAAAAATATATCCATATAAGTTTATTTGATGTGATTGTAAGACGAAGGTAGAACTTAAATGTTACAATTCTTTCAACTAAAATATTAGTTTAAACTAAATATTTAGTTATATTTGTAAAGTTATTAAACTAAAAATTTAATTAAATGATCAAACAACTTACCAAGGCTGAAGAAGATATCATGCAAATTTTATGGAAGCTTAAAAAAGCCAATGTAAAAACTATTGTAGATGAGTTTCTAGAACCAAAACCAGCATATAACACAGTATCTACAATTGTTAGAATATTAGAAAGCAAGGGCTTTGTAGATTACGAAAAACAAGGTAAAGGGCATATTTACTTTCCTCTAGTACAACAACATGACTATAGCAACCAATCTATTAACAAATTGGTAGATAATTATTTTCAAGGGTCATTTAATAGTATGGTATCTTTTTTTGTAAAGAAAAACGATATTAGCCTAAATGAGTTAGAATCTGTTTTAAAAGAAATTAATAAAAAAGAATAGCATGCTACAATATATTTTACAAACCGTTGCGTTTCAATTATTCTTTTTAATTATTTATGACGTATTTTTAAAAAAAGAGACGTTTTTTTATTGGAATAGAGCATACCTTCTTGTTACAGCTTTGCTTTCAATTGTATTACCATTTATTAAAATTGAAAGCTTTAAAGAAGCAATCCCACAACAATTCATCATACAACTTCCCGAAGTTATTTTAGGAAATCTAACCCAAACAGAACCCGTTTTATTGTTTGAGAAAGGTATAGAACAAACCTCAAATTTTGTAATTAACTGGCAATTGCTTTTTGTTTTAGGTACTACCATTGCATTTTTATTTTTCACTTATAAACTTGTTAAAATAATTGTATTAATTTATAAAAATCCAAAACACTGGAAAGGTGATTTACGCATAGTAGAACTTATAAACAGCAATGCAGCATTTTCATTTTTTCATTATGTGTTTTTAGGTGAACACATAAATTCTAAAGACAAAGACACAATTATAAAACATGAAATAATACATGTAAAACAAAACCATTCAATAGATCTTTTACTGTTTGAAATTTTACGCATCCTATTTTGGTTTAACCCTTTAGTGTATATGTATCAAAATAGAATACGAACGTTGCACGAATATATCGCTGATGCAAAAGCTATAAAATCACAAGATAAATCTCATTATTACGAAAACTTATTAACACAAGTTTTTGAAACACGAAACGTGTCATTCATCAATACATTTTTTAAAAAATCATTAATCAAAAAACGAATCGTTATGTTAACAAAATCAAGATCAAAACAAATTTTAAAGTTTAAGTATGCCTTATTAATACCATTAGTATTTGGGATGTTACTTTATACATCATCTAATGCGCAAGAAAAAATTTCAAATAAGGAAGGAGTTAATCAAGAATTAAGTGATGAAGAATTAAAAGAGCACTATTATAATCAATTGGTTTCTCTCGAGGCAAAGAAAGGATCATATGCTGAAATGTATGCTACTTTTTTACTTAAAGGGGATAACTATGTTGACACAAGAGAAGAATATTATAAATTTCAAGCTTCTATCAGGCGTATCTTTGAAAAAACTAAAAATACTTCTATAGAACATCAAGGTATTAAAAACGATATGTTGAGTATAATGAATAAAACTTATGCTGAATACCTTGAATTTAAAAAAACAGATAGAGCAAAAGAGATTTGGGAAAACCAAATACACGATGGGTTTCTTAAATTAGTAGTGAGTGACATGAATAATTTTACAGATGAAGAACAAAAAGATTTTGATGGTAAAATAAAATTGCTTGAAAGGGATGATTTTTATACTAAATTTATTGTTACAGATGGAAAAACAAGTAAAGGGGTTCAACAACCTAATAAAAGTAAACAGAATTACTCAAAAGTTGTTCAAACTCCCGTTGTTGAAGATAATATAGAAAATCAAGAAGTTCCGTTCGCAGTTATTGAAAATGTACCAATATATCCAGGATGTGAAACACTTTCTACTAATGCTGAACGTAGAAAATGTATGGCAGATAAAATCTCGACATTTGTACAGCAAAATTTTAATGCAGATTTAGCTGGAGATTTAGGATTAAAAGGCAGGCAACGGATTAATGTTATATTTAAAATTGATAAAAATGGAGATGTAATAGGTGTTCGCTCAAGAGCACCACATCCAGATTTAAAAGCCGAAGCAATACGTGTAATTAGTTTATTACCAAAAATGATTCCTGGAAAACAAAAAGGCGAAAATGTGATTGTACCTTATTCGTTGCCTATAATTTTTCAAATAGCCGATAAAAAAACAAATTTAAAAGAGGAGATTAAAAAGAATAAGAGAGTTAATCAGAAAATGAATGATGAGGAATCAAAACACAAATTACACAAAGACTGGGTTCTATTAGAAGAAACAATAATTGAACCAAAAGATTATTCCAATGCTTTAGAAGTCCCATTTGCTATTATTGATGAAGTTCCAGTATTTCCAGGATGTGAAACACTTTCAACCAATACAGAACGTAGAAAATGCACGTCAGATAGAATCAATAAAAGTGTTGCAAAAAGATTTAACACTGACTTAGCAAAAGGTATTGGTCTTAAAGGAATACAACGTATAAGTACTATCTTTAAAATTGATAAAGAAGGTAATGTTACAGAAGTAAGCTCCAGAGCACCACATCCAGATTTGGAAGCTGAAGCAATTCGTGTTATTAAAACATTACCAAAATTTATTTCTGGAAAACATAACGGTAAAAATGTTATTGTACCTTATGCGTTACCAATAGTGTTTCAAGTTCGTGAATAGACTTATATTAATAATTATATCAATAATAGTTTTAAAAGCCGAAGCTCAGTCTTCGGCTTTACGGCTTGGTGATAGTTTGTATGTAAACGGAAACTATTCCAAAGCAATTGAAACCTATAAACAATTTGAAAATCACCCAAAAGTTTATGATAAAATTGCAAAAGCATATATAGCTATAGGTAACTATGATGAAGCTTTGTTACATTACGAAAAAAGTATTGAAGCAAATCCAGATAATGCCTTGATAAAATATGAATATGGAAAGTTACTGTCTAAAACGAAAAATTACAATGAGGCTTCCAATATGTTTCGTAAGTTAATTGATATAGACTATAAAAACTCGAATTATCATTATGAACTAGGTTTGTTGTTGGAGCATTTAAAAGATTCAACAGCACAAAACAGATTTTACAGTGCGTTTCAATTAGATAGTACACATCAAAAAGCTATTTTTAGAATAGCAAAATTTCATGTGCAAAAACGCCATTATAAAACAGCAAATAAGTATATAGATATTGGGTTAGCATCGTATGTTAATAATAAAGATCTTATTAGTTTAAAAGCGCAGAACTACTATTCTAAAAAAGATTATGATAATGCAGTTATTTGGTTTGAAAAACTTATTGAATTAAACGAATCCTCACAATTTATTCATGAAAAATTAAGTATGAGTTATGCTCAAATTTATGAATTTGAGAAAGCTGTTGAGCAAGGACTTTTAGCATTAGAGTTTGATCCAGATAATACCAATAACTTATTTATTCAAGGAGAATTATATCAAAGAGTAGAAGACTTTAAAAATGCCGAAAAGTACATGCTACAATCATTAGTATTACAAGACATGGCTTTAGATAAAGAATATGTAAAATTGGCAACCGTTTATAATATACAAAACAAATTTAAAGAAGCTATTGAAGTTTATAAACGTGCTATTGAAGAAAACCCTGAAAATGAACATGCTCAATTCTTTTTAGTATACACAAAAGACAGATATTATAAAGATGTTGACACAAGAATCAAGTTATTTGAAGCCTTCAAAACAAAATACCCTAAAAGCAAATTTAATTCCATTATTGATTATCGTCTTATCGAATTAAAAGAAGAAAAATTCTTGAAAGAAGATTAAATTTAAATTGAACGGACAAAAATAACTTAAATGTCATACTGAGCTTGTCGAAGTATTTTTAAACCCAAAAAAATCGTACTTTTCGCTTTTAGTAAGTATCAATGAAATATTTAGTCTTTTTATTTCTTGTATTATGTTTTTCATCTTGCGATTATTTCGATAAGAAAAAAGTGTATTCCGAAGATATTTTAAAGGAAGACTTACAAACCTTCAATTGGAACGAAGTTGATGAGTATCCAACATTTGCTGTTTGTGATAACGCTTCAACTAAAGTACAAAGAAAACAATGCTTTGAGACAACTTTAACTACATTTATTATGTCTCAACTCGCTAATGAGGCCATTATTGTTACTAAAGTCATTAATGATACAATTACTATTACATTTCAAATTTCTGATAAAGGAGAATTAAGTGTGATAGATATAAAAAGCAGTGATTTAATTAAAGAACAAATCCCTCGAATGGATACTCTTTTAATTGAAAGCTTAAAGGATCTACCAAAAATATTCCCTGCGATTAAAAGAAGTCAACAGGTTAAAACCGAATTTAAATTACCAGTAGTTATTAATGTTAATTAAATAAACCAATTATAATTTAAACTTATAGCCTAAAGAAATATTGGTTGAAAATTTTCCTTTGTTATCTAAAAGCAAAGCAAATAGTTCATTATAAGTTAATGTGATATAGCTATGATCTGAAGCTTTAAAGTCTACACCAACACCAAAAATAAAAGGAACATTAAAACCGTTTTCAGATATTTCTTGTTCAGTAAGAACATCAGCATCTAAAAATGATATGATTTGTTTGTTAAAACTATAAGTAGAAGTCAAGATATTTGCGTAAATCGAAAATGTTTTCTTGTTTAGAAATCTAAACCGATAACCAAGACCAAATTGAGTTTGGGAGTACTCAAAAGCATCACTTCTAAATCTATGCTGAAATTGAAGATAAATAGAATGTCGAGGAAGGTTAGAGGATTCAAAAACTTCAATCTCAGCTCCAATTAGCATATTATTTGTATTACTAGTATTTTCTGTAAAAGGGTTATTGGTTGCCCCTCCAAAAATTAAAAGTAAAGATTGAACCACAGCATCGTTAGTTGCTAAATAATTTGGATCTTGAGAAAAATTATAGTCATTTATAAAATTTCGTAAACTATATAATGTGAGTTTTACTTTGTCTGTGTTTAATCCGCTTCCTTTTGTAAGATTGCTCAAGGTTACTTTATATTCTTCCTGAAATTTTTTAGTCTTATCTTTTGTGTTTACCAATTCAGTTATTATACCATCTTTTTCAACAAAATAATGATATTGACGGTCAATTATATTCCAGTGTAAACTAATAGTTCCATTTACTTCAGTCTTTAATTGATAAGTTTCACCATTTATGATGTGTTGTTTTTGAGCAGTACCGGAAAAACAAAAAAAAACAAATAGTAATAAGAAAATTATCTTTTTCATGAGTCATAGATTTTGGGATAATTGTAAAGCTATAAAAAATAAATAAGAAAACATTATTTTTTGAAAGCTCGACCTTTCCATTTAAACCCAAAAAACATTGAATATACAGCAATATAAATGCTAAAAAGAGGATATAATAAACTACTGACAATGTAATTTTTCATACTAAGTTTTTGATTAAAAAAATGAGCATATTTATATATTAGGATTAGATCAAAAAAGAATTTTAAAGAAAAAATAATGATTAAAACTTCAAATTTTAAAGTACTAATTGTAACAAGTAAGGCAACACTAATAATTATGGTATTCATAAATAAAACAATAATACCAACTAACTTTCCAAATGTATTATTGTAAGATGTTGTTTTTGCAGCCCAGCGAAAACGTTGTTGAATTAAATCCTTGGTTGAAACTTGTAGTTGAGTATATACTAAAGCATTTTTTGATTTTAAATACATTACATTTTTAGGATAGTTTTGTAGCGCTTTTTCCATTAAAAAAATATCATCACCACTTGCTATAGAATTATTTCCTGCATATTCATTAAGAGCTTTAAAAAGGTCTTTTTTATACGCCAGATTTGCACCATTACATAAAAATGGTTTTTTAACTCCAAATCCAGCTACGGTTGCACTTTGTAAACTTAAAAAATCTAATAATTGAAAATTTTGAAAAAAGGTTTTATTAACAGAATAAGTAACAGGTGCTACAATCATTTTTGGATTATTTTTTTTAATGAATGCATTGAGTGTTTTTAACCACTTATTGGGCACAATACAATCGGCATCAGTTGTAATAATCCATTCGTTTTTTGCAAAAGAAATTGCTTCGGTAATCGCATCTTTTTTGGGAGAGTTGGATATCCTTTTATTCTTTAGTATTTGCACGTCAGATCCAGTGGAATTGAAAGCGATATTGTTAATGAATGTATTAATTATTTCAATCGAATTATCTTCAGACGCATCATCTACTAAAAGAACCTCAAATAAATGTTTGGGATAATCTAATTCATAAAGCGATTGCAGCAAATCTGGTAAGTTTTCGGCTTCATTTCTAAATGGGATTATAATAGAAAATTTAGTTTTTTCTGCTAAATTTTGAACATCGAATTCTTTAACCTTATCAAACCCAATAATGAAATACCCAATTAAAATGCAGTAAGAAACAGTAATAATAAAAATCACAGCTATCATAAGTTCAGTCTATATTATCAGAACGGATCGTTTTATAATCAAAATTTAAAAACCAGTTAAAAATGGTCAAAAAAAGTAAAAAAATCATGTTTTTCATCAAAAAACCGTCATTTTTTGTCAAAAAGACAATAAAAACGCTAAAATGGAGATTATCATTATGAGCTATTTTATTATATATAAAATAAGAAGCTCCAACAACAATACTTAATTTAATAAGTGCAAAAAAGAATTGTTTAGTTTTGTATGGTAATGTTCCTGGCATTTGGATTTAATTGTCATTAAGAGAACTACACAAATTAAAACTATTATTATAAGATGACCTCAAATTTTAAGACATATAAGAAAGTTTTCCTGCTTCATGGTTTCATGTTAATTTCATTTATTGGATTTACACAAGCTGATACTAATAAATGGAAATTACAATTAGCATTCGGAATTAATTATCCTAACATTGATGGTTTTGTTTCTGGTTTTGAGGCAAAGCCACTAAATTTTCCAACAATAAATCTAGGTGTTCAACATATGTTTACAAAAACAAAAGGGCTAAAATTAGATTTTGGCTATAACAGGTTTTCTAGTGCAGATAATTCAATAGAATTTAAAACTAATTATTCAAGGATCAACGCTCAATTTCTTTATGACGGAACAATGGTTTTTGGATTTTTACCCTCCCAGGTTGGATTAATTGGTCATGTTGGTCCAGGATTTAGTATAGTAAAACCTTTAGGCAACTATGGAGATAATAAAACATCTTTTTTAAATGTCATAGCTGGAGTTGAAATACATTATAATGTCTCAGGAACTTTTTCGGTGTACACGGATATTTCATATATATATAGTTTTTCAGGAAATGAAACATATGATCCAATTTCTGAAGGTTTCGGAACGTTTAATGGAAATTTATTTGCAGTTACAATTGGTGTTTCCGTATCTTTAAGCGGATGTTATTACTGTGATTAATGGGAAAAGACAAAATTATATTAGGGATAGATCCTGGAACCACAATTATGGGTTTCGGACTTATAAAAGTGGTCAATAAAAAAATGGAGTTCATACAATTAAATGAACTTAATCTTAAAAAGTACGACGATCATTATCTTAAACTTAAACTCATTTTTGAGCGTACTGTAGAACTTATAGATTCGCACCATCCAGACGAAATAGCTATAGAAGCGCCTTTTTTTGGTAAGAATGTACAAAGTATGCTTAAGTTAGGTCGTGCTCAAGGTGTTGCAATGGCTGCAGGATTATCTCGTGAAGTACCTATTACTGAATATTCTCCAAAAAAAATTAAAATGGCAATTACAGGAAATGGAAATGCCAGTAAAGAACAAGTAGCCAAAATGCTTCAAAATTTATTGAGTTTAAAAACACTACCAAAAAGTTTAGACGCTACAGATGGTTTGGCAGCTGCTGTTTGTCATTTTTATAATGCAGGTAGAATAACTGTTGGTAAAAATTATACTGGATGGAGTGCTTTTGTAAAACAGAATCAAGATAAAATTGGTTAACCTAAAATTACAGACAATCACTGGTATCTACATACATATTCCCTTTTGCAAGCAAGCCTGTTACTATTGCGATTTTCATTTTTCAACTTCATTAAAAAGGAAAGATGAACTTATCGATGCTTTAGTAAAAGAATTAGAATTACGAAAAGGCGAACTCCTAAATCAAACTATAGAAACTATCTATTTTGGAGGAGGAACACCTAGTTTATTAACTACTGCAGAATTACAATTGTTTATTGATACAGTTTATAAACACTATAATGTAACTGAAGGGCCAGAAATTGCTCTTGAAGCCAATCCAGATGACTTGGTTAAAGATCGAATAATGCAATTATTCAACGGTCCAGTCAATAGACTTAGTATAGGAATTCAATCATTTTTCGAAGATGATTTACAAAGTATGAATCGTGCTCATAACTCAAAAGAAGCTAAAAGTTGTTTAAAGGAAGCAACAAAGGTCTTCGATAATATTACAATAGATCTCATTTATGGCATACCAAATATGAGCATAGAAAAATGGAATAAAAATCTACAAATCGCCTTTAGTTTTGGAGTGAATCATATATCGAGCTACGCCTTAACAATCGAACCTAAAACAGCATTGGCTACATTTATTAAAAGAGGCACCTATCCACCAATTAATGATGATTTAACATTACAACATTTTAATCTTTTGGTAGCAGAAGCAGAAAAGCAAGGATTTATACATTATGAGATTTCTAACTTTGGAAAAGAAGGTTATTTTTCAAAACACAACACAAGTTATTGGCAAGGAAAATCCTATTTAGGTATTGGTCCTTCTGCTCATTCGTTTAATGGGAAGCAACGAAGTTGGAATGTTGCAAATAATACAAAATACATTAAAAGTATTCAAGAAAATAAATTACCTATTGAAATTGAAACTCTTTCCAAAGAAGATAGATTCAATGAATATATTATGACAGGTTTGCGAACTATTTGGGGAATTTCTTTAGACAAAATTGAATCTGATTTCGGATTAGAATATAAATCACATTTATTAGTTTTGGCCGAAAAATTTATCAATCAAGAACTTTTAGTAATTTCAAACGTCCCGATAACTATTAGGAGTGAGAAATCACATAATCAAATTTTAACATGCACACCAAAAGGGAAATTTTTAGCTGATGGAATTGCTTCAGACTTATTTATGATTTGATTATATTTGAATATGATTGCAACTATTCAATATAATTCACACAAGTATAAAATTGATTTTTCAAAACCACTTGATATTTCAATGCCACTAAAGGCCTCAAAACACAATGTAAATGCTTGGTATTTAGATGAACCAAAAATAGAACCGGTTAAAGTTGAAAATTGGGTTGCAAGTGTTAAAGAAGGAGCTTCGGTTAATTTTAATAATATTAAGTTTAATCCTCATGCGCATGGAACACATACGGAGTGTGTTGGACATATTACTAAAGAGTTTTATTCGATAAATAAAAGTTTAAAACAGTTCTTCTTTTTAGCTGAAGTAATTACAGTTGCTCCTGAGAAATTAAATGACGATTTTGTAATTTCCAAAAAACAATTGCAGTTTGCTTTGGGAAACAAAAAAAGAGATGCACTAGTTATTAGAACAATTCCTAATACAACTGAAAAAATATCAATGCAATATTCTAATACCAATCCACCTTATTTATTGGAAGTAGCAGCTAATTATTTAAGAGAAAAAGGGGTAAAACATTTGCTTATCGATTTGCCTAGTGTAGATAGAGAAAAAGATGAAGGCAAACTTTTAGCACATAATGCATTTTGGAATACATCTGGGAAGACACGATTAGATGCAACAATAACCGAATTTATTTTTGTGCCAAATAAAGTGAAAGATGGCACATATTTTCTTAATCTTCAAATAGCACCTTTTGAAAACGATGCTTCACCAAGTAAACCAATTTTGTATAAATTGATAGATTAGTTTATGAACATTGAGCAAATAAGAGATTATTGTTTAAGTAAAAAACAAGCAACAGAAGATTTCCCTTTTGATCAGGACACATTAGTTTTTAAAATCATGAATAAAATGTTTGCTTTAGTACCACTTGAAAAATGGGAAAAAGGAGAAGCGTCTATAACTTTAAAATGCGATCCTGATTACACACTTGAGTTAAGAGAGAAATATGAGAGTATTTATTCCGGACCTTATTTAAACAATAGACACTGGAATACCGTGTCAATTTATACTGGAGAGCTACGCCCAGAATTTATTTTACAGCTTATAGATCATTCCTACGATATGGTAATAAAAGCAATGCCTAAAAAAATTCGAGATACTTTAAAATAAAACCAAGCATTCTCAATTCTAAAAAAGTGCTTAATTTTTTGTATATTAGGCAATGTCAGTGAGATAGATCTATTAATACTAATTGTTTTCCTTTTGTGATCGTCTTAGATTTTAGATAACATTATCTCATATTTTAGAATAGTATATAATTTAAACCATCATACTAATTTTATTTTAACAGAATATGAAAACTTCCAACCAATTTTTTAAGGGAATAGTTGTACTATTATTCTTAATCCCAGCCTCTATTTTTTCTCAAGAAGAATTATATGTCAGTGTTACCACCATGCACAGGGATATGAATCTTGAAAACTTTTCGATGGATGAATGGAAAGATGTAGAGGTGGAGTATCATGAAAAGGTAACTATGAAGAACGAACACATATTGTCGGCTACTACTTTACTACATTATTTTACTTCAGATAATTCAGAAGTAGTGTTTGTAACTGTATATCCATCTTGGACAGCAATTGAAGAGGCAACTAATAGAAATAATGAACTCGTTATGGAAGCCTGGCCAGATGAGGCAGAAAGAAAAGCCTTTTTTAAGAAACAAAGGAAATTTTATTCCAACGAGCATTCCGATGAAATATATGTAACCATTTCTGGAGCTAAAACCTTAGAAGAAACAGATTTACCTTTAATATACTACGTAAGAACAAGTTATTTTTCTTTTCCGGAAGATGATGATGGTGCAGTTGATGGTGAGTATTTGAGCTTGTTTAATGAGTATAACGAAGCTGTAACACATAAAAACGATCATTATAAAGGCTACTATCCTCAAGCTCATTTTTATGGAGCAGATCGTACTGAGCTTGTCGAAGTATTTGTAACCGAAACATTAGCCGAGTTAGAAAGAGGGATTGCTAATCAAGGGAAGCTGTTTAGAGCACATTGGGATGGTGATGATAGACAGAAAGAATATAGTGATGTCATGGATAAATACCTAACAGGAGTTCATGGTGATAGAATTTATAGTTCGGTTCCCGAATTGAATAAAACCATTGAAGAGCCTGAAGAATAAAAATATTTAAATCAAGTAAGTATATAATCACCTTTATTGCTTAATGAAAATTCTTGCAAATATGTAAAAAACGTTTTTTTTGTATATTTGGACTAATCAATTAATTCAATCTTAATAAAAGACCTATTAGTCTTATATAGAATACATTATAATTATTTTTTTTGTATATTTGGTCTAATCAATGAATTTAATCTTACACTTTTTTATTAATCAATAGTACGGTTACGGGTTGTCTCAAATCACAATTATTTTTTGTCTCAAATTTTAGAATAGTAATTAATTTTAATCATTATACTAACTAAATATTAAACAATTATGAAAACAACTAACCGATTTTTTATTGCTTTAACTACAATGTTATTGCTATTTTCAACAACTACTTTTGCTCAAGAAGATGCACCACCTGAAGTACAGTATTATACTGTAACCACAATGCATTGGAACATGGATTACGAAAACTTTGATATGGATACTTGGAAAGCTGTAGAAAAAGAATACATGGATAACGTTACTGTGAAGAATGAACATATTATGACAGCATCATATTATCTGCATCATACTTCACCAGACAATTCAGAAATACTCTATGTACAAGGCTATGCATCTTGGGAAGCTATAAATAAAGCTTCTGACAGAGACGGAGAATTAGCAAGAGAGCATTGGGCAGACTCTACTGCTCGTAGAGAATACTTTCCAAAACGTAATGCGTATTATGCAAATAGGCATTCTGATGAAATTTATGCAGTTACTAAAGGAACTAAAGAGTTTGCAGAACCACCTACAGACGGTATGATACTTTATTTACGAAGAGGTCATGCTGCTTTTCCAAGTGATGGATCAGGAAAAGAGTTTAGAGAGTTACGTGATGCACGACTTGACATGATTAATAAAAACGAATACATTAAAGCGTATTTCCCTCATGCTCATTTTTATGGGGCAGATAGCACCGAAAGATCTGAAGCAATTTTTCTTAGTTCTTTAGATGATTTAAGTAAAATGTATGCAAGAAATGCGGAATTGGCTAAAGAAAAATGGCCAGATGATGAAGTGCGTAAAGAAAAAGGTAATAGAGCAGCAAAATATTCTGCGGGACATGGTGACTCCTTCTATACTTTTGTTGGAGGACTCTTTAAAACTAATCAATAATTATTTTATTATTATTAAAAAGGACACAATTTGTGTCCTTTTTTATTTTAATTTTTTGTATTCTGAAGGCACAATCTGTTTCACATTTTTAAATTGCCTGTTAAAATTGGAGATATTATTGAACCCTGATTTATCAGCAATTTCTGCAATAGAATCATCATTATTTGCGAGTAATAATTTGCATGCATGCTCAATACGTAATTCGTTTAAGAATTGAAAATAGGTTTTGTTGGTACGTTTTTTAAAATACTTACAAAACGCATTCTTAGTCATTGCAGAAATTTTGGAGACATCTTCCAAACATATTGCATTCTGAAAGTTATTCATGGTATATTCCATTAAAGTACTCATGCGTTTTCCTTCTATATCTGAATATTGTTTTTCATAAATAAAAGAAGATAAAGGCTTGTATTTCGATTTCGAGAGTATATCCAATATTTTCAAAAGAATAATAAAGCGATCAAATTTCGAGCTTTCTTTTAATTGAAGAAAGTAGTACTGAAGTTTTTGCCTATGTGAAGTTGCTTTTAAGCCATTTTCAGAACGTTTAAAAAATAAGCGAAACTGACTTAATTCTTCAAGTTTAAAAAAGTGCTTTCCAAATGAGTTTTCAGTAAAAAATAAAGATAACATCAGCGATTTTTTATTTGTAACCTCTTCACTTTTAAAAACATGTGGAAGGTTACTTCCAATTACAAGTACGTCTCCTTTTTTATAATGGTTTATAGTATCTCCTACAACAAGAGTACCTTCACCTTCAGCTATGTAGCTCACTTGTATTTCTTCATGTTGATGAAACTTATCATAAAACACCAATTCGTAATCTTCTTGATATACAAGTGCATCATGTTCTGGCTTTGGAATTTTAAACGGTAATACTTTCACATTACTAAATTACGCAAATACTATTCAATAATATCAATAATATTTAAATATTGGATAATATAATATCAATAATGGATAAACAGTCATTATCAATATTTAAATTCTAAACTTAATTTTGTATAAAATATATTTAGATTATGAATTTACAATGGAAAGGCGTGATGCCTGCGGTTACAACAAAATTCAAAAACGATGATACACTCGATCTTCAAATGTTTGAAACAAATATTAATGCACAACTGGATGCAGGTGTTCATGGAATTGTACTTGGCGGAACTTTGGGTGAAGCAAGTACTTTAAACGACGACGAGAAAAGCACTTTAACAATAGCAACTGTTGATATTGTAAAAAGTCAAGTTCCTGTATTAATCAATATTGCAGAGCAAACCACAAAAGGTGCTATTGTAGCTGCCCAAAAAGCAGAGGATGATGGTGCAAAAGGCTTGATGATGTTACCACCAATGCGTTATAAAGCTGGAGACAGAGAAACAGTTGAATATTTTAAAACTGTAGCCAATAGTACATCATTACCTATTATGGTGTATAATAACCCTGTGGATTATAAAATTGAAGTCACTTTAGATATGTTTGAGGAATTACTAAAGTGTAATAATATTGAAGCTGTAAAAGAATCAACAAGAGATATATCCAACGTTACACGAATAAAGAACCGATTTGGTGATAGACTCAAGATCATGACAGGAGTTGATACATTGGCTTTAGAAAGTTTATTAATGGGAGCAGATGGTTGGATTGCAGGATTGGTATGTGCATTTCCGGCAGAAACTGTTGCTATATATGAGCTTCAAAAAGCAGGTAGAATTAAAGAAGCTCTTGAAATTTATCGTTGGTTTTTACCATTGCTAGAGTTAGATATAAATCCTAAATTAGTACAGAATATTAAACTGGCAGAAGTAGCAACTGGAATAGGTACTGAAAATGTACGAGCACCTCGTTTACCATTATTTGGTGAAGAACGTAAACATGTCCTTAGTGTTATTGGAAATGGGTTAAAAAATAGACCAACACTTCCAGAATACAAAAACTTGCAATATGCTTGAAATTCGACCAACGTGTGAAAATTGTAATAAGTCATTAGTATACAATTCAGAAGAAGCCATGATTTGCACTTTTGAATGTACGTATTGTAAAAACTGCGTTGAAACAATCTTGCAGCATGTTTGTCCAAATTGTGGAGGTGGATTTGAAAAGCGGCCAATTCGACCATCAAATCTTTTAGAAAAATACCCAGTTTCAGAAAAAGAGGTATATAAATCAGTAGATATTGAAGCACATTTAAAAAGAATTAAAAACAAATGATTACAGGAAAGAATTATATAGGAAATCAACAATCAGCTAAAGGAAATACAACGTACAAAACGTTTAATCCTCAGTTAAATATTGAAAATGAGTATAGGTTTACGGAAGCCACATCAGAAGAAATTAACGAAGCGGTAACACTTGCAACTAAGGCTTTTAAAATCTTTAGAGCAATTTCAGGACAAAGAAAAGCAGCATTTTTAAATGCTATTGCAGATGAAATTTTAGTGCTAGATGATGAACTCGTTAACGTATACTGCTCAGAAACAGGTTTGCCAGAAGGAAGAGCCAAAGGAGAGCGAGGTAGAACAGTAGGACAGCTAAGAGTGTTCGCAGCATTAGTAGAAGAAGGTTCTTGGGTTGAAGCTACAATAGACACGTCTGAACCTGATAGACAACCAATGCCAAAACCAGATGTGCGTAAAATGATGGTGCCTCTTGGACCAGTAGTGGTTTTTGGAGCGAGCAATTTTCCATTGGCATACTCAACAGCAGGAGGAGACACAGCAGCGGCACTTGCCTCTGGTTGTCCTGTCCTTGTTAAATCGCATCCTATGCACGCTGGAACAGGAGAATTAGTGTCTTCTGCTATTATAAAAGCAGCAGAAAAAACAGGAATGCCAAATGGTGTGTTTTCTAATCTAAATAGTAAAGGTATTGAAGTTGGTGTGCAATTGGTAAAGCATACAGAAGTTAAAGCAGTTGGTTTTACAGGTAGTATTCGCGGTGGACGTGCTTTATATGATTTAGCAGCCAAACGTGAAGAGCCCATTCCAGTATTTGCAGAAATGGGAAGTATTAATCCTGTTGTTATCTTACCTAAAGCACTCGTCAATAGAGGTAATACATTAGCATCAACTTATGCAAAATCTATTACTTTAGGAACTGGACAATTTTGCACTAATCCAGGACTTCTCTTAGGCATTAAAGGTGAAGAATTATCGAATTTTATTCAACAACTTTCGAGTGAAATTGTAAAGATAGAGCCATCATGTATGCTGCACCCAAATATCATTGCTGCTTATGAAAAAAATAAATCCAATGCCATAACACAATCAGAATTAAGTGTTGTTGCAGATTATGATATAGAAGTGAATTCAAATTATGCTAGACAAACTATTACTACGGTTGAAGGTGATGACTTTTTAAATAATACTAGTTTGCACCAGGAAATTTTTGGACCATTTTCTATGGTTGTTCAATGTGATGACTCCAAACAATTAGAAACTGTTATTTCAAACTTGGAAGGTCAATTGACAGGGACTCTTATTGCAGATAATGAAGAAGCTACAGAGTATTCAGGCATTATTGCTGCACTTCAGAATCGTGTTGGGAGAGTAATTTTTAATGGAGTGCCAACTGGAGTTGAGGTGTGTACTTCAATGCTACATGGTGGACCATATCCAGCATCAACCGACAGTCGTTTTACTGCAGTTGGTGTTCACTCAATAAAACGTTGGGTAAGACCATTTAGTTATCAAGATTGGCCAAATGATTTACTGCCAGATGAACTCAAAAATGAAAACCCGTTAGGAATTTTAAGAAATTTGAATGGAAAACTTACACATCAAAAAAATTAAAAGAAATATATATTAGTTAAAATGATTTATTTATGAAAAACTTCAAACTTTTTTATGTCGTTGTTTTATTAGGTATTTTGTCCTTTAAACAAATGTCAGATAGCGATAAGTTAAACGCAATTATTGTAAAATATGAAGCAGAAAGAGAGTATGATTTTGAAAGTAATGAGTCTGTAGAAAATACCATTAAATATTATCAAGCCGAAGCTGATTTTTCAAAGGATTTAAAAGAAGAATTAGAACTGGTTTCTGTAGAAGGCTTATCAAAAACAGAACAAATTTCAAGAGAGTTATTGCTGTTTGTTTTGCAAGATAAAATTGATACGCAAACTTACAAAATGTACTTGAACCCAATAACAAACGAATCTGCTTTCCATTTGAATTTAAGTAGAATGGCAAATAAGAATATTGAAAAGAAGGTGCATGTTAAAGAGTATTTGAAACGGCTTGAAGAGTTATCACAAAAGGTTGATTATAATTTAGCCTTGTTAAGAGCAGGATTAAAAGAAGGTATCTCGCAGCCCAAAGCAGTTTTTAATAATTATGAGATTACTTATAACAAACATATAGTTTCCGATGCAACCGAAAGTGAATTTTATAAACCCTTTCATAAGTTGCCAGAATCATTTTCAGTAGCATTAAAAGATTCAATTATCAAAGTTGCAAAAATGAGTGTTCAAAAAAATGCTATAGATCAATATAAAAAGATTAAAAGCTTTTTTGAAGATGAATATTTTCCAAATACAAGAAAAGGTTTAGGTGTATCAACAGTTCCAAATGGAAAAGAGTTTTATCAAAATAGAATCAATTATTACACTACTAGTACTAAATATACAGCCGATGATATTCATCAAATTGGATTGAAAGAAGTTGCAAGAATTAAATCTGAAATGAACAAAATTATTTCTGATTTAGATTTTAAAGGAACGTTTGCTGAATTTTTCCATTTTCTTAGAACGGATGAGCAATTTTATGCAAAAACACCAAAAGAGTTGTTAATGTTTGCAAGAGATATTGCTAAAAGAATTGATGCTGAATTGCCTAAATTCTTTAAAACATTGCCAAGAAAACCATACGGAGTTGTTCCGGTTCCTGCAGCTATTGCTCCAAATTATACTGGAGGGCGATATTCTGGTTCTTATAGTGAAACAACTGCAGGATTTTACTGGGTAAATACCTATAATTTACCAAGTAGAACGTTATATACAATTCCGGCTTTAACAGCACACGAAGCTGTTCCTGGACATCATTTACAAATTTCATTAAATAATGAGTTGCCAAAAACTATTCCAGCTTTTAGAAGAGGATTGTATTTGTCAGCTTATGGTGAAGGATGGGGTTTATATTCAGAATATTTGGTGGATGAAATGAATATTTACACTACTCCATATGAAAAATTCGGCCAATTAACTTATGAAATGTGGCGTGCATGTAGATTGGTTGTAGATACTGGAGTTCATGCAAAAGGTTGGACAAGACAACAAATGATTGATTATATGTCAGCTAATACTGCCTTATCAATTCATGAGGTTACAACGGAAACAGATCGTTATATTTCTTGGCCAGGACAGGCACTATCGTATAAGATTGGAGAAATAAAAATAAGACAACTCCGTAAAGAAGCTGAAGAAGCTTTAGGAGATAAATTTAACATCCGTGAGTTTCATGAAATTATTTTAGAGCAAGGTACGGTCACACTTTCAATTTTAGAAGATAGAGTTAATACCTATATCGATAATACAAAAAATGAGTAGATCAACATTTGTTTGTATAGATGCACACACATGCGGAAATCCTGTAAGAGTTATTATTGAAGGAGGACCAAATCTAAAAGGTGCTAATATGAGCGAGAAACGCCAGCATTTTTTAAAAGAATTTGATTGGATTAGAAAAGGTTTAATGTTTGAGCCAAGAGGTCATGATATGATGAGTGGAAGTATCTTATATCCACCAAATAATCCAGAAAATGATTTAGCCATTTTATTTATTGAAACTTCAGGGTGTTTACCAATGTGTGGACATGGAACGATAGGAACTATAACTGTTGCCATAGAAGAAGGATTAATTACACCAAAAGTAGCTGGAAAAATAAGAATGGAAACGCCAGCTGGATTGGTTAATATTGAATATCAAAAAACAGAAAAAAAAGTAGATTGGGTTAAACTGATCAACGTAAAAAGTTTTTTAGCTTCCGAAGATTTAACTGTTGATTGTCCAGAATTAGGAGCGCTTAATTTTGATGTGGCTTATGGTGGAAATTATTATGCTATTGTAGATCCACAACAAAATTTTTCAGGTATACATGATTTTACAGCAAGTAAAATTATTCAATATTCTCAAGTTGTAAGAGATCGTATCAATGAAAAATATCCTGATTTATTTATTCATCCCGAAAATGAAACGATAAGAGATGTCTCGCATATGCTTTGGACAGGAAACCCAATAGATCCAGACTCTTCAGGAAGAAATGCTGTGTTTTATGGCGATAAGGCTATCGATAGAAGCCCTTGTGGCACAGGAACATCTGCAAGAATGGCACTATTACATGCCAAAGGAAAACTTAAAAAAGGAGAGAAATTCATACATGAAAGTTTTATAGGCAGTAAATTTATTGGACGTATAGAAAATGAAACTACCATAAACGGTAAATTAGCTATCATACCAAGTATTCAAGGCTGGGCAAAAATATATGGATACAATACTATTACAATTGATGATGAAGATGATCCTTATGCATATGGATTTCAGGTAATTTAGACAATGAATAGAAAAATTGCACATATCGCTTTAATAGTAAAAGATTATGATGAAGCCATAAACTTTTATGTCAACAAATTAAAGTTCAATTTAATTGAAGATATTGCTTTAGATCAAAATAAACGTTGGGTTTTAGTATCACCAAATTCAGAACGTGGTAGTTCACTTCTTTTAGCAGAAGCGTCTAATAGCGTTCAAGAAAAAGCAATAGGAAATCAATCTGGCGGATGCGTTTTTTTATTTTTATACACAGACGATTTTGAAAGGGACTTTAAAAATTTATTGGATAACAATATAGAAATTGAAAGGGAACCAGTTGAGGAACCCTATGGGATAGTAGCTGTATTTAAAGATTTGTATGGAAATCTTTGGGATTTAATTCAACCAAAATAATGTTATATTGAAAAATTGTGTCATCATAGGAGGTGGAATCATAGGCTTATGCGCTGCATATTATCTTCAAAAGGAAGGCCATCAAGTGACTGTTGTAGACCAGTCTAATTTAGATGCAGGTGCATCTTATGTAAATGCAGGTTACTTATCTCCAAGTCATTTAATTCCATTATCAGCTCCTAGTGTCATGAAAAAAGGATTGAAATGGATGTTTAATTCTTCAAGCCCTTTATATATAAAACCACGTTTAGATTTAGACTTTTTACGTTGGACTTGGGCTTTTAATAAATCATGTAATGCTAAACATGTTCAAAAAGCAGCTCCAGTTATTAGAGATATTTCGGTATTGAGTCAAGAGTTATATAATGAAATTAAAAAGACTGAAAATTTTACTTATCACTACGATAAGAAAGGGCTGTTAATGCTTTGTCAAAAAGAAGAAATGCTTAAGGAAGAAATGGAAATGGCAAATTTAGCCCAAGATCTTGGATTGGAAGCAAGAGAAGTTAGTTTAGAAGAGATTAATAAAATAGAACCAAATGTAGAAATTAATGCTTTAGGTGGAGTCTATTATAAATGCGATCATCATAGTACTCCAAATGAATTCATGAAAGAAATGAAATCGCATTTAAGACAAATTGATGTAAAATTCTTCATTAATGAGAAAGTTGAAAATTTAGAAATCGATGATGAAGAAATAAAGGCAATAATAACAAATAAACAAAAGTTAAAAGCCGATGAATTTGTGTTAGCTGCTGGTTCATGGAGCTCTTTATTAAGTAAAAAATTGGGATTGAAATTACTATTACAAGCAGGAAAAGGTTATCGAATTAATACAGAAAGGCCAACAGGAATTACGATACCAGCAATTATGGCAGAATCCAAAGCAGCAGTAACGCCTATGAATGGTTTTACACGGTTTGCCGGAACAATGGAAATTGCTGGAATAAATCATCATATTAATAAAGCAAGAGTTGAAGCAATCGCTAATGCTACCATGCAATATTATCCTGATGTCGCACTAACTAAAGCAGAAAAAGACAATGCAGCTTGTGGTTTGCGTCCAGTATCTCCTGATGGTTTACCATATATCGGCAAGTCTTCAAAATGTAATAATTTAACAATAGCAACTGGTCATGCTATGATGGGTTGGAGTATGGCAACTGCAACTGGGAAGTTGGTATCTGAAATTATTTCAGGACAAAAACCGTCTTTAGGTTTAATTCCTTTTCACCCAGATAGAAAATTTTAGAGATGCAGGTTTTCTAAGTCTTGAAGATTTAGCCTCATATTAATCAAGTGTTTTTTAAAACCTACCTTTTCATAAGCTCTTATGGCTGGTAAATTAACATCATAAACATCGAGTCTAATTTCAAAAATGTTTCGTTCTCTACACCAATTAAGTAAAGCATCTACAATAAGCTTGTTTACCCCTTTTCCTCTATAGTCTTTTGGAACAAACATAAAACCTAAATATCCTTGTTTTTTATGTTTTAAATAATGTCGGTCACTCATAATTTTCGCATAGCCGGAAGCAACAATTTCATTATTAATTTCTACTACAAATACATCAGAATTTTCATTGGTTATTATTTCCGAAATATCATAGTAGTTAATTTTACCATCTTTTAGGGTTGGATCCATAGGACGTTCTGCTTCAATTACACCTTGTTCAAATTTCAAGAGTGTTGGCAAATCGTCTAAAGTTGCTTTTCTAGTAATATAATTCATATTGTTAACAGGAAGTATCAGCTATAATTTTCCATTCGCCATTTATTTTTTTAAAAATGATCATAAACACACCATTAGCATCTCCTACTTTACGAGTTAGGTAATACTCTCCCATTACAAAATAAGACTCATTATTTATTTTAGAAATATCATTTATTGTAAAAGTTAAAGTACCAGAATGATCTTTCGTAGGATATCCTTTTTTATAATTTGCCAGTGTTTTATCCCAGCCATAAGTCAAACCACTACTGCCGTAAAATTTTAAGGAATCATTTTTCCAATACCCTTGCATAAAGCCTTCTAAATCATGATTAGACCACGCTTTTTCTTGAATCTTAATTATCGCAATTATTTCGTCTTTGTCTTGTTGTTCTATAGTTTGAGAACATGAGAACAGTAATGCTAATGCCCCTAAAAAGAAAAATGATTTTTTCATGAAATTATATATTTATGAGATGCGTACCTTGAGATAAATTTACATTATATATACTACAATCGCTATTGAATTTGTGATTGAATTGTTTTTGAATGGTTTTTGAAAACTCACCTAATGCTTCTCTTTTTATTATATTTATAGTGCAACCTCCAAAACCGCCTCCCATCATCCGGGCTCCAATAATATTGTCATTATCTTTTGTGGCATCTACTAAAAAATCTAATTCATCACAGCTTACTTTGTATTGATGTTGTAAGCCATAATGTGATTCATAAAATAGTTTACCCAGCAATTTAGTATCATTATCTCTAACAGCTTTTGAAGCTTCAAGTACACGCTGATTTTCTTGAATCACATAAAGCACTTTTTGATAATTCTCTTCTGTGATTTGATCTTTAATTGAAAGTAAATCATTTTCAGAAGCATCTCTTAGGTTTTTAATATTTAAAAGCAATGAAATTTTTTCACAAACCAAACGTCTTTCATTATATTCACTTCCAGCCAAACTATGTTTAACATTAGTATTGATTAAGAGAATAAAGTAGTCTTTAAAGTCAATTTTAAATTCAGTAGCTTTAATATGTCTGCAATCTATAAGTAGAGCACTATTTTTTATTCCAAACATACTTGCATATTGATCCATAATGCCACATTTTACACCTACAAAGTTATGTTCTGCTTTTTGTGAGATAACAATCATTTCTTTTTTTGTAAAACCTAGCTGAAATAATTCATTTAGACTATAGGCAATACTGCTCTCTAAAGCTGCCGAAGACGATAATCCTGCACCAATTGGAATATTTCCACCAAAAACAAGCTTGAAGTTACCAAGATGTTTGCCTTTTTTTTGTATTTCGGTAACAACACCTAATACATAATTTTTCCAGCCTCCGTTTTTTTGAGATTGAATATGCTCTAATGAAAAATTTAATTGTTCTTCAACATCTGAGGCCACTATAGAAGAAAAATCTTCATCACTGTGTTGTATTGCAGCAACAATACCTTTATCTATAGCAGCCGGAAACACAAAACCGTCATTATAATCGGTATGCTCGCCAATAAGATTAATACGCCCAGGTGAAAATACAAGAAGAGGCTCCGAATTAAATTTTGAAATGAACTGTTGTTTTATGCTCAGTATTAATTGCTCTTTCATTTAATCTTCATTTATATGCTAACATTAAGTCTTCAGCAAAGATCTTTCCTAAATAGAATAATAATTCATCTGCATTTTTTTTAGTAAATACCATTGGTGGTTTAATTTTTATTACATTATTGTCGGGTCCATCTGTGCTCATTAAAATACCATGGTCTTTCATTCTATTGGCCAGATAATCTGTTTGTTTAGCCAATGGGCTCATTTCAGTATCGACCAATTCAATTCCTAGAAATAAGCCTTGTCCGCGAATATCTCCAATAATCGGAAATTCAATAGCTAATTTTTTTAAACCAGTTTTTAAAAACTCGCCAACTTCTAACGCATTCTCCTGAAGTTTTTCTCGTTTTACAGTTCGAATAACTTCGGTGCCAATAGCACAGGAAACAGGATTACCACCAAAGGTGTTAAAGTATTCCATGCCATTGGCAAAATTATCAGCTACGATTTGTGTGCAAACAACTGCAGCTATTGGATGACCATTTCCTAAAGGTTTACCAATAGTCACTACGTCAGGAACAACATTATGCAATTGAAACCCCCAAAATGTTTTTCCCATTCTGCCACAACCAGTTTGTATTTCGTCTGAAATACATAAGCCTCCAGTTTCACGAACATATTCATATGCTTTTGCTAAAAAACCTTCAGGCAGTTCTATTTGACCACCACAACTAATTATTGGTTCTATGATAAATGCAGCAATGTTCCTCCCGTTTTTGTGCACTTTTTCAATTTGATTCTGAACTTCTTCAGCATATTTTTTGGCAGCATTTTCATCCTTATATTTCCCTCGAAAAGTATCTGGCAACGGAAAAATATGTGTGTATTCTGGTGCTCCTTTTCCGCCTTTTCCATCAAATTTATAAGATGAGATATCAATACACATATTTGTATTTCCATGATAACCTACTTCACTTGCTATAATATCATT
The DNA here is from genome assembly GCA_965250265.1 of Flavobacteriaceae bacterium. Taxonomy (GTDB): domain Bacteria; phylum Bacteroidota; class Bacteroidia; order Flavobacteriales; family Flavobacteriaceae; genus PRS1. Next base: position 333,313 of record CBDFNO010000015.1, on the reverse strand, counting down.
CTCACCAGTAGTTGCTTTTGACATTCTAATAGCTAGCTCGTTAGCTTCACTTCCAGAATTTACAAAATGTACAACACTCAATTCTGGAGGTAAAGTATCAAGTAATTCTTTTGCTAGTTCATTTATATTTTCGTGTAGATAACGAGAATTTGTATTTATTAAAGCCATTTGTTCTTGTCCAGCTTTAACTACATCATAATGCTCATGGCCAACATGTGCTACATTATTAACTGTATCCAAATATTTTTTGCCATATTGATCCATTAAATATTGCCCAGCTCCACGAACCATTCTAATTGGAGCTTTATACTGCAGGCTTAAATTTTTGCCTAAATGTTGTTTTCTGTAATCAATTATTTCTTGGTTAGAAGTTTTCTTTTTTTGCTGAAGATTTTCTGATTTAAATAGCAAATTTGGATCTAAACATAGTCCTTCCCAAACTTCACACTGATTAAAATATGCAACTCCTGGATAATCAATTTTGTAATCTAACATAGACAACATCACCTGAAAATGAAGGTGAGGCGCCCAATTTCCGTTTTCTGGGTAATTGCCCAACTCTGAAATTTTATTTCCTTTTTTGATATTATCTCCTACTTTATGTTTCAAAACACTCGCAACAGTATTGTGGCCATAAAGTGTAAAGAATTCAAAATCATTAACTAAATGCTTCAGAATAATCAAACCACCATATTCCTTATCTCCTTTATCGTTAACAGCAGTTACAACTTCTCCATCAAATAAAGCATGAACAGGAGTAAGTGGAGGGAACCAAAAATCAATACCTAAATGTATTGTTCTGCTTTCTCTTCCATTATTTCCAATTTTATCATAAGCCGAAGATGTATAAATTGGGCGTGGTTCTAAATAACCTCCTGTAATTACTTTATTTTGATACTGTGATTGTAACTGATTAATTCTAAACTGAAAATAATCTAAATCACTAAAATCCTTCAAATGCCCAACCCATTTACTAGAAACACTTAAATCAATATGTTTAATTTTATTATTGAGTGCAGAAGGGAACAAATCTGTAATTTTAAATTCATTTTTTGCTGCCCAATTATTGAACTTTTCTTCATTTGGATGTACACTAAATCCACAAGCTTGTCTGAAACTAAAATATGCAAAATCAACACTCACATTCTTCCATTTTTTAAGCAATTCCCAAGAAGATTTTTCACTTATATAAAGATATTTGTTGTCAGGTTCGTCTAATTTATTTATAGCTGATTTTATTACAGATATGACCATCCTCATTGCTATAGCAGCATATAAGTGTTCTAATTCCTCTTCTAAAAGTGGAAACGTTGAATGATATCCTTTAACAAAAGGTAAAGCAGCATCCAAAGGATCTTTTTTGTGCATAATTGAATATGAACATGCTACTGCCACATCATTAATTATTTGTGTGTGCATAGCATCTCCATAATCTATAACCGCAGTTACTTTAGGGTTGATTAACTCTGAAGATACCACTACATTATTGTCATTTATATCGTTATGGATGATAGATTTTCTTAATAAGCTATAAGCTTTAAAGTTATTTTCAAACAGCTTTTGAAAATAGACTATAATCCCAATTTCTTTTTCATTAAAAAGATGAAGGTGTTTTTTTGTCCAAAGCGATTGCGCGATATCCCATTCAAAACCTCGATGAGCTTTGTCATGCTCAAATCCAAGTAGAGCACTTGTGAGGCTACCACATTTTTCTCCTAAACTGAAGCGTAAATCATTTAATTGTGGATTAACACTACTCCAAACTCTGCCAGAGATCCAAGTTAGCAAGCGTACTTTTCGTTGTTTGCCAAACTCATCAGTGATTTCGGAAATTGAATTTCCGTTTTTGTCTTTTTTAACTTTTGGAGCGATAATATCTTTGCTGTTTGAAGCAATATATTGTAATAGTTCTTGCTGAAAATGAAGATTATCTACATCTTCATTAGGACGAGAGATTTTTAGAATAAAGCCATCACTATTTTTAACTTTCACCCTAAAATTATAGTCTTCATAGCCAGGCAAGGCAGAAGCAGTTCCAATTAAATCATACAAGGACAGAAGAATATGTTCTGCTTGAATTTCAGAAATTTCAAAAGTATTGGTCGGCATTAGTCCTAATTTTTGTAGTAAAATATTCAACTATAAAAATAATAGAAAATAATGCGATAAACGATCTAGATTCTAAAGAATTCTCGTTTGCTTTTTATAAAAGGCGTCCTGTTGTTTTTTCATGAGTTCGCGTGCTATTTTTTTCTTGTAAGCGAACAGTTCTTCTTCTGTAGAAATATCACCATAAACGCGATCATTAATAATATTATCAGCATTTAACAAAACATTTCTTTGGTAAGAATTTTGTTCTGCCCATGTTGTCAATTCAGATTCGCTATTGGCGAGTTTAATATCGTATTCTCCCTTTGGAGATATAAGTTTTGCAAATATTGGTGACGTTTCAATAGCTAAAAAGAGTAAGAAAATAAAAAAGGAAGGTAACCAAGGCAACTCGCCTAACGCGTTGACTCGCGCCATTAAACCATCAAAGTTATCGATTATAGGTTGTGAAGTAGTTACTTGAGTTTCGTATTCGCCCTCTAATTGTGTTATTTGAGCTTCAGTAACAGCAATTTTTTCTTTATTATCGATTTTCAATTGCTGTAGTTCTGCTAAGGTCGCATCGTGTTTCTCTCGTTTTTCTTTATATACAGGACCTTTTCCCAATAACATTGTACCTTCACGACCTTCAGCTTCTGCAATATATGTTGAATACAAATCATTAACTTCAACTTCTTTTGTGTCTATTTGAGTTTGTAAGGCAGTAATCTCGTTATTTAGGCTTTCAATTTTTGGCGTGTATTGTTGTGCTATTTGATCCTTATTGGCTAGAGTAAAATCATTTTTTTGCTCTAATAATACTTGATTGATTTCTTTCTCAAAGATTTTTAATTCTAAAGGTTTGGCAATTACGATAGCTATAATAACTGCCAATAAAATTCTAGGAGATGCTTGTATAAGTTCATCTAATACATTTCCTGTTTTTTTAATAGTAGATACAATATATCTATCAAGATTAAAAATTAGTAAACCCCAAACAAAACCAAAAGCAATAGAAGCAATTAAATTGTCAAAGACAGTATACAACGCATAACTTGCAGCTATAAAAGCCATTAAAGCCGTAAAGAAAACAGTGGCTCCAATACCAGCATATTTATTTTGTTCACCTGTAGAGCAGTGCTCTAAAATGTCTGTATCTGAGCCAGAGCAGATAATAAAAAATTTCTTTAACATAATTCGTTTGGTTTGATTGATTGTCTATTAGAACGCAAAGACTATCAATTTGTTACATGATTTAATAAAAAAGCCCCAAAGGTATAGAAACCAATGAGGCCAAAAATAGAACATGAATGTATTAATCTTCTTTTACAACAGGTTTTGTAGATAAATAGACCTTAGGCTGTTTAGAGTTTTTACCGTTTGTAGAAATATTTATTCTTCGTTTGCTTTTTGCAAGTTGTATTGCTTTTTTAGATGGAATTTCTTTTCCGTTAAAATAAAAAATCGCTCCCTTATTTACCATATTATTGATAAGCTCAATTCGAGAACTTGAGGAATTTCTTTTTGCATCTCTATAGTTTAATTTCTCTTGCTCTAAACGTTTTCGGTCATCAGCAGTACGTAATTCTCTAACTTTAACGAGCTCTTCTTTTTCTGCTTTTATTTTATTTGTTCTAGCTGCGATTTGAGCTTTTCTATATGCTAATTTTCCTTCTTGTAATTGTTTACGTTCTTCATTAGCTTGTAGTTTCCTAACTTTAACGAGTTCTCCTTTTTCTGCTTTTATTTTATTTGCTCTAGCTGCAACCTGAGCTTTTTTATAGGCTAATTTTCCTTCTTGTAATTGTTTTCTGTCTTCAGCAGCACGTAGTTCTCTAACTTTAACGAGTTCTCCTTTTTGAGCTTTTAGTTTAAGCGCTCTGGCTGCTACTTGTGTTTCTTTGTAAGCTCTCTTTTCTGTCTGCAATTTTTTTCTATTTTCAACAGAGCGTACTTCCCTAAGTTTAACTAACTCTCCTTTTTGAGTTTTTATTTTATTTGCTCTAGCTGCAACTTGAGCTTTTCTATAAGCTAATTTTCCTTCTTGTAATTGTTTTTGGTTGTCAGCAGCACGCAGTTCTCTAACTTTAATTAATTTTCCTTCCTTAGCTTTTTGTAACTTAACTTTTTGAGTCTTTAATTTATAGTCTTTTATAGCTTCTTTATATTTTTTCTTTTCATCAGGTGTTGCATTGTCTGGCAAAGGAGGTGGTGGTGGAATTTCTCTCACTACTAGCACTTTTGGAGCTTCAGATGCGTTTGAAGGAATCTCTATTACTTCAATAACTTTGGAAGCTATAGCAGCAGGAGGAATCTCTACGACTTCAATAACTTCAGGGGTAGATACTTCAACAACACCAACAACTTTTGGTGGAGGTGGTGCTAATTTAGGGAAAGGTTCTGCACCCTTCTTTTGCTCTGCGCTCATTAAGCTATAAATGTATTTGATGCGCTCAACATCTTTTTGTTTAATAATACGCCTATTTTCAGGTTGAGAATTAAGTTTTTTGACAATAGCGTTATACTCTTTAATCTGTTCTGGAGTGGCTTTCTCCTGTTGTATTATTTTTTCAAATTCTACTATATCATTTTTTTCTTCTAGAACTATAACTTTCGTACTGAAACTAAATAATAAAATGGCTAGTATTGGAAGAAGTAGTATGCCTCGAAACCAAATTCCTTTTTTTGATGTATGTGTTTTCATAACTGTGAATCGTTTTTTGATTAATGAATAATTGATGGCATTTGCCAATTGAGGGTGTAATGCATTTGATGAGAATGTTAATAGTGTATTTTGATAAGTAGATGTATCGAAGCCATTATTTAAAACGGCTTGGTCTGCTAAAAATTCATGATTAAGTTTGATATCTTTTTTTATAAAATTTAAGAGAGGATTAAACCAAAAAATAACTTGAAGCAATTCTATAAATAAGATATCTAATGAATGTTTTTGTATTGCATGTGTTTCTTCATGTAATAATACTTCTTTAGGAATTTGTTGGGTTTCAAATTTGTGTTTATTTAAAAATATATAATTGAAAAAAGTATGAGGAATTACTAAATTTTGCAGTAATACATTTGTGAAATGATTGTTTTTCACTCTGGTATTTCGGTTTATTTTGGAAAGGATATTAATCAAATTTTTAAAGAATAAAATTCCGAAAATTAGCACACCCAATCCATAAATGCTCCATAAAACTATAGATAAATAGTCTGAATTAGTGTTTGTATTTAATGCTAAATCATTGATGATTACTGGCTGAAACTCTGATGAAGTTACTACATATTCTGTAAATGTTATAAATGGAATGCCGAGAGCTATTGCAATACCAATAAGAAGATAAATTCGTTTAAATTGATGCATGCTTTCTTTCTCCAAAAAAAGCTTATAGAATATCATAAAAACGGCCAAGCAAACACTAAATTTTAGTATATAAATCAACATAATTATTTCTTTTTAATTTCCTTGTCAATAATAGCTTTTAGATCTTTGAGTTCGGCTTTGGTTAAGTTAGTTTCTTTAGTAAAAAAAGATGCAAATTGTGAAGCACTATCATTGAAAAAATGCTTTATTAATCCGTTAACATGCTTTGAAAAATAATCCATCTTTTTAACTAAAGGAAAATATTCACGAGAATTACCATAGAGTTTATATGCAACAAAGCCCTTGTCGGTCATTCGTTTTAGTAAAGTCGCAACTGTTGTAGTTGCTGGCTTTGGTTCTGGATATGCTTCAAGTAAATCTTTCATAAATGCTGTCTCAAGCTTCCACAGATGCTGCATTAATTGCTCTTCGGTTTTTGATAATTTCATCTTTTATTCTTTTCAAAAAATTATTTACTCTACAAACATAGAACAAATATTTTAATTCTACAAATGTAGAGTTGTAAATAATGTTAACGAAAAGATAAATTTGCAGATAGGATTGAATAAAATTACATTTGCCAACTAAATATGGAAAATGAGTCTGGAAAAGAAATTACAACAACGTAGCGAATCAAAATGTGAATTATGTGCTTCCGAAGAACTATTAAAAGTATATGAAGTGCCACCAAAATCTAAAGGAAATGAAGAAGATAGTTTGCTTGCTTGTGAAACTTGCATAAACCAGATTGAAAATCCAGATACAGTGGATGCAAACCATTGGCGTTGTTTAAACGATAGTATGTGGAGTGTCTTACCCGTAGTTCAAGTTGTTTCCTGGAGAATGCTTAATCGTTTAAAAGCTGAAGGATGGCCACAAGATTTGTTGGACATGTTGTATCTGGATGAAGAGACTTTAAATTGGGCTGAAGCAACTGGAGAAGGAGAAGATGAAAGTGATAAAGTAACTCATAGAGATGTTAACGGAGTCGTATTACAAGCAGGAGATTCTGTAGTATTAATAAAGGATTTAAAAGTAAAAGGCTCAAGTATGGTTGCAAAACAAGGCACAGCAGTACGACGAATTTCATTAGATAGAGATAATGCTGAATATATTGAAGGTAAAGTTGGCCCTACCCAAATCGTCATCATTACAAAATATGTCAAGAAAATATAGATCAAGTTACTGTTTTCTTTGAAGAACGCAAGCTTTCAAAAAATACAGTAGCTATAATTAATGATCCTCCTATTAATGTATTAGAAGTTGGTATTTCGTTCAAAAATAGATAAGCGATAATAATTCCAAAAACGGGTTGTGCACTACTAATTATACTTGCAGTACTTGCTTTAAAATGTTTGAGGCTACGAACGAGCATCGTATGACCTATGGCAGTAGTTACAAGCGCTAAAACAATTACATATGGAAGTTGTGTTGTTATTCCTGAAGTATCCATAAAAAGTAGGACTGGTAGCAAAACTACAGTTAGAATGAATAATTGATAAAACATTAGCACTGTACCATTATAGTGGCTTACTAACTGTTTTGAAATTAAAATACGCACTGCATAACATACTGCAGATAATAGGCCTAATAAAACTCCTTTTACATGTGAACTTTCAAGATTAAATTCTGGTGCAAGGATATAAATTCCGAGTAAAACCATTGCTCCTAAAACAAGATGAACTGGGTCGAATTTTACTTTAATAAATAAAGGCTCTAATAGTGCTGTAATTACCGGATATGCAAATAAAGATAACATTCCAAGAGCAACATTCGAAAGTTTTAAAGCATAAAAATAAGTGATCCAATGAGCACCTGTTAATAATGCACTAATAATAATTAAGGGCAAATCTTTTTTGTTATGGAGCTTAAAACGGATTCTTTTAAATTTGATAAAAGCATATAAAAACAGAATTGCTAAAGAGCATCTCCACCAAATTATTACTGGTGTTGGCATTTCAATAAACTTTCCTAAAGCTCCCGAAGTGCTTATAAAAATTGTAGCTAAGTTAAGTTCAAGTAGATGCCTGAGATGTGAATACTTCATTTATTTTGAAAGCTTTGCATACATTTATTGGAGGGTTATTAATTACTTTTGAAATAACAGGTTCATTCTTAAAACGTGTACCCAAATTCTTTAATATCTTCATGAAACCAATCTGAAATAATTTGTTTAGTCTCATCATCATAAAAATCTCTATAATTGGTTTTATAAGTACTATTAAGATGTGGCAATTCGTGGTCTATTTCCAAAGTTTTAAAAACGCCATTAATTCCTTCATTTAGATTTTCGTATCTAATAATTTTGTCAACATCTATTTTCCCTTCATAATTTTTAAGCCATTCTACGTTTGGTAAAAACATCTGTGGTCTTTTATAGTATATTTTGTTCTTGGGCTCTCCATATGTACAAGCTACCCAATCTTTAAAGTCAATTTTTTTTTTAACTGTTTCTTTGTCTTTCATATTAAAATGATGCTTATATTGAGAAAAAACTTTATCCCAAGGGTTTCTAATTACAGTAAATTTATATGCCTTATCCCATTTTTTTTGACCAATTACCTTAATAACTTCTTTTACAGTAAGGTGTTTTCTAAAAGGCTTTCCAATAACATCAATGATACTTGTTCCAGCAGTTTTATTTATATGAATAAAAACGTAATTTTTATTTTTCCCTTTATGAAGCGGAGAATTTATTTTTAAGCCAATCCAGTTTTTATATTTTTCTATTATTTGAATTTTCATTCACATATAGTTATTTAGAAAGCTCTGTAAAATATTTAAAGAACAATGGAATAGTTTCAATGCCTTTTAAAAAATTGAAAACACCAAAATGTTCGTTTGGAGAATGTATAGCATCACTATCTAATCCAAAACCCATTAAAATGGTTTTGCTTTTTAATTCTTCTTCAAATAAAGCTACAATTGGAATACTACCTCCACTACGTTGCGGAATAGGTGTTTTGCCAAAGGTTTCTTGATAGGCTTTACTTGCGGCCTGATAACCAAGGCTATTTGTAGGAGTAACATAGCCTTGTCCACCATGATGAGGTGTGACTTTTACTGTAACACCTTTTGGAGCAATATTTTCAAAATGTGTTGTAAATAATTTAGTAATTTCAATCCAATCTTGATGAGGTACTAATCGCATAGAAATTTTCGCATAAGCTTTACTTGCAATAACCGTTTTTGCACCTTCTCCTGTATAACCTCCCCAAATTCCGTTGACATCTAAAGTTGGCCTTATTGAATTTCGCTCATTGGTAGTATAACCTTCTTCTCCATAAACAGCATCAATATTTAAAGCAGCTTTATAATCATCTAAAGAAAAAGGTGCCTTTGCCATATCAGCACGCTCTTCTTGTGAAAGATTTTCTACCTTATCATAAAATCCAGGAATTGTAATATGGTTATTTTCATCATGTAAGGACGCAATCATTTTCGTGAGAATATTTATAGGGTTTGCTACGGCACCTCCATATAAACCAGAATGTAAATCTCTGTTTGGACCAGTAATCTCAACTTCAACATAACTTAATCCGCGTAATCCGGTTGTAATTGAAGGAATATTATTGGCTATCATTCCTGTATCTGAAATAAGAATAACATCGTTTCTTAATTTTCCTTGGTTTTCTTTTACAAAAGCTGAAAGGCTAGAGCTTCCAACTTCTTCTTCACCCTCGATCATAAATTTAACATTACAAGGTAATTGGTTTGTTACTGTCATGAATTCCAGAGCTTTTACATGCATATACATTTGCCCTTTATCATCGCAGGCTCCACGAGCAAAAATGGCGCCTTCCGGATGTAAGTCTGTGGTCTTGATAATTGGTTCAAAAGGAGAAGAATCCCATAATTCCAATGGATCAGCTGGTTGAACATCATAATGTCCATAAACTAAAATAGTTGGTAAGTTTTGATCGGTAAATTTCTCACCATAAACTATTGGATTTCCTTCAGTTTCACAAACTTCTACAATATCGCAACCAGCATTTTGCAGACTTGTTTTAACAGCTTCAGCAGTTTTTAATATGTCATTTTTGTAAGCAGAATCTGCACTTATTGAAGGAATTTTTAATAGCTCAATTAATTCGTTTAAGAATCTATCTTTATGTTGATTTATGTATAATTGTATGTTTTTCATGAGAGCACTTAGATTTTATTCAAAAGTACAAAAAAGCAAATAATAAATTCCTGAATACGTCGGTTTGAATATTCAAACTATTGCTTATATTTGCAGGCACAATTTTGCGGCTGTGGTGGAATTGGTAGACACGCTAGACTTAGGATCTAGTGCCGAAAGGTGTGGGGGTTCGACTCCCTTCAGCCGCACAAATTAAAAAGGTTTCAACAATTGTTGAAACCTTTTTATCGTTTATTTTAAAAATCTTAATTTCACTCATGGTTAGTTATATTTGTTATGTAAGTTTTGTCTTTAATAAAGGAACAGTTATAATATTTAATTAATGAAATCAAATAGAGTTCTAAGAGCGCTCATGAATAAACGATTTTCAATAGTGTTATTACTTACGTTTATTCTTTCCATTGCAAGTTTACTTGCACAAGAAGGTAACGCAATAGATAATGTTTATGTTGATGAGATGGGCGTTATGCGTTGGGTGAATTCTAATGAAGAAGTGCAAGGATTTGGGGTAAATTATACTGTGCCGTTTGCTCACGCTTATCGTAGTGCAAAACGTCTTGGTATTGATCCCAAAAAAGAAATTGATAATGATGTCTATCATTTTTCTCGCCTTGGATTTGATTTATATCGCATTCATGTTTGGGATACCGAAATTAGTGACAGTTTAGGAAATCTTATTGAAAACGAGCATTTGGATGCGTTTGATTATCTACTAAAAAAACTGATTGATAAGGACATTAATTTCGTAATTACACCAATCGCTTTTTGGGGTAATGGTTGGCCAGAACCTGATGAGGACACTCCAGGTTTTTCTCACAAATATGGAAAAGGAGAATCACTAACAAATCCAGATGCTATTAAAGCGCAACAAAATTATTTAGAGCAGTTTTTAAATCATGTAAATCCATATACAAGTGTTGCATACAAGGATGAACCAAACATGATAGCTTTTGAAGTTAGTAATGAACCCCATCATAGAGGTGAAGCAGATATTGTGACAAAATTCGTTAAAGGTATGACTGATGCCATGCGTAAAACGGGAACCGCAAAACCTATTTTTTATAATATGAGTCATGGAGTACATTTTGCAGATGCTTATTTTAAGGGAAAAGTACAAGGAGGAACTTTTCAGTGGTATCCAACAGGATTGGGATATCAACGAGAATTATCTGGAAATTTCTTGCCAAATGTAAATGATTATCATATCCCTTTTAATGAAACTATAAAAGCATATAAAGGAGCAAAAATGGTATATGAATTTGATGCTGCCGATGTTGGTAGATCGTACATATATCCAGCAATGGCAAGAAGTTTTAGAACGGCAGGTATTCAAATTGCAACTCATTTTGCATATGACCCAACTTATTTGTCTTCTACAAATACCGAATATAATACACATTATATGAATTTGTCTTATACACCACAAAAAGCATTAAGTTTAAAGATATGTTCAGAAATATTTCATGAGATTCCAATGTATTCTAATCATGGAATGTATCCTCAGAACACCGCATTTGGAAATTTTAGAGTTGATTATGAAAATGATTTGGCTGAATATAATTCTGAAGAAAAATTCTTTTACACAAATACAACCAATAGTATTCCAAAAAGTGAAAAAGACTTAAAAGAAATAGCTGGTTCAGGAAATTCATCAATAGTTAAATATGATGGAACTGGAGCTTATTTTATAGATAAAATTGCTACGGGAGTTTGGCGATTAGAAGTGATGCCAGATGCTGTTTGGGTTGATAATCCCTTTGGACGGAATAGTCCAAAAAAAACGGTAGGAGTTATTAAATGGGAAACACATAACATGACAATTAATCTAAAAAATTTAGGAACGGAGTTTAATATTGAAGCTATTAATGATGAAAATAGCTTTTCGACAACAGTAACAAATACTTCATTTACTATTAGGCCAGGCACATATATTATTAGTAAAAAAGGGGTCCATAAATATTGGAAGCCAAATGATGCTTTTGGCATGAATAAACTAAAAGATTTTTATGCGCCAAAATCAACAGTTAACAAATCTTGGTTCAAGCATGAAGTAATTGATGAAGTATCTGAAAACTCTGAATTAACATTGAAGGTACAATTTGTTGCTCCACAAAACCCTAAACAAATTCAAGTTGTTGGATTTTCAGGTTTTCAGAGAATATCAATTGACATGATTAAAACAAGTGCATATAATTACACTGCAATAATTCCTTCAGATAAAGTAGTTAAAGGATTTTTCAATTATAATATTATAGTAAAAACTGATGAAGACAATTTTATCACTTATCCTGCTGCTGGTGTGGGACGGCCTTTTGAATGGGATTTTTACGATAGAAGTACTTATAAAATAACAGTAATTCCAAAATCTAATCCAATTTATTTATTTGATGCTATTGATGACACAGATTTGTTAATTAGAAAATGGAGAAACACATTCAGATTGGTTCCTACTGAAAATAAAGATGAAGCTGAATACCAAATGAATATTGAAAAATTATTTGTACCTGACAATGAAAATCTTAACGCTAAACCTATATATGATTATTCTTTTAAGCATTTTATACTTGACAAGATAGAGGGAAGAAGGTCAGATCTTTCTACAAAGGAAAACATTGCTTTTTATGGGAGAGCTTTAAATAATAAGCCTTGCAAGCTTCAAATTGCCTTTGTATTAGATGATGGATCATCTTTTGGAAAAGTTTTAGAGATTGGTACAGAACTAAAAGAATATAAGATAAATATTAAAGATTTAAAACTTGTTAAAACTGTAACGCTTCCAAGACCATATCCTAGTTTTTTACCATACTATTTAGAGCATAACATTAATTCTGATTTTGATATTAATAGAATTGAAAGTATTCAGTTTTCTATTGGCCCTGAAATTCCTCATAATGAGTTGGAAGATAAACATGGAATAGGTATTGTTAAGGTGAGTTTAGAATAAGAAGATTAAATTATACTAGTTAATCTTAAACTGAAAAATTTCTGAATTTGAGGTATTATTTTGACTATCTTTTGTAACGACTCTCCAATAATAAGTATTTCCTGAAGTTACATTAACAGCCATATTTGATAAAGCAGTATTACCTTGGTTTGTTATTGGTGGATTTTCTACTCCAAAAAAGACATCGTATTCTATAATATCTGAATCTACATCACTACCTGACCATTCTAGCGTGATACTGGTTGTAGCTGCATTTAATGCCGTCCCCATAACAGGGCTTACAAGTTCAGCAGGGAATGGTGCATAAGAATTTGCTGCAACACCAGCATTATAAAATTTCCACGTAACACTTGTGGCAGTTTGTATGGTACTATTACTTTTAGAAATCACATACCATGAAAAAGGTGTGCCTCTTGTGACAGTTATATTAACTTCTGAAATATTACTATTATAATTAGTTATCGTTTGACTTTCCAAATTTTTGAGTACCAATTGATATGAATCTGTATTATTAGCATTAGCCCAATTAAACGTTATTGTACTTTCAGTAGATGTTATATTAGTTCCTTCAGTACATTCAGAATTTATTAATGGAAATTCTAATAATGAAGCCGTTGGAGGATTGACTGAAGGTGGAGGTACAGGATCATCATCATTTCCACCACCGCTACTACAACTCAAAATCGCTAATACACCTATGTATAATATTTTATTCTTTAATGTTTTTATCTTCATTATTACTTTATTACTTTATTACTTTAAAAATTTTGTTGTCTTTATCAGTTATAACATTTAGTAAATACATACCTTTTGCATATGCTGAAAAATCAAGACGTATCAAATTATTTTCTGGTATCAAAACTTTATTGTAAACAAGTTCTCCCAAAATGGTATATAAACTTACTTGAGCTTGAGTTGTTCCATGAGAACCTAAAATAACTGATAGAACATCTGTATTGACAGGGTTAGGAAATACAATCATTTTCGGACTGTAAAAAATAATTTCTTCATAAATACCCTGACATATTTTTTCACCTTCAACGGTTAAAACATTTTCGCCAACTTTGAGATTTAATTCTATTTCAGAATTTGAAGTTTCTATTAATACATCGTTTAATTTAATCTTATAAGAAGAGCTACCACTTAAATCAAGTGAAACTCTTCCTGCTGAGTTATTAACTCTTGAAAATACAGAAAGGTCTTCAGGTTCTGTAATGGTGATATTAAAACATTGTTCGTATTCAGATTGCCCCTCTATTGTAATACATACAGAATAGTCACCTGCCTTTAAATTATTTGCTATGTAATCGGTAGTAAAAGAATCTGTTAGATTTGCATCATTACCAATAATAGCTATTGTATAATTTAAATTTTCAATAGCTATAATACTTATGCTTCCGTTATTGCTACTGCGGCATGTTTCGCTGCTTATTTGTAAAGCAAAATTGTTGGTAGGCAATGTAAAAACTTCGCAACCATCTACGTCTACGGTTGTATTTGTTGGTGTGTTAGGACAAAGATCGTCCGCATCGGCAACACCGTCATTATCTTCATCAATTATATTATTGTTTGGCAACAAACTGGTTGGGTTGTTTCCAAAAATCTTGAATTCACCAGGTTCTAAAGATATCATGTCAGTAATATTTGTTACAGTATGTATTAAATTACCATTTAAAAATTCATACCAATCTCCTGTTTCTTGAAAGTTTGGCGTAATGTCTTGAGGAACCACACCAAAATTTCCAATAATGGTTACATGTTTTATTTCGTCGGTTGCTGCACTTGCAAGTGTAAGATGGATTGTTTTTAACCCATTTGAACTTCCTACATCAAGGCTAAAATTTGAAGCTTGAAAAATAGGTTCATTAAGTTTTAAGTCAATCATGATGGACCAGATATCATAAACAGCTTTTCTATCAGGCATATCAAAATAATTCCATAGGATAGGTTTATTACATATTCTACAAGGATCGTCTATGCTTATGTCATATCCTAATTCGCCAAACTGCCATATCATTTTTGGCCCAGGGACAGTAAAATAAAATGCCCCAGCGAGTTCTATTCTATCTAAAGCAGTTGAAAGATTAGTTATATCATAACTTCCACTAGAATTACCAAACTGCAAATTTTTAAACATTAAGCGCTCTTCATCATGGCTTTCCATATAGCTTACATTTGCAGGAACTGCCCACCCTCTATTTAGATATGATATCCAAGAAAAATCAGATTTTCCACTATCATGATAACCCATAGTTGCTTCATTATAGGTAGAATTGTGGTTACTCCAAACCATAATGCCTTTGCCTTCACTTAAACGATAATCAACCCATTCAGTTTCTTCGGTGTTACCACCTAAATGTTCAAATATTATATAAAAATCAGAATCTACTTCCCATTGATAATCTGCATATTCTTTTAAAACAGCAACTCTATCAGCTTGATAAGAGCCTGTACAATTTTCATCATCAGGTGTACAATTTTGAGTAAATCCTTTGGTTAAATCCCATCTAAAACCATCAATGTTGTATTCATCAATCCAATATTGTGTCGTCCGTTTTACATAATCTTTTGTAGCTTGTTGGCTGTGATTAAAATCATTGAATACACTATATGAATGAGTAGCTACAGGATTAAAAAATGGATTTTCAGCACTGGCTTGACCACCATAACCTCCATTGTCTGTATTCCACATTCTATAAAATGAATTTTGACCTGTGGCATGATTATAAACAATATCTAAAATAACAGCGATTCCTCTGCTATGGCATTCATCAATAAATTGTTTAAATGCAGTTGGTGTTCCATAATATTTATCTAATGCCATATGGAAAGAAGGGTTATAACCCCAAGATTCATTACCATCAAATTCACTTACAGGCATAAACTCAATAGCATTAACACCTAGACCTTGTAAGTAATCTAATCTAGCTTTAACAGCATCAAAACTATGTAATTCATCAAAATCTCTAATCAATAATTCATAAATTATCAAATCGGTCTTTGTGGGAGGCTGAAAATTTGTTGTCTGCCAAATAAAAGGAGTATCACCTGTTCTTAATAAAGTAACAGCATGATTAGTTTGACCTGTAGGATAAATAGGTAAATTAGGATATGTTGTAGCATTGATAAAGCCATCATTAGATTCATCTAAAATAGTTGTTGAGTAGGGATCAGCAATATTTATAGCTCCGTCTATTAAGTACTGGTACATATGATTTGTTTGTGTAGTTAAACCAGTAAGTTCTATCCAAAAGCGATCGTTTGGTGTATCTTTTTTCAATAAATAGTTATTGTTTATTTGCCAGTTATTAAAATCACCAATTACATGAACAACATCTTTATTAGGAGCATATAAAACCAATGTTGCCTTTGTATTATCGTTTGGGTCGAAATTTATTCCGTCTTTCATTCCAGCTGGGATAGTTTGTTCTGTGATTGTAACAATTGCTTGAAAAGTTTCTGAAATCGTTTCACTATTATTGGTAGCTTCTAAACTATAACCAGTATTTTCTGTTACTACATGATTAAAACTATATGAAGTTGTATTGCTTAATGTATTTATTGTAGTACCATTTGCTTTTAATACAAAATCAGCGGAAAGAGAAGTAGTTGCGGTTATAGCTAATGTTTGTCCTGAAGTTAATATTGTAAGACTTTGAATTGGAGAAGTTAAGTTTAATTGAAAACTACCTACATTAAAAAAGAAGTCAATACAGCCATTATCTTTAAGTTCTTGAGAGCCATTTTCATTTCTAAATACCACTCCCATTTGAGTAGCATTGCTTGCTTGAGTTGCATTTAAACTATAATACGTTTCGGGTATAATGGTAATACTCCAGGTGCCATCATTATTATTTGTCATTTCACCAACACCATCATCTTGCCCCCAATTGCCAACAACATTAAATCCCCAAGCATTAAAATTATCACCTATACCAGAGTGCATATATACTTTTGTAGGATTACTAAAGTCATTACAGTCTGTAGCACTACTATTAATATCAACTGTAATTGTTATAGATTGGTTTACATCAAAAGGTGTTGGTGAAATAGTTACTTGTGAAAATAATATAAAAGGAAACCATATTAATAAGAAGATAATTTTTTTCATAATTATTATTTAAAAAAAGGGTTGTTCAATTAAGACACAACCCTTTAGTTTTACTAATTCAATTTGTAATATGAACTTTTATTGATTGATAGTATATGTGTTGTTTACAATGTCAATCCATATTCTGGCATTACCTGCTGTGACCGCAATATTATCACCACCATCATCCAATGTCCCATCTGCTCCTGTATCTCCAACATTAACACCCCAATCTTCATTGATACGGAATTTAATTTCTCCGTCAAGAAGTGTTACAACTTCTGCAATCCAAACATCAGGATTAACTTGAGTAAATGTAAAGTCTGGAGTAGCTCCCCAATCGTTATAACCAGAGCCTACAACACCCCAAAGGTCTGCAGTTTCCATAGTATAAGTCATGTCATTCATATTGATAGATATGGCATAGAATCCTGCACTAACAGCAATATTATCACCTCCATCATCTAAAGTTCCATCTGCACCAGTATCTCCAAAATTAACAGCCCAATCATTATTAAATCGTATCTTAAATTCTCCATCTAGTAATTTAATACCGACTTTAAAGGTGTCAGTTGTATAGTCATAAAAGAATTTCCCATCAGGAGTTGCTCCCCAATCGTTGTATGCAGAGCCTACAACTCCCCAAGAGAATTCTTCCATTGTATATGTGCCACCAGCAAGATCGACAGTAATTTTATAATTTCCAGCAGTAACAGCAATATTATCACCATTTTGTTCTAATGTGCCATCTGCTCCAGTATCACCATAATTAACACCCCAATCATTATCTAATCTAAATTTTATTTCACCATCAAAAAGTGTCACGTATGATACAAAAACATCAGGTTGATCTGTAGTATAGAAAAAACCATCTGCATAAGCTCCCCAATCATTATATCCAGAGCCTACTACACCCAAACTAGCAATTGAAGCCGAAGGACCTTCAAGTGTGGCTTCTGGTAAAACAAGTATTAAAACTTGAATTCCTGATAAAACATCTGGCCCTGAATTATCACCTACATATGCTCTAATTCTAAAAAAGACATCTCCTGTATTTGGTTCTTCAGTATTAGGATCGTTATCTAAACCCGCTTCATCGGCATAGGTTAGTAAATTTCTTATTGTAACAGCTAATTCATTTCCTGTTGTCGTTCCTACTACTTCCATATCAGAAAAATCACCTGAAACAGATTTTTGTAAATCGTAGGACACAACTGTAGGCACTTCAAAAGATGCACTGTTCCAAGTAAAACGTTCTCCTAAATTACTTGAAGTTGCCGTTGTTAATACATACTCGCTTGAAAATTCGTTTGTGAAAGATAGTTCTTCAGGTGCTTGTGCTACAAATTCTAAAACGTCATCATCTTCACAAGAATTAAAGCCAACTGCGGCTAAAATTAGTAATGCTAAAATTGTTATTTTTTTCATTTTTTCTAGTTTTTAATTTTTAATACCCTTCGTTTTGAGTAAGATTAGGATTGGTCGATAGTACATTATCTGGTATAGGGTAAACATTTCTAAAGGCATCAACGGATGCTCCGTTAGTAATATCTCCTTTAAAAGGCCATAAATAATTGTTAGTAGTAAAATAATTGTAACGAACTAAATCGGTACGCCTTTGCCCTTCCCAATGTAATTCTCTGGAACGCTCATTTAGAACGAAATCTAAAGTTAAATCGCCACTAGTAATATTACCCGCACTTGAGCCATAAGCACGTTGTCTTAACTCGTTTATTTTAGAAGTAGCCAGACTTAAATCGCCACCACCACCTCTTAGGCTTGCTTCAACATAGTTTAAATAAATTTCGGCTAAACGTATTAATGGTAAATCGGTATCAACCATATTTCCGCTTGTGTCACTACCAGCATTACCATTAGAATCTACATTTCTAAATTTTGCTACTGCATAACCATTATTAAATCGAGGAATAACTTCAATCTCTAAACTTTGCCCGTCAGAGTGGAACTGACCTCTTTGATCTAAAGATTGAATAACTTCAATGGTATATGTTAAAGCATCTAAATCGAGTGAAACTAGATATAGTCCAGAATTTTCAATAGGTATATTGGCACCTCCATCATCTAATGTTCCATCGGTATCATCATCTCCAAAATTAACTCCCCAATCCTCATCAAATCTAAATTTTAGTTCTCCAGATGTTAAATTTGCGTAAAGAGCATATTGATTGGTTCCGGTTTCATACATTTCCATATCTGGACCATTCCATGCATTAACTGTAGCATCTCCAACAAGACCCCAATCTGATAATGTTCCTCCTAGTCCATTATTTAAAACATCAGTGTCAATTATATCTATATTAAATTGATTAACTAAATTTTTGGTTGTCCGATAACCTGCCCAACCACCATTAACTCCAAACTCAGTTGGATTCATAGAACCTCCAATGGCACCATGAACTAAAAATGTTGTGCCTCCCCAAGTTCGTGAGTATAGACCATCGAAATTTAAAGCAAAAATAAATTCATTTTGTGCGCCATTGGTATTGTTATCTGCTAAGAATAATTCGTCATAAGCAGTACCATTGCTATTTGCATCATTAGTATTAATAGTATATGAAGAATTCATAACATTATTAGAGAATGTTACAGCTTCACTATATCTAGCTGTACCTGTCCAAACTTCGGCATTTAAGTATAATCGTGATAATAAAGCCCATGCTGCGACTTCATCCACACGACCATACTCATTAGATCCACTTGCTACTAATTGATCTTGAATTCCTAATAATTCAGATTCTATAAAGGCAAATATATCTGCTCTACTACTTTGTTGAGGAAGATCTGTTGAAATTTCTGTTAGTAAAGGTACATTTGCATATAAATCCATAAGATTATAATAGGCATAGGCTCTTAAAAATTTCGCTTCAGCAATAAAAAGTTGTACATCAGGATTATCAGCTAAAGCTTCTGCATTTGCAATAAATGAATTCGTGAAACTTATTTCCTGTGCTAATCGAGAATACATGGCTTCAACAAAGTCGTTACCACCAGACCAAGTCATAGCATGTAAATTTGGTAAACCTGGGTCTCCCCAGCCAACTACTGCATGATCTGTAGTTAACTCGTTAAGGTTAAACAACATTCTCGAAAACTGAGAGAAACCTTCATCAATATCAGCAATATCAGGATCTCCATCAGGACCATTTTGTCCAGTAAGTGCTAAAGATGAGTAAAGTTTAGCTAAACCGCCTTTGGCAGATGCTACATCTGCAAATACATCTTCTTGAGTAAAACTGTCAGGATCTATTGGCGATAGATTTAAATCGTCATGACATGAGGTCATAAAAAACGAGACAGTTACAATAAAAATAATACTCTTAATTTTATTTTTCATTTTTCTAATTTTTTATTAAAAATCTATATTAACACCAAAAACAAAAGTCCTTGGCCTAGGATAAAAACTATTGTCTATTCCACGTGCTATTTCTGGATCTAATCCATTATAATTGGTAACTGTGGTTACATTTTGTACAGATCCATAGAATCTTAAACTCAAATTCTCAAAAGTATTTTCAGGCAAACTATATCCTAAGGTGATATTATCTATTTTGAAAAAAGAGGCTTCTTCTATATATAAATCACTTAATAAGCTTTGTTCTGTTTGTGCAATAAAGCCTGTATTTAAAAGATTTGCATGTTGGTTATACAGTATTCCATTATCTGTTAATCTACTAAAAGATCCATTACTTGAAGCGACATTATTATAGGCATAATTACCTATGTTAGCCCTTGTTACTACAGCTAAATCCCAATTTTTAACAGTAAGATTTGTATTTAAACCCATAATTACATCGGCATAAGGATCTTTGTAGATATACCTATCATCATTATTTATAATATTATCTCCATTTCTATCTACAAAAGAACCTTCAATAGGATTACCATCAGTATCATAAACTTGTGCATAGACTAAAAAACTAAACGGTGATTCACCCTCTTGATGAACTTGAATGTTATTACCTACACCACCACTAATACCTCCGGTTGGTTGATCAAAAGGAAGTTTTGTAACCTTATTTTCGTTAAATGCAACATTATAACTTATGCTCCACTCGACATCTTCAGTTTGTACAGGAATAACATTTATGGAAAATTCAACACCTTTGTTTTCCATATCCCCAATATTTTTATTTATTTTACTTCCAAAGTTTGTAAATGGATCAATGTTAGCGAAAGCTATTAAATCTTTAGTCTCTTTTTTGTAAACGTTTACTGAACCTGATATTCTACTATCAAATAAGCTATAATCTAATCCTATATTCATTGTTTCACCTATTTCCCAACGTAAATCTTCATTAATTGGATCTGGTCTGAAAGTTTGGAAAAACCCGTCTCCAAATTGATAATCTGCACTATCTTGACTCCCAGTATATCTTGTTAAGAAAAGATAATCTCCTAATCCGTTAACATTACCTACTTGACCATAACCAAAGCGTAATTTTAACTGATTAATAAACGAATCAGCCATAAAATCTTCATTATGAACGTTCCAGGCTAATGCTGCGGAAGGAAAATATCCCCATTGGTCGTTAGGATTTAATTTAGACGATGCATCTGCTCTTAAAGTTGCAGTTAGCAAATATTTACCATCGTAATCGTAGTTTAGTCTACCAAAATATGATAATAGAACACTTTCATTGGCGTTTATTCCAGCTCCTGATGAAATACCTGTTGTAAAATCGGTAGAAAAATTTCTGTCATATCTTTTAAAATATTGATAAGAGTGTCCTACAACTGCAGTTATATTATGGATGTCATTAATAGTCTTATTATAAGTTAAATATGCATCAAATAATTTGTTAGTTGCTTCATTTCCATAATTATCTATTGAACCTGAAAATTCAGGATTCGAAGTCGGCATTAGATTTGAAGTAATTGACCTTCCACCACTATTTGCAATGTCATAACCTAAATTAATAGTTGCTGTAATATCTGGGAAAAAGTGCAATTTATAATCAAATTTTAAATTACCGACAAATCGTCGTACTTCAGATGTATTATCAACTAAATCTATTAAAGCTCGAGGATTAGTTGGAGCTAAATTTAATTGATAACCTGTGGTTGAATCAATCCATGAATAATATCCACCAAATTTATCTAATAAAGGATTATTAAAATCAAAAATGGATTGGGTCGGATCAAAGTTAACCGCATTACCTATGGCCCCTCTGTTTGCAAAGAAATTTTCGGTGTACATGCCCTTTGCATTTAATTCTATTTTTAGATGATCATCTAAAATATTTGGAGTTAAACTCAATGAAGCCGTTGTACGTTTAAAATTATCACGATCTAAATTTCCACTTCTATCAGAGAATCCAACAGATGCTCTCATTGGCACACCCCAAGCACTACCTAAAGCACTAAAGGCATGATCAGTACCTACTGCATCAACATAAATGGCGTCTTGCCAATCTGTGTTTGAGCTTCCTAATCTAGCTATAGCATCGGCATCACCAGTTGAATTAATAAGACTTCTAAATTGTCCTGCAGACAGCAAATCTACTTTATCAATAGGATTGTCAAAAGTCATTGATGAATTAAGGTTGAATTTAAATTCTCTGTCTTTCCCTTTTTTTGTAGTAATAATGATGACTCCATTTGCAGCTCTAGATCCATAAATAGCCGCTGCTGAAGCATCTTTTAATACTACTATACTTTCTATATCGTTAGGATTAATTAAGTTCAACGGGTTTCTTGCTCCACCAACAGTTTCATGACCTAATGGCAAACCATCAACAACATACAATGGTGTACTGATTAATGATATAGAACCAAGCCCTCTAATATTAATTTCTGATCCTTCACCAGGAGCTCCACCACCTGCAGTTACTGATACACCTGCTATTTTTCCACTAATAAGCTGTTCAGCTGATACAACAGGACCTTTATTAAAGTCTTCCGAAGTTATTAAATCTACAGTTCCTGTTAGATCTTCTTTTTTAACACCACCATAACCAATAATTACAATTTCGTCTAATTGAGCAGCATCTTCTACTAATTGAGCATCTAAAGGACTTTGTCCGGTATAGGTTATCTCTAATGTTCTATATCCAATATAAGAAAAAACAATGACGTCTCCATTGTTAGCGGTAATTTGATAATTACCATCAAAATCTGTAGAAGTTCCTTGAGTAGTTCCTTTAATAAGAACATTTACTCCAGGAAGTGGTTGAGATGATGATTTCTCTGTTACTGTTCCTGTTACAGTTGTTTGTGCAAAAATTATTGCAGGCAAAAAAAACAGTATAAACAGTAAGCTATTTAAAGTTGTTTTCATACAATACTATTAAATTAGTTTAATTAAAGTTTGTTATATTTCCACTTCTCGAGGTTAAATCTAAATAAATTTTAAGAAAAGGCTCAATAGTAAACAAAGTGATTTTTTACGCAAACGTTTTCGTGTTGAAAACTTTTTTAATTTTTCGAGATTACAACTACAATCCTAGTAAATATAACCTACAAATAATAAAGTGATATCTTTATTGTCTATACGTTAATGCTTAAATAATAAATGAAAAGAAAAGTAACATTAAAACAAATTGCAAGAGAATTAGATGTATCAATTTCAACTGTTTCTAAAGCATTAAGAAACAGTAAAGAAATTAGCGAAGACACTAGAGAAAAAGTTCAAGCTTTCGCTAAACTTTATAATTATAAACCTAACAATATAGCTTTAAGCTTAAAAAATCGTAAGACAAAAACAATTGGTGTTATTATTCCAGAAATAGTAGATTATTTTTTCTCAAAGGTTATTAGAGGTATTGAAATGGAGGCAAACAAGAGAGGCTATAATGTTATTGTTGCTTTGTCTAATGAATCTTTTGATACTGAAGTTATTAATATGGAAATGTTAGCTAATGGTAGTATAGATGGGTTTATTTTATCTATTGCCAAAGAAACTATGCGACAGCAGGATTATCATCATTTTATAGAATCTATAAATCAGGGAATACCTATTGTAATGTTTGATAGAGTTGTTAATGAAGTTAGTTGTGATAAAGTAATTGTAGATGATTTAATTGGAGCCAAAAAAGCGGTTGAAAAATTAATTTCGGTAGGCTGTAAAAAAATAGCTATATTAACAACTAAAGATTATGTTAGTGTTGGCAGATTACGAACAAAAGGATATTTAGAAGCATTAGAAGATAATGAAATATCTCCAAATTCAAGTTTGATTTTAAAAGTTGATGATAAACTCATATCTGAAGATCATTTAGGAGTATTGGAAGAAGAGATAGAGATGATATTCAAAAAAAATAAGGATTTAGATGCTATTTTTGCTGTAAACGAGTTATATGCTCTAACAGCTATGAGTGTAACCAGAAAACTAGGATTTAAGATTCCTGAAGATATTCAGGTAATTTGCTTTACTGATGGTATGTTGTCAAAACATGCTGCTCCATCACTTACAACAGTGAGTCAACATGCTCAACAAATGGGCGAAAAATCAGCCGAATTGTTGATTGATAAATTAGAGATTGATATAGAAAATGAAGAGGAAGAAGAGCACTACCAAACAGTGATTATTGAGACCGAACTTATTGAAAGAGAATCTACGAAATAGAAATTAAACTTTGAATATTTAAAAACTTTTATATCTTTACAACCTAATCAAAACTTATATTTTCACTTCTCACATAAGTTTTGATAAGTCTTTTCGCTTATCAAATAGTATTAATTTAAACGTACTATTATGCAAAAGCGTACACTAGGTTTTTGGGAAATTTGGAACATGAGTTTTGGTTTTCTAGGAATTCAATTTGGATTTGCTTTACAAGGTGGATTCATGTCTCGAATATTTCAAACATTAGGTGCAGATCAAGGAGATATTCCTATGTTATGGATTGCTGCTCCATTAACAGGATTATTGGTTCAACCAATAATTGGTTATATGAGTGATCGTACTTGGAGCGTAAAATGGGGACGACGAAGACCTTACTTTTTAGTTGGAGCTGTTTTAAGTTCTCTGGCTCTATTCTTTGTACCACATTCTCCAGCGCTTTGGGTAGCGGCAGGATTTTTATGGGTTCTAGATGCTTCCATAAATATTTCTATGGAACCGTTTAGAGCTTTAGTAGCTGACAAACTTCCAGAATCACAACGGTCTTACGGATTTGTTGTCCAAGCATTAATTATTGGAATAGGAACTTGGATAGCAAGTAATTTGCCTTGGATGGTATCAAAACTTGGAGTAAGCAATTCGGCAGATTCAGGTGTTATTCCAATGTCTGTAAAAGTAGCTTTTGCAATTGGAGCCTTTGTGTTTTTTGTAAGTGTATTATACACCGTTTTTACAACTTCGGAATATCCTCCAGAAGATATGGAAGAATTTGAAAGAGAAAAAGCAAAAAAAAATCAATTCATTCCAGATATATTAAACAATATTGGGAATATGCCATTAACAATGAAAAAGTTAGGAGTTATTCAATTTTTTTCATGGTTTGCATTTTTCACCATGTGGAGTTTGGCAAATCCTGCGCTTACAGAGCATGTATTCCAAACACCAATGCCAATTGAATCAACGTACAACATGACTAATTCAATTCAAAAAGCAGCTTTTGATACTGCAAATACAGCATTTCAAGAATCCTCAAATTTGGTAGGTTCTGCAATGGGAGTTTATGGTCTATCATCAATGGTATTTGCACTTCTTCTAACATTTTACACTTCAAGAAGAAGAATAAATCGAAAATTTGTGCATATGGCTTCATTGATCCTTGGTGGATTAGGTTTCTTATTAATGTACTATACTTCACCAGATAATTTAAAATACTGTTTTGTGCTAATAGGACTTGCATGGGGAAGTATTTTATCAATGCCATATGCAATGTTATCAAGTTCGGTAGATCCTAAAAAAATGGGAATGTTTATGGGTATATTCAATATGTTTATTGTAATTCCGCAAATTATAGCAGCACTTGGAGGTATCAATTTTGTTTCTGGATTATTAGGAGAAGAGACCATAAATGCAATGACTGTAGCAGGTATAAGTTTAATTATTGCAGGGTTAAGTAATTTATTAATTACAAATAAGAATGCAATAACATATCAAGCAGACGACATTTAAAAAATGAATAAAAAAGGATTCATATTTGACCTCGATGGTGTCATTGTCGATACAGCAAAGTACCATTATCTGGCATGGAAAAAATTAGCCAACAGTATTGGTATAGATTTTTCCGAAGAACAAAACGAACATTTAAAAGGTATTAGTAGAACACGTTCTTTAGAAAAGATTCTAGAATGGGGAAATAAAACCCTTTTAGATGATGAGTTTATGGAACTTATGGCAAGAAAAAATAACGATTACCTTACTTATATAGACAAGATGGATGAAAGTGAAACTCTTCAAGATGTTACAAAAATATTAGATTATTTGACAGCCAAACAACAAGTTATAGCTCTTGGGTCGGCAAGTAAAAATGCAAGAGTAATATTAAAAAAAGTTAAACTATTTGAACAATTTGAAATAATTGTAGATGGGAATGATGTTTCAAAAGCAAAACCTAATCCAGAAGTGTTTTTAAAAGCAGCAAATGGTTTACAAATACAGGCTGAAGATTGTGTTGTTTTTGAAGACTCGGTTGCAGGAATTCAAGCTGCAAATAATGCTAATATGATTAGTATAGGCATTGGCAATACGTCAATATTAAATGAAGCTGATTTTGTATTTAAAGATTTTACTGAAATAAATACAAAATTTTTAGACAGAATCATGAATGAAGAAAAGAAAACAATAGAATGAATCAAGATTATATAAAACCAAATAATTGGTCCATAATTGAAGAAGGATTTGATGCAGAACAAGTTAAATCTTCTGAAAGTTTGTTCAGTTTAGGTAATGGAGCTATGGGGCAACGTGCCAATTTTGAAGAGCAATATTCAGGTTCAACTTTTCAAGGGAGTTACATAGCTGGAGTATATTATCCAGATAAAACAAGAGTAGGTTGGTGGAAGAACGGATATCCAGAGTATTTTGCTAAAGTACTAAATGCACCTAATTGGATTGGGATCAATGTCTTTGTAAATAATGAGCCATTAGACTTATTTAAATGTAAGTCCATTAAGAATTTTAAAAGAGAACTCAATATGCAAGAAGGTTGGTACAAAAGAACCTTTGAAGCTACATTACAAAACAATATTACGGTCAAAGTAGAAGTACTTCGTTTTTTAAGTTTAGATTTAGATGAAGTGGGAGCAATTAAATATTCGATAACACCATTAAATACTTCAGCTAAAGTTAATTTCAGCCCATACTTGGATTGTGGTATTACTAACGAAGACACCAATTGGGATGATAAATTTTGGAACACTTTAAGTGTAAATCATAAAGATGGCCATGCTTTTATAGTATCGCATACCATGAAAACTCATTTTTATGTGTGTACAGCCATGGAAACACAATTATCTTTAAATGGAAAAGTATTAGAACAAGAAAAAAGAATAGATACCTATTTTAATTATATTGAGTTCCAATATGAAAATGAAGTAAAACAAGGTGAGACTTTAACCCTTACTAAGTTTGGTGGATATACAGTGTCGCTAAATCATGATAAAGAAAATTTAATTGAAGCCTCAAAATGTGTGCTCAAAAAAGCATCAGCAATTGGGTTTAATAAACTTCTGGAACAACAAAAAAAGTCATGGGCAAAAATTTGGGATAAGGCAGATATTACTATAGATGGAGACGTAAAAGCACAGCAAGGTATTCGATTCAACATTTTTCAATTAAATCAAACCTATTTGGGTAAAGATGCAAGATTAAATATTGGTCCAAAAGGATTTACTGGTGAAAAATATGGAGGGAGCACTTACTGGGATACCGAAGCCTATTGCATCCCTTTTTATATGGCTACAAAAGACAAGTATGTTGCAAGAAACCTTTTAACATATCGGTATAATCATTTAAATAAAGCCATTGAAAATGCTGAAAAATTAGGGTTTAATACTGGAGCAGCTTTATATCCTATGGTAACCATGAATGGCGAAGAATGCCATAATGAATGGGAAATTACATTCGAAGAAATTCATAGAAATGGAGCCATAGCATTTGCTATTTATAACTACACACGCTTTACAGGAGATTATAGCTATATTAGAGAAAAGGGACTTGAAGTTCTAATTGCTATTGCTCGCTTTTGGCAACAAAGAACAACCTATTCTACTAAAAATGAAAAATGGGTAATACTTGGTGTTACAGGACCTAATGAATATGAAAATAATGTAAATAATAATTTTTATACAAATTATTTAGCTCAATGGTGTATTAAATATACAATTGAAAATATTCAAAATATTGAAGATAATTTTAGTACTGATTATACAAGAATTATGAACAGAGCTAAATTGCCTAAAGCCGAAATAAATACATGGAAAGATGTCGCTGACAACATGTATTTTCCGTATTCTGATGAGTACAAGGTGTATTTACAGCAAGATGGCTTTTTAGATAAAGAATTGATTACTGTAGCCAATTTAGATAAATCGCAAAGACCAATAAACCAAAAATGGTCTTGGGACAGGATTTTACGCTCGCCTTATATAAAGCAAGCAGATGTTTTGCAAGGTTTCTACTTTTTTGAAGACGATTTTACACAAGAAGAACTACAACGTCATTTTGATTTTTATGAGCCATATACAGTTCATGAATCCTCTTTGTCGCCTTGTGTGCATAGTATTCAGGCATCAAAATTAGATAGAATGGAGCAAGCCTATAAGTTTTATTTACGCACATCACGATTAGATTTAGACGATTATAATAATGAAGTTGATGAAGGACTACATATAACAAGTATGGCTGGAACTTGGATGAGTATTGTTGAAGGTTTTGGCGGTATGAGAGTAAAAAATGATATGCTATCATTCTCACCAAAAATTCCAAAGCAGTGGAAATCTTATTCTTTTAAAATCAATTTCAGAAATCAAATTATAAAAGTGAATGTTTGTCAAAACGAAACCAATTTTGAATTAGAAGGAAATGAAGAGTTACAAATTTTAGTTAATGATATACCAATAACAATTACACCCAATAATTTGATAAAAATTTAATATTATGAAATCAATAACAAATGTTTTTATTGTTTTTTTAGTTCTTTTAATTGCTTCATGTAAACATAAAGAAAGTGAAGGCAATATAAAAAATAGTGAAGTTAAAGTATCAAATTCTTTTTTGGAAAGAGTTGAACCTCCCAATTGGTGGGTTGGATTAAAAAATTCTAAGCTGCAATTATTAGTTAAGGAGGAGAATATTAAAAATTGGACACCGGAAATTTCTTATCCTGGAGTTACAATAGTAAAAGTTCATAAAGGTACAAGTCCAAATTATTTATTTATTGATTTAAACATATCTGAAATCGCAAAATCGGGAAAATTCGACATTATTTTTAAAAATGAGCGCAGAGATGAAAAAGTACATACATACGAATTAAAGAGTAGAAAAAAAATTTCTGATGAATTCATTGGGTTTAACAGCTCGGATGCTATCTACCTTATAACACCAGATCGCTTTGTAAATGGTGATTATTCAAATGACATTATTGAAGGTTTAAACGAAACCAAAATAGATAGGCAGGATAATTATGCAAGACATGGTGGCGATATTAAAGGTATTACGGATCATTTAGACTATATAGATGATATGGGATTTACAGCCATTTGGTCTTGCCCTCTATTGATCAATGATATGTATCAAGGATCATATCATGGTTACGCAATGACCGACTTTTACAAAGTAGATCCGCGATTTGGCACTATTGAAGATTATATCGAGTTTGCAGCTAGTGCTGGAGAAAAAGGAATTAAATTAATAATGGATCAAGTGGCTAATCATTGTGGGTTTGAGCATTGGTGGATGAAGGATTTGCCTTTTAAGGATTGGATTAATTATCAGGAAGGATTCGAAAACAAAGCCAAAACCAAATATTCTAATCATAGAAGAACTAGTAATCAAGATATATATGCCTCTCAAATTGATAAAGAAGGTATGACCGATGGATGGTTTGTTGATAGTATGCCAGATTTAAATCAACGTAACCCATTTATGGCAAACTATATTATACAAAATAGTATTTGGTGGATTGAGACTGCTGGATTATCAGGAATAAGACAGGATACCTATCCTTATCCAGATAAAGAGTTTATGAGTAATTGGGCTGGAGCTATTATGAATGAATATCCAAACTTCAGTATTGTTGGCGAGGAATGGAGTTATAACCCTTTACTTATAGGTTATTGGCAAGATGGTGCAAAAAATAAAGATGGTTATAATTCTAATTTAAGATCATCAATGGATTTTGCGATGCAATCTAATATTGTTCAAGCTTTAAATGATGATGAATCCTGGGATAAAGGATTGATAAAAATATATGAAGGTTTAGCAAATGATTTTGCTTATGCAAGTCCCAAGGATATTATGTTGTTCCCAGACAATCATGATATGAGTCGCATCTTCACTCAATTAAAAGGAGATATAAATAATACAAAAATGGCACTTGCAACTATTTTAACCTTACCTCGAATTCCGCAATTATATTACGGTACCGAAATAATCATGGATGATTTTGAAAAACCAGGAGATCATGGTCTAATCAGAACAGATTTTCCTGGAGGTTGGCAAGGAGATGCTGTTAATGCTTTTACTGGTGATGGATTGACCGAAGCTCAAAAGGACATGCAATTGTTTCTTAAGAAAATATTGAATTATAGAAAAAATAGTAAAGCCATTCACGAAGGTAAAACAATTCATTTTGCGCCTGAAAAGGGTATTTATATACTTTTCAGAATATTAGAAGATGAGGTTGTTGTTTTGATTTTCAACAAAAACGAAGAGCCAATTAATTTAGGCTTAAGTCGTTTTGAAGAAGTTGGATTGAATGGAAAAACACTTAAAAATATTGTTACAAATGTAGAATTCATTTGGGATAGCAAATTAAATCTTAACTCGAAAGGAGTTACACTTTTAACTACCAAAAAAATAAAATAAAAAATGAAAAAACTAACAATAGTATTATTAACGTTAATAGCTTTTGTGTCTTGCAAAACAGAAAAGAAAGAAGACCAAACAGCTATTGCAGCAGTATCTCCAGAGATGATGGAATCTGCTGTGATTTACGAAGTTAATATTCGTCAGTATTCGCCCGAAGGAACTTTTAAAGCATTTACAAAAGATATTCCGCAACTTAAAGAATTAGGAGTGAAAGTGATTTGGGTAATGCCCATCAATCCAATTTCACAAATAAAAAGAAAAGCAACTGGAGATATGTTCACTAGCGAAATTGAAGATGAAGAAGAGCGTAAAAAGTATTTAGGAAGCTATTACTCAGTTTCCGATTATAAAGCTGTTAATCCAGAGTTTGGAACAAAAGCTGATTTTCAAAAGATGGTTGACACTGCCCATAAAAATGGAATTTATGTTATTTTGG
Organism: Flavobacteriaceae bacterium; assembly: GCA_965250265.1. Lineage (GTDB taxonomy): Bacteria > Bacteroidota > Bacteroidia > Flavobacteriales > Flavobacteriaceae > PRS1. The sequence goes on along the minus strand of CBDFNO010000015.1, from coordinate 302,242 downwards.
ATTGGGTGCCAAATCATACTGGTTGGGATCATCCATGGATAACTGCACACCCAGATTGGTACACACAAAATGAAAATGGTGAAATCATAGATCCAATAAATCCAGATACAGGAATGTCTTGGGGTTGGACAGATACTGCTGATTTGAATTATGACAATCAAGATATGCGAAAAGAGATGATTGCTGATATGAAGTACTGGGTAGAAAATGCTAATATTGATGGATTTAGAATGGATGTTGCACATAAAGTGCCTGTTGATTTTTTTAAAGCTGCAACTGATGAATTAAGAACGGTAAAACCATTGTTCATGTTGGCTGAGGCCGAACAACAAGATTTATTACAAAATGGTTTTGATATGCATTATGGATGGGAAGTACACCATATTCTAAATGATATTTCAAAAGGAAAAAAAACAGTTAAAGCATTTGATGAATATATGTTTAAAAATAAAGCTGTTTTAGAAGATGGTATAAATATGAACTTTGTAACCAACCATGATGAAAACTCTTGGGGTGGAACATTAAAAGAACGCATGCCAAACAGTAAAGAAACATTTACAGCGTTAACATACTTAATGCCTGGAATGCCACTTATCTATAGTGGGCAAGAATATGATTTAGATTATAGACTTAAGTTTTTTGAGAAAGATCAAATCCCAAAAGCTAAAGGGACTTATTACGAAGTACTGAAAAAACTAGGAAATATTAAAAACACAAATCTGGCATTACATGGCGGTAAACAGGCTGCTTCTTATACTCCTATTAAAACCAATAATGATAATGTTTTATTATTTAAACGAAGCAAAAATGCTAATACGGTTATTTTTTTAGCAAACATGTCTAACCAAGAGCAAACAATTGATAATATAATAAATGGTAAATATTTGAATTATATGTCTGACACCAAAATAGAGCTTATAACGGAAATCATAATCTTAAAGCCCTGGGAATATAAAATATTGATTGAATAAAAAAAGCCCTTCATAATCGAAGGGCTTTTATAGATTTTAAATTGAATTTAGTCTCCAGAAGATGTTTTTCCATAAACTAAACTGGCTAAAACTCCTAAGATTACAAAGAATACAATGTTCAACACACCATTAATGAGGGCGTCATTTAAAACACCTTCAGCATTAAATGCAAAATCAAACCATCGTTCTCCAAATCCTGTGAAAATACCTACCCAAAGTCCAAATTGTGCACCATGTGATAAGCTATGCCCTCCACCAGACAATTTAGAGTAAATTGTAGAAAAAGCAAATGCCAAGATTACACATGCAATAATTAAATGTAGTTGGTCTGGGGTACTATCATTCACTTTTGAAAAAAGAGAATCTCCGAGAATGTCCCATAGTAACATACCACCAAAATAAGCCCAAAGAGCTCCTACTACCGTCGAAATTAAATTTGATTTTGAAAACATAATTATTAGTTTTATTAGTTATTATGTGCTCAAGATATCTTAAAATTATCAAATTACTAAAAAATAAGTTAAAAAATTATTAACAATTAAGTTTGTTATGTATTTTTTAACCATACGACTAATTGATATTATTAGTATTTTTACAGTATTAAAAAATTAGGAAAATGGACAAATACGAACATGTTGAATCACCAATGCTTTTAAAAATTAGCTTTAATAAGTTACTCACAAAATATGAAGAACTTTCAAAAAGCGATGACAAATATGTAGCAGCAAAAGCAAAAAGAATTTTAAAAACACAAGAGCCATATCCTGAATTACGAGATGGATTTACAGACTATTTATTATTAGAGACTTATAAAAAAGAGATAAAAATTATTCTTCAAGATTCGTTTAGTGATGTGTTGACAAAAAACGAAATTAAAACTGCATCTGTTCCTTTTCAAAATTTAATATTTAATTCCTCCGAACGTTTTAAAAATATAATTAAAACAGCAGGAAAAGATTTTGATCTTAAGATTAAGAACATGCCAGTTGATGATACTTATATTATTGCATGTACTGTTATTCTAAATTTCTGTTATGGATATAATTTAAATTTCAAACGCCCTTTCTTTTATAAAATTCCAGATGCCAAAGGAATTATGCGTTATTATAAAATTTTGTATAATGCAGATTTTACAGAAATAATCCCAACAAAAAAAGCACCAAAAATTACCCAAGAAGATTATGATGAACTCATAGATAATTATGAGAATATTGAAATTTGGAAAGAAAAATTTCCACCAAATAGTTATATATTCAAGGGGTTTGTGATATCGAATATTTTTGATGTTACTGATGACCAATCTATATCGAACATTAAGTCAGGTTTAATTGAAGATGCTAAGCAAAGAGCCGAAAATTTTATGGATGGTTTTCATGAAATATTTCGATCACTTTTAAATATTAAAGAACTTAAAGTTGGATTTTCGAGTTATTGTAAAGAAGATGATACTTTTGAACGTGTTTATGGTAAGGGTGTTGATAGTTATTTACTTACCACTAATGATAGTATGGATTCTTCAGCTGCTTTATGCAATTGGTCGTATAAAACATTACTTAAAGATAAAAAGTTTTATTGTGTTTCAGATGTAGATAAATTTTATAAATTATCTAAGGGAAAAGCTCCTCAGTACAAAGCATTAAAATCACATGGTATTAAAAGTGCCATTTTAGCGCCCATTGCTAGTGATAATGAGCTATTAGGTATTTTAGAATTGGTTTCAGATAAACCAAAAGTATTAAATAGTATTAATGCTAATAAATTAATAGATGTGATGCCGTATATTGTATCATCTGTTTTACGTTCAAAAAAAGAAGAAGAAAATTTAATTGAAGCTATTATACAGCAAGAATGTACGTCTATTCATCCGAGTGTACATTGGAAATTCGAAAAGGAGGCAAGGAATTTTATTAAAGAGCAACTCAAAGGAAATCAAGTAACTTTTAATAAAATAGCCTTTGAAGATATTTATCCTCTTTATGGTCAAATAGATATAAAAGGGTCTTCCGAGGCTAGAAATTGGGCAACAAAACAAGACTTAACGATACAGCTTACTGCCGTTAAAACTATATTAGAAACTGCTTTCAAAACGGAACCGCTACCAATTTATGAACAATTTATGTATCAAATAAATGATTATTTAAATAGTCTTGATACGAATTTTCAAGTAGATAGCGAACAACAAATTTCAGAGTTTTTCAGACAAGATATTGATCCATTATTGAAACATCTTTCGCATTCAGTGGCTTTAAATTCTGAAATAGAAGTATATTTAAATACTATTGATGATAAAGTTAATTTATTGTATAAACATAGAAAGGATTATGACGATACCATTGCTTTGATTAATAAAGAAATGGCAGCTTTATTAGACAAAAAACAAGATGAAGCTCAAAAAATGTATCCTCATTATTTTGAGCGTTATAAAACGGATGGTGTTGAACACAATATGTATATTGGTGAGTCTATAACTAAAAAAGATAGCTTTAATCCTATCTATTTATACAATTTAAGATTGTGGCAGCTGCAAGTGATGTGTGAGATGGAAAATACATATTACCAAACACAACCAGATTTCCCGATTCAACTAGATGTAGCGTCCATGATTTTAGTTTTTAGTACTCCTTTAACCATAAGTTTTAGAATGGATGAAAAACAATTTGATGTAGATGGAACTTATAATGCAAGATATGAAATTGTAAAAAAACGTGTCGATAAGGCGTACATAAAAGGAACAAAAACACGCGTCACTGATAAAGGAAAACTAACGATTGTCTATTCTCAAAAAAAGGATGAGATCGAGTATTTACGTTATATTAAATTTTTACAGTCTAAACATTATTTAGATACTGATGTTGAAATTGTTGAGCTACAAGATTTGCAAGCTGTTACAGGATTGAAAGCTATTCGTGTTAGCGTGCTTTATCATAAAGACCAAAATGATAAAGATTTTTATACCTACGACGATTTAATGAAAGAAATTAAAGTTTAAACAGCTACTTGAGATTTAAAGGCGATTCCAAAAGCAATTACTGATATAATAATTCCAATAATAAAAACAGTATAAGTAATTCGCAGTATCTTATATTTTCTATCTAAAACCTTTCCTAAGAAATATAAATCTTTTGTCATTGAAGAATATAGGTAATCTTTGTCTTTCATCATCTCATTCATAGCCCACTCAAACTCCTCGAGTTTCATTTTATGAAAGTTTCCAAAAAATAACAAATTAACCTTTTTATTCTTTACATCTTCTTTTGTGAATTTCCCACTGGTTACATTTGGCCGAGTGGCTAAAACCGATAAAACCATGGCGATAACAGTAAATATAATGAATATTACAGTGGGCACTATTAAATGCGCATTTGAAGGATTATCAAGTTTTGGAATCAAATCGGCTAAAAGTAAAGATATAATAATGGCATTGACCGATAGTAATATATTGGCTTTAGTATCGGCAATATCACTTAAGGTAATATGATTGCGAAGTGTTACTCTAAACATAGTCTCAATGCCACGTTCGGGTAATTTTGCCTTATTCTTTTTTATAGCTAGTTCTTCATTCTTGGCTTTTTCCTTTTTTTCTTCCTGTTTTTGCTTTTTTAATATTTTAAATAATGATGCTAAATTTTTGTCTTTTCCTTTTTGCCAATTGCTTATAGCATGATCTGTATAGAACTGATGTTGTTTAGTTAAAAACGAAATGTTCTCTTTAGTCCATTTGCTGTCACTAAACATTTTTTCACAGGTTTGTTCCCACTCATTACGTAGTAACTCACTTATTTCAGCAAAACCTTTACTTTTAAAATGAGCACAATCGGCATCTCGTATAACTCTCTCTGGCAAAGTTTTTGGAACATAACCCATTTTAGTCGCTAGGATTAAGTTTGTTATTTGAGCTATCTTATTGTCATCAACATTGTGTTTCTTTAAAAATTCAGCACCAATTTCTTTACTTCTCTCTTCATGATTTTCAAACCCATTTATATAACCAACATCATGAAACCAAGCAGCGATTAATAAATTTTGGGCATCATCATCACTAATTTTTTCACCCTCAATAAGCTCTTTTGTACTCTTAACAACACGTTGCGTATGACTCAAACTATGATATGTATATATATGAGATAACTCAGTTCTTAACAATAAAGACACATATTTTTCAATCTCTACAAGTAAATTTTCCATTTAAAAAGTTTAATTTTACTAAAATAGTTAATTATTCAATTACTATGAAAATACAACAACATATCATTTTAATTATTGCATTGTTTTTTATAAATGCTTGTGCAACTTACAAGTCACAATATAAAGACGCAAATAATAACAAAACCTTTCCTATAGATAGAGAAATAGTACATTCATTTTATTTGATTGGCGATGCTGGAAATTCGCCTAAAGGTAGTTCTTCTCCTGCATTAGAGGCTTTTAAAAATGAACTAACTAAAGCTTCCAAAAACAGTACTGTTATTTTTTTAGGGGATAATATATACGAAAAAGGAATGCCTAAAAAAGAGGATGAAAATAGAGCTTTGGCAGAACATCAAGTCAATGTACAGCTTGATGCAGTAAAAGATTACAAAGGTCAAACCATTTTTATTCCAGGAAATCACGACTGGTATTCTGGTATTAAAGGGTTAAAGCGCCAAGAAAAATATATTGAAGATGTTTTAGGGAAGAACACTTTTTTACCTGAAAATGGTTGTCCTATAAAAAAAATAGACATTTCAGATGATCTGGTGCTGATTGTTATAGATTCTGAATGGTATATTACAAACTGGGATAAACATCCAACAATTAATGATGATTGCGAGATTAAAACAAGAACAAAATTCTTTGATGAACTTGAAGGATTTATAAAAAAGGCTAGAGGAAAAACAACGCTTATCGCTATGCACCATCCTATGTTTACCAATGGTTCTCATGGTGGGCAGTATAGCTTTGGTTCACATATGAAACCTATTCCAGGTTTAGGAACTTTAAAAAATATAATTAGAAAAACAAGCGGTGTTTCGCCGGCAGATTTGCAGAATAAAAAATACAATGAGCTAAAAAAACGTATCGTTACTTTATCACAAGAAAATGATAAGTCAATTTTTATTTCTGGTCATGATCATAATCTACAATACATTATTGAAGATAATATTCCACAGATTGTAAGTGGTTCCGGTTCAAAGAGCATGGCAACAAGAAATGTTGATGGAGAATTTTCTTCAAGCGATGGTGGTTTTGCAAAATTAGATGTATTTAAAGATGGCTCTTCTTATGTTAGTTTTTATTCTGTGAAAGCAAATGAAATTATCTTTAAAACTGAAGTGCTTTCGGCGAATAAAAAGAGCGCTTCCACTAGTTACCCTTCTAATTTCCCTAAAGAAATGTCAGCATCTATATATACTGAAGAACAAGTAACTAAAGGAGGTGTCTACAGAATGTTTTGGGGAGAACGATATCGTAAGTATTTTGGCACAAAAGTTAATGTGCCAACGGTTAATTTAGACACATTATTTGGAGGCTTAACACCTGTAAGAAAAGGTGGTGGACACCAATCAAAATCACTTCGACTAAAGGACAAATTGGGACGAGAATATACAATGCGAGCATTACGAAAGAGTGCTTTGCAATATCTGCAGGCAGTTGTCTTTAAAGATCAATATGTAGAGGGTCTTTTTAATAAGACTTATACAGAAAATTTGTTGCTTGATGTATTTACTGGAGCTCATCCTTATGCTCCTTTTACTATTGGCATATTATCAGAAGCAGTAGGTGTTTATCACTCTAATCCGGTTTTATATTATGTGCCAAAACAAGATGCTTTAGGATATTTTAATAATGAGTTTGGAGATGAATTATATATGATTGAAGAACGTGCAGCTTCTGGGCATGGAGACAAAGCAAACTTTGGATTTTCTAACGAGATCATCAGTACTAATGATATGCTTACAAAACTTCGTAAAAATGAAAATCATATAGTTGATGAAGAATCATACATAAGAGCGCGTTTATTCGATATGCTTATAGGAGATTGGGATAGACACGAGGATCAATGGCGTTGGGCAATTTTTAATGAAGAAAATAAAACAATATATAGACCAGTTCCAAGAGATCGTGATCAGGCATTTTCAATAATGGCAGATGGAGCCCTATTAGGTTTTGCCACCAAAGTGATCCCATCATTGCGTTTAATGAGTAGTTATGATGAAGAATTAAAAAGTCCAAAATGGTTCAATTTAGAACCTTATCCTTTAGATATGGCTTTGATTAACCAATCAAATCGAGATATTTGGAATGCACAAGTAAAACATATTGTTAAAAATTTAACTGATGCTGTTATAGATGATGCCTTTAAATATTTTCCTGACGAAGTTAACGATGAAACCGTTCAAGAGATTAAAAGAAAATTAAAAGGAAGGCAAGTCAATCTTCAACAAATTTCAAATCGCTACTATGAACACATCAATAAATTTGCAGTAATAAAAGGAACTGATAAGGATGATTGGTTTGATGTAGAACGCTTGCCAGATGGCAAGACTAAAGTAACGGCATACCGTATTAAAAAAGATGAGAAAGAGGACGTGTTTCATGAACGCAGTTATACATTTAATGAAACTAAAGAAATTTGGATTTATGGATTAGATGATAGTGACGTATTTAAAGTTTTTGGCGAAGGTGGTGACCTTATTAGATTACGATTAATTGGAGGTCAAAATAAAGACACCTATAATATTGAGAATGGAACAAAAGTAAAATTGTACGATTACAAATCCAAGAAGAATGAGTTTGTAACCAATAAGGGAAATGTAAAATTTACCGATGAATATGAGATAAATGTTTATGATTATAAAAAACTTAAATATAATGCTAACCAATTAACACCAACTCTAGGAGCTAATCCAGATGATGGTTTTAAAATAGGATTTGTAAACACCTATACTACCCATGGTTTTGAGCGAAATCCTTTTACGGCACAGCATGTATTTTCGGGGTCTTATTATTTTGCTACTAGTGGATTTGATTTGGCATACAATGGTGAGTTTGCAAATATTTTTGGTACTTGGAATTTAGGTTTTGATGCAACTTATACAAGTCCAAATTATAGTATTAACTTTTTTGGTTTTGGTAATGAAACACCTAATAATGAAGCCGATGATGATGATGGTATTGATGTAGATGAAGATTATAATCGCGTAAGATTAAGGAATTTAAAATTTTCTCCTTCCTTGATATGGAGAGGCGAATTAGGAGGTCAATTTAAAATTGAATTAAGTTATGAATCTATTGAAATAGAAAATACTGAAAATCGCTTTATAAGTGATTTTTATTTAATGAATGGAGGTAGAGTTGATAATACTTTTCTTGGTACAGAAGCCTCATATCAATACGAAAACAAAGATAATAGTGCCTTCCCTACTTTAGGTATGTATACCACCTCTCAAATTGGTTATAAGACAAATATTGAAAATTCTAAAGGGTTTGGTTATATTACTCAAGCATTTGGCTTTCAATATGAATTAGAGCCTAGTGGTCAATTAGTTTTGGCATCCAAACTTAAGGGGCATTTTTTACTTGGAGACAATTTTGAGTTCTATCAAGCAGCAACTCTTGGCGCAAATAATGGTTTGCGAGGATACAGGAATCAACGTTTTACAGGAAAAAGTGCTTTCTATCAAAGTACCGACTTGCGATTTAACTTTCGTAAACTAAAAACAGGAGTTCTCCCATTAAACATCGGAATATATGGAGGATTCGATTATGGCCGTGTGTGGTTAGAAAATGACAATTCAGAAAAATGGAATAACTCTTTTGGAGGTGGATTTTTTGCTGTTGCAGCAAACATGTTAACCGTAAATATTTCTGCATTTAATAGTGATGATGGATTACGTTTGGCTTTTGCTCTAGGTTTTGGATTTTAACTCATCTATTTCAATTTAATAAACTATTTTTATGATATTTGATTTTCATTTAAGTCCAATATTTTATAATGAATTCAGTAAACGATTTATTAGAGATTTTAATTTTAAAAGAAGTAAATACAAATGTATATAAAGGTGTCAGTAAGACTGTTGGTGGTCCTAATGTCTTTGGAGGTCAGGTATTAGCTCAAGCTTTAAACGCAGCTAATAGAACTATTCTAAATCAACGAATATTACACTCAATGCATGCTTATTTTCTGGAAGCAGGCAATTTAAATGTACCAATTTCGTATGAAGTTAATATTATTAGAGATGGAGGTAGTTTCTCTACTCGTAGAGTTACAGCAAGCCAAGGGGAAGTAATTATTTTTATTTTAGCGGCTTCATTTCATAAAAAGGAAGCCGGTCATGAACATCAAATAGAAATGAAAACTAATCTTAAACAGCCAGAAGAGCTTCAAAGCTGGACAGAAATGGTTGCTAAATATGGCGAGTTTTTACCAACAAAAATGAAGAACTTTCTACAAATGGAACGTCCTATTGAATTTAAGCCAACAACGATATTTAATCCATTGGACGAAAAAGATTTATCTCCTTTTTTAGAAATGTGGTTTAAGCTTAAAGGAGATAGTTCTAAATTAGATTTAGCAACAAGACAGCAAATTCTTACCTATATATCAGATTATAATGTGCTGTCAACTGCATTACGACCTCATGCAAGTAAAGCACATTATGGAAATACGCAAACAGCAAGTCTCGACCATGCAATGTGGTTTTTCAGAGATTTCGATTTTGATGATTGGATGTTATTTTCTATCGAATCCCCAAGTTCTTCTAATGCAAGAGGATTTGCTAAAGGTCATATTTTCTCTCGTAGCGGGAAACTTATTGCATCAGTTGCACAAGAAGGATTGATGAGACCAATTAGGTAACTTTAATTTAATCTAATACAAATTCATACAGATTTCCGCCTTTGCCATGAGACCTTTCATCTGTAATATAAAGTGTACTGTCATTTTTAAAACAAACACCTTCTTTCTGTGATTCATAAGTAAAAGGAAGTTGGATTGTTTTTCCATTAAAGAAATTATCTTTAGTATAATCAGATAATAACCAAACTGCATCTAAGGTTAAAAGTGCAACTTGTTTTCCACTACTATTAATATCAACTGAAGTTATCCTGCATGGGGATTCGTTGCAGGTTTTAAATGATGCAATAAATTTGGCTTCATGATTATCTGGCGTTGCTGGGATTTTATATAAATTTGTTTTTCCAAAATTGTTTTTCTCACTACTTTTAGTAAACAGGTATAAACTATCATTGAAATGGAAGAAAGCTTCACAATCAAAATGCATTTGCTTCTTTTTTGGTGGAAATTTTTTCTGATTTGGATAGTAAAAAGAAATACGTTCAATTTCAGTATTTTTACTTTTTATTAAAGCTTCGTTTTTAACCTTTAATATGCTTAAGTTTTTACGTTTATTAAAGTTATTACCAAAATCACCAATATAAATATTACCAAGACTATCGGTCGTAAGATCTTCCCAGTCGTTATTCTTAGCATTTATGTCTATGGCTTTAATAACATTTCCTTTGGTGTCTAATCCGTATAACTTTGGTGCATTTCCACTATCGTTTAGCATCCAAACTAAATCTGAATTTGCAATTGTTTCGGTTCCAGAAACTTCATTTAGTGTTTTTGGTAAATCTATAATAACTTTTAAGTTTCCTGTATCACAACTAAAAACAAATAGACTAAGACATATTAGCACTTTCATTACAGCATCAATTTATTAATGCTAAATTTACAAGTTTTAAAGAGATATGATGCATTTTGATGTTTTAATAATTGGAGGAGGAGCAGCAGGTTTTTTTGCTGCTATTAATATAGCTGAACAAAATCAAGATCTAACTATCGCAATTATTGAACGAGGAAACGAAGTATTAACAAAAGTGAAAGTATCTGGAGGAGGACGTTGTAATGTGACACATGCTGAATTTATTCCTTCCGAATTAGTAGAGCATTACCCAAGAGGTGAAAAAGAATTACTTGGACCTTTTCATAAGTTTATGACTGGAGACACAATTGAATGGTTTGAAAAAAGAGGAATAGAGCTGAAGATAGAAGACGATGGTAGAATGTTTCCAGTTTCTAATTCATCTGAAACAATTGTTGATTGTTTTACAAATGAAGTAAAACGATTAAGGATTTCGGTTTTAAAAAGTCAATCAGTTAAGAATATTTCGAAACAAAACAATTCATGGTGTATAGAAACTAATCAGGAAGTGTTTATTTCAGAAAAATTATTGGTAGCTACAGGAAGTAATACCAAAATTTGGAAGTTAATTCAAAACCTAGGTCATACAATTATAGATCCAGTTCCATCTTTGTTTACCTTCAATATAAAAGACAAGCGAATAAAAACTATTCCAGGAGTTGTAGCACAAAATGTTGCTGTTAAAATTATTGATAGTAATTTAGAATCGGAAGGGCCATTACTCATTACACATTGGGGAATGAGTGCTCCTGCTATTTTAAAACTATCAGCTTTTGGTGCTTTAGAATTGGCAAAACAAGATTATAAGTTTAAGATTGAAATAAACTTTATTCAAACATCTATTGAAGAATGTTTAAATATTTTAAAAGAAGTAAAGCAAAGTTCAATAAAAAAAAGGGTGTTTAATTCGCCACAATTTGAGCTACCCAAACGCTTGTGGCAACAATTGATTATAGCTTCAAATATTAGTAATGAAACACTTTGGCAAGATCTCAATAAAATGCAGTTAGAGCAAGTAACAAATCAATTAACAAAAGCAGTGTTTAATGTAGATGGAAAGAGCACCTTTAAAGAGGAATTTGTAACAGCTGGCGGAATTGACTTAAAAGAAGTTAATTTTAAAACCTATGAAAGTAAACTGCATAAAAACTTATATTTTGCTGGAGAGATTTTAAACATTGATGCAGTAACTGGAGGTTTTAATTTTCAAAATGCATGGACAGGAGCTTTTATAGCTGCACAAGACATATCTAAAAAATGAATATATATGATTTCAGAATGTAGAACCAGCTTTTTTGAACGCAAATTAAAAGTAAATGTAACTGCAAGAAATTATAAACCTATGATGAAGTTGTTATCTTTGTGTCTAACCAATTAGGACTTAATGAAGAGCTTAAGAGTCATTTTCTTATTAGTTGATATTGGATTTATTGTTTATTGGTTAATAACAGTAATGAAAATAATTCCATCTGAATATTTGTATTCAGACTATAACAATCCAATAATGATAGATTGGAACTGGTCGTTTTTACCTTTAGATTTGTGTATTTCATTTACAGGTTTAACAGCAGTTTTTTTGAGTAAAAAGAATAGTGAAAAATGGAAAAAATGGGCTTTAGTTTCATTAGTATTGACATTTACTTCTGGGTTACAAGCTATTTCATTTTGGGCAATACGTTTAGATTTTGATATAACTTGGTGGCTGTTTAATGGCTTCTTATTAGTTTATCCATTATTCTATATTCCAAGATTTTTAAAAAATGACTGAACAAGATTTTATATTAAAATCATATTCCAAAACAATTGAAACTGGAAGTTTCACTTGGCAATCGCCAAGTAATATTGCTTTGGTAAAATATTGGGGAAAAAAGGAAGAACAAATCCCAGAAAATCCATCTATTAGTTTTACACTCGATTATTGTAAAACAATAACAATTTTAAAGTTTGAAAAAAAATCGAGTACTGATGATTTTTGTTTTGATGTGTTTTTGGACCGGAAACAACAAGACGATTTTAAACCAAAAATTGAAACGTTTTTCAAGCGGATTGAAAATTACTTACCTTTTTTAAAAGACTATCATTTTGTAATTGAAACGTCAAATTCATTTCCACATAGTTCTGGGATTGCATCATCAGCATCAGGAATGAGTGCTATAGTATTATGTTTAATGAGTATTGAAAAAGAATCAGATCCGGAGATGACTGATGAGTTTTTTAATCAAAAGGCATCATTTTTAGCACGATTAGGTTCAGGATCTGCATGCCGAAGCATTGAAGGTGATTTAATTGTTTGGGGAAATCATAAAGACATAGAAAATAGTTCTGATTTATTCGGAATAAAATATCCTTTTGAAGTTCATAATAATTTCAAAAATTATCAGGACACTATTTTGTTGGTTGATAAAGGAGAAAAGCAAGTAAGTAGTACAGTTGGACACAATTTAATGCACAATCATCCATTTGCTGAACAGCGTTTTGCACAAGCTCATAAAAACCTTTCTAGTTTAATTAACGTATTTAAAGAAGGAGATTTAAAAGCATTTATTGAAATTGTTGAGAGTGAAGCATTGACACTTCATACTATGATGATGACAAGTACACCTTATTATATTTTAATGAAACCAAATACATTAGAAATTATTAATAAAATTTGGAAATTTAGGCAACAAACAACATCAAATGTATGTTTTACATTAGATGCAGGAGCTAATGTACATGTATTATATCCTGAAAGCGAAGCAGAACAAGTACTTAAATTCATTCAAAATGAATTAGTTGCACATTGCCAAAATGGTCACTATATTTGTGACAGAATAGGTTTCGGAGCTAAATTAATTAATAATTAAAAGTTAATAATGAATAATTAAAAATGGTTACTTTACGGTAAACTTAAATTATTTATTATGAAAGAAAATGTTATTAAAGACAAAAGTTTCAATTTTGCAGTTCATGTTGTAAATTTATATAAAGAATTGGCATACAATAAAAAAGAGTACGTAATGTCAAGACAGTTGTTGAAATCAGGAACATCAATTGGAGCAAATGTAAGAGAGGCTGAATTTGCACAAAGCAAACCAGATTTCACCAGTAAAATGTCCATAAGCCTTAAAGAGGCAAACGAAACAGATTATTGGTTAGATTTATTGCATCATACAGATTTTATTGATGATAAAACGTTTAATGAATTTAAGCCCAAATCAACAGAAATGTTAAAATTATTGGTGAGTATTGTAAAATCCTCAAAACAATAATTATTCATTTTTTAATTATAAATTTTTCATTCAAAGATGAAAGGACCACTTTTTTATTCAAAAATATTACTCTTTGGTGAGTATGGTATTATTAAAGACTCTAAAGGCTTGTCAATTCCATATAATTTTTTCAAAGGAGCTTTAAAGAAAGATGAAAACCCTTCAGAAGAAGCAATTAGATCTAATAAAAATCTTAAGAAGTTTACCGATTATTTAGAGACTATTGATAGAGATGTAGTTCTTTTCGATTTAGCAAAAATAAAGCAAGATATTGCAGCTGGTATGTATTTTGATTCTTCAATCCCTCAAGGTTATGGTGTTGGAAGTAGTGGAGCCATAGTTGCAGCATTTTACGATAAATATGCTCAAAACAAGATCACAGTTTTAGAAAATCTAACAAGAGAAAAATTGTTGAAACTTAAAACTATATTTTCTGAAATGGAAGCTTTTTTCCATGGAAAATCTTCTGGGTTAGATCCTTTAAACAGTTATTTAAGTCTTCCTATTTTAATTAATTCTAAAGATAATATTGAAGCGACAGGAATTCCTTCACAAAAAAAATCAGGTAAAGGCGCTGTGTTTTTATTAGATAGTGGTATTATTGGTGAAACTGCACCAATGGTTGGGATTTTCATGGAGAATATGAAGCAAGAAGGTTTTAGGAAAATGCTTAAAAGCCAATTTATAAAATATACAGATTCTTGTGTGGAAGACTTTTTAAAAGGTGATATTAAATCTCTTTTTAGTAATACCAAACAATTATCTAAAGTTGTATTGAATCATTTTAAGCCAATGATTCCAAAACAGTTTCATGAACTTTGGAAAAAAGGTATCGAAACCAATGAGTACTATTTAAAACTTTGTGGCTCTGGTGGTGGAGGTTATATACTTGGATTTACTGAAAACATTGATATAGCTAAACAATCTTTAAAAGATTATAAATTAGAAGTGGTTTATAATTTCTAAACTTTCTAAAATGCTATCCCGAAAACAAAAACATGTGTTACTCAAGTTTTTTAGCATGTTTTCTGTTGTTAGAGGTTACAATATCTTAATAATTGTAATCGCACAATATCTTACCTCAATTTATATATTGGCTCACGACAAACCATTAAGTCAAGTCATTTTTGACCTGAATTTATTAATGATCGTTTTAGCATCTTCAGCTTCGATCGCTGGTGGATATATCATCAATAATTTTTACGATTCAGAAAAAGATTTAATTAATCGCCCACAAAAGTCTATGTTAGATAGATTGATAAGTCAGAACACAAAATTAGTATTCTATTTTGTACTGAATTTTGTTGCGGTAATCATGGCAAGCTATGTGTCATTTAGAGCTGTTATTTTCTTTTCGTTGTATATTTTTGGCATTTGGTTTTATTCACATAAACTGAAAAAACTCCCAATCATTGGTAATTTAACTTCTGCAATCCTCACAATTACGCCATTCTTCGCAGTATTTATCTATTACAAAAATTTTGAAACTGTCATTTTTGTACATGCCATGTTTTTATTTTTAATTATTGCTATGCGTGAACTCACCAAAGACCTCGAAAATATTAAAGGCGATTTAGCTCTAAATTATAAAACTGTTCCAATAGTCTATGGCGAAAAAACATCGAAAACAATGTTAACTCTTTTGGCAATATTCACTTTGATTCCAGCTTATTTGCTCATTTTTGATTTTCATATTGGGAAAATGAATTACTTCTTTTACTTAAGCGTAATTTTACTCTTTATATTTTTATTATTACTTTGGAAGTCTAAAACGAAAACACATTATTTAATACTACATAATATTCTTAAGTTTATCATTGTAGCTGGTGTATTTAGCATTTTGTTAATTGATGTAGATTTACTTTTAAACAGAATTTTATAATGGACAACACTCTCAAAATTGCTTTAGCTCAAATCTCTCCTGTTTGGTTAGACAAAACTGCAACCCTTCAAAAAGTTGAACAATCTATTTTAGAAGCTTCAAAACAAAACTGTGAGCTTATTGTTTTTGGAGAAGGATTGGTTCCTGGTTATCCGTTTTGGCTGGCTTTAACTGGTGGTGCAGAATGGGATACTAAAGTGAATAAAGAACTTCATGCACATTATGTTCGAAATTCTATTCAAATAGAAGAAGGTGATTTAGATCAAATCTGTAAACTTTCAAAAGAAAATAACATTGCTATTTACCTCGGAATTATAGAACGTGCTAAAAATCGTGGAGGTCATAGTTTGTATGCTTCTTTAGTTTATATAAATCAAGATGGCGATATAAAATCGGTTCATAGAAAATTACAACCAACCTATGATGAGCGTTTAACGTGGTCGCCAGGAGATGGTAACGGATTACAAGTACATCCTTTAAAGGATTTTACAATAGGTGGATTAAATTGTTGGGAAAATTGGATGCCATTACCTCGAACTGCGTTGTATGGATTAGGCGAAAACCTTCATATTGCTGTTTGGCCTGGAAGCGATCATAATACTAAAGACATCACACGATTTATTGCTCGAGAATCACGTTCGTTTGTAGTTTCAGTTTCTTCACTTATGAATAAAACTGATTTCCCAAAAGACACACCACATTTAGAACAAATTATAGAAAAGGCTCCTGATGTTTTAGCAAATGGAGGCAGTTGTATTTCTGGACCAGATGGCAAATGGATTGTAGAACCAGTTTTACATAAAGAAGGGCTAATTATTGAGACCATAGATTTTAATCGTGTGCTTGAAGAACGCCAAAACTTCGATCCTGTCGGGCATTATTCACGTCCAGACGTGACTAAGCTGATAGTGAATAGAGAGCGACAATCTACAGTAGATTATAATAGTTAATGTGAACTATTGTCATTAACTTTGCAAAAATTTATTAAATGGCTAAAAGAGAGCATAAAAGCAAAGGAAAAACTTTAAGAAGTAGTGGTAATAATAACTACAAAAAAAGTTATGTAAAAGATCCCGATAGTTATCGGGATAAGCTTTTTAAAAAGAAAGCACAACCTAAAGTAAAGTCAAATCCTGACGAAATTCGTTTAAATAAATACATTTCTAATTCTGGAATTTGTTCACGTCGTGATGCAGATATGCATATTTCTATTGGTGCAGTAACAGTTAATGGAAAAATCATCACCGAAATGGGTTACAAAGTAAAGCTTGATGATGAGGTGCGTTTTGATGGTTCACGTATAAACCCAGAAAAGAAAGCTTATGTTTTGCTTAATAAACCGAAAGGATTCGCCACAACAACAAGTGAAGGCAAGGGAAGAACCGTTATGGATTTGGTTGCTAATGCTACAAATTCAAGAATAAAACCAATTGGTCGTTTAGGTAGAAATTCTACAGGATTATTATTGTTTACAAACGATGAAACCATAGTGAAAAAGTTTACCAATTCTAAAAATGGAGTGGCACGTTTATTTCATTTAGAGTTAGATAAAAACCTAAAGTTTGAAGACCTTAAAAAGGTTCAAGAAGGGTTTAAAATAGAAGGCAAAGAAATTTCTGTTGAAGAGATTAGTTATATAGAAAATTCACCAAAAAAAGAGATAGGCTTAAAAATCAAGAACACAGGAAACTCAATTATTCGTACAATTTTTGAACATCTTAATTACGATATTATACGTTTAGATTGTGTTATGATAGCTGAACTTACCAAAAAAGATATTCCCCGTGGACATTGGAAACTTTTAACCGAATTAGAGATTAGTAATTTAAAGATGCTGTAGAAATCTCTCTGGATTTTTTAAAAAACACTTCCCAAATAAACACACTATAAACTATTAAATATTCTAATCCTATAATCCATAGGTTTTCAGATTTATCTGCTTTATCAATATTGATATAAGCCAAATAGCTTAAAATAATTACAAAACTCCACACCAAAGGAAATTTATATTTCGTAAACACAGACAATATTAAAAGTGTAGCAATATACCAAGGATGCACTGTTGTTGATGTAAAATAATAAAAACTTAACCCAATTAGCATTGCGGTAATCAATTGAACAGTTGTTTTGTTTTTTCGAAAAAATGTAAGTACTAAAACAAAGAGAATCACAACAAGAGGAATATACTTACCAATAATAGCAATTTCATTATAACCTCTAAACGAGTATCCTATCTCTCGAGCTATATAGTATAAACTGGCATTAAATTCAAAATTTTGAAACCAAAGCGCAACAGTTTGGGTATAGTTATTTACAAATTCAGGCGAATAAAAAGGCAGAAACATTAGTAACGTTGTAATACCAACTATTGCATAAAATAAAATCAGCCTTGTCATTCCTGCGAAGGCAGGAATCCATTTGTTGTTACGAGGAGTTTCAATTTTTTGAAACGACGTGGTAATCTCTTTATTAGAAACAGATTGCTTCTCTTCGTTCACAATGCCGTTTCTTTTCATAAACCACTGATAAAACAAAGGCAAAAATATAAGTGGAATTAATTTTACTGAAACAGATATGGCTAATACAACAGCAGCCCATTTCCATTTTCCTGAATATAACAAATACAAGCTCCAGACTAAAAAGAAAATCATCACGCCTTCAAAATGGAGATTTCCTGTGAATTCAATAATGATAAAAGGATTTAGTATATACCAAAAGATATTGTGAACAGGAATATTAAGCTTCGCTAATAACTTTTTGCCAAAAAATAAAGTTCCAAAATCTGCAGCAATAATTAGTAGTCGCAGGACTATTGCAGAGCCTAAAAGGCTTTTCCCAGCAAATAATCCGGCAATAACAAAACAGAGCTGATTAATAGGAGGATAGTTGGAGTAATGACTTGCATTAAGTTCACCCATTCCATTATATAATTCCTGAGCTTGAGTAATTGGAAATTCGCCATTGGAGATAAATGATTCTACAGTAAATAAATAAGGATTTATACCTTCAAGAATCATACGCCCATCCCAAATAAACCTATAAAAATCTTGTGATAAGTTTGGAATGGCTAAAATAAATATAGACCTAAAACCAAAAGCTGTCCAAGTGAGGAATTTAATATTGTGCTTTGTTATTTGAACCAATTTATAAAACAAGAAAAACAAAGCGACATAAAGCATAATTAGCTTTGTGTAATCTGTTCTTACCAAGTCATAACCAAAAGAAAAGTAGAATAGTACACTTGATAAAACAAGTAGCAAAGGGATTTTATAAAGCTTAAAAATGGAAGCATTTAATACCATAAACCAAAGATACTATTATTTGGGTGTGGCTTTAATAAAGTATTTACTTACTTGACTTTGTAAATAAAAACAGCTAACTTCGTTTAACTACTGATATAATCAATTAAAACTGACCATATCAAAACATTATGTGCAAGGTGATTACGATGGATACAACGGACACAAATAATGAAGATATTTGTTTGGTAGACGTTCATAAAACAATTACAAATTAAAAAGCTATTATGCTTTACGATGTTTTCATAAGTTATGCTTCATCAGATCTATATTATGCCGAAGTGCTTTATCGAAAATTGACAGCACTTAAACTTAATGTTTGGTTTGACAAGGCAAGACTTAAACCAGGCTTTAAATGGTATGAAAAAATTTATGAAGCGTGTAATAATTGTAAAATTGTGATTCCAATCTTATCTGCAAATTGGGAAAATTCAGAATGGACCAAATTTGAGACATACGGGTTTGATTTAATAATTCCAATATTTTACAATAGTAAATTAGATCAAGTGCTTCTTACTCCTCCTTTAAGGAGATATCAAATAATTAAACTGGATTTTAATGATAATTCCGCAAGCTGGGAAGAATTATTTCAAAGTGTCCGAGATTATCTTGCTACATCAATAGTTGAAAAATCAACACGGATTTCGCATTTACGTTATAGACCAAACTCATGTTTTGTAGGAAGACAAAGAGATTTAATTGCAATACACGAATCTTTTTTTAGACCTCCATCACCTGACTATACCCAAGGAACAATTCAAGTAATTGTTGCTGAGGGAGGAATGGGTAAAACAACTCTCGCAAGACAATATGCTGAACAATTCTGGCGATTATATCCAGAAATGTATTGGATTGATGCCAGAGAAAATATAGAGGTAAGTTTTGCAGAATTGGCAATGATTCTTTTTCCAGACCTCCCAGTTGACACCAAACAATCTATTGCTGCTAAAAAAGCAATTGATGAACTAAATGAACCTAAGCTACGATTACTAGTAATTGATGATGCAATTGAGGAAGAAGCAATTCTAAATTGGATACCAAAAACTGGAGGATGTCACTGTCTTATAACTTCAAGGTTTACCGTTTGGTCATCAGAAATTATAACATACAAAATTTCTATACTTGATCCCGATTCAGCTTGTGAATTGATACTGAAAAGGTCACGCCGTAGACTAACCGATGAGAATAGAAGCTCCCTTATGCAAATTATTGAAACGGTTGAAGGACTACCTCTTGCTCTTGAACTTGTAGCTGCTTTTATTCAACAAGAAGGAAAGAATTTTACATTTGAGAAATACATTGATCTATATCATAATAATAAAAAGGAAATCCTGAGTAAGAGAGTGAGGGGCTCAACGGAATATCCTACATCTTTATTCTTTACTTGGAATACTACTATTCAGAAACTTACACCTATAGCAAAATTACTATTACGAAGTTCGGGATTTCTATCAACCGAACCTATCCCTTTGAATCTTTTTTTAGAAAATAGTAAAGCACTTACTAATCATTACAATGAAATTTATAAAAATGATTTGGTAGGTATGAATGAATCTACTTACTCAGAATTTGAGATTCGAGAAGCATGGAAGGAATTGTTAAGCTATTCTATTGCGCATCACATATATGATAACAGTAAAATAGACAATGGAATCTCGGATAAAAAAAGAGTACAACTATTTTCAATACATCAATTAATCAGAACAATTGAACGAATTAGCACTGAAAAAGCAAATGTTGATATTTGGCAAAAATTCCTCACTAGTTGTATTGTTGAATATATTCCACTCAATGCCCATTATTCCACGAATTGGTTTATTTTGGACATAATTGAACCACACGCAAGACATCTTTTTGAAAATAGTCTGAATTTTGATAAAAGAAAGATGTCTCAACTTACTTTCAAGCTTTCAAAGTATTATTTCGGTAGAGCCAGATATAGTGAGAGTCTTCGTTTTGATAAAACTACTATAGAACTTGAAACTGAATTTTTGCCTAAAAATTCCGAGGAATTAGTAGAAAGGTACATTAACTTAGGTGAAACTCAGCGGATGTGTCATCAAGTTGATAATGCCAAATCATCATTTTATAAGGCCATAAGTATTCGCAAAAAAAATAATGGAAATTATCATCCTAAGGTCGCTGAATGTTATAACTATTTAGCACTAGCTTATGAAAATGAAAATACATCCAAAAGCATAACCAAAGCCCGTAATTTACTTCAAAAAGCAAATAATATTTTTGAAGAAAATTCACATGCTCTAAAAGCAAAAAAAGAGTCGCACTTATATGATGCCTGGATTAAAACCCTTACAAATCTCGCTCGACATGTAAATAAATTAAATAAAACCGATGAAGCTATTTCCCTTATTAACAAAGCTTTGGAAATGACAAAAGATGCTGATAAAGGATTTGCATCCAATGCCACAAATATATTATTACAAGTGAAAGGTTCTTTTTTATATGATCTTGGACGATATGAAGATGCAATAATTGTTCTGAAAAAATCTGCAGAAGAGTGTAAAAATAATATTGGAGCAGATCATCCCAACATGATACATATTAATGATGCTTTAGCAAAAACATTTTTAAAATTAGATTATATACTCAAAGCTGGATTGCTCTATACTGAAACTATTAAAATCTGTTATAAAATTCCAGAACAGAAGGAAAAAATTATTCATTTTTCTAATGTAATTATAAATATTGTGGCTGATTTACTTAAAAACAGTCACAAAATAGACGCAAAAAAATGTAAAATGGAGTATTTAAAAGCTCTAGATAAAATGAATGATTTATCACCATCCCATAAACGATTATTAGCATTAGATTTATATGCAATTCAAGAATATGACTATTCTGAACGTTTACTTTCAGAGGTTCTTGATGCGAATTTTGAAATCTCTGGAACGCTTTGCAACCTTGCTGCCATTTGCCTCGTCACAAACCGTAGTATAGAAGCACAAAAGCACATAATAAAAGCATGGGAAAATCGATCTGATGTTCCCAAGCATGTATTAGCCAGTATAATTTGGTTTAAAGTCCTATTTGGTTATTTATACGGTAGATCAGTTAAACCTGATTTAGGCAAACTAAAGATTCTAATAAAAGAAGATAGAATTTTAACTAAATGGAACATACAGCCTGTTTTGGATTGTTTACGTTCACAATTAACCGATTCACAACATTCTTTTCTAACAGCACTTGATGAAGCTTTAAATTTTAAAACCAAGAAAGGTCTGTTAGACAACTTTAATCAATGGAAAGAAGCTTAGACAGAAATGATAATGATAAAATAGATGTTTATAATTTTCATCAAATGAATTAATGGCTACCACATACCCGGGAATTAGTTCATATTTATCTAATATATTTTAATCGATATTCATAAGGTGTTGCATCTGATTTAATTAATATGTCTACATATCACAAATAATACCCAGCACATAACAGCCAATATAATTAAGCTGGGGGTCAGTGGTTTGCGAATTGTTAGTACATTTAACCAAAATTTTAACGGTCTGATAAGTAATTGGCTCGGAAATCCCAGCCTCCTCATATTGGCAACACGTTAAACGAAACTCCAAGATTTTATAAGATTTTTAAACTTTAGCACTTATAGATTTAAAAAAGACATAGCCAAAACCAAGAAATAGCATTAAGTGAAAAGGGAACAAACCAAAGTCACCACCTTGGTCTCCAACTATAAAAGCACTATACATCCCAAAGGCAAAGTAGAATACCAATAAACCTTCAACAATAACATTAAGAGATAATTTTTTACGAAGATATTTATTGCCTTTCCAAGAATCTGTTATACTGTTAATATTAAATTTTGGTGTTCGTATAAAATCACTCCGCTTACCAAAATGCCCTTCTATAACAGCGACGGAATTATGTAACGAAAATCCCATTGCAATAGAAAAAAACGTTAAAAACATACCTATATAGTTTACAAATTTTTTAAAACCTCCACCATACATTTGTTTGTACATAAACCAGTAACAAATAAAGAAAATAATGGTGCTTATCACAAAGAAACTCATTACATAAAAATAAGGCTTCAAATGTGCGTATTCGTTTTTTATATACAACATTGGGATACTTAACACGGCTACAACTAAAATACTTAAGAACATTGTGCTATTCAATAAATGCAATAAACCATGAACTTTGGTTTTGATAGAAATATTTTTATTTTTCAAAACTTTCCACATCATTTTCCTAAAGTTCTCGGCACCACCTTTATTCCATCTAAACTGTTGTGTACGCGCAGCACTTATAACTACAGGAAGTTCGGCTGGAGTTTCTACATCTTCAAGATATTTAAATTTCCAATTTTTTAGTTGTGCTCTATAGCTTAAATCTAAATCTTCGGTTAAGGTGTCTCCTTTCCAGTTTCCAGCATCGATAATGCACTCTTTTCGCCAAACACCAGCTGTACCATTAAAATTGATAAAATGGCCTTTACTGTTTCGTCCTACTTGCTCTAGTGTAAAATGAGCATCGAGTGCAAATGCTTGAATTTTTGTAAGTAAGGAATAGTTACGGTTAATATGTCCCCAACGAGTTTGTACAACACCAATTTCTGGGTTTTTAAAATAAGGTATTGTGCGTTTTAACCAATCTTTTTTCGGTAGAAAATCGGCATCAAAAATGGCAATAAACTCACCTTTGGCAATCTTTAAGCCTTCTTTTAAAGCTCCTGCTTTAAAGTTTTTACGATCATCTCGTAATACATGCTGAATATCTAAACCTGTTTGTTGCAATTCAGCAATATGTTTTTTTGTGTTCTCGAAGGATTCGTCAGTAGAATCGTCTAAAACCTGAATCTCTAATTTGTTTTTAGGATAATCAATTTTTGCAATATTATCGAGCAAACGTTCCATAACGTATAGCTCATTATACACAGGAAGCTGAATGGTTACATAAGGAACTTCATCAGGGTTTTTTAAATTGTATTTAGGGCTATTATCTTCCTTATTTTTTGAACTTAAATAATTAAATAATAGGTTTAATTGTGCTAAAGCATACAAGAAAATGAGTATGAGAGCAATTGAATAAACAATTATTATGATAGTTTCTATTATCATTATTTAAAACTGTATTTAAAAATCCAACCTAAAATTTTTATGCCTGCAAATATACTACCTTTTACAGTTCCAGAAACTTTAGAAACTCCAATTCGGTTTCTATATTTAAGAGGAACTTCAACATAAGTCAGCTTTTGCTTTATGGCTTTTAACTGCATCTCTACGGTCCAGCCATAGGTTTTATCTTCCATATTTAGAGCAATCAACTTATCGTACTTTATTGCTCTAAATGGCCCTAAATCGGTAAATTTTGCTCCATACATTAATTTCATTAAAAAGGTAGCTAACCAGTTCCCAAAAACTTGTTGAGGTGTCATGGAACCTTTTTCACGTAGTCGTTTTATTCGGGCACCAATTACAAAATCTATATCATCTTTTAAAATTGGGTTTACCACTTTAACTAATTCTTCTGGAAAATC
Organism: Flavobacteriaceae bacterium; assembly: GCA_965250265.1. Lineage (GTDB taxonomy): Bacteria > Bacteroidota > Bacteroidia > Flavobacteriales > Flavobacteriaceae > PRS1. Next base: position 277,641 of record CBDFNO010000015.1, on the reverse strand, counting down.
ACTATAATCACCATCCAAAAACACAACGATATCAGGTTTTGTTTCTTGCTCTGCAACATATGCCATCCCTTTTAAACATGCATAGCCATAGCCTTTTTGGTTTTCGGTTAAAACGGTAGCGCCTGCTTTTCTTGCATTGATTTCGGTACTATCTGTTGAGTCATTGCTTACAACAATAATCTCGTCTACAATAGCTGGAATGTCTTTAATAACATTTGCGATTGAACCTTGTTCATTAAATGCAGGAATGATGACTTTAATTTTTGTCATTGAAAACCAGATAATTTATTTTCTTTTCTGAAGGACTTCATATCTGTCCATTCTTTAATTTTTAGACCAGCTTTATATTTTTCAGCTTTCACTATTTTTTTATTTTCATAAAGAAAACAATAACCGTTTTTTTGATTATCCTTTAATTGACACTTGTGATTGATAATTCCTGTTTTGTCATAAAATAACCACCATTTGTTTTTTTCTCCATTTACAAAATGACCTTCACTTTCTTTGGTGCCATTTTTGTAGTAAAAATACCAATACTGTTGCTCTTCACTTTCTGAAAAACGACCTTCTTTTTGTATATTTCCGTTTTCATAATAAAACTTCCAATAATCTGTGCTTTTTCCATTTTTGAAATTACCAGCTTTTTGGAGTTTATCATTTTGGTAATAAAATTTCCAGTATCCTTTCTCAAGATCTTTATCATAGAAGCCTTCTTTTTCAAGGCTACTATTTGAGTAATAGAATTTCCAATATTGGTCTAGTTTTCCCTGAACATAACGACCTTCCTTATGGAGAGCGGAATTCTCATGATAAAATTTCCAGTACTTTGTTGGAACTCCTTGTTCGTAAAACCCTTCCTTTTTCAAGTTTCCGTTTTCGTAATAAAAAACCCAATACTTAGTTTTTTTATTATTAATGTATGCTCCTTCTTTTTTCAGGGTTCCGTTTGTATGATAGAATTTCCAGAAATCTACTTTTTGGTTATCTTTTATCCAGCCTTCTTCCTTTAGTTGGCCATTTTCAAAATAGTTTTTCTGATATGTTTTTTGGGCTGAAACGGATAAACTGAAAAATAAAATGATAATTATATTATTCATTATTTATTTATTAAAGGGACAATTCAAAACTAGTTTGTCAGTCCGAGCTTGTCGAGGACTATCCTCGGTTTTCTGGATGCCCATGTTCTGTATAATTTATTGAAAATTCAATTAAATCTTTCCAGTTTTCATTAATTAATGCTTCTTTTTTTCGGTGTGACCAACCTTGAATTTGCTTTTCAATACGTATTGCTTCAGATGGATTTGTACATTGCAAATACCATTTAAGTTCAATTGGTCGTCTTGAGTATGTGTAACTGTCTTTTTTGTAACCAGATTTATGTTGAAGTATTCTTCTTTCTAAATTATTCGTCATTCCTGTATAATATGTTCCATCTGAACAAAGTAATATGTATACATAATAAAATTTCATATTAAATAAGATTACATTTCGACAAGCTCAATGTGACATATTCTCTTAATTTGTCTTATAAAATAAATACAATTAGTGACGAGATTATCTGCCTGAATTTGTCGGAGACTATTTCTGATTAACCAAATCCATTAAATCTACATCATTTCCTAATAATATTTCATTAGAATTTATACGGCCTTGCAATGTATCATTTTCAAGCTTTAAAACACCTCTTGGACAAACAGCAGCACAAATACCACAACCAACACAGCTAGAGCGTACTATATTTTCACCTTTTTGTGCATAAGCACGAACGTCTATTCCCATTTCACAATAGGTAGAACAGTTTCCGCAAGAAATACATTGTCCACCGTTGGTGGTAATTCTAAATTTTGAAAACATTCGTTGTTGAAACCCTAAAATGGCTGCCATAGGACAACCAAACCGGCACCAAACACGATTTCCAAATATTGGATAAAACCCAGTCCCTACAACTCCCGAAAATATGGCTCCAATCATAAAACCATACGATGAGCGCAATGTTTCAGCTTCAAACAAAAATAGATTTGTACCACTATTAAAAAAATGTACTCCTAAAAGTGCTATAATAATCACAAAATATCCAATAGCACCATATCGAGCATCTTTGCCGAGTTCGTTACGCTTAAAGATCATAACTACTGCAAATACCAATGTTAAAAGGCCTCCAACCAAAGCTAAAAACACACCCTTAGTGAGCCAATATTTATTAGGGTCGTAACCTAAATAGGTATAGATAACAGCTGTGGTCATTAACACAACAAATACCAAAACAGTATGTACCAACCAGCGTTCCAATTTCCATGCAGACAATTTTTTGGAGGATAATTGTCGGAATGAATCTCCTGCAGTTTCAGCTAATCCTCCACAACCACAAACCCAAGAACAATACCAGCGTTTTCCATATTTATAAGTTAGAAAAGGAGAGATAACAAAGATGGAAACCACACCAAAAATTAATAAAGCCAGACCAATATTTCCTGCATTAATGAAGTCATCAATTCGGTATTGTTCAAAATTATAATAGTTTAAAGGCCACATATTTTTTAAATCGTAATAAGGCAGTTTAAATGTATCTGAATTTAATCTTGCCATAAACTCAGGAATCAAAAAAGCAAATCCTAACTGAAAGAACATTACAGAAAATGTACGTAGTTGCTGATAGCGATTATGACGATACTTTAATAAGAATTTATAACCAAATGCCAGAATAGCAACTGTATAAAGTGTACCATACACAAACCATTGACTTGCTGGATTTCCATTTAAGAGTTTACTTAAAGGGTTGAATAATGATACTAAACCAGTATTTGAAACACCATTAACACCAAAGCCCAACAAGTTTGGATAGAAATATAAAACGATGTAAAATAATGTTAAGACAACTCCAGTAACCCAACCTAAAATACCACGAGACGAAATGGATTTAAACCAAACACCATCATTTTTTATACCTTCTAATTTTGTAAGGTATGCATCGTTTGCAAAGAGAAGTGTCCCAACTGAAATTAATATTAAAGAGACTGTTAAATATATTCCTTTGTTAGGAAAATTAGTATTAAAAAGAGCCAATGTTAAAATGAATAATCCAATAATTCCAAGAGCTATAGCAATTTTTTGTTTTGAGGTAAGATCAAGGGCATCAGGTTTTGCTAAAGACATACTATGATTTACTTTATTACTCATCATAATTATGCTGTTTGTAATTGATTGTTAAATGCAAAAAGAATCTCTGTTTCATATTGCTTATAGAATTCTGGGTCAAAATTAGCTTCAGATAGATTATTCATTACATAATTTATATCGCGTTTTTCAGTAAGCCAAGTATCAAAAGTTTCATGACGTAATCTAATTCCGAAAGTATTGATACCTAAAAACTCATTTGTATTTTTATCAAAGCAAACTGTAATACATTTGGTGTCATCTTCATGTTTCCAATGAAAATGCACTTCGTTATTTCTTGGTTTTGAAAACATCCAGCCATAAGTTTGATATTCAATATCGAAAAATTTAGCCGAATTATACCAATGTCCGGGTTTGTATTCTATTCTATTACCACAAATGGTTTGTGCGACGGTTTCTCCCATCATACGCCCTGTGTACCAAACTGCTTCAATAGGTCTGCGCTGTCCTATAGATTCATGCTGTTCGGCACAATCACCAATGGCGTATACATCAGGAATATTAGTTTCTAAATAACGGTTGACTTTTACGCCTCTTCCTGTTTCAATATCAGAATCTTTTACAAAATCTATATTTGGTGATACTCCTGCAGTTAATCCAACAACATCACATTCTATTGTTTCATCTGTTTCGGCAATTACGACTCCTTTTGCTTTTCCGTTTTCATCTGCAATTATTTCTTTTAAGTTTACGCCTAAACGTAAATCGATATGATGGTTTTTAATATGTCTGTTAATCATCTGGCTTTCACCTTCAGGCAATACCATATCCCAAAAACTATTCTCTCTCACTAAAAAAGTAACAGGAATATTACGGGAATTTAGCATTTCGGCTAATTCAATTCCAATAAGTCCGCCACCAATAATTACAGCACGTTTGCAAACCTTATTATTTGGGGCATATTTCTCTAAATTATCTAAATCTTGTTTGTGATACATTCCCATAACACCATCAAGATCCTGTCCTGGCCAACCAAATTTATTGGGTTTGCTTCCTGTGGCAATTACTAATGTGTCATATCGAAGGCTTTCTCCTTCTTCAAAGAATAAAGTTTTAGATGTTGTTTCTATGGTCTTTACATAGCCTTTTTTAAGATTGATTCTGTTTTTCTCCCAAAACCAATCTTCGTAAGGTTGAGTATGTTCAAACTTCATATGCCCCATATACACATACATTAATGCAGTACGTGAAAAGAAATAATCAGTTTCGGCAGAAACTATTGTAATTTTTTTATCAGACAATTTTCTAATATGCCTTGCAGTAGTGACACCCGATATTCCATTGCCAATAATAACTATGTGCTCCATATTTATTTGATAGTTATTCGATAATATGTCGGGACTAAAGGTAATAACTTAATGGGAACAAAGAAAATAATTAAAAAATTGATTAATTGTAAGCTATCTAACACAATATTCAACAGAAGCACCATTACTTTGCATAATATAAATTTATAAAAATGAAAAAAACAATAACATTGTTTGTATTTATATCTATAACACTTTCAGGATACTCCCAAGAAGACACTGAAAATCAAAAAAGTAATATCCAAGAGTATACGCCTTCAAAACTTTTAAAGAAAGGTCAATGGGATATCAAATTTTTTAACAGTCTTTACACGCAAACAAAAAGTACTGATGCAGGAAGCAATTCTTTTACGATACCAAGAGAAACATATTTTACAAATACAACAGAAATTTATACAGGAGTTAGTGAAAATTCTCGTGTGAATATTGGATTTATCTTTCAAATACGTTCTAATACTTTTGGTGGCGTTAATGCTTTAGATGTATTTAAATTTGAAGATAATGCTAACGCAAGAAGCGGTTTAACAACTATTGCACCTTCAATTCGAGTACAGCCTTTTGAAGACACTCCTAATTTTTCGTTTACTAGTTCGGTGTATTTGCCTGTTTTTAAAGACAAAGCCAATGCTCCTTATTTGGACAAGCGTAGTGTATTTTGGGAAACCAAATTCTTTTATGATAAAACCTTTGGAGGAGGGAACTGGCAAATTTTTTACGAAGCAGATTTAGGATTTAATTTTGGAGAAAAAAGTTCAGACGCTGACACAAATTCTAATGTGACAGAACGTTTTGCTAATAATAGTTTGTTTTTACCTTTAGGAGTCTTTTTAAGTTATTTTCCATCTACAACAACAACTGTTTTTGTAGATGCTAAACAAGCCTTTTTAATTGATTTAGGAAATGATTTTTCACAAAATTATACTTCTTTAGGTTTTGGTGGAAAGTACCAATTAACGGATGTTTTAAATGTTGAAGTGTCTTACGATAAATTTGTTAGAGGACACAGTTTTCAAGGACTCGGACAAACATTTAGCATAGGCTTAAGAGCATTGTTTTAGTGATTAGTAGTAAATTAGGAGTTTAAATACAGAATTTATGAAAATGTATAAGCTCCTGATGATTCTTTTATTCCTAATGCTTCAATCGTGTTATGGACAAACCAATAAGATTAATGGTCTGAGTTTTGTAGCATCTAGAGAGCCAATTAATGATAAGCATATAAACCCAGTTATTAATGTAAATGCTAATTATGCAGCAATAATGCCCTTTGGATTTATTAGAGATATAGAACATCCAGAAATTGTTTTTAATACACAAAGACAATGGTTTGGTGAAACTAAAGTTGGAGCAAAGCAGTATATAGAAGAACTTCAGAAAAAAGGAATAGAAGTTATGCTTAAACCTCAAATTTGGGTTGGGAGAGGTGAGTTTACAGGTTATATTGAAATGACAAATGAAAACAATTGGAAACTATTGGAAGATTCCTATTCAAGTTTTATGTTGCTATATGCAGAATTAGCTCAAGAAACGAAATCAGAAATTTTATGTATTGGAACAGAATTAGAAAAATTTATTGAAAAAAGACCAACGTATTGGACTAATCTAATTGTTGAAATAAAGAAGATTTACAAAGGGAAACTCACTTATGCAGCAAATTGGGACGAGTTTAAGCGTACACCTTTTTGGAGTGATTTAGATTTTATTGGAATAGATGCATATTTTCCTGTAAGCGATGAAAAATCACCTACTGTCACACAATGTTTGGAAGGTTGGGGACCGCACAAAAAAGTGATTAAAGGATTGGCTAAAAAATATAATCGACCAATTCTATTTACTGAATTTGGTTATAGAAGTGTTGACTATGCAGGAAAAGAGCCATGGAAGAGTGATAGAAGTATGACTTCAGTAAATCTTGAAGCACAATCCAATGCTACACAAGCACTTTTTGAAGCATTTTGGAACGAAAATTGGTTTGCAGGAGGATTTATCTGGAAATGGCACTATAATTACGAAAATTCTGGAGGTGTAAATAATACAAGATTTACACCACAAAACAAACCCGCTGAAGAAACTATAAAACGATATTATTCACAACAATGAGATACATTTTATTCTTTTTGTTAATTCAATTTAATACACATTCTCAAGACTATTTAGTTGCCGATTTAAAAGTACAGGGCAATAAAAAGATAAAGACATCATTTGTTAAAAAAATATCAACTATAAAATCTGGATTGGTTTTAGATTCATTGCTGATAGAAGAAGATATAAAGCGTTTAAAGCGCTTGCCTTCAGTTGCTCATGCCTACTATCAAGTGTTCTATTCGCATGAAAATCAATATAATGTCTTCTATAATATTGAAGAGAATTTTACCATCATTCCATCGGTAAATGTCTATACAACAAATGATGATGAATTTGCTTACAGAATTGGTTTGTATGAATTTAATTTACTAGGACAAAATATTGCTTTTGGAGGTTTTTATCAAAAAGATATATATAGCTCATACGCCATTAATTTCAGGGCTCCAAATCTATTTAGCAGACGATATGGTTTAGCAATTAATTTTCAAAATTTGACAACTCAAGAACCTGTTTTTTTTGATAATGCAACAGCAAACTATAAATACAATAACGAATCGCTTGAAATGCTTGGACTGTTCGAGATTAATTTTAAACACAAGCTAGAGTTTGGTTTTAATTATTTTGTCGAGGATTACACCTACAAGTCTGGAGCAACAAGCCCAGACGTACCTCAGGAATTAAATGTGCATAAACTGCTCTATAAAGGAATTTATGAATATAATAATTTGGACTATTACTATCAATATGTGTCTGGATTTAGGAGTATATTTAATTTTCAATATGTATCATCAACGAGCCAGATGTTACCAGATTTTTTTATTGGTTGGAATGATTTCTATTATTTCAAGAGACTAGGTAACCAAGGCAATTGGGCAAATAGATTGCGAATAGGCTTCTCTTCTAATATGGATACACCGTTTGCACCATTTTCTGTAGATAATAATATTAATGTACGTGGTGTTGGTAACACAATAGATAGAGGTACAGGAGTAATTGTACTAAATACAGAATACAGAAGATCGGTATATGAAAAAGGATGGTTTGTATTGCAAGGAAATATATTTATAGATGCAGGAAGTTGGAGGAATCCTGGTGGCGATTTAGGAGATTTTGGCAAATCTGAAAATATAAGGATCTACCCTGGCCTTGGTTTACGTTTTATTCATAAAAAAATTTACAATGCTATTTTTAGAATAGATTATGGTGTTGGAGTTACTAAAGGAGGAACCAAAGGATTCGTATTTGGAATAGGACAGTATTTTTAAACAATATGTTGTTTGTAGTAGCGATGCAAATCTTCAGCCGAAGCTCCCAACCATTTTTTTAAATGTATCACGGCAAAATGATATTGTAATTTCCAAGCACCGTTTTGAGCATATCGTCTGGCAGATGTAGTGACATGTTTGTCTATAATCGTAAAACTATAATTATCATATATACGATTTATAAATTCACAATCTTCGTAAACAGTAAAGGATTCATTATAACCATTTAATGCATTGAAAATATCTTTAGTAATAAATAGAGATTGGTCTCCTCCACGACAAATTTTATAATTAAAACGCGTAAACCATTGCGATATTCTTAATATAGGTTGAGAACTATCAAATTTCATCCTGAAGCATCCTGCAATATTTCCTTTTTTAACTTGACGAATTATATTGTAATCAAATTCTTTTGGAGGGAATGAATCTGCATGTAAAAAATAGAGAATATCTCCTGAAGCATTTTTTGCCCCAATATTCATTTGTTTTGCTCTTCCTTTTAAAGACTTTAAAAGTTTAACGTTGGAAAATTTTGAAACTATTTCAGATGAATTATCAGAACTTCCACCATCTACAACAATAATTTCAGCAATATTTTTTTCAGAAGAATTGAATATGAGGTGTTGAAGCAAAACACTAATTTTTTCCGCTTCATTTAAAATAGGAATAATTATCGAAATTTTATTCATTCAAATTCCAGTCGTAATCTTTATAACGCTTTTTTGCGTTTTGAGAAATTGTAATTTCTGAATATTTATTTAAAAAATCAATTAAGGAACCATTTTGTTTAAAATCTGAAGAAAACCATTTAAAAATCTTTGAGATTTTAATATTGTTTGACGATAAATTATTTCTTGCCGGATCTGCTAAAAATTCTTTTGTAGCATTGCTTAATTGTTCTTCAATTTTTGAAGATTCAAAAGCTGTATTCTGTAATTTAGGACAAGATACAGAAGCACACACTATTGCAAAATGAATACATGGTTCTCCCATTTTACGCAATATTTTATGTTCTATATCATTTAGAGTATATATTTTATCGTCTAATTTAATAAAACGATAATCCCAAGGACTATTAATGTCTTTTATACTTTTAACAGGATACTTATCTATTATGAGTTTTACAGTAAACGCATTATAAGCATTAATCCAATACGCTAATTTACCTGCTTTTGTCCAGGAGGTTTGAGGGGTATTTTTTGAAAGTGAACTTAAGTATGCCTCAAGATTTTCCTTATCTTTAATAAAGCCTTTGTAATTTACATTTCCTTGAGGAGAAACATGTTTTTGAAGTAAGTTTGTCCATGAAGCATGATTAAAGTCTTCTATATAAATTTCATCTTCTTCTTTGTTTTCTACTTTAACAATTTCTTTTTGCTTTATTTCTTCTAAAGAATTAGTTACAATACTATTTGTTTCATTGCAAGAATTTGTGAGTATTAAAACGAAAAATAAAAGTAAGTTATTAAACATAATTTTTTATGATTGATTTTCAATTAAACAAGAGTCTGTAATATTTTAAATAATAATGCACTAATAATCGCGGCAATTGGTAGTGTAAGCAACCAAGATAACAATATCTTTCCAATTGTTTTACGATCTGCTTTTTTAGTTACTGTTCCAATTCCAAAAATAGAACCAACAGAAACATGAGTTGTAGATACTGGCATACCATGAATACTTGCAGTTGTTACTAATAATCCAGTGACAAGATTTGCTGTAAACCCTTGACCAGAATTCATAGGTGTAATTTTCTTACTAATGGTTACACCTACTTTTTTGGCGTTTATTAGCCCACCAACAGCCATAATTATTGCTATCATAACCATACTCCATTTTATATCAATGACATTAATTATTATAAGTAAACCAACAATTTTTGGAGTATCATTTAAACCACGTGCGAAACTCACTATTCCAGCACTTAAATAGTGTAATGTGTCTAAAACTTTTTGCGAACTCAAGCCTAATAGTTGCCCTTCATAGATTTCGATCTTATTTTGAATTTTAGCTTCTATTGTTGTTCTTGTTTTCAATGCTGCTGTACCATCCATATGCAGTGAAGCAATATTAGCAGTTTGCCTTTCACGAATGTTGAGGTTTGTTTTTTTGGTGACATCTAATTGTTTTCTAATGCGTCTAAAAATGAGATAAGCAATAAAACTTACTAGAGCTGCCATTAATGGACTTACAATTAAAGGCATTAAAAATGTGCCTCCTAATTTTCCGAAGTTGAATTGAGAACCAACAGCCATAACTCCTGCACCAAATAAAGCACCAACTAAACTATGGGTTGTAGAAATGGGCATTCCTATTTTTGTTGCTAAAAATACCGTTAATGCAGCACCGAAAGCAATAGAGATTGCAAAGATTGGCATGGTAATTAATTCATCGGGTACTAAGCCTTTTCCTGAAAAATTCTTAACAAGTTCATTCGCTAAAAAAATGGCAGCAACAGACCCTAACAAAGTAGTTATTGTAGCCCAATTGATTGCTTTCTTATAATTGGCTGTACCACTTCCAAAAAGTGTAGCTACACCTTTAAAATTATCATTAGCACCATTGCTGTATGCTAAAAAACAAGCAGTAACGAATAAAAGGAATAAAATCATAAATCAATTGTAGTTCTAATGTTTGACGAATGAATTTTATAATGCTTACTATAATAAAAAATTAACTGTAAAAAAAAAGAACATTATTAATAATGTTCTTTTAACTGTTTTAGAATTTATACTCAGCAACATCCTCCACCATCGTAATGATATGTAGATTCAGAAAAATAAATATCATCTCTATTCAATGCTTTTAATTGTCCAGCAGTTTTATCACAAATGGCTAAAGGTTGATTCTTTAATAGTATATGTCCTGATTTATCATTAAAATAATCATCTACGCCATAATAAATAGCAGCTTTTCCTGTAAAAATGCAAGGACCATCGCTTGGCATAGGATCTTTTATAGCTGCAACTTCTATAGATTCAATATAGATTAATTCGTCTGTTGGATAATTTTTGGAATCCAAAACTCTGTAAGGCTTACGAGCACGAATTTCAATAGTTCCAAATCCAGCATCAGTTAGCATTTTAACATATTCAGCAATTGGTAAGCTTCCGCTTAAACATAAAGCACGTAGTCTATCATCGTTACGTAAATTGTCATTCATTGGTTGCTCACAAGTTGGATCACTCATGACTAATCTCCCATGAGGTTTTAATACACGATACATTTCGGCAATGGCTTTTTTTAAATCTTCAGTTTTAAAAATATTGAAAAGACAGTTTTGGGCGGCAACATCAATGCTATTATCTTCGACAGGAAGATTCATTGCATCTCCTTTTTTAAGCTCTACAAATTCACTTTTAAACCAAGGATTTTGTGCTTCGGCCTCAAAAAAGTTTTTACGTGAAGCTTCAAGCATTTCGTCTACAACATCTACACCGATAACACCACCTTTTTTACGATTAAAATAAGCAAATTGCAATAATTCCATGCCACCACCAACACCAACATATAGCATTTTAGGGTTATTGGTTAAATCGCGAGCATGAACTGTGCTACCACAGCCGTAGTTCATTTCTTGCATGATTCTTGGAATTTTTAATCCTGGCAATTCCCAAATAGGATTTGTTGTACAGCATAATCCAACATCAGGCGTTAGTGCTGCTTCTTTATATACATCGTGAGTTGTTTCTAAATAGCTCATTATAAGGTTTTAATCAATTCTTTAAATAGTAGTATCAAGTCTGGTTCTGCATTTTTTGCCATTGCAATAATTTCTGCAATATTAACAGGCTTTAAATTATCTGGGTCGCATTCATCCGTTAAAACTGACACTGCTGCAACCTTTAAATTTAAATGATTGGCAACAATAATTTCAGGGACAGTACTCATGCCTACAGCATCAGCACCAATAATTTTTAGCATTTTGTATTCTGCTTTCGTTTCTAACTGTGGACCAACCACACTTGCATAAATGCCTTTATGTAATTTAATAGTATTGGCTTTTGCAATAGCTTCAAATTTAGTGTTTATTTCTGCATTGTAAGGTTCGCTCATATCTGTAAAGCGTTCGCCTAGTTCTTCAACTCCTTTAAATGCTAATGGCGAACTAACTTGAAGATTAATGTGGTCTTCAATAAGCATTAATTCACCTTTTTTGAAATTGAGGTTTATCGCTCCTGCTGCATTAGAAACTAAAAGAGTTTTGATCCCTAATTTCTCCATTACACGTACAGGATAAGTTACATCTTGCAAAGAATAGCCTTCATATAAATGAAAACGACCTTGCATTACAATAACTTTTTTTCCTTCTAAAATTCCAAAAATGAGTTTGCCTTTATGAAACTCAACAGTTGCAGTTGGAAAATTTGGAATGTGATTATAACTTACTTCTTTTAATACTTCTATTTCTTCGATTAATTTTCCTAAACCTGTACCAAGAATAATACCTATTTCGGGATCAATAAAACCTTTATTTTGTAGATATTCAACGGTTTCTTGAATATATTTTATCATATAGTAAAATGTTATTGTATCACTAACTTTTGTGTTGTTCTTTTACCTTGATTACTTATTGATAATAAATATATGCCAGCGTTAAGTTGAGATACATCGATATCTTTAATGTTTTTATTTTGGATATAAGTAAGCTTTCCAAAAATGTCAAAAATACGAATTTCAGTTTCATTATCTGTAAGACCTTTCAAATGAATTATATCTCTAGCAGGATTAGGATAAATTGTTATTTTATCTATACTATTATCTTCTAAACCTAACAAATTACAATTACTAGATGTAAAAGATGTATAAGGGCTAAAATCCCAAAAAGCATCAAATTGAAGACAATAGAAAAATATTCTATCAAATTCTTCAATTACAGTTCCGTTTGGAATTGCGATGTTAAATGTTTGAGCTTCAGAATTGATGGTTAATCCAAACTCCAAATTTTCTAAATTAGAAATCATTGAGGTTTGTAATATTGCATCTGATAATCCATTAGATTTCACTATAAAAGCTCTAACATCTGGACCTGCAGCTGTGTTGAAATTTGCGCCTAAATCTAATGTAAACGTATCGTTTGCATTTAAAGTTACAGTTACATCTCCAGTAACTTCATATGACGGATTCGTATTGTTTCCAAAATTTGTAACAGATTCGACACACTGAGAATATGTTTGTTGAAAAAATAATACGAGACTTAAAAAGAGTAATAATTTTTTCATAGTGCTTATTTTTTAATAATAAATGTATTGATTAAAAAAGGAATGTCTTTTATGTCTTCCCAAGTATCTATGTCGTTCTTTTCATCTAATAATTTCACTACTTTGTTACTTAAATCAGCTAAAGTATCTTTAAGTACAGATGAAGTTCCCCATTTTTTGTTTTTAAATACTTTAGAATGTAGCGATTTCATACCCAATAAATAATAACCACCATCTTCAGCTGGACCAATAACAACATCATGTTTATCTAATTGTACAAAGGCTTGTTTGATATCTTCTGTATTTAAATCGTATAGATCACTTCCTACAATGACTACTTTTTTATAACCTTTTGAAAGAGCATCTTGAAAGGCGTTATGCATTCTTATTCCTAAATCCTCTCCTTTTTGTTGATGCTTTTGATAAATGGTTTTATCCCAAATATCAGTACTTCTAACTTTCACCGAATAGTATACAGCTTTATCACTATCAATGTTTCTAATCATTTTTTCGGTGTGACTTAATAGGAATTTATAGATGTTAAGAGCTGACTCATCGCCAATGGTTATTGCCAATCGTGTTTTTACTTTACCAAGTTCTGGATTACGAGTGAAAATTATGATAAGGTTTTGTCTGCTCAAAGTTAAAAGTATAAAGAAAGGTTTTAGTCTTGTTTCTTAATTATTGTATCTTTAATCGTTTCATCATAAACTTCTTCACCCTTTGTTAACCATTTGCTCCATGCTTTGTTAAAGGTGTGAACATTTTCGGTTTCTTTTTCTTCAGAATCGTATATAGCGAAGTCATTATTTTTCCATTCAAAAATACCTCCATACAAATTATATACGTTTGTATAACCTGCTTTTTTGAGTTTTTCGGCAATATCTTCTGACCGAATACCAATTGAGCAGTACACCACAATTTGAGAATCCTTAATTGGAAGTTTTTGTTGAATAGAATCTACTTCAAAAAAATCATAACCAACATAAATGGCATTTTTTAAATGACTTACATTAAACTCTTTCATTTCTCTTGCATCTAATACGATAGCATCAGTTTTTGGCATTGCCAATTCTTGTACCGAAATGTAAGGTACACTCCGTTCGTTATACATTTTTAGTAATTCTGAAAGTGTTTCTGGTTCTTTTTCTTGCGCATAACTGAATTGAGCAGCAAATAGAATAAGCAGTATATATAAAATTTTGTTTTTCATAGTATGAGATTCCTGTCTACGCAGGAATGACAGTTCCTTGACAACTGCTTCCAGCTCCAGCAGTGCAACCATAACAATGTTGTGAGATTATTATTTTTCTGTTTTGAAGTAGCTCTTCATTATAATCTTTAATGTGTTTTACTTTACTCGAAACTTTTAAATCCAGTATTTGGTTAAAATCGCAATCGTATAACCAACCATCCCAACTTACAGAAATAGTGTTTGTGCACATTACATTCGCCACTGCCGAAGGATTATAAGCCTCTACTAACGAGTACATATAATCTTCATAATTTTCTGAAGCTATTAAGTAATCCAAAAATCGACTTATAGGCAAATTAGTTATAGCAAATAGATTATGAAACTCAATTCCAAAATCTTCTAATAACGCTTTTTTAAATTCTTTTTCTAAAGATATTTGGTCTCCTGGTAAAAATGCGCCTGAAGGATTGTAAACTAAATCCAACTTCAAATTACTATTAGGCATTCCATAACCAACAGCATTTAATTCTTGTAATGCTTTAATTGATTTGTCAAAAACACCTTCACCTCTTTGTTTGTCGGTTTTTCCGCGAGTCCAATGTGGCATAGAGGAAACTACATGTACATAGTGCTTCTTGAAAAATTCAGGTAAATCGTAATACTTTTTATTAGCTCTTATAATTGTTAGATTTGAACGTACTATAAAATCTTTAATTCCAACTTTAGCAGCTTCTTCTACAAACCACCGGAAATCAGGATTCATTTCAGGAGCTCCACCTGTTAAATCTAATGTATGAGCTTCTGTTTTTTTAATGACATCTAAACATTGTTGCATCGTTTCTCTGGTCATAATCTCTGTTCTGTCTGGACCTGCATCAACATGACAATGAGAGCAAACTTGGTTACACATATAACCAACATTCACCTGAAAGATTTCGAGCTTGTTAGGTTTTAAAGGAAATTGGTTTGTTTCAGCAATTTTATCTTTGAATTTAGGCAATTCCCCATTTAGAAAAATACCATTTGATAGAATTTCCAATTGCCTATTGCTATTTGCTAATTCGTTTTCGCGTTTATGAAGCGATTGTAATTTAAGTTTTGTCATTTGTTGTTTCAACATTCAATACCACGTAATGTTATCCATCTAATTTATTCACTTTATTCATCATTTGAACACCCATAACAAGAGTTGCGCCACTTTTAATTGCTGCTCCTACATGTAGGGCTTCCATCATTTCTTCTTTTGTTATGCCACGCTGTAAACCATCTTTAGTATATGCATCAATGCAATATGGACATTGCTCGGTATGTGCAACTGCTAAAGCAATCAAGGATTTTTCGCGAGCTGACAAAGCACCTTCTTCAAAAACTTTATTATAATACTCAAAAAATTTTGTTCCTAATTCTTCACTCCATTCCGTAATCTTTCCAAATTTTCTTAAATCGGCTGGATCGTAATAAGTTTTAGACATAATGTTATTTTAATAGTATGCTGTAAATCTAAAAAAGTTAAGTCGAAAAGAGGGCTAATACTTAACGAAAAAAGTGTAATACTTTTATTCTTCACTATTAGAAATTTCGTTTTAAAAATTCCATGGCATTAAGGTAGAGCACTTTGTTTACAATATCTTTGGCAGGAATCCTATTATGAGGAAGTAGGTTTACGCCATTATTTTTCATGTAGTTTTCTGCATGAAGAACGAGATACTTTCTTAAATCTTTCATATTTTCTGATGTCCATAAACCTTTAATAGGATTTACAATACCATCAAAATCTGAACCTATCGCTACTGTTTCCCAACAGGATAATTTTTCATTTTCTTTTAAATCATCAATAGTATTAATTATTTCAGCACAATGTTCAATTTGACGCCATACTAGTAAAGTTTTCTTTTTTAATCGACGCTTTTTATTAGGAAAATATATTCTTGAACGTCTTATAGCTTTTTTACTGGCAATGCGGCGCTCGTCTAATTGAAGACCAAAGATTCCATTTGATTTTGCGATGCGTTTAATTTCTGAATCATAAAAATTAATATCTATATCATTAAAATGTTTACTTCGGGAAGAATCCGTTTCGTCTCGTTCTAAAATAGAGCGTCTGCCATTAACAGCTCCGTGACTTACTATTATTGGAATCTTTTCATTTGCATAAGTCGTTTCTAACAAGTTGTAGTAAGTCTTTCTTGCAGCAGTACTCATGTGTTTAACATCAATTAAAATACGATTACCATTATTTTTGTTTAACAGTTTATCAATAACCTTAAACCCTAAACCTGTAATATCTGTATTTATTTCTCGATCTTGATTTTTTTTAATGGCTCCAATACTGATACTTCTTGCATGACCACAAATCTCATTATAAAAATGATGTGCTAAAGTGATAAAAAATGGCGTGTGTTCCCACTGTTGTTTTACAATATCAATATTATTTAAAACAGTAGTTTCATCTGCCATGTTTTCTTTTAAAAGCAAACCAGTTTCAAAGGAATGAGCCCCTTCAATTGTAGGAACTATGCTAATAATTTTTCTCGTATCCGTAGATTTATCAATATTGCTTTCTATTTCCTTAAAACTACCAACCAATCTATAGGTATAAGTTACATTATCTATCTTTTGAGCGAAGTTGTTTAGTTGTAAGTAATATTGATGTTCATCCTTTAAATCTTCAAAATAGCTTTTGTGATTTCTTAAATAATCAATACGTTTTTGGCTTAGCCCAGCGGCAAGATTAACAAGAGCATCAGCAATAAATTTAAAACCTAACATTTTGTCTTTTAAAAAATGTTTTTCAAAAGGATATAAGGCAATCACTACGACTTCACAATTAGATTTTGCTAAAGCTGTTAAATCGGTTTGGGTAAATTTAGTTAAGGTTAAAATCTTATTAACCTGACGTTCTAGAAAATTTGGTGGACTGTAGTGCCATATTGAATTTTTTCTTCCACTATTTAAATGATTTTGTTTATTTGGCTTGTATTTAAAACTTTTCCCAAAAGGTTTTAACGAAGGATGACAATGTAAATCTATATACGAATTACTCATAATCAAATTGTTACAATTGTAAAGTTGCAAAAAAATAAAGGATTATAAAAGAGATTAAACCACTTTTTAACTTAAATTTTAAAAAGCATCGTTTTTATGTTTATTTTGGTTCTATGCTAAATTGGATTGAATTATTAAACAATTTTAAGAAGAAAAGAGAATCGATAGCTTTAGTTACTGTGACGAAATGTTTAGGTTCCACACCTTGTGTTGTATCTTCTCGTATGATTGTTACTAAAGAGAAAGAGCTATTTGGTACCATTGGAGGTGGAAAATTGGAATTTTTAGCTATTGATGAAGCGATAATTGCTTTACAAGAAAATAGAATTATAGAAGTAACTTATACTTTAGGGCCAGAATTTGAACAATGCTGTGGAGGAAAAGTTGAATTAATTATAGAACCTATGAATCAATCACCAGAACTTTTTTTATTTGGAGCCGGACATATTGGAGTGGAAATATGTCAATTATTAAAAGACACGCCTTTTCAGGTAAGTTTAATTGACTCTCGAAAAGATTGGCTTTCTAATTTAGATTTAGATAAAAGTGTTACTTTTTGTACAGTAGAAACAAACGATTTTAAAACCTTTAAAGATGCTGTACGATGGGGAAATAATTGTTACGTACTTGTTTTGACACACGATCATACTATCGATTTCGATATTATTGCTATGGCATTACAAAACCAAACTAAATTTTTAGGTCTTATTGGTAGTAAAACCAAACGTGTGCGATTTAACAATATGCTTGTTAATGAACTGTCTATTAAGGAAGGAATGACAAATGTTGTTTGTCCAATAGGATTAGATATTGGTGGCAATACTCCAAAAGAAATAGCGATTAGTGTTGTTGCGCAATTGTTGCAAGAATATTATAATAAGTAAGTTTTAAAAATGAAAAACTGAATGCAAAAAAATCTACTTCAATCATTTTTTAAATACTCAATTGCTATAGTTTGGATTACAAACGGGTTATTTTGTAAAGTTTTAAATTTAGTTCCAAGACATGAACAAATTGTTGAAAGAATTTTAGGAGTAGAATTTTCAAGACCCATAACTGTTTTAATAGGAATTTCAGAAATTGGAATAGCTATTTGGTTTTTAAGTGAAATTAAATCACGATTGAATACAATCGCTCAAATTGGAATTATAGCAACAATGAATATTATTGAATTTATACTTGTTCCAGACTTGCTGCTTTGGGGAAAGCTGAATTCATTTTTTGCATTATTATTCATTCTTGCTGTTTATTATAATCACTTTCATTTGAACAAAACAAAAGCAGAGTAATATGAGCTCATTCTTGAAAAATCATCCATTTGCTGTTGAAACTCATTTTGAAAGTTCCACAGTATTAACATTTGCTATTCTGAAAGAAGAATTAGAAAGGTTTATTCCTAAATGTTTAGAATTAGACACATTTCAAGATAAATGGGCTTTTATAGCAGTTGCAATGGTTCAGACTAAAGAATTAAGACCAAAAGGATTTCCAAAACTTATGGGGAATAATTTTTTTCTAATTGGTTATCGAGTATTTGTGAAATATACTAACATTGCAGGAAAAAGATTGAGAGGTTTATATATTCTTAAATCTGAAACTAATAAAAAGAAAATGGAATTTTTTGGAAATATTTTTACACATTACAATTATTCAACGACAGATATTTCAGAAACAAAGAGAACAGATTATAAAGAAATTAAATCCATAAAATCAAAATTTAATCTAAAAATAGACTTAACAGAAAAAGAAATATTATTACCAATAAATTCACCATTTGAAAATTGGAAAGAGGCAAGAAGATTTGCAGGACCTTTACCTTTTACATTCACATATAATTCAGGAACAAAAGAAGTATTAATAATTGAAGGAGTCAGACAAGATTGGAAACCAAAACCAATCGAAATCATTGATTATAAATTTTCATTTATTGACAATCTTAATATCGAGAGCATAGTATTGGCAAATGCTTTTGTAATTGAAAATATTCCATATTATTGGAAAAAAGGAAAAATTGAACAATGGGAATAAAACGAAGAAAGCTTCAAGGCGTTTTAAACATCTTAAGTTTCAATCGCCATTTTTATGTATTAGGAATAAGCATTTTGGTTTTAATAATAGTAAGTCACAAGGTATTTGAATGGTCAGATTTTTTGTATTGGGTTATTGTAGGTTCTTTTATATATGGTCTTATAATGCCTTTAATAGTTTCTGCTTATGTATATGATTTATCTGGATATTATGATTTTCATTGGTTGAAAAATAGCAATTTAATTGATGCAAATGCAAACCAAATTCTAAATATTAATGCTGGATTTGATGAAACAAGTTTTATTATTAAAAATAAGTTTCCGCAATCTGATTTAAAAGTATTTGATTTTTACAACGCAAAACAACATACTGAACCTGCAATAATAAGAGCACGTAAAGTAAGTTTAGTTTATCCAAATACTCAACAAATAATATCTAACACTATACCTTTAAAAGATAAATCAGTAGATATTATTTTTCTTTTATCAGCTGTACATGAAATAAGATCACATAAAGAAAAAGTTCAGTTTTTAAAAGAATGCCACAGATTATGTAAGCCAAACGGGAAGGTGATTATGGTAGAACATTTACGAGATTTTCCAAATTTTTTAGCATTCTCAATAGGTTTTACACATTTTTTTTCCAAAAAAGCTTGGAGAAAAGCGTTTGAAAATGCAGGATTTTCTTCATTTAAAGAAACTAAATTCACAGTATTTATGTCTATATTTAACTGTTGCCCTTAATCTTTTATAAAATGCAAATTCATTTAAAAATAATTGGAATACTTCTAATAGCACTTGCGTTGATTCACATCATTTTCCCAAGGTACTTTAATTGGGAAAGGGAATTAAAAGAGTTAAGTCTAATAAACCAACAAATAATGAAAGTTCATACTTTTTTTATCGCATTGGTTGTATTTCTAATTGGTCTTTTATGTCTTACATCATCTAACGAATTAATCAATACTGAATTAGGAAAAAATGTATCTCTTGGTTTTGGAATATTTTGGAGTTTCAGATTACTTATTCAATTTTTCGGCTATTCATCTAAACTTTGGAAAGGCAAGAAAATGGAAACAACAATTCATATAATATTTTCAATTATGTGGCTATATTTGAGTTTTGTATTTCTTAAGGTAAGTTTCAATTAAAAAGATTCCTGCTTTTGCAGAAATTTATCACTAAAGTTTCGCACGTCTATCTTTCAAAATTTTAGCAAACGAACGTGTTCTAATTTCATCCAAAGTTAAGCCAGTTGCTAATACTTCTTCAATTGTAATTGCGCCACTATTTAAAGCTTTTAAGAAATAATTTAAAAGACCTTGCCCAGTTGCTGCATCATCAAAAGTATCGCCAATTAAAGTAGCCTGTGCTGCTTTTTCAACAAAAGTTTTTAAACGCAAAACAGCATCGTCATAACTTTCTAAAAAGAAAGCATACACAGCCGCATAGCGCATTGGTAATTGCGCAGGATTTAAATCCCAGCCCTGATATAGTCCTTTGTATAATGAATGCCGAATATGTTTATATCCTTTTAACCAAGCACGATGAACCACTTCTTTATTTTCTTGCTCTTCAGCTTCGGTTAAATCACCTCGATGTGGTCCAATAGGCATTGTATTTGTTGCGCCATCAGATAGCCAAATTCCTGTATGATTCAACGCCACTTTTGTCATATAATGCGCAAAATCACAGACATCGTGATCCATTTCCTGGTAACTTGCAGTTATATTATTTGAGGCCGTATAATCGTAAGTTCCAAAATGTGTTGCAATGCAACGGCCTTTACTTGCCAAAATAAATCTATATAAAGGGTTTGTTCCAGAGTGGTCAATAATAGATTGTGTGGTTTCAACCATTATTTCCATTTTTAAAGTACTAGATTCTAAATTGAATTTAGCTTCTATGATTTCAAAAAAGGAAACTAATGCAATAATCTGTTCCGGAATCGTCACTTTTGGGAGCATTACCACAAAATTATTGGGTAATTTCCCATTGGTAGCTTTTAGTAATGTGGTTAAGAAAATGTCCAGTGTTCGCAATCCGCGCTCCTTTAATTCTTCGGTAAATGGTTTTACTCTAATTCCAATAAAAGGTGAAAGTGTATTGTCTTCCATTCCTTTGGCAACTTGAGTCGCAGCTGTAACCGCTGTTTCATCTTCTTCTTTGTCTGAACGGTTTCCAAAACCATCTTCAAAATCTATTCTAAAATCTTCAACACCTTCTCGTTTTAGTTTTGCAATAACCTTTTTATAAATACGAAAAGAAAACCCAGCATAATGTGCTTTTAATTCATCTTCTGAAAGGGTTTCAAGCTCATTGATAAGTGCTTTTTGAGCTTCATTTGTCGACGGAAAACTTTCATAACCATTTAATTTAAATGCTTTTCCGAATTCTATAAAATTGGGAGCATAATGTAATAATGATTTTAGGGCAATAGCGCCTAAAACCTGTGTGGTATTAGATTTAAAAAGATTAGCACCACCATATACTGTATGAATGGGCTGTCTGTCTTCTCTATCGCCTCGATAAATTTTATTGAATGTATTATTGGCAACTTTTAAATCGCCAAATATGTGTGA
The DNA here is from genome assembly GCA_965250265.1 of Flavobacteriaceae bacterium. Classification (GTDB taxonomy): domain Bacteria; phylum Bacteroidota; class Bacteroidia; order Flavobacteriales; family Flavobacteriaceae; genus PRS1. The sequence goes on along the minus strand of CBDFNO010000015.1, from coordinate 255,760 downwards.
TTTTTTATCTTCTGAAATACTTAAATTCATGTTTTGTATTTTATTCTAACTTCCTCTATACGTTGTATAGCCAAACGGATTTATTAATAATGGAATATGATAATGACTGTTGTCTGCAACTCTAAATTGTATAGCTACTTCTGGGTAAAATCCTTTTTGGTTATGTGTTTCGTAATAATTTGCTGTGTTAAATGTCATCATATACGTACCAGAAATTAATAGTCTTCCCGGCGGTAACACCTCCGAAATTCGTCCGTCGTTATTTGTAATGCCAACACTCATAGGTTTCCATTCTTCACCACGTAATCCTTTTAAAGTAACGAGCATATTGTTTGCCGGTGCTCCTGATGAGGTATCCAAAGCGTGTGTTGTAATATGGCTACCAATTTCAGCTGTTACTAATAACCCTTCAATTAATTTATCCAACCGAATTACAGTAATTTTATGCTGTTCGTTCATGGCAACATAGATTTCATCTTCTTTATTATGAAGCAATCTTGCGTTAATGATTGCTAACATTTCTTCGGCAGATTTTCCACTTGCACTTACAATAAATATAAAACCAAACTTGTCTTTGTATGCTTTATTAGTTTCTGCTAATGCTTCAATAGTTGATGTGTTTGCTTCTGCAACTTTGGCTTGCTCATTATTAGCCCATTCTTTAGTATTAGCGAATTTTTCTCTTAAACTATCTACATCACCTATTTTTGGATGGCCTGTAAATGCTTGTTTAAAATCATCAAGTGAGCAATCGTTATACCAAATAGATGCTGCTCTTTTAATGACATCTTCTTCAGAAGAAAACGGTCGGCTTTCCACCATATTAGAAATCCAGGTTTTAGACACACAGCATTTTTCTAGATGTGTACGTGCTTCTTTTTCAGAAAGGGAATTGAGTATATTTAGTGTTATCATATTTTATTATTTTGGTGCACCTTGATTTATCCAGCAATTAATCATATCGCGTTCTTCTTGCGTCATTTCAGTTTGATTATTGTTAAAAGGCATATTCTTACTCATAACTACACGCTGAAAAATTTTGTCTCTTAAATTGTAAATTTGTTCTGCTGTATCGTACTTAACGCCATTTGGAGGCACTTTCCATACTGCATCCGTTGGATTTGATGAATGACACACAGTACATCTATTATTAATTATTGTACTAACTTCTTCTAATGTAACCGTTTCTTTACAGTCTTCATATTTAGGTTTTGCAGGTGCTGTAACAAATGCGACCGATAACAAAAGTAATACAGAAATTGGCATTACCCAAACCGAGAGTTGTCCTTTTTCGCGTATATTTAAATAGTGTTTTATGCCAGCTGTTCCTAATGTAATGGCAATAAGAACAATCCATTGATATGTGTTTCCAAAGGTACTCGGAAAATGATTACTTATCATAACAAACAACACCGGAAGCGTAAAATAGTTGTTGGTGTAAGAACGAATAAAAGCAGCTTTACCATCTTCTGGATTTGGCATTAATCCTTTTTTTGCAGCCTTTACCATTCGTTTTTGTCCTGGAATAATAACGAAAAAGACGTTGGCTGCCATTAAAGTTCCCAGAAAAGCACCAAAATGTATATAAGCTCCACGACCACTAAAGACTTGTGCATAAAACCAAGCGAAAATAAATACTAATGCTGTTATTGCTAATGTAAAAACGACTTTATTGTTGCTTAATTTTTTACAAATCTGGTCGTATAATATCCATCCAACAATTAAAGAGCCAATACTTAAAGCAATTGCTGTTAAGGGTTCAATATCTAAAACTTCCGGGTCTATTAAAAATGATTTTGCATTAAAATAATAGACAATAGCGAGTAAACAAAATCCTGAAAGCCAGGTAAAATAGGCTTCGTATTTAAACCAATGTAAATCTTTAGGTATTTTTTTTGGAGCGACTTTATATTTTTCCAAATAGTAGAATCCACCACCATGAACTGCCCAAAGATTACCTGCTAAATCATCACGTACGCCATCGGTTCTGTTCAAGGCATTTTCTAAAAACACAAAGTAGAAAGAAGCGCCAATCCAAGCAATTCCGAAAGTAATGTGTAATAACCGAACCGTTAAATTAAGCCATTCGAAAAGGTGGCTTTCCCAAATAGTTCCTTTTAAAAACAGATACAAAATGCCGATACCACATAGGGAAGTAATGACTAAAAAAGCATAAAACCAATTTTGAGACGTTTGTAGCGACTCTGCTTTTTCTTCATTATTTTCTGCTTTATAAGCTTTAATTAAATGATGTAGTTTGTAGGTTATAACAACTATAATTGCGAATATGACGAACCAAGCAATGCCTAAAAAAATCTCAATCATTCAGTTTAATTTATTATTCCGAGAATGCGTAATCTACTAATACCACCATCAGGATAAATCTTTAATTTAATATGCGTAATTGCCTTGTGTTCATTTAGAAGATCACTTTCAAAAAGATGTTCTTGGTCTGCTTCTAAATTTTGTTTTGGCAATAATGAAAACCATGCTACTCTTTCATTCAAAACATCGTCATCATTAGTACAAGTACAAGCATCAATTGCACAAGAATCAGGATAGTTACCTTTAAAATGTTTAGTATCCACAATTATTTTTTTAACTGTTCCTTGATGACCAAGTTTAATAGCAACCCAATCTTCGTTATTCGGTGTCCGGTTACGTTTTGTTTCCCAACCATCTCCCATGTTTTTCCCTTTGGTAGGAGAAATTAAATTAGCCATATCACTAAAAAACATATCGTTACAGGATAATGCCTTTCCACAGTTATTAACTAAAGCCAAATCAATAAGATCATCTGGATTTACTCTGCTCCAATCTTTAAAAACTTCGCCATAAACTCTAAAACGAGCAACACCACCATCTGGATAAATATGTAAACGAATATGTGTATAAACTTTATCTGATTTAATTTCGAAGAAATGCTGACTTCCAGGCTCTAAAGGCGATTTTGGCAAAACTTCTTCCCAATCTAATTCATCTGCTTTACTCCAGAATAAATTTTCATTTCCTAAATCTATCGCTTCAACCGAAGCAAATGGCGGATGATTTCCTAAAAAATGATTGGTGTCTATATCAAAGCCTTTAATAATGCCTTCTGCACCTAATTTTATAATTGCCCAATCGTGACCTTCAGTACGTTTTCGTCTGGATTCCCATCCATCCATCCACTTGCCATGATCTGTGTATTTGTCTGGAATGAAAATGCCTCGACCTTCTTTAATGAGGTTTTCTTTTTCGGCAAAAAAGTCGTCTGTACAGTACAGGACTTTTCCTCCGATTTTTTCTGAAGCGAGGTCTATGTATTTTTTAAGTTTACCCTCTATCATAAATCATGTTTTAGCAATAATTCGCCTGCATTCAATTCATTTAATTCACTATTTTTTACTACGTGCACACCATTAACAAATGTATGAATTACTTTTCCAAAAAAAGATTCGTTTAAATAAGGTGTCGCTTTATGCTTATGCCGAATACTATTTTCTGTAATAGTGAATTCTTTGGAATCATCCCAAATCGTAATATCAGCATCAAAGCCTTCTTGTAATTTTCCTTTTTGGTGTCCTAATCCTAAAAATTTTGCTGGATTTTCAGTTAGCAACGGAATTAATTTTTCAAGTGTTAACCCTCTTTTTTTTCCTTCTGAATATAAAACAGGAAGCGTAAATTGTAATCCTGAAATTCCGCCCCAGGCTTTAAAGAAATCACCTTCTTCAAGTTGTTTCCGTTCTGGTGGAGCAGGAGAGTGGTCTGATGATAAGAAATTAAATTCATCATTTAAAAGTGCTTTCCAAAGTAAATCATTGTTTTGTTTCTCTCGAATTGGAGGCGCGCATTTGTATATTGGCGAAGCATCTGGAATATCTTCAGCATTAAAATATAAGTAATGTGAACAAGTTTCAACAGTAAGTTTATCAGTCAGTTGTTTCCGTTTATTAATTCGTTCTAAACTTTCAGAAGCCGATAAATGTACTATATGAACTTTAATATCGAACTTCTTTTGAATATCTAAAGCCAAATCTATGGCGTTGCTTTCCCAATGCTGTGGTCTAGAATATAAATATTCTTGATAACTTTTTGGATTATTAACTTCAGGAACGTCATCATCACTCAACTCACAATGTAGTAACAAAGGAATATTGTATTTTTTTAAAACAGGAGCAATCGCTTCTAAATGTTCTTTAGTTACATTTGGAAATTCATCAATTCCTGAATGTGTTAAAAAACCTTTAATGCCAAAAACACCTTCGTTAATTAAGTCTTCAATATCGTTTGCATTTGTTGGAATAATTCCACCATAAAATCCACAATTCACATGTAGTTTATTAATTGAAGCTTTTTGTTTTAGTTTAAAAGCATCTACCGTTGTTGTTACAGGATTTGCGTTAAGCGGCATTTCGATAAGTGTTGTAACACCACCAATTGCAGCAGCTTTTGTGGCAGTTTCAAAACCTTCCCAATTTGCACGTCCGGGTTCGTTAATATGCACATGAGCATCTATAATTCCTGGCATTACAATTAGATTTTTGTAATCTAAAAAAGGAATATTTTCTATTGTGTGAGAACCACTAAAAATCTGATGAATTTTTTCATCTTTAATATGAAGCGTGGCTTCAATAAATTGGTCGTCAATAAAGCAACAATTACTATGGATGAGAAAGTCTGTCATAAAATTACTTGCTATATAAACTCATTAAGATCTTTTCAGGTGTCATTGGTGCATGAAACTTCAACTTATAGTTTGGATTAAATGCTTTGATTGCATTTTGAAGCGCAAAATAAGCACCAATACCATACATTAAAGGAGGTTCGCCAACAGCTTTCGATTTTAAAATTGCCATATCATTTCCTTCGGTTTCTAGAGGTAAAACATCAATAGTTTTTGCAACTGAAAACATATCCGGAACTTTATATGTAGATAATGCATTTGACAACAATCGGCCATCTTTTCCATAAGCAATTTCTTCCATAGTCATCCAACCTATTCCTTGTACAAGAGCACCTTCAACCTGGCCTAAATCGATACCTTTACTCATGCTTTTTCCATAGTCGTGTACAATCTTAATTGAATCAAAAACATAAATGCCACGAGTACAATCTACAGTTGTCGAAATAATTGCAGTTCCATATACGTGATAAGCAAAAGGATGTCCTTTTTCTTTAGATTTATCAAAGTGAATTATTGGCGTAGCATAATGTGCATTTTCGGTTAATGCTACACGTTTTAGCATCGTTTTTGCGATGAGTTCATTCCATGATAAATCTGATTTTTCATTATTTACGTAGACGAATTCATCTTTTATTTCAATGAGTTCTTTGGTTGTGTTTAATTCTTCCGAAGCCACGTCTTTCAATCTTTCTAGCAAGGCATTACAAGCTTTTAAAACTGCTTTTCCGTTTAGGTCTGCTGTTGAGCTTGCTGCAGTTGGAGATGTATTTGCTACTCGTGTTGTGTTGGTGGTTTCAATTTTTACTTTTGAGTTGTCAATTGAAAATACTTGTGCAGCAATTTGAAGCATTTTAGTGTTTACGCCTTGTCCCATTTCAACAGCAGCTGTACTTATGCCAACACTTCCATCTTGGTAAATATGAACCAATGCACGAGCATGATTCATAGGAGTATTGGTGAACGAAATACCAAAAGTAATTGGCATTAGAGCGATGCCTTTTTTAAATGCAGAATTTGTGTTGTTGAAATCTTCAACTTCTTGTTTTAAAGCATCATAATTAAAATTTGATTTTGCTGAATGCCATGAATTACCAGCTTCAACTTGAGTAGCAATTTGTCCATAGGAGAATTCATCATTTTCTTTGAGTAAATTAATCTCTTGAATTTTACTTGCTGAAACACCAAGTTCGTTAGCAGCTTTTGCAATTGCAGATTCTATAACAAACATGCCTTGAGGTCCACCAAAACCTCGAAAAGCTGTATTTGGAGGTAAATTTGTTTTACAACTTAAAACGGTTGTTTTTACATTCTCAACAAAATAACTATTGGTAGCATGAAACAGTGTACGTTCAGCAATTGCCGGAGATAAATCACATGCTGCACCAGAATTTTGTAAAAATTCTGCTTCATAAGCCAAAATTTTCAAATCCTTATCAAGACCAATTTTATAAGCGCTTTCGTATGGATGACGTTTGCCTGTCATTCGTAAATCATCATGACGATTTAAAATGAGTTTAACCGATTGGTTGAGGTGATATGTTGCCAAAGCAGCCATTACTGCCCAAGGCGTTGCCTGGTCTTCTTTACCACCAAATCCGCCACCAAGACGAGTGACATCCACTTCAATTTTATGCATTGCTACACCTAAAACATTAGCGATAGTTTTTTGAACAGCTGTTGGTCCTTGAGTAGAAGATGTGATTTTTATATTTCCGTTTTCAAGTGGTTCTGCATAAGCGCCTTGAGTTTCGATGTATAATTGTTCTTGACCGTTTGAGAAGGTTTCGCCTTCAAAAACATATTCACAGTTTTTAAATGCATTTTCAGGATCTCCTAATTTAAAGGATCGTGGCGCATTAATGAAGCTACCTTTTTCTTTTGCTTCTTTACAAGTTGTAATTACAGGAAGATCTTCAATATCTATTACAATTAATCGACGAGCTTGTCGAGCAATAAATTCAGTTTCAGCAACTATCAAGGCTATAGGTTGCCCCCAGAAATGAACTTCCTTTTCTGCAAATAACGGTTCATCTGGAATAATACCACCTATTTGATTTTCTCCAGGAATATCTTTATATGTAAAAATACGTTCGACACCTTCAAGTTGTTCTGCTTTGAAATAATCTATGGATTTAATTTTCCCATGTGCTTTTGGTGAATCGAAAACCACCGAATAAAATGTGCCTTCTCTTACATTAACATCGTCAACATAAATAGATTCTCCACGCACATGAGTGTATGAATCTATGTTTTTTATACTTTGTTTAATATTGAAATCAATTTCTTTTTTCATCATCATCTACTGAACAAAATCTGTTAATTTAAACTGCTTTGGAAACAACTCAATAAAATGTGCAAAGAATAATTGCCTAGCTAATAAACGTTTATAATCGCTTGATCCACGAACATCGCTAATTGGAGAAATCTCTTCTTGTAAAACAGTATTGGTTTCAATAATTAATTGTGTACTTAACTGTTTTCCGTTTAAAAATGTTGAAGTTTCAAAAAGATATTTTGGAATTGCTGCAACGCCACCAATAGAAACATGTGCATTTTGAATAATTTCATTTTCATAAGTGAAACTTATCGCAGAATTCACACTTGCAATATCTAGATGTGTGCGTTTTGACACTTTTTCAAAATTGAATTTTGTATATTTTGTTGGAAGCTCAAACTGAATGTCTTTAATGAGTTCTACGTCCTTTAAATCGAAAGTTTTATAACCTTTATAAAATTGATTTAGCGGAAGCGTTCTTTTATTTCCGTCTTGATCGATAATTGAGATATCACTATTTAGAGCCAAAAAGAAAATGGTCATATCTCCAATAGGCGAGGCATTAACAAAATTACCTCCAAAAGATGCCATATTACGAATTTGTTCAGAAGATACAAGCTTGAGATGCTTTTTCAGGTTTGGAAAATAGTTGTTTAGCTCTTTATGATTCCAGAGTTCTGTAACTTTAGTTCCAGCTCCAATAGTACAAGTCTGACCTTCAATTTTAATTCTTTTTAGAGCATTGTTATTAGCAATTGTATGAATATTGTTTTCAATTAAATTATCAGCTTGTTGTACATATAAATCGGTACCTCCAGAAACAAAAACAGTTCCTGATTGCGAATTATCTGCAATTTGTAATGCTTTTAATTTAGAAGGAATGCCTTGAAAATATTTAGGAATAAAACTATTTTCGATGAGCCATTCTAAAGGCATTTGTGTTTCACTATATTCTAATGTCTTACAAACATCATCAGCTGCTTTTTCAATTGATTTGTATCCAGTGCATCTACAGATGTTTCCACTAATAGCATCCAAAGATTTTTCATAATTTTTCTCATTATCAGAGAGTGCAAATCCAGTTAATGCGACTACAAATCCTGGAGTACAAAATCCACATTGGGTTGCATAATTTTCTTTCATCGCAAGTTGCGCTGTGGTTAAATCAGCTTTTAGATTTGTGCCTTCAATAGTAACAATATGTTTACCGTGTGCATTCCCTAAAGGTGAAATGCAGGATGTAATACTTTGGTATTCAACAGTATCATCTTCTTTTAAAGTGCCAACTAAAACTGTGCACGCGCCACAATCACCTTCACGACATCCAATTTTAGTTCCCATTAGACGCTGTCCATACCTCACAAAATCGAGTAAGGTCATTCCAGCATTTTTGTCTGTTTTAATTTTTTTATTGTTAAGAACAAATTCTATCATAGAATGATTAATATTCTGTTTTATCTTCCTTTTTAGTCCACTCTATAAATGCTTCTAAAGCAACATTACGACCTAATTGTTGAAAAGGAATACTTCTTTCGGAATATGGCAATGGAATTTCTTTGTAAATAAATTCATCATCAAAGCCAATGTTAGCGGCATCAATTTGATTGCTTCCATAATATACTTTATCAGGCCGAGCCCAGTAAATGGCTCCCAAACACATTGGGCAAGGTTCGCAGGAGGTGTAAATTTCGCAGCCTTCTAATTGAAATGAATTTAAGTTTTTACACGCATCTCTAATTGCGTTAACTTCTGCATGTGCAGTAGGATCATTAGTTGAGGTTACTTTATTATTTCCTCTACCAATAATTTTACCATCTTTAACAACGATACATCCAAAAGGACCTCCTTCATTATTTGCAATACCCTCTAAAGCTGTTTTTACAGCTTCTTTCATGAAGTTTTCTTTATTATCTGTATTCATTTTTGATGGTTTACTTATATAAACGAATATACAATTTTTTGTAAAGGGATTTAAATTTAAGTAATCTCTGAAAGCTTTTGAATGATTCCAACTTTGATATTGGTTTGAATTGATAGTAGTTCATCTAAAATAATTAAACATTCAACGATGAATATGGCATATACAAAAATAAATCACTAATTTAGTTATCTAAATATTTGTTAGAAATCTAATAAGTATTAAATTTTGAAATCTTCTTTTTTACAAAAAAAGTAAAGCAATATTCAAAAGTTCTCCCTTTAAGAATATTATTAGCTGCTTATTTGTGCAACAAGTTTTGGTATGCATTATTTTAAGTAATTGTCCTGATTTTTATTTGGTAACTCAACTTAGTTAAGTAAGCACTTTTTAATTTTAAAAGTGATGCTAAAAGCTAGGTTAATAATAGTATTATAAAACCGCAAAAATGTGTTTGTACGAGCTTAAGCATCAAACAAAATGAAAAAAAATATTCAGTTTAAGAAGGCATTATTTAAGGGATTAATTAGAGGAAATATTCCGTAAAGAAATTTTTTAAATCACTTAACTAATACATTTAATTCAAACATTAACTTAAAACAATTTAATTATGGATCCATTTATAGGACAAATACAAGCGTTCGGATTTAATTTTCCACCAAGAGGGTGGGCATTCTGCGATGGTCAAATACTTGCCATTTCATCAAACACAGCACTTTTTTCATTATTAGGTACCACCTTTGGAGGTGACGGAAGAACAACATTTGCTCTTCCAGACCTTCGTGGTAGAAGTATTGTTCACGTAGGCTCTGGCCCGGGATTAGACACTATTACCTGGGGGGAGAGAGGCGGAAAAATTCAAGAAAACCTTACTTTAAATAATATGCCGGCCCATACCCATACAGTTGCGGTGAGTACCGCAGCAGGTGAAGAAGCTAATCCTCAAAATAATGTTATAGCAAATCATGCTACCGCTTTTAATGAGGATGCTAGTGCCAGTGCATTTATGAAAGGAAGTGCAGTAAGTACCGTTGGTGGAAGCCAGCCTTTTAACATAAGAAATCCATTTTTGGGCATTTATGTTAGTATTGCTTTGCAAGGAGTTTTTCCTTCTAGAAATTAATACAGATTTATTGAAATAAGAGTTTAATATAATTATCAAATACAAAAAATAATTTAAATCAATTTATTATGGAACCATTTTTAGGACAAATACAAGCATTCGGATTTAATTTTCCACCAAGAGGCTGGGCGTTCTGCGACGGGGCGCTATTACCCGTTGCACAAAACACAGCACTTTTCTCGTTATTGGGCACCACATTTGGGGGTGATGGTAGAACAACTTTTGCTCTTCCTGACCTTCGTGGCAGAAGTATCGTTCATGTTGGCTCTGGACCAGGATTAGATACTCTTACATGGGGAGAAAAAGGTGGAGCATATCAAAAAGGGCTTACAATTGGTAATTTGCCAGCTCATACCCATACCGTTGCGGTGAGTACAGCAGCAGGTGAAGAAGCTAACCCTCAAAATAATGTTATAGCAAATCACGCTACCGCTTTTAATGAGGATGCTACGGCAAGTGCATTTATGAAGGGAAGTGCTGTAAGTACTGTTGGTGGCAGCCAGGCTTTTAACATAAGAAATCCATTTTTGGGTATCTATGTAAGTATTGCTTTGGAAGGCATATATCCATCAAGGAGTTAATATATGCTTATGGAAATAAAAATTGGAATATTATTACCAAAATCGGATATGTTTCCGACCTTGGCTATGGATTTTTTAAACGGATTAAAACTGGTCTTAAAAAATACAGAGAGCAATTCTTATGTTCCAAAATTTATTGTAGAAGGTATTGGCAATGCGTCAGATGATACCCTGTTACGAGTTGCCGAAAAAATGATTCTACAAGAAAATGTTGATGTAACCATTTCCTTTTGCAGCATATTTAAACTGCTGGAAATGGTTAACATTTTCAATGCTTACAAGAAACCTCTTATTCATATCGATCTGGGAGGTAGAGTTCTTAAAGAAGAGTTTAAAAGTCCGTATGTAATACACCATACACTCAATTTATGGCAATCGGCATATGCTGCTGGGGCATATGCGGCTAATAAATTTGGTGAAAAAGCAGCCATGATAGCTTCTTATTATGATGGTGGCTACCATTTGGCTATAGGCTTTGTAAAAGGGTTTACCGATAATGGTGGTATCATAGTATATAATTATGTGGGGCCTATGAATTACAAAGAAGAATCGTTTGACGATATGATCCAGGGTCTAAAAGAAACCAAACCCGATGTTGTTTTTGCGCTATTCAGTTACAATGAAGGGGTAAAAGTGTTTAAAAAAATTGCGGAAACCAAAATTAACGAAACGGTACCGTTAATGGTAGTTCCTTTAATGACTGATGAAGGTGATCATACCGAAAACTACAATCTCAATAATATATTTTCTATGGCTTCCTGGGCCTTTGATGAAAAAATACCTGAAATGAAAATGTTTCTGTCAGACTATAAAACAAACTATAATGGTACTCCCAATATTTTTGGTTTAATGGGATATGAAGTCGGGTTAATACTCACTAATTGTATAGATAGTAACAATAGTATCCCAACATTAATAAATGAATGCCTTAAATCAAAACAGATAGATTCACCAAGAGGAACATTAGCTTTTAACAGCTTTAATGAATCTCAGGTAAATAGATTTAAATTAAGAAAATTCAATTTTAATAAAATCAAATATCACAATACAGTAATAGAAACAATAGACACTTCTTTTACGGAAGGTTTATATCAAAAGTTTGAATCATTACCCGATTCAGGTTGGAGAAATCCATATATCTGTACTTAATTAAAATCTTAAGAAGAAAATTATAGATTAAAAAATTAATAGGTAATAACAGTAATTATTTCAAGGCAATATTAAATAAATCATTTTGTCTGAATTTTACCACTTATAATCGAAAAAGCAAGTAATAAATATGAGTTTTTTTGGGTTGTTAAAAATATTACTATAATTTAACCATAGTTTATTATTTCTCCCTAATTAATAATCTGTAATACCCATTTCTATTTGGAATACTTCTGAATTGGAATCTATCGGAACGCATTGGTATTGATGGAATACTCGGAAGGCTTTATTCTAACCCTACTTTAATTATGATAATAATTAAGAGGATTACTAATGGACCATTTAAATACTATGAAGGCATCAAGTTCAGGAAGGGAAATAAACCATAATGATACTCCCAATATTTTTAGCCTTCTGGACTATGAAGACGGCTTACTACTTTCCTCTAGTATCGACGGCAACACCTTTATTCCCCAATTAATAGACGATTATCTTAAACAAAAAAGCATCGAATCACTTCGGGGCATCTTAAGTTTTAACGATCTTAATGAATCTCAGGAGAATACATATAAACTTCGAAAATTCAATTTTAATAACATCAAATATCACAATACAGAATTAGAAATTATAGACACTTCTTTTACAAAGGGTTTATATAAAAAATTTGAATCATTACCCGATGATTCAGGGTGGAGAAATCCCTATATCTGTACTTAAACACTAATATCATGAAAAAAATTACTTATTTATTCGTTTTAGTATTTGCCCTGTTTACGGTTAATCAATCCTTTTCACAAAAAGTTGCAGTTATCGGGATGAACCATACTTCTCCAGATGGTATTACCTTTGTAGTGACTCAGACGCTTGGGTCCAGTGAAGTTGTTTATTTCTCTGAAGATGAGTATAATAATGTTACTAATGTTTTTGCTTCCGGAGAATCAGTAGTCACATATACAGCTGATGCTACAGGACTCGCGGTTGGTCAGGTCGTGTTTCTAAAAGAAACAAGCTCTAATGTTCTTACCACGACCTGCTCTCAGGGCTTTAATTGTGGTTCGGCAGTGGTTTCTACAGTCAATTTTGCTCTTGGATCCGGTGGGGAATCGATGTATGCCTACAGTGATACAGACGCTGATCCAACAAATGGTGTGACCGAGATCTATTCGGTCATGTACACTATTGCAGGATCTATCCCGGGAGGTGAGAGCCCTGTAACGGATTATCCCACTGCTATTGTAGTCGATGGCTTTGCCAGCGGAGCTCCTGACCGAACAGAGTTTAATGCTGGCCGTGATGGTGTGAGTCAGGTCACTTTAGAGAATCCCGCAAATTACACGAATGGATCAAGTAACGCTGATTTGTCGTTAACAGCTTTTACAAATTTAAACCTTGCAGGCGCCAACCCGGTGCTTACTGTAACCTCATCACCCTCTTCCGTAACAGAAAATGGTGTAACCAATATTGTCTATACCTTTATGCTCGATGCCAATGCTACCAGTAGTATAACTGTGAATTTCTCTGTGGGTGGCTCGGCCACTTTTAGTACCGATTATACCCAATCGGGAGCAAATTCATTCAATGCCAGTACCGGAACAGTAACGATTAGCAATGGTACCAATTCGGCCGTGGTTACTATAAATCCATCCGGAGATTCCACATTCGAACCCGATGAAACGGTAAGCCTCACCATAAGCGCGGGAACAGGTTACGATGCCGGTACTCCCAGTCTGGCGACTTCTACAATAACCAATGATGATACAAAAAGTATAACCCCGGTTGTAGCCGTAACAGGTACCAACCAAACACCAACAGAAGGCTTTTCTTTTGTGGCTCTTGATGATATTACCGCAGGTACCGTTGTTTATTTTACTGAGAATGAATTTAACAAAAATAGTTTAGCATTTAATACCGGAGAATCCATAGTAAGCTGGACGGCACCCGCAGGTGGCGTCCTTAGAGGAGAAGTGATTGTTGCTAAGGAAACAGCAGCGAATGTGTTTACAACCTCCTGTAACAGTGGAACTTGTGGAACTGTAAGCAGTGTATCTGGAAATTTTGCTCTGGCAAATAATGGCGAATCTTTTTATGCTTATAGTGATACCGATGCTGTTCCTAGTAATGGTATAACCGATCTTTTCAGCGTTTTATTTACAGGAACGTCAGTAACTCCTGGGGGTAACATTCCGGCAGTGGAAGACCCTTCCGGTGTATATATAGGCTCGGTTGTGGTTGATGGCTTTCCTGCCGTGGCACCAAACCGTACGGAATATAAGTTTGTTGCCCCAGCACGGAGCATTACCGTGGATCTGGCGGACTTTCAAAATACAAGTAACTGGCTTCATGCACAGACCAATCAGGATCTGTCCACAGTACCATTCGCAAATATTATTGTTGCAACGGGTTCAGCAAATCCCGTGGCAACTGTCTCCCTTTCCCCAACTTCTGTTTTAGAAGATAGTGGTACTGGAATGGTATTTACCTTTACTTTGGATGCTCCTGCAGTTGGAGCCATTACAGTAAACTTCACCGTAGGAGGAAATGCCACTTTTACAACCGATTATACAGTTTCGGGATCGGCAAGTTTTAATGCTTCCACCGGAAGCGTAACTATAGCAGATACGGCAACAAGTGCCAATGTCACTGTAACGCCGGTAATAGATACCACTGTAGAAGTTCAGGAAACCGTACAATTACAGATTGCTTCAGGAACAGGTTATGATGGTGGTTCGCCTAATTCGGCGACTGCAACCATTACCAATGACGATACAAGTCTTTCAGATCCTTTAGTTGCAATTACCGGTCTGAATCATCTGGATCCGGATGGCTTCTCTTTTGTAGCGGCTAAAACGATTCCAGCAGGAACTGATGTTTATTTTACCGAAGATGAATTTGACAATACGACCTTATTATTTAGTTCAGGAGAAGCCGTATTGAAATGGACCGCTCCAGCCGGCGGTATACCAACGGGAGATGTTATAGTAATAAACGAAACGGCTGAGAATGTGTTCTCGTTAACCTGTAATGGTGCCTCGGGTGCTGCCTGTGGAATCATTGCCTTAATATCAGGAACTTTGGCGACGGCTTCCAACGGAGAGACCTTTTATGCTTACGAGGATGACGATAATGATCCTACAAATGGTGTGATCGATATTTATGCCGTATTATATACAGGGGATGCCGGTACACCGGGAGGTATCATTCCGGCTGCCGAAGACCCTTCTGGCATTTACCTTTCTGCGCTGGTAGTTGATGGCTTTCCTGCTGTTGCTCCTAACCGTACTGAATACGATCCCACCAAGCGAGGCGTTCCGGTAAACCAGGCCGATTTTGAAAATGTAGCCAATTGGATACATGCACAAACCAATGCCGCCCTTTCACCAGTGCCTTTTGCGGCTTTATCCATTGTTGATAGCACTCCTCCTATGGCGGAATGTAAGGATATAACCGTCCAACTCGATGGTACCGGATCTGCTAACATAGTTGGTTCAGATGTAGATAATGGTTCTTCTGATAATATTATGGTGGCGTCCTTAAGTGTGTCACCCGATACCTTTGACTGTTCAGATATTGGCCCACCTGTTCAGGTGACTCTTACTGTAGCCGATGCAGCTGGTAATATGGCAACATGTATGGCGTATGTAACTGTGGAGGATAATATTGACCCTGTTTTGGCAAATCTTCCAGGTGATCAATTGAACGTTGATATGGATACAGATGCCTGTGGTGCGACTATTACTTTTAGCGATCCAACAGTAACCGATAACTGTGATAATACAGTCACCGTGGTAAGAACAGATGCCACTGGATTAGACTCTGGAGATTTATTTCCTGAAGGCAGCACTGTAATAAGTTATAGTTCTACTGATGCTGATAATAATGTGGGGACTCATAGTTTTGAAGTCACTGTTAATGCTGATGGCGAAGATCCTGTTTTGGCAAATCTTCCGGGTGATCAATTAAATGTTCCAATGGATGCAGGTATGTGTGGCGCAGTAATAACCTTTAGTGATCCAACAGTAACCGATAACTGTGATAATACAGTCACCGTGGTAAGAACAGATGCCACTGGATTAGACTCTGGAGATTTATTTCCTGAAGGCAGCACTGTAATAAGTTATAGTTCTACTGATGCTGATAATAATGTGGGGACTCATAGTTTTGAAGTCACTGTTAATGCTGATGGCGAAGATCCTGTTTTGGCAAATCTTCCGGGTGATCAATTAAATGTTCCAATGGATGCAGGTATGTGTGGCGCAGTAATAACCTTTAGTGATCCAACAGTAACCGATAACTGTGATAATACAATCACCGTGGTAAGAACAGATGCCACTGGATTAAACTCTGGAGATTTATTCCCTGAAGGCAGCACTGTAATAAGTTATAGTTCTACTGATGCTGATAATAATGTGGGGACTCATAGTTTTGAAGTCACTGTTAATGCTGATGGCGAAGATCCTGTTTTGGCAAATCTTCCGGGTGATCAATTAAATGTTCCAATGGATGCAGGTATGTGTGGCGCAGTAATAACCTTTAGTGATCCAACAGTAACCGATAACTGTGATAATACAGTCACTGTGGTAAGAACAGATGCCACTGGATTAAACTCTGGAGATTTATTCCCTGAAGGCAGCACTGTAATAAGTTATAGTTCTACTGATGCTGATAATAATGTGGGGACTCATAGTTTTGAAGTCACTGTTAATGCTGATGGCGAAGATCCTGTTTTGGCAAATCTTCCGGGTGATCAATTAAATGTTCCAATGGATGCAGGTATGTGTGGCGCAGTAATAACCTTTAGTGATCCAACAGTAACCGATAACTGTGATAATACAATCACCGTGGTAAGAACAGATGCCACTGGATTAAACTCTGGAGATTTATTCCCTGAAGGCAGCACTGTAATAAGTTATAGTTCTACTGATGCTGATAATAATGTGGGGACTCATAGTTTTGAAGTCACTGTTAATGCTGATGGCGAAGATCCTGTTTTGGCAAATCTTCCGGGTGATCAATTAAATGTTCCAATGGATGCAGGTATGTGTGGCGCAGTAATAACCTTTAGTGATCCAACAGTAACCGATAACTGTGATAATACAGTCACTGTGGTAAGAACAGATGCCACTGGATTAAACTCTGGAGATTTATTCCCTGAAGGCAGCACTGTAATAAGTTATAGTTCTACTGATGCTGATAATAATGTGGGGACTCATAGTTTTGAAGTCACTGTTAATGCTGATGGCGAAGATCCTGTTTTGGCAAATCTTCCGGGTGATCAATTAAATGTTCCAATGGATGCAGGTATGTGTGGCGCAGTAATAACCTTTAGTGATCCAACAGTAACCGATAACTGTGATAATACAGTCACTGTGGTAAGAACAGATGCCACTGGATTAAACTCTGGAGATTTATTCCCTGAAGGCAGCACTGTAATAAGTTATAGTTCTACTGATGCTGATAATAATGTGGGGACTCATAGTTTTGAAGTCACTGTTAATGCTGATGGCGAAGATCCTGTTTTGGCAAATCTTCCGGGTGATCAATTAAATGTTCCAATGGATGCAGGTATGTGTGGCGCAGTAATAACCTTTAGTGATCCAACAGTAACCGATAACTGTGATAATACAGTCACTGTGGTAAGAACAGATGCCACTGGATTAAACTCTGGAGATTTATTCCCTGAAGGCAGCACTGTAATAAGTTATAGTTCTACTGATGCTGATAATAATGTGGGGACTCATAGTTTTGAAGTCACTGTTAATGCTGATGGCGAAGATCCAACCATAACATGTTCAGGTGATGCGACAGCTGACACATCCGATAATGGAATTGGTAATTGTACTACAACAGCTTCGCTTGGCATACCGACTACTGATGATAACTGTGGTGTTAAATCTGTAGTCGCTCAAGTTGGTGGTGCAGATATTAACCCGGTCACTTACGAGTTTGGTGTAGGCGAAACCATAGTAACCTGGATCGTAACGGATGATTCTGACAACACAGCTTCTTGTGACCAAAAGGTAACAGTGGCTGATAATGAAAACCCAACCATTACCTGCATGGCTGATATTATAATAAACAATACCCCTGGAAGCTGTAATGGATCTGTAACTTTAATAGATCCAATATTTAGCGACAATTGCCCCGGTGCAAGTGTAAGTAATGATGCGCCTGCAACATTTCCATTTGGAACTACAGAGTTTACTTGGACGGTGACCGATGCATCAAATAATACAGCAACATGTAAACAAAAAGTAACGATTAATCAGATTCAGACTACATCTAGTGTGACCGTAACACAGAGTACACAGCAGTATAGTGATCTGGTAAAATTTGATGCATCTTTAAGTCCTGGCAGTTGTGTTGGAGCAGGAAATGCTGCAACCACTGTAACATTTATGGTAGGTGCCCAGGAAGTGGGGACCGTAAATTTAGTATTAAATGTGGGGACAAATACTTTGGAAGGGACTTTAACCGCTCCTTTATTAGAAACGCAAGTACTTCCTAGCCCACCTAATCCATTCTTGCCAAACGGGCAAATGGCTCCTGGCGTTCATACAGTAACAGCTGTATTTGGAGGTAAGAACAGCAACTTTATTATCAGCGATCCTACCACCAATTTAACCATTACACAAGAGGATGCTCTTGTAGATTATACAGGACAAAATTTGCAAGCAACGGCAGGTTCGAATCCTGACCAGGCGACAGTAATTTTAAGTGCCAATGTGCAGGATATTAACGATGGTAATCGGGGTGATATTAGAAATGCGACTCTAACTTTTGTAGATAGAGACAACGGTGATAATGTAATTGCCGGGCCATTTCAAATTTCAGATTTGGTAAACCCGGGAGATACCACTTTAGGAACTGTCAGCTGGCCTTGGAATGTTGATATTGGTTCAGCAACTTCTGAAACCTTTCATATTGGTTTTATTGTAAATGGATACTATACCCGAAATAGTTCGGCTGATAATACCATGATAACGGTATACAAACCTGTTGGCGACTTTATTATAGGTGGCGGACATATAACACCAGACAATTCTGCTGGAGTATATGCATCAACAGATGGTTTTAAAACCAATTTTGGCTTTAATGTCAAGTATAATAAAAAAGGAAATAAGCTTAAAGGGCATATGAATATCATTTTCAGAAGATTGGAAAATGATGGTGTTCATACCTATCAGATTAAGGCTAATGCGATACAATCTTTAGGAGTTAATGTTGCTGATGAAAACAACAAGACTGCCGAATTTATTTCTAAAGCAAATCTGAAAGATATTACCGATCCATTAAATCCTGTTGCAATAGGAGGAAACCTTAAGCTTAAAGTAGATTTGACCGATAGAGGTGAGCCGGGAACGGATGATTCCATTGCTTTTAATTTGACAAAAGGAGGCACGCTGTATTATTCAAGTAATTGGACAGGCATTTCAACTGCCGAAATGCAACTTTCTGGAGGAAACCTATTAATACATAGCGGATTTAGTTTAGGAGGTGGTGGTGCAAAAGGACCAGATGTCGTTGAAGACATTGATGACATTTCAAATTTGGAAATTAAATCCTGGCCAAATCCTTCAGACGGTTATTTTAGTATTAAAATTAATACTACAAACAATACTGATAAAATAGATATTTACGTCTTTGATGTTACTAATAAATTGGTTCACCAAAACCAATTTGAAGCTGAACAAGAATATCAATTTGGACTACGATTAGAATCAGGTGTCTATATTGTTAAAATATATCAGGCAAATAAAATCCAATTTATTAGATTAGTGAAATATTAAAAGTTGATCAAAAAAATACTCCGAGGTTTTACCTCGGAGTATATATTAGATATTAATTCAGAAGTTTGAATTAACCGTATAATGATGAAATAATAAAACCGTAAAACTTTAAAAAAAGAGATTACGGTTTTTAAAAGTACTCAAGGTGGGAATCGAACCCACACAACCGAAGTTACTGGATTTTGAATCCAGCGCGTCTACCAATTCCGCCACTTGAGCAAAAGGAAAAGCAAAATTAAAAAATAAAATACTTTAAACTACTAAAAATAGTGCCTTTTATGCTTTTGGAGTCCAAATAAATTTTTAAATTTGCACCTCGTTTTAGCAAACGGGATTTAAACCATTATCTAACAGCAATATATAATGTCTTATACAAGACCAGAGCCTAAAATATTTGCTTGCTCACAGAGTAAAGAATTGGCTGGTAAAATAGCTAAATCTTTTGGCATTGATTTAGGGAAAGTAATTACTTCGACATTTAGTGATGGAGAGTTCCAACCTTCCTTTGTGGATTCTATTCGTGGAGCAAGAATTTTTATTATTGGCTCTACACAACCGAGCTCTAAAAATTTAATGGAAATGTTGTTAATGATAGATGCAGCAAAACGTGCCTCAGCAAGACATATAACTACAGTTTTACCATATTTTGGTTGGGCAAGACAAGACAGAAAAGACAAACCAAGAGTTCCAATTGCTGCAAAACTTGTGGCAAAAATGTTAGAAACAGCAGGAGCAACACGAATCATTACTATGGATTTGCATGCAGATCAAATTCAAGGATTCTTTGAAAGACCTGTAGATCATTTATATGCATCAACAATATTTTTACCATATTTAAGAAATTTAAATCTTGATAATTTAACAATTGCATCACCAGATATGGGAGGTTCTAAAAGAGCTTATGCATATTCTAAAGCATTGGAAAGTGATGTTGTGATTTGTTATAAGCAACGGGCAAAAGCCAATGTAATTACTCATATGGAGTTAATTGGAGATGTAACAGGGAAAAATGTAGTGATAGTTGATGATATGGTTGATACGGCGGGAACCTTAGCAAAAGCAGCCGATTTAATGATAGAAAGGGGTGCCATTAGTGTAAGAGCTATTTGTACACATCCTATTTTATCGGGGAATGCATATGAGAAACTTGAAAACTCTAAACTTGAAGAATTGATAGTTACAGACTCTATTCCTTTAAAACAAAAAAGTAGTAAAATTAAAGCTTTAAGTTGTGCAGATTTGTTCGCAGATGTGATGCTTAATGTACATTATAATAAATCAATCAGTTCTAAATTCTTAATGTAAATATTAAATATAAACATAAATTATAACAATGAAATCAATTACAATCAATGGATCTAAAAGAGAAAGCGTAGGCAAAAGAGCAACAAAAGCCTTACGTAATGCTGGACAGGTACCTTGCGTTTTATACGGAGGAGATCAACCAGTACATTTCTCTGCAAATGAATTGGCATTCTCTAAACTGGTATATACGCCCAATGCGCATACAGTTGTGATTGCTATAGAAGGTGGTGAAACATTTAATGCTGTTTTACAGGATATACAATTTCACCCAGTTAACGATAAAATTTTACATATCGATTTTTATCAATTATTTGAAGATAAAGAAATTGCTCTAAACATTCCAGTGATCCTTATCGGGAACTCTCTAGGTGTAAAAAATGGTGGTGTTTTAAGAAGGAACAACCGTAAATTACGTATAAAAGCACTTCCGGTTAATTTACCAGATTTTATAGAAATAGATATAGAACCTTTAATAATTGGAGATAAGGTTTATGTAGGGGATTTATTAAATGAAAAATACACTTTCTTGCATTCAGAGAAAACTGTGGTTTGCCAAATTAAAACTGCTAGACTTGCAATTGTTGATGAAGTTGAAGAAGATGAAGAAGGAATTGAAGGAGAAGAAGGAGAAGAAGGAGTAGAAGGAGAAGAAGGAGCAACAACTGAAGGAGCAACTAAAGAAGGAGCTGCAGCTACTCCATCAGAAAAACCTAAAGAATACTAGATTTAATAATCTATTTTTAAAAGCATTCTGTTTATTCAGGATGCTTTTTTATTTTTACACCATAAGTTTTGTATTATGAGTAATATATTACAATGGATTTTTGGAAAAAAAGAAAATACCCAAGTTGAAGTACACTACAATATGAAAAAGTTTTTAATAGTTGGTTTAGGAAATATTGGCGAGCAGTACAGTAATACCAGGCATAATGTAGGGTTTACTATTTTAGATCACTTTGCTTTAAAAGAAAATATAGCTCTTGAAACTCTAAAGTTAGGAGATAGAGCACTTTATAAATTTAAAGGACGAACTTTTGTATTACTAAAGCCAAGTACATTTATGAATTTAAGCGGTAAGGCAGTAAAATATTGGCTTGAGAAAGAGAAAATTCCTTTAGAAAATCTATTGATAATTACTGATGATATAAATCTATCTTTTGGAAGTATTAGATTAAAAAATAAAGGAAGTGATGGAGGTCATAATGGTTTAAAGGATATACAAGACAAGTTAAATACTACTAAATACAATCGATTTAGATTTGGAATTAGTGATAACTTTGGCCAAGGGAGACAAACCGATTATGTACTTGGAGAATGGAGTGAAGAAGAATTACAAAAACTACCAGAACGTCTTGATAAAAGTATTGCACTTATTAAATCCTTTGGGTTAGCTGGAATGAATAATACTATGAACGAATTTAACGGAAAATAAAAAAGAGAAACTTTTAAGTTTCTCTTTTTTATAATTTTAATTTAGACGAATATTAGTTAACAATAATCTTTTTTGTAGTACTTCTAATCCCATCATTTACATTCAATAAATAAATGCCAGATTGAACATTGCCAAGTTTTATAACTTCATTAAAATTTGAAGTGTTATTATAAATTTTATCAAACACTCTTCTTCCTCTAATATCAAAAACATTTATTGTAATAGCATTTCCAGAATTAGAATTTAATTTTACCGTGAATTCTCCATTATTAGGATTAGGGTAAAAAGAAAAATTTATTAGGTCAAATTCATCTGTACCTAGAGGCGTTAACATGTCATAGCAAATTTCAACAGACCACCCGTTTAAGGTGCCTTCATCCAATGCACCAAAATCTCCAACTCTTAAAACCCAAACTCCCGAAGCATCTTCACCATTCCATCCGCTTAACAAAGAAATTGGTGATTGCATTGTTAATCCATCTCCTGTTGTGTTGCAAGCAAAAGCAATACCGTCATCATCAAAAGTAGTGATAACATCTTCATCTTCATCTTGACAAGGATCATATGGTTCCATAATATTAATAAGAGTATTATTAGGACTTTCTAATCCTAGTAATAAATCACCTGGCCAAGTATGCGTAATATCAACTGTAAAATTAACATCCGTAATTGTCACCGACGCGGGAATATTTAGGCCTGAAGTTTCAGTGAAACTTTGACCATTATCAGTAATAGTAATAGGTAAATTGACGTCTGTTGAATTATAAGTAGTACAAGTATTAGTTACAGTATAACCAACAGCAAAATCTACTGTATTTATATTAAAGAAAATATTATTTACTCCTTCAACCATAATCCTGCAATATGGTCCGATATTATTAGGAACCGATGAGATTTCATAAGATCCATTATTAGGAACACCTGATGCTAAAGTTATTGGAAATGTTAAACCAGCATCTATTGAAAGCTTAATATTTACCGTTGGAGTATTAACTAAACCAATATCAGTATTCGCTTTGTTCCAAGTAACAGTTTGTGTGCTTCCTACAGGCCAGCTAATGCCAGAAGTCGCTTGTGAAGTAACGGTAAAAGGACCTGCAGCAACATCAGTTGTTACAATCATACCATCTGAATCGGTTTGTCCACTAGACATACCGTTATCTCTAACTGTTAACTGATAGTTTATAGCTCTGCTAATAGACACTAATTTTTCCCAGGTAGTTGAACCACCTCCACTATTTAATAGATCTGATAATCTAGGTATATATCTTACAGGGTCTGTTGTACCTTCAAAAGTTCGGACCAAAGGCCCAGTTGCAGTTGTTTCGGTAGGTATGCCTGAGGGACCTAGATCCCATTGTTCCCAAGTGAATGTATGTGTACTTGTGGTTTCGGTATCTGTTGAAGAACCCGTTAGTTTGTAAGGTGTAGAAATAGGAATGGTGTAATCAGTTCCAGCCATTGCATTTGGTGCTGCATTTCCATTAGGTGTTTGTGCACCGCATTGACTATTTCCAGTAGTAATGTTAGCCCATATCATTTCTAAACTTTTTTGATGAAAATAGGCATCACTATTAGATTGTACATTTTGAGGCGAACAAATACCTGCGTAAGCCATAATAGTGCTACCACTACCTGGTTCATAAGCATTGCTTGCTGTTCTTTGACCTACTGTACAATTACCAGTATCCCCATTCCATGTATGTGGTGCTCCAAATTGATGCCCCATTTCATGAGCAACATAATCAACATCAAAAGTATCTCCAACAGGATTTGATAAACCAGTGGTTCCTGCTCCTTTATCAGCTGTACAGACAATACCTAAAAATGCTGATCCTCCAGAACCTGTTGTAAAAACGTGACCTATATGGTAATCTGAAACATTAACGATTGCGTTTATGTCAGGAGTAATTGAAGAGAGTGATGGATTATTGCTAAAAAGACTGTTTCCTGTGGTAGAGATTAAAAGATTATTGTTAGCAATTAATTGTAATTTAACAGATAAATCTCTTTCATAGATACCTGAAACTCTTGTTATTGTAATACCCATTGCTGTCAAAGCATCGTTTACAGCTCCTCCATGAAAATCTGTGTACTCTATACTACACCCAAGTGCGAGTTCAAATGTTCGCAGTATGCCATCGTTGGCATTTCTTGCTGCAACAAAACCATTATCTGTTCTTTCAGAATAATCTGTTTCATCTGTGAAACCACAAACAAAAGTTTCGTCCAACGCAGGTAAATCACGTTTTTTATAAACGATGTAACTTTTTGAATCTTTAGTATAAGGATCAATAAATTGAGTGCCTTTATTAGACGATAAGGTCATGGTATGTAAACCTTGAGGTGTTATACTAAAACGAATTATTATAGAAGGATTATCGATACTTTGCCCAACATATGAGCGAATATTTGGATGCTTTGCTTGAAGTGTTGGGTGCATTACTGATGCTTCTAATATTCTATACGTTTCCAGGCTGCCATCTGCATTAGGAAAACTAACAATAATATTTGAAACACCAGTGAATTCTTTCCTCTTTGGAGCATTCTGTAATATTCTTTTTAGACCATTAATATCTAATTTGTAAAAAGTAGATTTGATTGGTTCTGTTTTTCTAATAACTTTTTGAGTTTTAGAAAGACTTTCTTTAGTGGTTTTCGTCCATAATTCTCGACCATTTTGTGCTGAAACACTTAACGAGAAAAATAAAATAAATAGGACATACAAATTAATCTTAATGTAAATTTTTTTCATGGATTTTGAATTTAAGGTTATATAAGTCTTTAAAATTAGCGTGTTATTTTGTAAATCGCAAAGAATTCATTAATCATTTTTAAAACATATATTTGTGTATGAGGTATTTATATATTTTGATTGTTAGCCTTGTTTTTTTTTCCTGTAATGCCAAGCAAAAATTATTGATAGAAGATAAAGGAGAAAATTCAACAGATAAATGTCCAGAAGATGGAATATGTACATTTGAAATTTTAAAAAACAAAACATTTGAGGTTAAGAAAGATAATTTAGGAAACTTATACCCGGAAATATTTGATGGAGATAATATTATTTTAATATTTGAATATAAACGAAATGAAATTCCTAATACTTTAGATGGTAATTATAGCGAACTCATTTATGTAGAGCTAAATCCTAATAATTTAATAATTGATCTAGAAGATTCAAAATTACAAGATGCGAAGCTTTTATTTGCACGATTGTGTTTTTGTAGAGGACAAACAGGTTATTATAAAGTTAAAAGCGGTAAATTATCTATTTCAAGAGAAAAAGATAAATACCAATTTAATTTAGAATTTAAAGTTAATGAAGTCCCACAAGTCATCACTTCAATTAGTGAGTCGTTTAGTTTAAATTAATAGGTTATTCAACTTTAAATTGAAAAATTTCAGACTGCGAATTATTCCCTTGACTGTCATTTGTTACAACTCTCCAATAATAGATATTAGTTGCTGCCACAGTAACATTAATACTAGTTGAGACTGTGTTTACCTCTAACATTGTTGGTGGGTTTGCTGTGCCAAAATACACATCATAGCTTACAATATCATTATCGATATCACTTCCAGACCATGATAAGCTTTGTGTTGTTATTCCAGTTAAAGTGCTTCCCATAGCAGGAGAAACTAAATCTGCAGGGAAAGGAGTGTAAGATGCTATTGGATCACCAGCATTATAAAATTTCCAAGTTTCACTTTCTGCTGTTTCAAGGACATTTGTATTTTTAGAGATAACATACCATGAATAAGGTGTCCCTTTTTGAATATTTATAGCTAACTCATTGCTTAATGAAGAATGTGATGTTGTACTTAGTATATTTAAATTTTTTAATAGAACATTGTAAGAATCTGTTTTAGCAGAAGTTGTCCATCTAAAAGTAACAGTACTTTGATTTGTTCCCGATACATCAAACCCTTGATTACATTCCTGATTATTATCTGGGAATATTAATGATACGGCTGAAGGGTTTGGATTTCCCTCATCTTTCGAACAGCTTAAGATTAACATTAGTGTGAGTATAATACTAATTTGTTTCATTTTCTTATTTTTTTAAAACTTTAAAAGTTGATTGTTCTTTATCAGTATTAACAACTAGTAAATACATTCCTGTTGAAAGATTAGAGATATCTAATGTAGCTTTTCCATTATTTAAATAAATAGATTTGGAAATGAGCGATTTTCCTAATAGAGAATAAAGAACAAGATTTAATTTTTCTATTGTAGCATCACCTGTAAAAATATTTAAATCATTTCCATTTACAATAGGATTAGGGTACACAATCATTTGTAATGAATTATTTATCGTTTCCCTGTAGACACCTTGACAATCTTTGTCAGTCGTTACTTTTAATTGATTTATGCCTTGAGATAATGTTAAAGAAATTTCACTCTCGGTGGTGTTCGTTATTATACCGTTTAAATCGATAGTATAATTTAGTCCACCAGAAAATTCTAAACTTATTATACTTCTTGAGGTATCTATTCTAGAGATCACTGATAAATCTTCAGGTTCAGTTATTACAATATTATAACACTGTTCGTAAGTAGCTTGGTTTTCTACTGTTATACAGACCAAATAATTTCCTGCAGCTAATCCATTAAAATTAGTAGAAGATGTAAATACATTAGAGATATCTAAACCATTTCCTGTGAGTTGAGCAGTATAATTAAAAGTTTCTACAGCTGTTATTGTTACATTACCATTATCACTATTTCTACAAGTTTCACTATTAATTAGTAAACTAAAGTTAGTTGCTGGTAAAGTAAATACAGTACAACCATCTACATCAACAGTATCTCCTAATGGTGTATCATTACATAAGTCATTTCCATTTAAAATACTATCATTATCAATATCCGGATCACAAACATCGCCTAAACCATCACCATCAAAATCAGCTTGATCAACATTTGCCAATGTTGGACAATTATCTAAATTATCATTAAAACCATCACCATCTGAATCGGTTGGTGGACTACCACATATTTCAATATTCCAATTATTTAGAGGGCCAACATCAGCTGGTCCACTATCTACAATTTTTAATTCCCAGTCGCCATTTGAAAATTCGGAGTTAAAATCAGATAAATTACCTTCAGGTTGAAATGATCCTGTATATGGTGCAGAACCTGATGCAATTGTATTTATTGCATCATCATCAAAAATCGTTTCTATATAATTTTCTCCACTATCAATTCGGGAGCTAACTAAATTAACAACAGTTCCATTTGGACTTGTTAAAGTAAGAGTTAAATCTCCAACCCAAGTATGAGTAATGTTTATTGTAACAATAACATCATTAATAGAAACTGTATTAGCATCGGAAACATTTAAAATTGAAGTAATCCCATTTGAGTTATTATCTGGAATAATTATTGGTGTATCTGTCGAGCTAAAAGTATCACAAATAATATTTTCTGTAGTAAAGTTAAACACTTCAGAAGGAACAGCTGTTGCACATTGATTTGAAGCCGTAACTCTCCAAAAATATTGTGTATTTGCTCCTAAAATTGTATTTGTGTAGCTTGTGGATTGAATCATTGCCGAATCAACAATATTAGTGAATCCTGAATCCGTTGCTATTTCAACTAAATAATCAACAGCATTATCATCTACGGTCCAAACCAATTGCACATTAACTGAAACATTTACAGCATTGTCAAGTGGTAAGTTTAATGTAGTTGCATTAATAGTACTACTAAAGATATTTAAGAAAACATCAGTATTATATGTTGAAGAAGGAGCTGTACCTACAGCTGTAATAGTATAATTTCCAGTAGAAGGATTTCCTGTGTTTGAAACCGTCATTGTAACCGCAGTGCCATCAACAGATGCCGATGTTGGACTAAATACTACAGTAGCACCACTTGGAATATTATTAGCCGTAAAAACAGTAGTTTCTGAAAAACCACCAAATGTATTATAAGTAAAATTGTAAATAGCATCATCTGGTTTGCAAATATCTTTTGAAGGATTTGATACACTTAAAATAAAATCAACTTCAATAATTGTGAAATCAGAACTATTGACTGCATAAAAAATATTATCTGCAGCTTCAACAATAACTCTAGCTTGTGTTGTCGTGGTTGCTGTTGGGATAGTTACAATATTTGAACCATTATTTGGAACATTAGTTGCCAAAGTAAAAGGGAATGTTAATCCACCATCTATTGATAATAATATATTTACATTAGCTGTGTTTACTGGAGCTGTATCAGTATTGTCTACATCCCAAGTTACTGTTTGGTTCGAACCCACTTCCCAAGTTTCATTTGTTGCTTGCGAGGTTATTACAAATGGCCCTGAACTAGCATCGACAGTTACTTTCATAGTATCAAAACTACTTTGTGGCATTTGCCCTGTGCCATTGGTTTCAGATCGATCTCTAACAGTTAAAGCAAAGTTTAAATCTCTGCCTACAGTAGAAACAGTTTCCCAAGTACTATTATCCAAAGATTCTACAGGATTGGTTTCAGTTAGTTGACCAGCAATTACTCTCGATAATATTGGCATATACCTATTTGGAGAATCACTTGGAGGTCTCGATCTCCAAGTTGCTCCAGTAGTTTTTGTAGGTCCAAAATTCGCACTGGTTGTAACACCATCATCGATTTGTTCCCAAGTATAAGTATTTGTATCTCCACCATCAGCATCAGTAGATGCACCTTTTAAAATAAAAGCAGTGCCTTGTGGTATTGTATAATCATTTCCTGCATTTGCAACTGGTGGATTATTGGTAATCGCTGTACTTGTCCAGCAGGTTCTAATATCTAAATTGTCTAATATTTGATCTATACTATGGTAATGAAAGTAGGGGTCGCTATGATCCTGTACATCGTCAGATCCTGTAATTCCAGCATAACCCATTATAGTTGTTCCAGAACCAGGCTCAACATTGACTCCAGATCCTTCCGAACTGAAAGACCAAGTATGCAATGCACCCATTTGGTGACCAATTTCATGTGGTACATAATCAATATCGAAAAAATCTGTCATATAAGCTCCACCATCATTATCTAAAAAAGTGTGAGACGAAAACCCACTTCCTTTTTGATTGTCAACGCACACACAACCTATACAATTAGCATCTCCATTATTACTCCCAAAATCAAATAAATGCCCAATATCATAATTTGCTTCTCCAATAACACTTGTTAAAGTGCTTTGTAGATTGTCGTTTAAATCACCAACATAAGGATCGGTTGCTGTGTCTGGATATATAATTTCTGTTCCTGTTACCAAAGTAAATGTAACAGCCATGTCCACTTCAAATACTTCATTAGTTCTATTTAAAGTAGAAACTACTTGAGCTAGAGCATCGGCTTGGGCATCTCCATTACCGGCATCTCCATCGTCCCAAAAATTGGTGTATTCTCCAGTAGTAGAAATAGCGATTCTCAGTGTTCTTAAAATTTGATCATTGGCATCTCTGTTAGATAATATGTTTTCTCTTTTTGGAACTAATGTATCCTCAGTTAAACACTCAAAAGATTTTGGAGCGTCTAACTTAGCTTCTCTGTTATAAACTAAGTATTGTCCATTAGATATTTTTGTTGCTGGAGCTAAAAAACTTGTTGCTTTGTTTGTAGATGAAGTCATTGCATTTATACCTAGCGGAGTGACACTAAAACGAATCCTTGTACCTGGATTATCAATGCTAAAACCCAGATAGGTTTTAATATTTGGATAGCGTGCTGAAAGTTCTTCTGATAAAACTGGAGCTTCTATAATTCTAAATTGTTCTAGTTTTCCATATTCATTAGGGAAACTAATTATAGTATTAGATTTACCACTAAACTGCCCTCTAACTGGAGCTCCAACAAGTTGTTCCTTAAAAGCTATATTATTTAATAGATATGTTTTATAATTGGAATCATCTAATTTTTTTAACGAAACACCTTGTGTTTCATTTTTAAAGACAGCTTCGGTCCAATAATTTTGTTGACTAAAAACAGAAAATGTCAGTAAAAAAAAGGAAATAAAAAAAACATAGTGTAGTTTTGTTTTCATGGATATTTTTTTAACATAGCTTGACAAAGTTAAATTATTTTTTGAGAATCCATAATATGCTATTTTTTTATGAATAAGTTGATTAAGTTTGAAAACTATTGCAATAATGAAAATTCGGTAGTTACTATCGGGACTTTTGATGGCGTACATATTGGACATCAAAAGATTATTAAGCGTTTAGTTAAAATAGCTAACAGCAATGATTTACAATCGGTTGTTTTAACATTTTTCCCTCATCCTAGAATGGTATTACAAAAGGATGCCAATATTAAGCTAATTAATACAATTGATGAGAAAGCACAATTATTTGAAAATTTAAGATTGAATCACCTTGTAATAAAAGAGTTTACAAAAGAATTTTCAAGATTAACAGCATTAGAATTTGTTAGAGATGTTCTGGTAAATAAACTTCATGTAAGCCATATTATTATTGGTTATGATCATCAATTTGGGAGAAATAGAACAGCAAATATTGATGATTTAAAAGAATTCGGTGAGATTTATGATTTTAAAGTTACAGAGATAACTGCTCAAGATGTGGATGAAGTAACTATAAGTTCTACAAAAATTAGAAATGCACTCAAACAAGGAGATATTAAAACAGCCAATACTTTTTTGGGATATCATTTTATGTTAACGGGAACGATTGTTAAAGGTAAAGGACTCGGCAAGCAAATAGATTTTCCTACAGCAAATTTGCAAATAGAAGAAAATTATAAGCTAATTCCTAAAAATGGTGTTTATGTAGTTAAATCGAAACTTAAAGGAGAACCAGTATTTGGAATGATGAATATCGGCACAAATCCAACTGTAGGAGGTAAATATCAGTCTATTGAAATTCATTTTTTTGATTTTGATCAAGATATTTATGATGAAAAAGTTGAAATAAAACTATTAAATCGCTTAAGAGACGAACAAAAATTTAAATCATTAAAAGATTTAAAGACTCAACTTTTTAAAGACAAATTAGATTCTTTAGGAATCTTATCTAATAACCTATTTTAAAATTAGCTCTCAAAAATAATTTCTGACCATTAAGTAATACATCACCAAATATATCTACATCATAAATAAAAAGACCTGGATTATTAGTGTTTAAATAATCCATCATTTTACATGCTAAATCCTGTTTTAATATATTAGCATTTTCAACTGTTATC
Organism: Flavobacteriaceae bacterium; assembly: GCA_965250265.1. Taxonomy (GTDB): domain Bacteria; phylum Bacteroidota; class Bacteroidia; order Flavobacteriales; family Flavobacteriaceae; genus PRS1. Next base: position 224,334 of record CBDFNO010000015.1, on the reverse strand, counting down.
GGAGTACTAAGATAAAAATATTGGTCATTTCCATTTATATCAGTAGTTGGTGATTCAAAAAAGTCGACGCTACCAGAATTAACAAAAGTAGGTTCTCCTCTTTTTATCATTCTTACATTAAATCTCCAATTATAAGTAAATATTTTTTCTAGTTCATTATCAATATACCCAGGAAGATTATTTCCAAAACCCCATAAAGTATTTTCTTCAATATTTAATAATTCATAGTCATCTTCGCATAGATCTAAATTGTCTCCACTCACTCCTCTTTCAGCTGCAGAAAAAGGTGTTTTTATATTTTTCTGAATATCTGAATAAAGTAATTTATTTGAACTATTTATAGGGTTTTTATTGTTTTCAATTTTTAAAATTTCATTTTGCTCCTCAACTTCATTTAACATATTATCAGTTGTACAAGAAAATAAAAAGGCTAGACATAAAATTAAATATATTTTATTCATAACTAAAGATTAAATTTGTTGTTAAAGATAATTATTTTTTTGAAATGTACCGCTTCTTATTTAAACATATTGACAATAGTGCACTCATAGTTTTTAGGATTATTTTCGGGCTTCTTATTTTTTTAGAATCTATTGGTGCCATATTTACTGGTTGGGTTAAGCAAACTTTGATTGAACCGGAATTTACATTTTCATTTATTGGTTTCGAATGGTTACAGCCACTTCCAGGAAATTGGATGTATTTGTATTATGTAATCATGGGAGTTTTTGGGTTTTGTGTTATGATTGGCTATAAGTATCGATTTAGTATGATAGCTTTTACAGTATTGTGGACAGGAACCTATTTAATGCAAAAAGCATCTTATAATAATCATTATTATTTGCTCATTCTTTTGAGTGCTATAATGATTTTCCAACCGGCAAACAAATATTGTTCTGTTGATGCTAAAAAACGCCCATCGATAATTAAACAGTCTATGCCACAATGGTGTAGTTATGTTTTTATTTTACAAATATTCATTGTGTATACTTATGGTTCAATTGCTAAAATGTATCCAGACTGGTTAGATACAACAGTTATTGAACTTATGATGAAGGCTAAACAAAACTATGTTTTAATAGGAGATTTTTTACAACAAAAATGGGTACATTACTTTTTATCTTATGGGGGCATTTTGTTTGATGGATTGGTCATCCCATTATTGTTGTTCAAACCAACACGTAAATGGGCATTTTTTGCTTCTGTATTTTTTCACCTATTTAATTCAGTAGTATTTCAAGTTGGTATTTTTCCGTTTTTATCACTGGCATTTGTTTTATTCTTTTTTGAACCAAAAACTATTCAGAAACTATTTTTTAAAAAGAAATATTTTTATGACAAAGATGAAATAATCATGCCTAAAAATAAAACACCAATACTAGTGTTATTTTCAGGATATTTTATTGTTCAGTTGTTGCTTCCGCTACGTCATCATTTTATACAAGACAATGTACTTTGGACCGAAGAAGGACATAGAATGTCTTGGAGAATGATGTTAAGAACTAAAGGTGGAACTGTAAAATATAGAGTTATAGATAAATCTAATAATAATGAAATTCCTATAAGCATAAATAATTATTTGACTGAAAAACAGAGTAGGATTGCTTCTACAAAACCAGATATAATTTGGCAGTTTACTCAATATTTAAAAGAAAATTTTAAAGATGAAGGATTGGATATTGAGGTGTATGTAAATTGCAGAATAATTGTAAATGGAAAACCATTTAAGCGATTAATTGATCCCAATGTAGATTTGGCTTCTGTAAAATGGAATACTTTTAAACATTGTGATTGGATTTTACCCTCAAAACAGGATTAAATGGTATAAATCATTAAATTTGTTGCTTAAAAATTAATTAATGCTACAAGTACCTTTTGTAAGAGAAAATAAAGATTTAGTAATTGCACGTTTGTCTAAAAGAAATATTGATGCTACTCAAATGATTGCCAATGTGATTATTTTTGATGAGGATCGAAGAAGTTTACAAACCCAACTAGATAACACTTTAGCTGAATCAAATTCTTTATCTAAAGAAATAGGTATTTTTTATAAGTCTGGAGAAGTACAAAAGGCGAATTTGTTAAAAGAAAAGACAGCTAAATTAAAAGAAGATACAAAACGATTAAATGAGCAATTAAATATAAAAATTGAGGCTTTACAAGAATTACTTTACAAAATACCAAATGTACCTCACGAATCTGTTCCAGACGGAAATACCGAAGATGACAACGAGGAAGTTTTTAGTGAAGGCAACATTCCTGTTTTGCATAATAAAGCACTACCACATTGGGAACTGGCTAAAAAATATGATATTATAGATTTTGAGTTGGGTAATAAAATCACAGGTGCCGGTTTCCCTGTTTATAAAGATAAAGGCGCTAAATTACAACGTGCGCTCATCAATTATTTTTTAGATAAAAATACAGCAGCAGGATATAAAGAAATACAAGTACCTCATTTGGTAAATGAAGCTTCAGGCTTTGGTACGGGACAATTGCCTGATAAGGAAGGACAGATGTATCATGTAAACGGAAATGGAGATAATTTTTATTTGATCCCTACTGCCGAAGTTCCTGCAACTAATTTATTTAGAGGAGATTTATTAGCTGAAAATGAATTACCAAAAGCAATAACAGCTTATACACCTTGTTTTCGTCGTGAAGCAGGTAGTTATGGAGCACACGTAAGAGGACTAAATAGATTGCATCAATTTGATAAAGTTGAAATTTTACGTGTAGAACATCCTAATCGTTCTTATGATGCTCTTAATGAAATGGTTGAGCACGTTAAAACGATTTTAAAGGAATTAAAATTGCCATATAGAATTTTAAGACTTTGTGGAGGAGATTTAGGATTTACATCTGCACTAACTTACGATTTTGAAGTATTTTCTACCGCTCAAGACAGATGGTTAGAAATTTCTTCAGTATCTAATTTTGAAACATTTCAGGCCAACAGATTAAAACTTCGATTTAAAAACAGTAAGGGTAAAAGCGAGTTAGCACACACATTAAATGGTAGTTCTTTGGCGCTACCTAGAGTTTTAGCTGGAATTTTAGAAAATTATCAAACCGATAAAGGGATTGTAATTCCAGAAGTATTAGTAGCATATACTGGATTTGCTATAATCAATTAATATGTAGCTTTTTTCTTTCACAATAAATTAATATTTAGCTATATTATCGATAAAGTGTAAAAAAAACTCGCCGTTCAACGAATTTTTTCAATTTTACTTTGTTTATTAAAAAATATTGCAGAAGTTAGTACTACCAAAGCTAATTAACCTACTTTATGAAAAATTTTAAACGCATAGTATTATTAATAACCTTGGTTATATTAATTGTAAAAGTTGTGCTATAATTGATTTTTTTGAATTTTCCCCAAATCAAAAAACAATCAATTTTGCAAGCATAAGAAAATATTAAAGCCAAATATTTGAATCGTATTTGATAACATGATTAATAGCACATATATTTTGGTTGGTTATGCCTGAACTCTTTGTTCAGGCATTTTTTTATAAAAACATTAGTAATAACTGACAAACACATTTGCTATATTTACAAAAATCATATTTATGAGAGTAATTTTGCTTATATGTATTTTCTTAATTTCTTCTACTATTGTTTCACAAAATGAGCAGTCAGCTTTGAATTATTTTAATGTTGGAGAATTCGAAAAGGCGCTAATATCTTATAAAAGGCTATATGAAGCAAATAAAGGCAACACCAATTATCTTTTAAAAATTATAGAAATTCATCAACAGTTAGAACATTTTGATATTTCAGAAAAGTTACTCATTCAATTAGTAGATAAAACTAAAAACCCACAATATTTAGTAGAGTTGGGTTACAATTTTCAATTAAAAAATGAATTAAATAAAGCTGAGAATTATTATAATCAAGCTGTTTTAAAAGTTGATGAAAATCCAGTCCATGCATTTAATATTGCCAGACGTTTTGAAAGGCATGCACTTATAGATTATGCAGCAACGGTTTATGAAAGAGCCATAGAATTAAGACCAGAATCTAACTATAACATTCAATTGGCACGAATTTATGGAGAACAAGGAAAGGTTGAAAAAATGTTTAGCAGTTATGTTAATTTTATTGAGAAAAATATAGAATTTGTAGGTCGGTCAAAACGAATATTTAGCCAATATATTTCAGAAAATGGAGAAGACGAAAACAATAAATTATTAAGAAAGGTTTTACTTAAAAAAATACAAGCTCAGCCTAATATAATATGGAATCAACTGTTGAGTTGGTTATTTATTCAGCAAAAAGAATATAGTAAATCATTTGCTCAAGAAAAAGCAATATTTAAGCGAGAGCAAGAAACTATTATTGGGATTACCGATTTGGCAAGTATTACAATTAATGAGGGCAATAGTGATATTGCCAAAGAAATACTTAAGTTTATTATAGCCAATGCTTTCGATTTAGATACAGGTTTAAAAGCTCATAAAGATTTGTTGGAGCTAGAGACTAAATACGCTTTTAAAAAGGATTATAATAAAATTGACCAAAAGTATAAGTCTTTGTTAGATGAGTTTGGAATGTTACCTCAAACTATAGATTTTCAGATATCTTACGCACATTTTACAGCTTTTTATTTAAATAATCCAGATGCTGCTATTTTATTTTTAAAGGAAACTTTAAAAATAAAATCTTCTAAATTTCTTCAAGCAAAAGCAAAATTAAAATTGGGAGATATTTTGGTGGTTCACGAAAAATTTAATGAAGCATTAATCTATTTTTCTCAAATTCAAACAAGTTTAAAAAACAGTACTATCTCTCAAGAAGCTAGGTTTAGAGTAGCAAAAACGAGTTATTATAAAGGCGATTTTAAATGGGCAGAATCTCAGCTTAAAATTTTGAAATCTTCAACTTCTCAACTCATTGCAAACGATGCTTTAGATTTAAAGCTACTTATTTCGGATAATAAATATGAAGACTCGTTACAAACCGCTTTAAAATTATATGCCAAAGCCGATTTAATGGCGTTTCAAAACAAAACCGATAAAGCAATTTCTCTTTTGGATAAAATTTTACTGGACCATAAAACCGAAACTATAATTGACCAAGCTTTGTATAAACAGGCACAATTATTTGAAATCAAACAGCAATTTGAAAAAGCAGAAGCCAATTACTTTAGCATAATTACTAATTACAAGGAGGACATTTTAGCAGACGACGCTTACTTTGCACTTGCAGAATTATATCTAAATCATTTAGCACAACCAGAAAAAGCAAAAGATTTGTATGAGCAAATCATATTTAATCATGAAGATAGCATCTACTTTGTTGAAGCTCGAAAAAAATATAGAACCTTGCGTGGTGATGAAATAAATTAATCATTTTTAGTGACAATATCTGAAACACAACGGCTAACTATCTCAAAAGTAACTTTACAAGATGCACCTTTCTTTTTAGAGTTGATGAATACACCACATTGGATAAAATATATTGGTGATAGAAAAATTAAAACAATAACTGATGCAAAAGAACATCTTAAAAAGGGAATTTTAAAAAGCTATAAAAAAGATGGATTTGGGTTCTATAAGTTATTACTAAAAAGTGAGAACTTAAAAATAATAGGAATCTGCGGTTTAGTTAAACGTAAAGAATTAGAAGATACTGATATTGGTTTTGGATTCTTGCCAGATTATGAAGGTAAAGGGTTTGGTTATGAATCTTCAGTTGAAATAATGAATCTTGCACAAAACAAGTTTAAATTAAAAAAAGTATCAGCAATAACATCACCAATTAATAAAAATTCAATAAAATTATTAGAGAAACTTGGTTTAACTTACGAAAAAAGAGTAATTCCTTTTGAAGATGGTAAAGAACTTCTGTTATTTGCAAAAACATTTTAATTTTTAAGTCATTTCATAAGAATGAAATGAGGAGAAATCTCATAATCTTTATAGAAAGTAAAAATGATTATATATAACGTAACTATAAATGTGGACAAAGGTATTCATGAAAAATGGCTCAACTGGATTAAAGAACATATACTTCAAGTACTAGCAACAGGAAAATTTACTGAAGCAAAACTCACAAAAGTTTTAGTAGAAGAAGAAATGTGTGGAACAACCTATTCGGTACAGTATCGGGCTAAATCTAGAGAAGATTTAGATGCATATTATAGAGAAGATGCAGAAAAATTAAGGGGAGATGGCCAGGCAAAATTTACAGACAAAATGTTGGCTTTTAGAACTGAGCTTGAGATTATTGATGAATATTCAGTGACAAACAACTAACACATAAACCCTTTCTTAAAACTCATTTATGTCAGTTAAAGCAAAAAAATATTTAGGTCAACATTTTTTAAACGACGAGAACATCGCCAAAAAAATTGTTGACACTTTAACTTTAAAAGGCTATAAAAATATCTTGGAGATAGGCCCAGGAATGGGAGTCCTTACAAAATTTTTACTTCAAAAAGATATTACAACTTACGTTATTGAGATAGACTCCGAATCTGTAGAATATCTAAAGGTTAATTACTTAAGTCTTACAAATAGAATCATAGAAAAAGATTTTTTAAAGTGTGATATAACCACTATTTTTAAAGAAGAGTCTTTCGCCATCATTGGCAATTTTCCATATAATATTTCTACACAAATAGTATTTAAAGCATTAGAGATGCGAAATCAAATTCCTGAATTTTCTGGAATGTTCCAAAAAGAAGTAGCTCAGCGTATTTGTGAAAAAAAAGGCAGCAAAAAATATGGCATACTTTCGGTATTAACACAAGCTTTTTATGATGCTGAATATTTATTTACTGTGCCGCCACAAGTTTTTAATCCACCACCAAAGGTAGAATCGGGAGTGTTGAGGCTTATAAGAAAAGAGAATTATACATTGACTTGTGACGAAGTGTTATTTTTTAGAGTCGTTAAAGCATCATTTCAACAGCGTAGAAAAATACTTAGAAACAGTTTAAAAACATTCAATTTAAGCGATAATTTAAGAGAAGATGTTATATTTGGCAAGCGTCCAGAACAATTAAGTGTTTTAGAGTTTATTAAACTCACAACTTTAATTGAAAAAGACACGTTATAGGAATTATCATCAACTGTCATTTCGAGTGATTCTGAAATATTTTTTTGGAGTGTTATTGAGAAATATTGAAACTCAAATTTCTTGTGGAAGAGAATAAAGAAAATATCAAATTTCAAATAAGCGATGAGCTTATTAGCAGCGTAGAACAATTAATTGATTCTAAAAAAGATGAAGCTACTTTAGAACTATTAAATGAATTCCATCATGCTGATATTGCCGAAATTTTAGAAGAACTTAATTTTGAACAGGCAATTTATGTTATAAAACTTCTGGATAGTGAGTTGACTTCGGATATTTTAATGGAGCTTGATGAAGACGATCGTGAAAAGATTCTTCAAAATCTTTCAGCAAAAGAAATCGCCGAAGAAATTGAAGAGCTTGATACAGATGATGCAGCCGATATTATTGGTGAACTACCTGAAGAACGTCAAGAAGTAGTAATTGCTCAGATAGAAGATGAAGAACATAAAGCCGATATTCAAGAGCTATTAAACTATGATGAAGATACTGCAGGAGGATTAATGGCAAAGGAGCTTGTAAAAGTGAATGAAAATTGGACCGTAACACGCTGTGTTAGAGAAATGCGTGAACAGGCTGCCGAAGTAACTCGAGTGCACTCAATCTATGTTGTAGATGATGATGAAAGACTTATAGGCAGGTTGTCTTTAAAAGATTTATTAGTTGCGGATCCACGAGGGAATATTAAAGAAATTTATATTCCAAAAGTAGATTATGTAGATGTAAACGAAGATGTAGAAGATGTCGCAAAAGTGATGCAGAAGTACGATTTAGAAGCGATTCCTGTAGTTGACGAAAACCAAACTTTATTAGGTAGAATTACAATTGATGATATAGTAGATGTTATAAAAGAAGAAGCCGAAAAAGATTATCAATTAGCAGCAGGTATTACGCAAGAAGTAGAAGCAGACGATAGTATTTTAGACCACACAAAAGCACGATTACCTTGGCTAATTTTAGGGCTTTTTGGAGGTTTGGCAAGTGTATTTATTTTAGAAGATTTTGAAACATTAATGACAGATCCAAATGTAAAAAAACTGTTCTTTTTTACACCACTTATAGCTGCAATGGCAGGGAATGTAGGTGTGCAATCAAGCGCAATCATTGTCCAAGGATTAGCAAATGATGTAGTAAAAGGAAGTCTTTTAAATAGACTTTTAAAAGAGATTGGGTTGAGTTTAATTAATGGAATAGCTTTAGCAGTATTAGTGATAATTTTTGGCGTAATAATGAACTACGATATAAATTTCAGTCTAACCATTGCTATTTCAATGCTTTGCGTTATAATTGTTGCAGCATTAATTGGCACGTTTGTACCAATCATTTTAGATAAAAAAGGGATTGATCCTGCTATAGCAACTGGGCCATTTATTACCACAAGCAATGATATTTTTGGTATTTTCTTATTTTTCTATCTGGCAAAACTTATTTTAGGGTTTTAATATTCGGGCGTTTCCTTACAGGTCTTGCTTTCCGTTTCAATCTTTTGCAAAAGCAAAAGGATTTACACTACAATCGCTAACGCAAAACTTCGTAATTTTACACTATGAGTACAATTAATATAAAAGAGAAATTTTCAAAATTTTCAAAGAATTGGCATCCACATAAAATTGCTATTGTAGATAATATGCAAGTGCTTTTAGCTAAAATAAGAGGAGAGTTTGTTTGGCATAAACATGAAGATGAAGATGAATTGTTTCAGGTAGTAAAAGGAACTTTATATATGCAATTTAGGGACAGAACGGAAATTGTTAGCGAAGGTGAAATTATTGTAGTACCAAAAGGAGTAGAGCACAACCCTATGACAAAAAATGGAGAAGAAGTACATGTACTGCTTTTTGAAAAATTATCTACTCTCCACACAGGGAATGTAGAACACGAAAAAACACAAACACATTATCCCGAAATTTAAAATGAAGATTCTACATCTTGATACCAATCATTCTATCCTAATTCATCAACTTGACGATTTAGGTTTTTTAAACCATGAAGATTATGTTTCATCAAAAGAAGAAATAGAACAAAAAATTCAAGATTACGATGGGATTATTATAAGATCTCGTTTTACAATCGATAAACAATTCCTTGATGAAGCTACAAATCTAAAATTTATAGGTCGTGTTGGAGCAGGATTAGAAAACATTGATTGTAATTATGCAGAGCAAAAAGGGATTTATTTAATTTCGGCTCCAGAAGGTAATCGAAATGCTGTTGGTGAACACACATTAGGTATGTTATTATCATTATTTAACAAACTAAACAAAGCAGACCACGAAGTTAGACAAGGAAAATGGTTAAGAGAAGATAATCGAGGCATGGAACTTGACGGAAAAACTGTTGGCATTATTGGTTACGGAAATATGGGAAAAGCATTTGCAAAGAAACTTCGAGGTTTCGATGTTGCTGTTATTTGTTATGATATAAAAGATAATGTTGGAGATGAAAATTGCAAACAGGTTTCACTAAAAGAATTCCAAGGAAAAGTAGATGTTGTAAGCTTACACACTCCTGAAACATCATTGACCCTTAATATGATTAACACAGATTTTATTAATCAATTTAAAAATCCGTTTTGGTTAATCAATACAGCACGTGGAAAAAGTGTAGTTATAGAAGATTTGGTTTCAGCATTACAATCGCGAAAAATTCTAGGCGCAGGATTAGATGTTTTAGAATACGAAAAATCATCTTTTGAAGATTTGTTTGAAAATGAATCAATACCAGAAGCTTTTCAGTACTTAATTCAATCAGAAAATGTTTTACTATCTCCTCATGTAGCAGGTTGGACAGTAGAGAGCAAAAAGAAATTAGCTCAAACAATAGTCAATAAAATAAAAGCTAGATTTTGTTAACTTTAACAAATGAAAAAAACAATACTTGTTTTTTCTGGAATCATCATTGCTCTTTTAGCCTTATTTCAAATAGGACAATATACAATACTATCAGGTGATTTAAATATTGAAATTGTGATCGCTATTGTTGCTATTTTATTCTTTTTTATTGGTATATATATTAATAAAAAAAGTTTACATCAGACTAAAAAAGCTACCATAGAAATTGATACAAAAAAAGTTGAAGAATTAGAAATAAGTACACGAGAATACGAAGTCTTACAAGCAATTTCTTCAGGATTATCAAATAAAGAGATTGCAGATAATTTATTTCTTTCAGAAAGTACTATAAAAACCCATGTTTCTAATTTGTTAGTAAAACTCAATGCAAAGCGGCGTACTCAAGCCATCCAAATTGCAAAAGACATTAATATTTTATAGTTTTAGTACTTAAGTATGAACATTTTGGTACTTTAGTATGAGTAGATTTATTATAATCACCATTAGTTTTGTAAATAACAAAAAATAAAAACATGAATATGAAATTAGGCGCATTTTCAGTCAGTCTTAATGTTAAAGACATTAATGTTTCAAAAGAATTTTATGAAACTTTAGGGTTTACCATTTTCGCAGGTGATACAAAAATGAATTATCTCATAATGAAAAATGGGAATTCTTTAATAGGTCTATTTCAAGGGATGTTTGAAAATAACATTTTAACTTTCAATCCAGGTTGGGACGAAAGTGCTAATAAATTGGAATCTTTTATAGATGTTAGGGAAATCCAAAAACAACTTAAAGAGAAAGATATTAAATTAGAAACAGAAGCAGATGAGAACACTTCAGGTCCTGCAAGTTTCGTTTTAATTGATCCTGATGGAAATACCATTCTTATTGATCAGCATGTTTAAAATTAAAAAAAATGAAAGCAACAATTATTAAATACGGATTATACAGTTTTTTAACAGCTGCAGTGTTGTTTACATTAGGATTGATCATTGGTCAGGGTCAGGAAGCGGATTACAGTACAGGAGAAATATTAGGATACTTATCAATAGTTATCTCCTTGTTATTTGTTTTTTTTGGAATAAAACATTTCAGAGATAAAGTAAATAATGGAATTGTTTCATTTAAAAAAGCATTAATTATTGGTTTACTCATTTCTGTTTTAGCAGGGATTGGTGTTGCCATAGTTGACGCTTTTTATACAACATTTATTAATCCAGATTTTTTTGATGAATACGCACAAATGATGATAGACCAAGGAAGAGGAGAGGATGTTATTGAAATGGGAAGCGGACTCATGGCAATAGTCATGTTCTTAACAGTATTTATTATAGGAATAATTATATCTTTAATTTCATCATTAATTTTACAACGTAAAAAATAAATCTTATGCATTACAAAGCATCTTCACCAGACGATTATATTTCGCAATTACCAGAAGATAGAATAGAGCCAATTAAAAAATTGCGTGCTATAATTAAAAAGAACTTATCAAAAGGATTTGAAGAAGGAATGAACTATAATTTAATTGGTTTTTATGTACCACATTCGGTATATCCAGATGGTTATCATTGTGACCCAAAATTGCCTTTACCATTTATGAATCTGGCTTCCCAAAAGAATTTTATTGCAGTATATCATATGGGAATTTATGCAAAAAAAGAATTATATAATTGGTTTGTAAAAGAATATCCCAAACATTGTAAAAGAAAGCTAGATATGGGAAAAAGCTGTATAAGATTTAAAAAAATTGATGACATTCCTTATAAATTAATAGGCGAATTAGCTTCAAAAATGTCAGCCGAAGAATGGATTGATGTATATGCTACTAATATAAAAAAGAAATAAACATGAAAAAACGAGTAACAGGAATAGGTGGATTATTCTTTAAAGCAAAAGATCCAAAAGCATCAAAAGATTGGTATAAAAAACATTTAGGATTTAACACCGATGATTATGGCTGTACCTTTCGGTGGAAAGATAAATATGGAAAAGACTGTACAACACAATGGAGTCCATTTGCCGAAGACACCAAATATTACGAACCTTCAAAAAAAGATTTTATGTTTAATTATCGTGTAGAAAATTTACATGAATTAATAACAGCCTTAAAAGAAGAAGGTGTCACTATTGTTGGTGAAGTTCAAGAATTTGAATATGGAAAGTTTGGCTACATTATGGATAATGACGGAAATAAAATTGAGTTGTGGGAACCAATAGATAGTGCTTTTTTGTAAATTAGTATCAAAAAACAAATCTATGGGTAAAACATATAAAAATTGTCAAAGTTGTGGAATGCCATTAAAAAAAGATCCTAAAGGTGGTGCAACAAATGTAGATGGTAGTATTAGTAAAATGTACTGTAGCTATTGCTTTGAAGATGGAAAGTTTTTACAACCAGATTGGACAGCTTCGCAAATGCAAGAATTTTCAAAAGGAAAATTAAAAGAAATGGGCTTTCCGGGATTTCTGGCAGGATTTTTCTCTAAAGGAATTCCAAAATTAGAACGTTGGAAAAAATAACATATTCTGCTATTTTATTTTTCATAACTTAATTAAATCAACTAATAATAATGTCAGATAATAAAAAAAACTTCCGTGATGACCTAAATGATATGATTGATCACGCTAAAGATGAGGTAAAAAAAGCAGCTGAAAGAGTTAGTGAAAAGGCTGGAGATTTTGTAGAAGAAGCAAAAGAAGCTTTTGAAGAAACTAAAGAAAAAGCTTCAGGTTTCGCTGAAACTGCAAATGAATTTACGTCCGAAGCTAAAGACGCATATAATAAGGCATCAGGTGACAATAAAAAAGTATTGGCTGGAATTTTAGCAATTTTATTAGGTGGTTTTGGTATTCATAAATTTATATTGGGATACAATAAAGAAGGATTTATACTATTGGCACTCACAATAGTTTTAAGTGTTTTCAGCTTTGGTTTTTTTGGTTGGGTGGTATGGATTTTTACTATAATGGAAGGAATTATATATCTCACAAAATCAGATGAAGAGTTTTATAACACTTATCAGGCTAGTCATAAGCCCTGGTTTTAAAGTAGTTAAATAGAAAAAGTCAAAAAAAGCATAATTTGGCTTTTTTATTAAAAACTAACATCGTAATATTGCAATATATAAATAATAAAAATGGGAACTACTAAAACACAAATGTTTTCTGAACAACAAAATGAGTTGGCGCAATCTTTTAAAGTATTAGGGCATCCAGCTCGGATTGCCATATTGCAATATATAAGCCAGCAAGAGGCATGTATATGTAACGACTTGGTTGAAGAAATAGGATTAGCACAAGCAACGATTTCACAACATCTAAAGGAATTAAAAAGTATAGGATTACTTCAAGGTGAGGTAGAAGGAAAACGTATGTGTTATTGCATAGACCTAAAACGTTGGACAAAATTGCAAAATCAATTGAATACATTTTTTAATACAACAAAATTAAATTGTTGTTAAGTCCATAATAGATTTTTAATTATACATCAATAAAATAAAAACAAAAATGAAAACACAAGAATTATTTAACGTACTAAAAGAACACCAAGACAAAGCATTGATGTTCGAATATGCACCAAATTTATTGGTAGGTGCAAATTATCACATTACCGAAGTAAAGCACATTTCAATTGACTCGGTTGATTGTGGTGCTAAAACGGATGCTTGGAAAGAAACCATTGTGCAGCTGTGGGAAAGTCCAAGCGAATTAGGAAAAAGAGACTATATGAAAGTTGATAAAGCCCTGGAGATATTTGAAAGAGTTGGCGAGATGAAGCCTTATGTTCTAGAAGCCGAATTGAAATTTGAATATAGCAATGCTACTTTTCATACTGCACAATTATTTGTTAATGATTTCGAAATACGAAATGACAATTTAATCATTAAGTTAGCGGTTGAGAAAACAGATTGTAAGGCCAAAAGTGAATGCTGTACTCCGGAAAAAGAAGCTGTTGTAGCAGAAACAGCTTGTTGTTAATTTATGAATCAAATTTCTATAAGACCATTAATTAAAGCAGATTGGGATTCGGTTTCAAAAATATATGCTGATGGTATTGCTACCGGCATTGCTACTTTTGAAACCGAAATTCCTGATTGGGGATCTTGGAATAAAAAACATATTGAGTCTTGTAGAATTGTAGCCGTTAAAGATACTTTGGTAGTTGGTTATGCTGTATTATCACAAGTATCAAAACGCAAGGTTTATAAAGGCGTAGCTGAAGGGACTGTTTATGTAGATAAAAACTATAAACGACAGCGAATAGGAGAAATCCTTTTAAGGCAACTTATAAAGGAAAGTGAAGATAACGGTTTTTGGACATTACAGGCTGGTACTTTTTCTGAAAATATTGCTAGTATTGAATTGCATAAAAAGTGCGGATTCAGAGTTGTTGGTGTAAGAGAGAAAATAGGACAATTGAAAGGCAAATGGTATGATAATCATTTTTTAGAACGTAGAAGTAAATCAATATGAATAATATATTAGTGCTTTGCACAGGAAATTCATGCCGAAGCCAAATGGCACATGGGTATTTAAAGCAATTTGCTAAAGGCAAAGCAACCATATATAGTGCTGGTATCGAAACTCATGGACTAAATCCAGATGCTATTGCTATTATGAAGGAAGAAGATATTGATATCTCTTATTTTACTTCAAACCATATAGAAGAATATGCACATATAGATTTCGATTATATTATTACGGTCTGTGATCACGCAAAAGAAAATTGTCCACACATACCTAGTAAAAATGCTGTACGCTTACATCATAATTTTTTAGATCCTTCAAAGGTAGAAGGTACTAAAGTAGAAAAGTATAAGGTTTTTGAAAAAACTAGAAATAAAATTAAGATTTATTGTAAAAACTTTGTAAAAAATCTATAGATTTCTATATCTCTTATGTTTTATAAGTAAGAAATCTAAAGGCAGTGCATCTCCCATTCGTTGTTTACCTAAATCTCCACTAAACCTTACATTTTCAGGTGGTGTATGATTTCCAAAATGGTCTATATAAAATTCATCGGTAAAATTTTCGACAGATGATTGTTTTCCTCTTTTGTATAAAATATTGATTTTGCTTTTTAATTTAACATAAACATTATTACTATTTTCTATTGGAAAAACTTTTATAAATCTATTTGGATTTACAGGATTATTACCTAAATGTATTCTATAACCTTTTTTATTTAATTCCTCTCGTGCTAATGCTCTCATAAAATGTAATATAGAGCCTTCATAGGCTTCTTCTCTTTTTTCTAAAGTCCTTTTAGTTGGAATTTCTTGAAGTGATTTAAAGAAATTAGCTCCTGAATAAAATACATAACTTAAATTAAGGCGTTTTTTATTTTTACTAACTAAAGAATAATTTACTTCAAATTGATCTAATTCAACAGTAATTAGGTATTTTAAATTCGTGTTTTTAATTAATATTGGAGATTTAGCACGAGCAGTCAATTGCTTTTTGTTATTATCATATCTTAAGATAATATCATCTTTATTCAATATTTTACACGATTTTCCATTATCGGATTCACCTAAATAATGCTTCAAAAATTCTTTGAGTTTTAATTCTCTAGGCCAAGCATCTTTTGCAGTAATTAAGACTTCATCTAAAACTTCATTAGATTCATATAAATAGACTTCCATTTTTTCTCCTAAATCAAATTCATCATAGATAATGGTCTCATAACCAATAAAAGAGAACACTAAAGAAGTCTCCAATCCTTTTTTATATTCTAACGAAAACTCACCTCGATCATTGGAAGTAGTCCCAATAGTTGTATTGTCAAAATAAATTGAAGCTCCTTCAATTGGATTGTTTGTATTTCCGTCAAGGATTATTCCAAAAATTTCTTGTGTAAAGGAAGTATTGGTGTTAAATAATATAAGAATAATTAAAGTTATTTTTAACAGGCGATGGTTAATCATATTGTTTAAAATTTGTATTAAAAGCACAAAAAACATGCCTAAATAAATATAATGATTATTTATCTAAATTTTCCATAAACTTCCGTTCCAATTCAGCTTGAAATTCTTCCATAACAGGACGTACTGTACTTTCTGGTAAATCGGCTATTTTAATATACATTAATCCATCGACAGCATTATTGAATAGTGGATCAACGTTAAACCCAATAAGTCTTGCGTTTTGTTTAATATATTTTTTAAGTAGAACCGGCATTCTAAGACTACCAGGTTCTAGCTCATCAATAAATTTGTCAAATTTTTGAAGATCGGCTGCTGTGGCATCAAAGACAAAATCTTTGTCTGCATCTTTTAATTTTACTTTAAACTCTTTTTTAGGGTGTACATATTGCGCAATATAAGGATCGTAATAATGTGATTTCATAAACTCTATCATCAAAGATTTAGAAAAATTAGAAAATTGATTACTAATACTTACACCGCCAATTAAGAACTTGTGCTCAGGAAAACGTAGTGTAGTATGAACGATACCTTTCCAAAGTAAAAAAAGAGGCATTGGTTTTTGCTGATAAGCTGCAATAATAAAAGCACGTCCCATTTCGATAGACTGGCTCATCATTTTAAATAACTCTGTCTCAAATCGAAATAAATCTTGTAGATAAAAACCATCTATACCATATTTTTCAAAAATTTTAGACCCTAATCCCATTCTATATGCTCCAGCAACTACTTTTGCTTCATCGTCCCAAAGAAACATATGGTGGTAATAAGTATCAAACTTATCAAGGTCAATGGCTTCATTTGTGCCTTCTCCAACTTCTCTGAATGTAATTTCACGTAATCTACCAATTTCTCTTAAAATGTTAGGAAGCTTGATGGCAGGTGCTAAATAAACTTCATAGTTTTTACTTTTTAACAGTCGGTAATCTCCCTCTTTTAACTCTTCAATTTCGTTTATCATAACTTCTGTTTTAACAGGAGTTACAATCTTTTTTGGAATTTTAGGAATCTTCAATGAGGAAGATATGTTATCTAATCGTTTAGGTTTGTCTTCAAAAGTATTAGACAACATATAGGTTTTTTTTCGTATAAATTCTGAAAAGGCATTGAGTTCTTCATGTTCTTGTTGGTCTTTCACCGAGATTGGTTTACCAATTCTAACTTTTATGATGCGACGTTTTTGAGTGAGTACTTCAGAGGGTAATTTAGCAGTTCTAAATGTGTCACTTATTTTAGATAATTTGTAAAAGAGCTTACTATTTTTTGCGTGGAAATAAATAGGTATTACGGGTACTTCGGCTTTCTTAACCAACTTCATAGCAGCTTCTTCCCACGGTTTGTCGACTACTAATTTACCATCTCTATACGTTGAAACTTCACCTGCAGGAAAGATTCCTAAAGGTTTACCTGCTCTTAAATGAAGAATTGAATTTTTAAATCCTGTAATGCTTGACTTTACATCTTTTCGGTCTTCAAAAGGATTTACAGGCATAATGTAAGGTTTCATAGGTTCGATGCGATGTAATAAGAAATTTGCTATAATTTTAAAATCTTCACGTTGTTCTAACATGAGTTTTAAAAGCAAAATACCATCAATACCGCCAAGTGGATGGTTAGAGGTTGTAATATAAGCACCTTTTTTTGGTAGACGTTTTAAATCTTCTTCGGGAATCTCGAATTTAATTTGAAACTCATCTAAAATACCATTCAAAAATTCAAGGTCACTTAAATGTTTATTTCGATTATATACTTTATTAATGGTAGAAATTTTTAAAACCTTCATGAGTAACCAGCCAACAAAAGTCCCTAAAAAACCATATTTATCTGCTTTTATCGCTTTTGAAACCTCTTTTGCAGTTACTAATGCCATGAATTTATTTTAGAGCCAATTACAAATATACTTAAAAACAAATAATGAAACTTAAATTCTATTTGGTAACTATTTGAACGGTTTCTTGATATAATTGTTTTAAAAGAACGGTTTTATTTTTTTCCAAATTCTGAATGGATTTTTGGTCGTAATGTCGAATTGTATAAAGCGAAACATTATCATGATGTGTTACTTTAAATTTTGCCTTTAAATGTAAAAGTAGCTTTTCAAGGTTGTTATAGTTATTATCAATACAAACAGAAAAACTAATTGCTGAGTTTTGTATTACGTCTACTTTCATTTTATATACATGTAATAAATTGAAAATTTCGCTAATATTTTCTTCAACTATAAATGAAAAATCTAAAGATGATAAGGAAATTAATACTTGATTCTTTCTTACAATAAAGCAAGGTGTAACTGGATCTAAATTTTTGCCTTTACCAACACAGGTTCCATCATTTTCTGGGTTCAAGAATGATTTTACAAACAATGGAATTTCTTTTCTTTGTAATGGTTGTAAGGTTTTTGGGTGGATAACTGAAGCACCATAAAAGGCCAGTTCTATAGCTTCACGATAAGAGATCTGGTTGAGAAGCTGTGCGTTTTCAAAGTATCTAGGATCAGCATTTAAAACACCAGGAACATCTTTCCAAATTGTAACACTTTCAGCATTTAAGCAATATGCAAAAATTGCGGCAGTATAATCACTACCTTCTCTACCAAGGGTAGTTGTGAAATTATTGGCATCACTTCCTAAAAATCCTTGAGTAATATTTAGAACGTTACTCTTTACTTTCTTTGTAGTAAGGGTTTGTGTTTTATCCCAATTTACTTTGGCATTTCTATAGTAATTATCTGTTTTTATAAGATTGCGTACATCAAGCCAATTGCTTTTTATTCCAATAGTTGCTAAATAGTCACTAATTATAGTAGTAGAAACTAGTTCTCCAAAACCAACAACTTGATCGTAAACAAAGTTATAATCGGGTGATTTATTTCTTTCAAAAAAAATGCTTAGGTCATTAAAAAATGCTGAAATTTTACCAATAACAGGATGATTTTTATCCCTATGAATTTCGATATCAAAAAGATCTAATAAAATAGCATTGTGAAATTTCTTTATTTCTTGAATTGAACTTTGAAGTTCTTTTTTATTATTAAAATAATTATCGATAACCTTTTCTAGAGCATTTGTTGTTTTTCCCATAGCAGAAACAACTACTAATGTGTTATCATACCCAACAGTTTTTAAAACTTTAACCAAGTTTTTTACACCTTCAGCATCTTTTACTGAAGCACCACCAAACTTAAATATTTGCATCAGTTAATTTTTGATATATAATTTTTTATTCCTAGTTCATTGAGTTGTACCACATCCCAATCTCTTAACACTTTTGCACCTTTTTTTTCGTATAAATCAATGGCTTTCTCATTCCAATCTAAAACTTCCCAACTTATACGTTTTACACCCAAATCATAACCATATTTAACTACTTCGTCTAATAATGCCGTGCCTAAGCCTAGCCCTCTCATTTTAGGATTCACCACCAAATCTTCTAAATGTAGAACTATACCTTTCCAGGTAGAAAAGCGTTTATACACTAAAGCAATACCTTCAATAGCATGATTTATTTCGGCAACAAAGCATTTAAATGCAGGATATTTACCAAAACCATCTTTTTGCAAATCAGACAAAGTAATTTCAACAGCATTTGGTTCTTTTTCGAAAAGTGCTAATTCTTTAATTAGATTTAGCACTTGCGACATGTCTTTTTCAGTCGCTACTCTAATTGTAAAATTCATATTTTTAAAAATAAAATCAAAGATAGTTTAAAGTTGATTATGATACTATATTTTTATTTTACGAAAACGTTGTAGTTAATCAAAAAGTCCGATATTTGCGACAATTAATTACATAATTCAAAATGTCTCAAAAAAACCAAACTCTGGGTGAATTCATCATAGAGAATCAAACGTCATTTAAATATACTTCAGGTGAACTATCACGATTAATTAACTCTATAAGGTTAGCAGCTAAAGTTGTAAATCATGAAGTTAATAAAGCTGGATTGGTTGATATAATTGGTGCTTTTGGAGACACAAATATTCAAGGAGAAGATCAGCAAAAGTTGGATGTTTATGCAAATGATAAGTTTATACAAACGCTAACTAAAAGGAATATTGTTTGTGGCATTGCCAGTGAAGAAGAAGACGATTTTATAACTATAAATAGCCAAGATGAGAATAATCAAAATAAATATATTGTTTTAATCGACCCTTTAGATGGTTCTTCAAATATAGACGTGAACGTGTCTGTAGGGACAATTTTTTCCGTATATAGGCGTGTAACACCAATTGGAACTCCAGTAACTATAGATGATTTTTTACAAAAAGGAAACCAGCAAGTTGCTGCTGGTTATATTATTTATGGAACCTCTACAATGTTAGTTTATACGACTGGAGTTGGAGTTAACGGCTTTACATTAAATCCAGCTATAGGAACCTTTTACTTGTCTCATCCTGATATGCAATTCCCTGAAGACGGAAAAATATATTCAGTAAACGAAGGAAACTACATTCATTTTCCACAAGGAATCAAAGATTATATAAAATACTGTCAGAAGGAAGAAGGAGATAGACCTTATACCTCAAGATATATTGGGTCGTTGGTTTCAGATTTTCATAGAAATATGATTAAAGGTGGTATTTATATTTATCCAAATACGGCTAAAAATCCTGAAGGCAAATTACGTTTGTTATATGAATGTAATCCTATGGCTTTTATTGCAGAACAGGCCAACGGAAAAGCCAGCGATGGAATTACAAGAATTTTAGACATACAACCTACAGAATTGCATCAACGCGTGCCTTTTATTTGTGGGAGTAAAAATATGGTCGAAAAAGTAGAAGGATTTATGCAATGAGTAAAGTAACAGCATTTTAATTATAAAGAGAAAGGCAAACTAAATAGTTTGCTTTTCTAAGTTTAAAATAGAATGTAATTTTATCTATTCATATTTTTTATTTCGTGAATAAATGTATCTAAATCTACACGATTACTTACTAAAGATAGTGCTTTGTCCACAACATATTTTACGTTCTCCGGAGAGAACCCAAGACCTATAGCTATTTTCCGTAATAAAATCTCTTCGTGATCTCCTTTTATATGATCTACAAATACCATACGTGCTAAATCATATAACCGCTCTAATCGTCTATTGTAAGATAAAGGAGGGTTGATTGGATGTGAATTAAAATCTTTTAATATTTTTTTATAATTAGCTTCCGAAATATCTAAATTTCTTGCTAATCTATCTAAAAATTCTTTTTCTTGATCTGAAATTTTACCATCGTCCATAGCGACTCTCACTATCGCTGCAAAATGATCTTCATTTCGTTTTCTAAATCCAATATTAAATAAATCTAAAATTGACATAAGTAGTTATTATTTTGTGATGCAAATATAATATTATTAGTGCTTTTTGTGTCATAAAATTTAAAATTCTAATCAACTATTATTATATATTTGCACAAATTATTTTAGGTGAGTAAAACACTTCTCTCGCAAACCTATGCACGGTCTTTGCAAACGCAAAAACTGCAAATTACTATTGCCCAATCTCAAAGTAAAACACATATCAAAGGACTTGTTGGTTCAACATTTTCTTTTGTTGTTTCTAACCTATTTAAACAAGCTGAGAAGCCTTTTTTATTGATCTTTAATGATAAAGAAGAAGCTGCATTTTATCTTAATGATTTAGAGCAATTACTCAATGAAAAAAATGTATTGTTCTATCCGGGAAGTTATCGTAGGCCATACCAAATAGAAGAAACAGACAATGCTAATGTGCTATTACGAGCCGAAGTATTAAATCGGATTAATTCACAAAAAAAACCGGCCATTATTGTATCATATCCAGATGCTCTTTTCGAAAAAGTTGTGACCAGAAAAGAATTAGAACGCAATACTTTAAAAATAGCTGTTAACGATAGTTTGTCTATAGATTTTGTAAACGAAGTATTGTTTGAATATCAATTTAAACGTGTCGATTTTGTAACCGAGCCTGGAGAGTTTTCTGTTCGAGGAGGTATAGTCGATGTGTTTTCATTTTCTCATGACGAACCATATAGAATTGAATTTTTTGGAGACGAAATAGATAGTTTAAGAACTTTTGATGTAGAAACACAGCTTTCAACAGATCAGGTTAAAAGAATAAGCATTATTCCAAATGTAGCCAATAAATTTTTAGATGAAAAGAGACAAAGCTTCTTAAAATACATAGCTTCAAAAACTGTTATTTTTTCTAAAAATACAGATTTGTTATTTTCAAGAACAGACTTATCTTTTAGTAAAGCAGAAGAAGCTTTCAACAATTTATCAAAAGAGATAAATCATGATTCTCCAGATGAATTGTTTTGTAATTCAGAATTACTAAAAAACCAACTTTTAGATTTTACTTTAGTTGAGTTTGGTTCAACTTCATATTTTTGTCATTCAGAACAAAGTGAGGAATCTAATGAAATAAATTTCAACACAACACCTCAACCAGCGTTTAATAAAAAATTCGATCTTTTAATAGATAATCTAAATGTAAATCACAGCAAAGGTTACACTAATTACATCTGTTGTGTAAGTGAACAACAGGCTAAACGCTTTCATGATATTTTTGAAGATGTAGAGCAAGACGTTCATTATAAAACTATAGTATTGTCATTATATCAAGGCTTTATAGATAATGATAGTAAAATCGTTTGTTATACCGATCATCAAATTTTTGAGCGATATCATAAATTTCATCTTAAAAACGGGTACGCAAAAAAACAGGCTATAACATTAAAAGAATTAACAAATTTGGATGTTGGCGATTATGTAACCCATATAGATCATGGTATTGGAAAGTTTGGAGGTTTACAAAAAATTGATGTAGAAGGCAAAAAACAAGAAGCGATAAAATTGGTTTATGGAGAGCGAGATGTGCTGTATTTAAGTATTCATTCACTACACAAAATAACCAAGTTTAATGGTAAAGATGGAAAGCCGCCAAAAATTTATAAACTTGGCAGTAAAGCATGGAAAATTCTTAAACAGAAAACTAAATCAAGAGTTAAAGAAATTGCTTTCAATCTCATTAAACTCTATGCTAAACGTAAAATGAGAAAGGGCTATCAATATCTTCCCGATAGTTATATGCAACACGAGTTGGAAGCATCTTTTATTTATGAAGACACACCAGATCAAATTACTGCTACCGATGATATAAAAGTAGATATGGAAAGCGAGCGACCGATGGATCGTTTGGTTTGTGGAGATGTAGGCTTTGGAAAAACGGAAGTAGCTATTCGAGCAGCATTTAAAGCTGTTGATAATGGGAAACAAGTAGCAGTATTAGTGCCAACAACCATTTTAGCTTTTCAACATTTTAGAACTTTTGGTGAACGGTTGAATGATTTTCCAGTAACCGTTGATTATATTAATCGATTTAGAACTGCTAAACAAAAACGTGAAACACTTGAAGGTTTAGAAAAAGGGCATGTAGATATTTTAATAGGCACACATCAGCTGGCAAATAATAAAGTAAAATTTAAAGATTTAGGATTGTTAATTGTTGATGAAGAACAAAAGTTTGGAGTGGCAGTAAAAGAAAAATTAAAGACCATAAAAGAAGATGTAGATGTGTTAACCTTAACAGCGACTCCGATACCAAGAACACTTCAATTTAGTTTAATGGCTGCTCGAGATCTATCGGTAATTACTACTGCACCACCAAATCGTTATCCTATTGAAAGTAATGTTATTCGCTTTAATGAAGAAACTATTCGTGACGCAATTAGTTATGAGGTTCAGCGTGGTGGGCAAATCTTTTTTGTACATAATCGCATAGAAAATATCAAGGAAGTTGCTGGAATGATTCAGCGTTTAGTTCCAGATGCTAAAATAGGAATTGGTCACGGACAACTGGATGGCAGGAAACTAGAACAACTCATGCTAGCTTTTATGAATGGTGAATTTGATGTATTGGTTAGCACAACAATTATTGAAAGCGGTTTAGATGTGCCCAATGCAAACACTATTTTTATTAACAATGCGAATAATTTTGGATTGAGTGACTTACATCAAATGCGAGGTCGTGTTGGGAGAAGCAATAAAAAAGCCTTTTGTTATTTTATTACTCCTGAATATTCTGCAATGACAACCGATGCTAGAAAACGAATTACGGCTCTCGAACAATTTACAGCTCTTGGCAGCGGTTTTAATATTGCTATGAAAGATTTAGAAATACGGGGAGCTGGAGATTTGCTTGGTGGAGAGCAAAGTGGATTCATCAACGAAATAGGGTTTGACACTTATCAGAAAATACTAAATGAAGCTATCGAAGAGTTAAAGGAAAATGAGTTTAAAGATTTGTATCAGGACACAAACAAAGAGAAGGATTATGTAAAAGATATTACTATAGATACGGATTTCGAGCTGTTATTTCCCGACGATTACGTTAACAATATTACAGAACGGCTCAATCTCTATACACAACTTAATAATTTAAAAACGGAAGAAGAATTGCAAAAATTTGAATCCGAAATTATAGACAGATTTGGAGAATTACCAATTCAAGTTGTTGACTTATTGGATAGTGTGAGAATAAAATGGATGGCTGTTAAACTTGGTTTGGAGAAAGTAATTATGAAACACGGCAAACTAGTTGGCTACTTTATCAGCAATCAAGAAAGTGGTTTTTATAAAAGTGAGATGTTTACTAAAGTATTACAGTTTGTTCAAATGCATCCAAATACATGCAAAATGAAAGAGAAACAAACTAGAAAGGGCTTACGTTTATTGCTTACTTTTGAAAGCATTTCAACTATAAAAAAAGCATTGGCTGTATTACAATCTGTTTTGGCTTGATTATTGTCAATTTTGAAATATGAAAAAAATATTAGTAATATTCCTTGCTCTGATTACATTTTCTTTGAATGCTCAAAATTCAAATGCGGAAACATTAAAAATTAGTTTTTCTGGTTTTAATGGGAATACAACCAAATTTGTGAGTGTTGTTAGGGATTTAATAATTAATAAAGACTATGAAGAAATAAAAGGGTTTTTATTTTCAGAAAGTTCATCAAAGCATTTTTTAGGGGCTGTTGTATGTGAAAAACTTGAAGCTTTAAATTTAATTAGCCTATCTGAAGAATATAAAATGAGAATAAAGGAAATTTATCAATCAGATGAAATCGTTTATTTTCGTATGGGATGTAAAGGTTCAATTAGTACTTTAAAAGAATTATTAAATAGTGAAGAAGAGGAACATTTATTAAGTGTACAAGCTGATGAATGGATAGAGAAAGTCCTTAATAACGAGAAACATAATGATTAATTTTTTACAATTGAGAATAAAAGTGACTTTTAATAAGATTAAAGATCTTATAATTAAAAAAAGCATGTTAAAAAAAACGACTCTCCTAATGCTATTATTACCAATATTTATGTTAGCTCAACATACTATTACAGGAACATTTTCACCTGCCGAAGATTACAAATTTGCACTTCTCTATAAAGTAATCCCAACTAATTCTGTTTATATTAAGAATACCGAAGTAAATAAAGAAGGGCAATTCACTTTTAAAATGGATTCATTGTTAACAAAAGGGATGTACCGTATTGTATATGCTTTGCCTCAAGAGGAATATAATTTCGATGTTATTTACAATGGTAAAGAAGATGTAGCACTCACTTTCAATACCGAAACTGGGATAGAATATCAAGAATCTATCGAAAATAAATTGGTAAATTCTTATACCTATAGCATGTCTTTGGTAAGTCAGAGTATAGGTAATTTTTTCAATCAACAAAGTAGAGATACTTTGGCTTTAGCCTCAATTTTTAAAACCCAACTGGAAACACAAGCCAATTACGAAGAGGCGGCAATCGAAACTATTGCTTTACATTTTATTAAAGCGAATAGACCTTATATTCCTAAAGATTTTGAAGATATTAAAACTTACATTGAAAATTTGAAAACTCACTTTTTCGATTATGTCGATTTTAATAATGAAATACTTCAAAGTTCAAACTTTTTAATTGAACGGATGCTCAACTATGTGTTTGGGATGATTTCAGAAGGAGATGATGAAGTATCAACTTACAAACGAAATATAGATGCCGTTTTTTTGGCGATGAAAGATGCAGATATAGTTGTTAAAAAAAGATTGTTAGAAGTCTTATGGCAACAAATGGTTGACACCAATTTTGAAGACATTGCGAATTATGTTTCCGATACATATTTAATTGAAATTGCTGAAACACTAAATGATGAAGAGCTTGTAAATGGATTAAAGCTTTTTAAAAGTTTGGCCATTGGAAATGTAGCACCGGATTTTTCCTGGGAAGCGGAAGAAGAAGGACTGAAAACAAGAAAAAGCTTGAGCGAATTAAATACGGCGGAGCAGTATGTAATTGTGTTTTGGAGTAGTACATGCTCACATTGTTTAGAAGAAATTCCACAATTGCAGACTTATTTAAAATCTTTAGAGAAAGATAAGCTACAAATTGTAGCTATTGGATTAGAAGATGAACCATTCCGTTGGAGAAATGAAACTTTTAACTACCCTGAATTTATACACGTTTTAGGGCTCGGAAAATGGCAAAACGAAATAGGAATTAGTTATAACGTAACAGCAACGCCGACCTATTATGTACTGGATAGTAATAAAAACATTATTGCAAAACCTGATGATTTTGAAGCTTTAAAAAAGTTCTTTAATTAAAAATGATAAAAAGCATCTTCTAAATGCTCAATTTTAAAACCTTTGTCTTCTTTTACAATAGCAATAATATCAAAACGAACCTCGACATCTAATTTATTTGCAGTTACATACTCATCAACTGCTTTTACAAGGCGTTGAATTTGTTTTGGTTTCACAAAATCTTGTGGATTCCCAAAATCTACTGTCGATCGTGTTTTAACCTCTACTATAGCAAGAGTATCTTCTTTTCTGGCAATAATATCAACTTCAGCTTTTTGAAAACGATAGTTACGCTCAATAATAGTATAACTATTTTTTAGTAGATAATCTACAGCGAGTTGCTCTCCTTTTTTGCCAAGTTCGTTGTGTTGTGCCATTTATTCCTGCTTTCTGTATTATTATCGGTTTGTCATTCTGAACATAGTGAAGAATCTTTATATTTCACTATTTAGAAAATTCCAATTTGGATTAAATTTATTAATTAAGTTTTCTTTTTTTACTCTCATCCATCCTTTTATTTCTTTTTCTCGTTTAATTGAATCTTCAATCTCAAAAAAATGTTCATAAAAGACTAAATAAAAGCATTTATATTTTGTTGTAAATGCGTTTGAAAAAGGAAGAGGGTTTTTATGATAATGTAATCTCTCTTTAAGATTATTTGTAACACCAGTATATAAAACAGTTTTATTTTTATTTGTTAAAATGTATACATAGTAGTTATGAGTTCCAATAGTTTTCATTCTCTAAAGACCAAAATTGTTTTATCTTTCTGAATGAAATGAAGAATCTAGTTTACTATTGAAGAGATTCTTCACATCACTATGTTCGTTCAGAATGACAACAAGTTTATTCAAGTTTATAATTCGCATCAATATAATCAATTGCTTGTTGTTGTGTTAAAACAGCAAAACTTTTATAACGTTCATGAACATCCACAATTTCATCTAAAGCTTTTTCTACAAGATTATTATTCTCCCAATTGTTAAGTGATTCCACAACAGTTTTTAAGCATCCATTTTTGTAAGCGATTTGTCCTAAAACATGAATTAATGTATCTGTAACCCGTTTGGTTTCATCATGCTCTAATTCTTTAAGTAGAGGTAAAATATCTTGAGGATGTGTTCGTCCACGCAGTTCAATGCCATGACAAATTTCACGTCGTATTTCTTTATCAGGATGCTTTATATAGGTTTTTGCCCAAGCCAAAATAGGTTTGGGATTTCGTTCCCCCATTTTCTTCATCGACCCAATCACAGCATTTCTAACCGAATGATGTTCATCAAACAAGCCAATATCAAAAAAGGTTTGAACTTTTTCAAAATGAAATTTGCCAATTTCGCCAGCCGCATTTACAACAGTTTGGCGTACTTTATCAATATCAGATTTTAATAAATTGTTTAAAGTTGAAAGAATAGAAGTTTGTAATTCAGGATTAGCATAATAAATTTTGCCAATTGCTAAATACCCAGTTTTACGAATATATGTATCTTCATCTAAAAAGTATTCAACAATTTTATCTGTTTTACCTGAAGATAAATCACTTATAATTTCTTGGTTAATCTTCTCAACTAGCTGCAAACGTTCATCTTTTGGTAAGTCGTAGAATGCCATACTTATTTCCTTTTAAAGTGTAGGTTACAAATTTATTTTAGTAATTAGCTTTTCAATTTCTTCACCTAGATGAAATTCATTTTCGTATTCAATAATAAAATCGGTACAGCCATCAACGGTAGTAGAATGTTTTGCATTTTTCCGTTTAATATAAATTATAGGCTTTTGCTTTGCAAAAGCATAGCCAACTCCAATTGCTTTTTTTGTTAGTTCAACAATAAGAAAATCGGACTTATCAATTTCCTCAAAAGCAATTTTCATCATTTCTTTTTCTTGACCAAGTTTAAAATCATATTTATCAACAAAAACTAAAAGCTCAATAGAATTTTTTGTAAGGCACTTTTTGAGCTGATTAATTTCTTTATCTAAGTTGGCTCTGTTCGATTTACTAATTCCTAAATATGCAGTAATCATGGTCGCTTTATCAATATTCTATTTCTCAAAAACCACTGTAGACTTTTCACTACCAACTACTAACTGAATAGTTCGTCCAAGTATCATCGCTCTATTATCATCTTCATGTCCAGCAGGAAAATTAAATAACACAGGAAAATTGTAGTCTGCTACAACATCGAGAATAATTTCTTCAACAGTCCGTCCAAATTCTGTGGTATTCTTCCTTACTTTACTTATACTGCCAACAATAATGCCATTGCAGTTTTCAAAATAACCTGCACGTTTTAAACTTTGTAACATACGATCTATATGGTAAGCATATTCGCCAATATCTTCAAAGAATAATATTTTTCCATCTGTATTAATACTGGTTTTAGAACCTAGCATAGTATGTAAAAGGGTAAGATTACCTCCAACTAATTGTCCGGAAAGAGTACCGGTTTTATTATATAAAGAGCTTTCAACTGAATAAGCTAGAGGTTTTCCAAAAACAGCATTTCTAAATGAAGATAAATTGTCTTTAATCTCTCCTAAATTGTCAGTTAAACTGGTGCACATTAAGGCATGAATAGATTCTACACCTTCATTATGAAGTTGATTGTGCAGTGCAGTTATGTCTGAATAGCCAATGATCCATTTAGGCTGTTCTTTAAATTTGGAATAATCAAGTTTGTCTAAAATCCTAACCGTACCGTAACCACCACGAGCGCACCAAATGGCCTTTATATTTGGGTTATCTAATGCTTTTTGAAAGTCGGCAGCACGTTCTTGGTCTGTGCCTGCAAAATGTCCGTTTTGACTGAATACATGTTCGCCAATAACAACATTTAAATTCCAACTTTTAAGTAAATCTTTTGCTTGTTGGATTTCTTTTTGCCGATTAAGTAAAATTCCAGAAGGCGCTACAATAGCAACAGTATCTCCATATTGTAAATATGGAGGTTGTGTCAATTTTGTGTGAGTTATCGAATCTAAATTAGTAGAACTTGTAGATTGCGCCAATAAACTATATTGGTTAACAAAAGCAACAAAAAGGACACAGTATATTATTCGTTTTAAAAACATAAAAGGGCTTTTTGTAAATGTACATTTTTTTTCTATTACCCTGTTAAAATGTGTATTTTTGTGGCTTCAAAAGAATCTATGATGCCAAAACGATATACTATAACAGCTGCATTACCATACACAAATGGCCCAATTCATATTGGTCATTTAGCAGGTGTTTATGTGCCAGCCGATATATATTCTCGTTATTTAAGATTACAAGGACATGATGTCGCTTTTATATGTGGCAGTGACGAACATGGTGTTCCTATTACACTAAAAGCTAAAAAGGAAGGTGTGTCACCTCAAGATATTGTAGATAAATATCACGCTATTATTAAACAATCGTTTATAGATTTTGGGATTACTTTCGACAATTATTCGCGTACTACTGCTAAGATTCATCATGACACTGCTTCAGAGTTTTTTACAACATTATATGATAAAGGAGAATTTATTGAAGAGGTAACAGAACAATTGTTTGATGAAGAATCCAATCAATTTTTAGCAGATCGTTTTGTTGTTGGAACCTGTCCTGTATGTGGAAATGAAGAAAGTTATGGAGACCAATGTGAGAACTGTGGAACAAGCCATAACGCGACTGATTTAATTAATCCGAAATCAGCTATTACTGGAAATATTCCAACTTTAAAAAAGACCAAACATTGGTTTTTACCTTTAGATAAGCATGAAGCGTTTTTAAAAGAATGGATTTTAGAAGACCATAAAAAAGACTGGAAACCCAATGTTTATGGGCAGTGCAAATCATGGATTGATGATGGCTTACGACCTCGAGCAGTAACTCGTGATTTAGATTGGGGAATTCCTGTTCCTGCTGAAGGTGGCGAAGGCAAAGTATTGTATGTGTGGTTTGATGCACCAATAGGTTATATATCAGCAACCAAAGAATGGGCAGAACGAAAAGGTAAAAATTGGGAACCGTATTGGAAAGATAAAGACACCAAATTGGTTCATTTTATAGGGAAAGATAATATTGTATTTCATTGCATTATTTTTCCTGCAATGTTAAAAGCTGAAGGAAGTTATATTCTTCCTGATAATGTTCCTGCAAACGAATTTTTAAATCTTGAAGGTAATAAGCTCTCAACCTCAAAAAACTGGGCAGTTTGGTTGCACGAATATTTACAGGATTTTCCAAATCAACAAGATGTATTGCGTTACGCTCTAACTGCAAATGCACCTGAAACAAAGGATAATGATTTTACGTGGAAAGATTTTCAGGCTCGAAACAACAACGAGTTAGTGGCTATTTTCGGCAATTTTATAAATCGTGTTGTAGTGCTAACTAATAAGTACTATGATGGCGTTGTGCCTACTCCAAATGATTTTGCAGACCTAGATAAAGAGGTTTTAGAAAAACTAAAAGAGTACCCAGCTATTATTTCAAGTTCAATTGAACGTTATCGTTTTAGAGAGGCTTCTCAAGAATTAATGAATTTAGCTCGATTAGGGAACAAATATTTAGCTGATGAAGAACCTTGGAAGGTGATTAAAGAAGATAAAGACCGCGTAAAAACAATTATGTATATAGCATTACAAATCGCTTCAGCTTTAGCTATATTAAGCGAACCGTTTTTGCCATTCACCTCAAACAAACTTAACTCCATTCTTAATGTCAGTTCGAGCGCAGTCGAAAACGGTTGGAAGGATGTATCATTAAAACAAGAGTTGCTTATTGGAGGACACCAAATAGGAAAAGCAGAACTGCTATTCTCTAAAATTGAAGATAAAGATGTACAGAGGCAACTCGATAAATTAGGAGCAACTAAAAAGGCAAATGAAGCAGAGAACAAAATCGTAGAGCCTCAAAAAGACACCATTACTTTTGATGATTTTACAAAGCTTGATATTCGCGTTGGGACTATTTTAGAAGCACAAAAAATGCCAAAAACTAAAAAGTTATTAGTTTTAAAAGTCGATACAGGAATTGATGTTAGAACTATAGTATCAGGAATTGCTGAAAGTTTTACTTCTGAAGAAATCGTAGGTAAAAAAGTTACCGTTTTAGTAAACCTTGCTCCTAGAGCGCTTCGTGGAGTAGAAAGCGAAGGCATGATTTTAATGACTGAAACTGCTGAAGGCAAATTGGTGTTTGTAAATCCTGATGATGCTAAA
The DNA here is from genome assembly GCA_965250265.1 of Flavobacteriaceae bacterium. Taxonomy (GTDB): domain Bacteria; phylum Bacteroidota; class Bacteroidia; order Flavobacteriales; family Flavobacteriaceae; genus PRS1. Next base: position 192,685 of record CBDFNO010000015.1, on the reverse strand, counting down.
GTTGAAAATGGATTGCATATAAGTTAATTTATTAACTTACAGCATGTACAAAAATTCACTTGTTGTTTTTATCTTATGTTTTAGTTTATCTTCCTACTCACAAGATGAAATTGTAACATTTCCGGATTATTTCACATTACGTTTAGGGGTAAGTGAAAGCTATAATTCTTTTGAAATCTATGATAAATTTGAAGGAAACCGTTTTCTAATTTCGCCAAATCAAAAAATAATAACTACCCTTTCCTTTCTTTTTAGATCCGTAGAGATTGATCTGGGGTTTGCACCTTCATTTTTAAATTCTAATGATGATGATGTTAAAGGAAAAACGAAATTATTTGCACTCAACCTACGTAGTTATCTTGGAAATTGGATGCAAAGTTTTGATTTTTATAATACAAAAGGATTCTATATAGCTAATGGTAGTCTTGACATTTCCGAAGGAGAGACAATTACTTTACCCAATTTAAAGGTCTTTAAAATTGGTGGAAGTACTTCTTATGTTTTTAATGATAAATTTTTCATTCAGGGCAATTTCGTTCCAGAATGAATGGCAACGCAAAAGTTCGGGTAGTTTTATACCAAGTATGAGCTATTACTACACGAAATTTTCCGACGATACTGCGCAGAGTTCAAAGTTTTTTGATATTTCCATTGGTCCTTCTTATTATTATAACTGGGTATTACATAAGCATTTGTTGTTCTCGTTGGGAGGATACACAGGAATAGGGATGAATGTTACAAATACTAAATATGAGGATGAATCTTTTAATCAAAGATTGACAAGTATTGCTTATGATATAGTTGGAAGAACTGCAATAGGCTATAATTCCAATAGATTCTATACGGGAGTAACTGCTAATGTCAATCTGTTTTTTCATAAAGTAGATCGCTATAGCCGAATTGAGGATGAACAGGTTTTTTTAGAGTTTTATATTGGGTATCGATTTAAAGCTCCAAAGAGCTGGTTACGAGCTGCTAAAAAAGTAAATAGCGAATTAGGAATAGATTAATTTTAGGTAAATATCTAATTATTGCTTAATTTTAGTATCAGCTAAAAATCTTACATTATGAAAACCCAATATCTGAAAAAATCACAATTTTTAATGTTTTTATTGAGCATTACTTTTTCTTTTACTTTAAGTGCCCAAGGAGGAGGTTGGAATCCTGAACGTGTAAAAGACTCAAAAGAAGCTTTAAATAAAATGATCGAAGATTCTCCAAAGCTTCAGACTTTTAAGAACAAAGCATACGCATATGCTGTATTTCCTAGAGTTACAAAAGCAGGAATTGGTATTGGAGGCGCGGCTGGAAGAGGTATTGTTTTCAGGAATCATCAGGACATTGGTTGGTCAAGTTTAAAGCAAGCATCTATCGGTTTACAATTGGGAGGTCAGCAATACAGCGAAGTCATCTTTTTTGAAAATAAAAAAGCTTACGATCATTTTATCAATGGGAAATTAAAATTTGATGCGCAGGCTTCAGCGGTAGCTATAACAGCAGGTGCTTCAGTTGATGCTGCATATCACGAAGGTGTTGCTGTGTTTACAAGAACAAAAGGAGGTTTAATGTATCAAGCCTCTATTGGAGGACAGCATTTTAAATTTCATCCAAAAGAATAATTAGATATTTTAATTAAAGAAAAAACAACAAAAAAATAAAGAAACCGCTTTTAAAGCGGTTTCTTTATTTAAATAGAGTTTACTGTAGTAAATGATCTATAAAAAGAAAACCAAATAAATTTATATTTGCGTATGAATTTATTCAAAAATAATATGCCAACAAATGTTTGGTTACTAACTATTGCACAAGCGTTTATTGGTTCTGTTGGCTCAATGGTAGTCTTTATTGGTGGTTTTATAGGTATTGAACTTGCTCCAGATGAAAGCTTAGCTACTTTACCTATAGCTTGTATTGTTGTTGGAACCGCACTTTCTACTATTCCTGTTTCATTATTAATGAAAAAACTTGGAAGAAGAAAAGCTTTTATTGTATTATTTATTTTTTCAATCATAGTTGCTTTATTTGCGGCTTACACAATTTATATTCAGAGTTTTTATTGGCTTTGTCTTGCTGTTCTTTTATTAGGAACAACTAATGCATCTGTGATGCAATTTAGATTTGCTGCAATGGAAAGTGTTGCAGATGAATTTATTCCTAAAGCAGCTTCAACAGTTTTACTAGGTGGCTTGGCTGCCGCTTATTTAGGACCAGAAATGGGTTTGTTTGGGAAAGAATTTTTTAGTGCTTCTTATGTTGGTTCTTTTATATTATTAAGCGGATTATTTAGTGTTGGATTGTTTGTATTGTTGTTTTTCAAAAATCCAATTATAAAGGAAAACAAGAATCAAGAAGAGCAAAGACCTTTAAAGCTTATTGCGAAACAATCAGTATTTTGGTTAGCAATTTCAAGCGCAGCAATTGGTTATGCAATTATGGGTTTTATTATGACTGCAACACCAATAAGTATGCATAATATGGATGGACATTCATTAATAACAACAAAGACGATTATTCAGAGCATATTATTGCTATGTATTTACCTTCCTTGATAACGTCTTGGGTTATTAAAAAAATAGGTAGCACTAATATTCTGTTATTAGGCTTATTAGCATACACAATTTGTATTGTCGTTGCTTTTCTTAATCAAGATGCAAGCAGCTATTGGATTGCTTTAGTTTTATTGGGAATAGGATGGAATTTTTTATTTATAGGAGGAACTACGTTGCTACCAAGAAGCTACAATCCTTCCGAACGTTTTAAAGTACAAGCAACAAACGAGTTTTTAGTTTTTGGAACACAAACAATAGCTGTTTTTTCAGCAGGGAGTATTATCTTTCTTGTTGGTTGGAAAATGTTGCTGTTAATAACAATTCCATTTATTATTTTACAAGTTGGAATTATTTTAAGATGGAAATATAGAAATACTAATAAAGAAGCAACTTTTTAAAAATTGCTTCTTTATTATAAATTATTTTCTATAACAAGTAATTACTGTCCTTCTTTAATATATCCCCAACCTTCTGCTTGTTTCATAATAATTTCTAAAATACCATCTGGAACCTGTACTAATCCAGGGATTAATTGTTCTTCAGAAATTTTATGCCTTTTCATAGTTCCCTGACATACAACAAAAGTTATATTATCGTTTTTTGCCAAAGCTTCAAGATCTTCTGCTACAGAGGATTTATCCTTTAAAACCATATCTATGGATCCACTATACATAACAACTTCAAATTTTGCATCAGCATAAGCTTGAGACATAAACTTTACATGTCTTATTGTAGATTGATGTACTTTAGCATCGCTGCTTGTAACATCAAAAACAATTTTTACTGGCTTTTCTTGCGCTGACAGGTTTAGTGTAAAGCAAATCGCTAATAATAAGATTAAATATTTTTTCATGATATATAAAATTTATAATTTAAGATATTATTCTCCAGCAAAGATATAGCCACAGCCATTTTCTTGTGCTCTCCCTAATGCCCAAACACCAGATGGTACAAGTTGTATTCCTGGAAGCACACCACTTACCCAATCATTATAAACTTCGGTAGGGTCTAATCCCATTTGGGTTGCAACGGCGTTACTATATACTTTTGTTGCCAAATCGCAGGCACAAAACATAGCACCTCTTTCTTGCATACGTTTAACTCCATCTATTCCTGGTATAGGAAAATCGCCTTCTTGAGGCTCATAAAATGGATTTCTAGTATAAGGAGCACCTGAAGCATCTTTAACTCCAAAAACTTCACCTAATGGATATTTTTCCCATAAGCGATCTTCTAATGCAAGAGGAAGTCCTTTATGTCTAAATACAGTCATTGCGGTAACATCTTCATCAGGAGAGCCAGTTTCGTTGTTAGATAAATAAAAAGCCCAGTTCCAAATTACTGGAAATCCACCATGAGGCATCGAACCATCATAAACAATTCTATGTTTTCCTTTTATGCCTTTAAACCATTCATCGGCCTCGTGAAGTGTTTCAGGTTCTTCAGCAGCAACAGCAGCTGAACCAGTTTCAGTTGCATCATTATCTTTGCAACTTGTTAACATTGAGAGACTACCTGCGGCGGCACCAAGTGCTAGTGAACCTAAAAAAGTTCTTCTAGAATTTAAATTGTCAATTTTCATATATAAAATAATTTAGTTAATTACTATTCGAAAATAAAGGGCAGCCAATAAATTACATAAGAGGAGTTACCAAATGTAATAAATAAACATTAAAAAACAAAGTAGTTTATCAACATGAAAGAGATTAAACTATGACTAACAAAATTTCTATTTGGTTTTTACAACATCAAAAGTTATTTTGTAAAACTTCATTATAGGTTGAAATGGTCCCAACTGGTGTTGCTCAATCGAAAAATCATCACAATAAGGAGGGTAAGGAGTAGAAACTGGTTTTCTTACAAGGTCAGGGAAATCGATCTCACGATTCGATTTTTGAGGTCGTTGGTGTTGGTTTATATAACCTGCCACATCGTAGGCTTCTTCATCAGTTAATATAGGTACTTGATATGTAGCACCAAATGGCATATTGCCTTTAATAAATTGTGCAGCTGTAATAACCCTAGTCATTCCGGCACCATTATTATATGAATCGTCTCCCCATAATGGAGGATATTGATAAACATGCGAACCAGTTAATTTAACACCTTTCCCGTCTGTACCATGGCAGGCATAACACACATTATTATAAATAGCTTCTCCTTTTTCTAAATCAACAGCTCGTTCAGGAATCTCAATAGAAACAAATCCTTTGCCTTTAAATGATCCATCAGGTTCCGCAAATCGATCAAGCCACTTTAAATAACTTACAAAAGCTTTCATTTCTTTACCATCTGGAGGGAGAACTCTTCCATTCATACTACGTTCAAAGCATCCATTTATTCGCTCTTCTATGGTACCCATTTTATTTTCTCTTCCTCTAAATTGTGGGAATCGTTTAACAACACCAATCAGTGCTCCCGAATATGGTTTTGTGCCTGCATACAAATGACAATTGTTGCAAGACAAATTATTTCCTGCATATGCAATTTCTTTGTTATCATTATTTGGACCAACATAATTTGGTGTGCTTTTAAAAAGCTCGAATCCATATTTTATCTCTAAATTTTCTTTAGAATCATCAAGAGCAGAGATATAATTGTTTATTGTAAATAGCTCGAAAGAACTATCCTCGATGGTATTCTTTTCAGTTTTAAAAACATCAAAAAATGTAAGTAACATTACAATTAATGTAAGTATCATTAAAGAACAGAAAAAATAAATTCTCCTTACTATTTTTTTTAATTGCTTATGATAATCTTTTTTATCCATTACTTTTTTGATTTACTAAATCCATAAATAATTTGACCAAAAAAACCTTTAGGGAATACATCTTCATCAGGGAAACCTAACTCTATAGTCCCACTATCTTCAGGAATATAATTGGTTTTAAATATATAATCCCATAAGCTTAAACTAATTCCAAAGTTTATACCTTGATTTCTGTTTTCTGGTAATGCTTTTACATGATGATATAGATGCATTACAGGATTATTAAAAACATACTTTAAAGGTCCCCAAGTAATTTTAATATTAGCATGGTTTAAATGACCAATTGCAATAGCAAAGAAGTGAACTATATATGCTTGCTCAGGCTCAAAACCACCTAATATCATAACACCAAAGGTTTTTAGTGGTTTATATAAAATATTCTCCATCCAATGATATCTCAAATGGGCAGCAAATCCCATTTCTTTTACACTATGGTGCACTTTGTGAAACTTCCATAAGAATGGAAATTTATGTAACAAAATATGTGTAAACCACTGTACAAAATCCAGAATAATAAAGAAGACTAGTAATTGTAACCACATTGGCCAGTTAGAAATATCTACTAAGGAAAAACTTTTTGCGGTTATATTAATATTTGTAAATAGTAATTCCAAAATTTCATATACACCACTTATTACAATTGCAAAGATGAAAAAATTGAAAAACATATAAAACCCATCTAACCAAAAGTCTTTTCTAAAGACAGATTGATTTTTACGCCAAGGAAATACAATTTCTAACAACCAAACTATTAATGAAATAGCAATTAAACCCCAAAAATAATTGTTATACCAAGGTACTTCAAATAACATAGATCTCCATGTCCAATCTACTGTTCCATTAAAAGCATTTATAAATGCATTTAAATATTTTTCCATGAATTTGTGTTATGTTTTTTGTAAGACTAAAGTAGTCATAAATCCCTTATCGTTATTTCGTTTTGTCTATGAATGTTTAACTACTATAAATAAAAAGATTGAAATAAATTATAGATACTTAACAAATATATTAAAATTAGGAACAATCAGCATTGTATATTGAAAATGCCTGTTTTGCAAATCAATTTATATTGTATATTTACGATAAACGATTTATTATGAGAATACGGACAGAAATATCCAGTGATTATATTAGCGAAAAGGATATAAAAATAGCAGCCATAGCTAATGCTTTGGCGCATCCACTTCGAGTGGCATTGGTCAGGTATTTAAGCACTAAAAATTATGGTAAAGGTGTAGATAATGTAACCTGTAATAAGGATCTGGTAGAAATGTTCGATTATTCTCAGTCTACAGTATCACAACATGTCAAAATTTTAAAAGATTGCGATCTTTTTATTACTGAAAGCAAAGATAAGTTTACTTATTATTACTTAAACAAAGAGCTACTTATGGAGTTTAAGAAGTTCTTTGATTTCTAGAACACACTTCACTTTAATTTAGATCACAGCGAAATGTTAATCTTTTTAAAAGATAGCAGATATATCGAAAATAAATATTAAATTCGTATATCGCTAATAAACGATATATAAATTATCAATCATAAAATTTAAATTATGACACGTTGTATAATCCTGATCATCGTTTTGTTTCACTGTTACAGTTTAACAGCGCAGAACATCCATCCATTAGAATCGGCTAAAACTCATTACAAACAATTTCAGTTACTTGACCCTAATCCTAATTCTGAAAGGGCATATCTTGATAAGATAGTTTTTCCCTCAAGTTCTTACAGTAGTGGCTCACTTATTTATACTATGGTAAAGCCGGAATATCTTAATGAAATTCAGGTATCTCAATTAAAAAGTTTTATAAATTTTCCCGCCAATAGCTCCAATCAAACAAAAGCTGAACTGGACTTTCTTAAGGAATGGGAAGCCAAAAGAACTAAAGCTCAGGAGCAACAAGCCTCGGACGTATTAGCTCGAATTGGATATTGGCCGCATATATCGGTTCTAAAAAATCATCCACGATATCAAGAAAATATGGAACATCTGTTTTATGAAGGAAGGACAATTATGGGCGATGACTGTAATGCCACGAATTATCCGGCTACTGCAAAATTGTTGGAAGGCGTAACCAAAGACGTGCGTATAATCGAGTTTACTGTTAAATACCACTTATTGAGACCTCGCCCATACCATTTGGATCCCAATTTAAATCCCTTGGCGCAAATGTCAACACCATCTTTTGCAAGTGGCCACACACTTTGGGCTTATATACAAGCATTTGTTTGGAGCGAACTTATTCCTGAAAAAAGAAAACAGTTTTTAGATATAGCTTATGAGATAGGAGAATCCAGAGAAATTATGGGAATTCATTATCCGAGTGATGAAGAAGCGGCACGAATTTTAGCTCATAGAATGTTGGTTTTAATGACCGAAAATAAAAAGTTCAGATTGGATCTGGGCAATGCAAAAAAGGAATGGGATTAGTTGAAGTATATAAAAATGCACTAAACTTTTACATTCAGTTTAGTGCGTTTTTATTTATTAAAGTTTAATTTATTTACCCAACATCAATAGTTCATTACAAACCACTTCGGTGATGTATTTTTTCTCACCTTCTTTGGTTTCGTAACTTCTTGATGTTAGTTTTCCTTCAACAGCAACTTCTTTTCCTTTGGTAACATATTTCTCAATGATCTCAGCAGTTTTTCCCCAAGCCACAACATTGTGCCATTGTGTATCTGTTACTTTTTCGCCTTTAGCATTTTTATAGCTTTCGTTTGTAGCTATAGAAAATTTTGCTAATGTTTTTCCTGATTCAAGATTGATAATTTCCGGGTCATTTCCTAAATTTCCAATCAACTGTACTTTGTTTCTAAGTGTGTTCATAATTTAATTTTTAATGTTAAACAGTTAATACTATTGAACCTCCCTGATTCAACACTGCAAATATGAAACAGCTTTCAAATATTATTCGGTTATTAAGTATTTAAAATCGTTTGTAAATGTTTGTAGTCGTTTGTAAACGAATATATTTTGCTATATTTGGGGGAACTATATACAACAGGGACAAGACAGTATAGTAATTTAATTTCGCCAGGAAAGGCGATTTTTTTTGTGAAGTCAGACCTTTAATCCACGATCAAAATTCTGCTTATTCAGAACTTCAGAGAGTGAGCATCTTGCTGAATAAAACTAAAGGTAATCCTATCAAATAACGTGTCGCACTAGACAATACTTATAGCCCTGTCTTACGGTCAAAACCGATGCTACTATTCCTTTTTCTTTGGAACAGACACTTTTAGAACATCGTCTAAAGTTGTGTTAATAGAGAGCTTTTCTTCATACTTTTTGGCTCTCTGTTTTTTGTTTCCTTTTGGGGTTTCTTTTTTATTCATTTAATTTATTATCAATGGTACAATACATCCACAATTCCCTGCGATTCCATAAGTACATCCTATAAAACCTGGCTTAAACTGCGTTATAAACTCATACATAGGAACAAAAGTAAATATCACTACCAATACCATAGCAACAAGTTTGCCTAAAACAGACACCTTTCTAGTTTCTATGTATTCAAGATTTATTGTATCGAAGCTCTTTTCCATAATGTAAATATAGTAAAAACGGCTGTTGTTATGATTTGTTTACTTTTGTTTTATGAAAAAATTAAATATTCTAATAACTGTTTTGTGTATCATTCTTGTTGTTGTCAATTTAATCATTGATGGTGATTTGAATGAAGCTAAATCTGCTCCAAATTACGGGTCAGCAAATTCTGGAATAGGAGTTGCTTTTGTTTTAATGGTTACTTGGATAGTAAATTTGTCATTATTAATATTGTTTTTCATTTCCACTGTTATTGTTGGTATTATTAAAAAAAAGCTGAAAAATTCGCATACTCTATTGAATATTGTGCTTATCATAATAATTTTCGTTTTTCTTTTTAGAGCATTTTTCTTTTATTAATTATTATAACTACAATTAATCAACATAAATAAAGCCCTTAATAGGGCTTTATTGTTTATACTATGCTTCTGTTAAAACCTTATAACTTAACACGCTCTCACAATCATTAAGAAACTTCTCAAATCTCTCGTTAGACGATAATTTACGAGTATTAAAACGTGCTGAAAACTCATCTAAATATCTTTTCTTTCTTTTTTCATGATTTTTTATTCTTAATTTTAAAGAATAAATATTTAACAATGAAAAAAACCAGTACATCCTATTACCCATTTCTAGTATTACTCTTTATTTTAATATTAAGTACTATCTCTTTTGCACAACAAATTCCTTTAGGTCAAGAAATCTTAGTACAGCATCTTAACGAAGAATTATCTGGTGAATCAGCCAAACGAAATTTAGAATTTATATCACGATTGCATCGTATGAGAGGTTCACAAGATTATAAAAAAGCAACCGATTTTATTCAATCAAAACTCAAAGAATATAAATTAGAATCTATAGAACTAATTAGCATTCCGACCGATGGAAAAACCATGTATGGAACTCAAAAATCAAGATTAGCTTGGGATGTCGACTTCGCAGAATTATGGGAAGTAGAACAACAAAATAATACTTGGACACATAAAACAAAAGTAGCCGATTGGCAATCTATTCCGTTAGTGTTAGCTCAAGACAGCGAAAGTGGAGAAGTTACTGCTGAGCTTGTAGATATTGGTGTGGGAACTTCGGAGGCCGATTATACAAATAAAGATATAAAGGGGAGATTGGTATTAACCGCTTCTCAACCCGAGAATGTTGTAGCGTTGGCTCTTGAAAAATATGGAGCAGTAGGTATTATTAGCTATGCGCAAAATCAGGTGACTGCTTGGTATAAGGAAAACGAAAACCTTATTCGTTGGGGACATTTAGATTCGTTTGCCAAAACAAAAGCTTTTGCTTTTATGGTATCTTTAAAACAGGCACGAGCCTACCAAAAAAGGCTTAATAATGATGAAGTTATTACTTTCCACGCCAAAGTTATTGCCGGACAACACCCAGGAAATTACGAAATTTTAACAGCAATTATAGAAGGTTCAGATTCAAAATTAAAAAACGAAGAAATTGCTTTTACTTGTCATCTGGATCATCCACGACCTGGAGCTAATGACAATGCAAGTGGTTGTGTGGCTATACTAGAAGTTGCTCGAACACTTAAAAAGCTCATTGATGAAAATAAAATTGAACGACCAAAACGAACAATCAGATTTATATGGTCGCCAGAAATTGAAGGGACAACTGCCTTACTTAATTATAGACCAGAATTTGCCAAGAACATAAAATTCAACATTCATATGGATATGGTTGGAGGAGGACCAGAAACCAAAGCCATTTTTCATGTGTCTAAAAGTCCGCAAAGCATCGCTTCTTTTATAAATGATGTAGCAGAAACCTTTGGAGATTTTGTTAATAAAAGCTCTGATGATTATGCAAGTGGAGAAAATGTTCGTTATCCGATGGTTTCTATTGAAGGTGGAAAGGAACCGCTTCATGCTGTTTTAGGTCAGTTTAGTATGGGAAGCGATTTTCAGGTGTTTAGTGAAGGTTCTTTCAGGATTCCTTCTATTTATTTACACGATTGGCCAGATCGCTATATTCATACAAACTATGATGTACCTGCCAATATTGATCCTACCAAATTGAAACGATCTGGTTTTATAGGAGCAAGTAGTGCGTATTATCTAGCTGATTTTGGGAACGAAAACTTGTCAATGCTAACCAATTTGTTAAAACGTCAAGTGCTTAAACGAAGTTCGGAGATGCTTCAATATGCACAAGAATTATCTTTGGAAGAAGGTGAAAATGTGAAACATTATTTTTGGGTTCATGAGATAGATAGGTTCAACTCCATGCAACCTTTTGCAAATGGCACAAATGAATTTCGTGATGAATATTCAAAATTTTTGACTAACCTGAAAACTACAATTGGAAAAGGCAAACAACGCATATTAACTCACGATAAAGCTTCAATAGTTTATAAAAGAAATAGTGACATAAAAGGGCCAATGTCAGTTTTTGGGTACGATTATTTTACCGATCACTTTGATTCCAATAAAAAAAGGCCTGAATTATTTAGTTATATAGGTAAGAGAGGATCTGGTTACGAGTATGCTTATGAAGCATTGAATTTTGTAAATGGAATAAATAGTGTTTTAGAAATAAGAAATTTACTTTCAGCAGAATTTGGTCCAATTCCGTTAGAATTAGTTGTTGAGTATTTGGAAGCAATGACTTCTATTAATGTGATTAATTAGATATATCTATTATGATTTACAATATAAATCAAGCCATAGAAATATTAGAGCAAACACCAAAAACTTTACAGCAGTTTTTGTCTAACTTATCTGATGATTGGATTTTTTGCAATGAAGGTGGAGAAACCTGGTCTGCCTTTGATATTGTAGGACATCTTATTCATGGAGAAAAAACCGACTGGATTACACGTACAAACATTATTTTAAATAATTCAGAAAATAAAACTTTTGAACCATATAATCGCTTTGCACAATTTGAAAACTCTAAAGGAAAAACCTTAAATGATTTATTAAAAGAATTTACTGAATTAAGATCTAAAAATCTGGAGTATTTAAAATCCTTAAACATTTCGGTAGAAGATTTCAACTTAAAAGCAATACATCCAGAATTAGGAGAAGTTACATTAAAGCATCTATTAGCAACTTGGGTTACCCACGATTTAGGACATATTGCTCAAATATCAAGGGTTATGGCAAAACAATATAAGGATCAAGTGGGTCCTTGGGTTGAATACATTTCAATATTGAACAAATGATATGAAATTTTATATAGAAACAGATAGATTAATCTTAAGAGAGTTATTGCCAACCGACGTTGAAGGTATCTTTGAGTTGGATTCAAACTCAACAGTACATAAATATTTAGGAAATAAGCCTATAAAAACAAAAGAGAAAGCAATTGAGATTATTCAATTTATAAGAGAGCAATATAAAGAACGAGGTATTGGACGTTTTGCTACTATTGAGAAATCTAGTGGTGATTTTGTAGGTTGGTCAGGTTTGAAATTAAATTTAGATGAAAAAGAAGAGCTCAATGATAAAAGAGGCTTTTATGATATTGGTTATAGATTTATACCACGTTTTTGGGGAAATGGTTACGCTACAGAATCGTCTTTAGCGGTTTTGGATTTTGGATTTAAAGAGCTTAATATTAAGACGATTTGTGGAGCTGCAGATATTGAGAACGTTACTTCAAATAAAGTCTTACAAAAAATTGGTTTAAAATATATTAATGATTTTCCTTTTGAAGATATTATAGCTTCATGGTATGAACTTAAAAAAGATGATTATGAAAAAACAATGTCCTGAATGTGGAGCGAAAATTGTAGGCAGAATTGATAAGAAATTTTGCAGTGATGCCTGCAGGAATTCGTATAATAATAAATTTAACAAAGACAGTAAAAACCTAATTAGAAATACTAATAACAGGTTGCGTAAAAATTATAGAATTCTTGAAGCATTAAATCCAGACAAAAAAACAAAAACATCAAGAGCTAAACTTATTGAGAAAGGTTTCGATTTTAATTATTTTACGAGTATTTACACAACAAAAGTAGGTACTGTATATTATTTTGTGTACGATCAAGGCTATTTGCCTTTAGAAGGAGATTATTATGCTTTAGTTAAAAGAGAAAGTTAATTTATTTCCAATTATGACCTTTTAATGCTAACGCAGCTTTTAGAATATCTTTCTGGCTTATTTGCCCAACAAGTTTACCATCCTCAACAATCGGGAAACGTCTTCGCTTTGCTTGTATAAATTTGGTAGCAGCATCAAAAATATTCATGTTACCATCAATAGTTTCAACGTTTTTAACCATATGTTTTTCAACAGTATTATTATCCATTGGCATATTATAATAACGACTCTCACTAATATGTTTTATACAATCACCTTCAGATATAATACCAATGAGTTCATGTTTTTCATTCACAACTGGCGCCCCAGAAATTTTGTATTTTAACAAGGTGTCTACTACGAGTTCAATCTTTTGATCTGACCGAAAGGTTATCAAGTTTCTGGTCATATAATCACTTACCTTAAAAGGTATATCATCTGTAGCTTGCTGTTGCTTTTTTCGAGGAGCTAGAAAACTTTTTATTCCCATGATTTCTAAATTTTAAGATTCTTAAATATAAATATTTTTAGTGAGTTAGCCTAAAATTAGTTTTCAACAATAAGTAATCAATCTTACAATTCTTAAAAAAAAGATAAAATACTTGTTATCAGTAAAAATAATTCCTTTCATTTTAGCGATTGGAATTCTTATTTTTTAGTTTTGCGGCTGAAATTAAAATTATAAATAATGAAAAAGATAGTAGGATTAGTGGTTTTTGTTTTTGCATTACAAATTAATGCACAAGATAATAGTGCTTTGTTAAAGCATTATGAAGCGTTTTATAAACAGATGCAATCGCAAGGAGATGTACAAGGTGTTATTAATGCCTTAACACACTTAAATGTGCTGTCTCCTAATCAAGGGAGATTAGACACTTTGGCTGTGTTGTATATGAATGATGGAAAGCATATACAAGCACTAAATACAATAGGAATTGAAAAAAATGCAACTGATAGCGATATGGCAGTTGAAGTTAAAGCAATATCATTAAAAGCCTTAAATCAACCTAAAAGAGCGATAGAACAATTCGAAGAATTATTTAAGCGCATACCAAGTGCGATGATTGCTTACGAGTTGGCCGATTTAAAAACTCAAATAAATGATGATTTAGGAGCAACATTACATATTACTTATGGAATTGCAAATTCTAAAGACGATGTAATGAGATCGTTTTATGAGATGCAAACACCATATCAAGTACCTATTAAAGCTGCTTTTTTGTATTTAAAAGGTCTTATTAAATTTAAAGAAAACAATGAATTAAATATTGATGCAGCCATTTCTATTTTGGATGAGGCTTTGCAAGTAGCACCAAATTTCAATCTCGCACAAATAAGTAAAGAAGCGTTATTAGCAAGAAAAACACAGCCTCCAAAAAAGGATTAATAATGTCTTATAAGAATAAAAAAAGCAGCTAACAGCTGCTTTTTTATGATCTATAATTTAGTATTACCAGATTCGTACTCTTTTTTCAGGAGCTAAAAACATTTTATCACCCTCTTTAATACCAAATGCTTCATAAAAAGCATCAATATTTTTAAGCGGTTGAATTGCTCGATAAATTCCAGGAGAATGCGGATCAGTTTTAATTTGAGTTTCTAATGCGTCATCTCTTGTCAACGTTCTCCATACAGTTGCCCAAGACATAAAGAATCGTTGCTCAGCAGTAAAGCCATCAATGTCATCAGGTCTACCAATTTCCTCAAATAGTAATTGAAGCCCATCATATGCACCTAAAACACCTCCAAGATCACCAATATTTTCCCCCAATGTGAATTTACCATTAATGTATAAACTGTCCATTACCTCAATATTGCTATATTGTTCTGCTAAGGCATCTCCACGTTTAGTAAATTCTTCAAGATCTTCAGGTGTCCACCAATTTATGAGGTTCCCATCACTATCAAATTGTGCACCTTGATCATCAAAAGCGTGTGAGATTTCGTGACCAATAACAGCACCAATGCCGCCATAATTTACCGCATCGTCAGCAGTATAATTGTAAAAAGGAGGTTGTAAGATTGCAGCAGGAAAAACAATTTCATTATTAAAAGGGTTAAAATAAGCGTTTACCATTTGTGGTGGCATTCCCCATTTTGTTTTATCAACAGGTTCACCAATATCTGCAAGATTTTCTTTGATGTTCCAATCAGTAAGAGCCATCATGTTTTCGGCATAACTATTTCCTTCCTTTATCATTAATTCAGAATAATCTTCCCACTCATCAGGATAGGCAATTTTTACAGTAAATTTATCTAGTTTTAGAATCGCTTTTTGTTTGGTTTCTTCGCTCATCCAATCTAATTTATCTATTCTGGCTTTAAAAGCAGTGATAACATTAGCAATCATTTTTTCAGCTTTCTCTTTAGCTTCGGGAGGAAATTTTGCATCTACATATAATTTGCCAATAGCTTGTCCAACACGGCCAGTTACATGATCCATGGCACGATTTTCTGCAGGTTGCTGTTCTTTAGTGCCTCTTAAAGTTTTTCTGTAAAAATCCCAATTGGCTTTTTCAAGTTCTGTAGTTAAATTACTTGCTTGACCATTTAAGGTAGACCACTTCATAATTGTTTTAATATCATCTATAGAAGTTGTAGTTAAAACTTTTTGAAGTTCATCCATGTATTTTAATTCTAAAACATAAACAGTATCTATTTCTTTTTCAATATTAAAGTCATCAATAAATTTATTCCAATCTATAGCTGGTGTAATTTCAGATAGTTCAGCAATAGTTCTAGGATTATTAAAATTACTTATATCACGACTTTGAATTTTATCTAATTGCGGTTCGGCTAACCGTGTTTCAACAGCTAAGATCATTTCTGCTGCAGCTTTTGCATCTGCCTCATTATAATCAATATATTGCATCATTCTTGTGACATGATCAACGTATTGTGAACGACGCTCTTTAGATTTTGAGTCTTGTAATACATAATAATCTCGATCAGGTAATCCTAATCCTCCTTGACTAATATAAGAAGCATTCATGCTGCTATTATTCAAATCAGGAAATACTTGAAACCCAAAGAAAGGAGCATCTACACCTAGAGTTTTAGCGTAAACAGTTTGCATATCGCTAATGTTTGTTATACCATCAATTGCATCTAAAAGAGGTTGAAGAGGTGCTAATCCTATTTTGTCTCGACCAATAGTATCTAACTCGGTTTCAAAAAGCAGTAGAGCTTTCTTTTGGTCAGAACCTTCGGCATAAGTTCCTAATTCTTTAGATGTGTTTACAATATCTAACACATCTTGACGTGTTGATTTACGTAAAACACCAAATCCTCCCCAACGAGATTCATCGTCTGGAATAGTGTTAGTTTTTACCCAGCTTCCGTTTACATAATTGTAAAAATCATCTTTCGGGTTTACTGAAGTATCCATGTTTTCTAGGATAATTCCAGGAATTTTTTCAGCAACGTCCTTTTTAGTATCTTCTTTACAAGCTACAAGCCCTAAAAAAGTAATACTACATAGTAACATTAATTTTTTTAAATTCATTTTCATTTGTTAGTTTTTAAGAGTTACACTGAATTGTTTTCAGTTTCATTTTTTGTTGAAGTAATTAGTTTTGCAAAATACTTATTATTTAGAAGCTTAAAAGGATTTTTTGTTACATATTAACAAAAATTTAAGATTTTAAAAATAAAAAAAACGGTTCTAATATTTACTAAAACCGTTATAAGATATTCATGAAGAAAGAAATTAATCTACTCTAAATTCAAATATTTCAGATTCTGAATTGTTTCCTTCACTATCTGTAGTTATGACTCTCCAATAGTAGGCATTTCCTGCACTTACTGAAGCATCCATTGTAGTTTCAGTTTGTGTGCCACCTATTTGCGTTGTTGGCGGTGATACAGTATCAAAATAGATATCATAACTAACAATATCATCATCAATATCACTTCCTGACCATTCTAAAGTTACTGATGAAACTCCTGTTAAATTTGCTCCCATTGTAGGAGCAACTAAATCGGCAGGAAATGGAGCAAAAGATTGAACAGGATCACCAGCATTATAAAATTTCCATGTTGCACTGGTTGCGGTTTGAGTTACGCTATTAGACTTTGAAACAACATACCAAGAATAAGGAGTGCCCTTAAACAATGTAATTGTTAATTGATTTGTATTTGAATTATAAGTTAAACTAGTATTTGTATCAAGTTTTTTTAACGTAAGATCATATGAGTCTGTATTTGCAGATGCGTTCCAAGTAAATGTTACCGAACTTTGTGTTGCATTTACATCAGTACCTGTTGTACATTCTTCATTGTTGTCGGGAAATGTTAATGTAGCAGCTGTTGGTGGATCTGGAGTTGGTGGAGGAGGCGTGACAGTTGGACCATCATCACCACCACTACTACAGTTGAAAAAAAGGACTAATATAAATAGGATGCTTATCTTTTTCATTTTCTTATTAATTTTTAATGACTTTAAAATTAGTGGTTACTATACCGTCGTTAACATTCAAAATATAAATACCTTTTGAAATATTAGGTGTATTAAGAGTTACAGCACCGTTTTGTAAGGCATAGGATTTAGACAGAATAAGCTTACCAATTACTGAATATAGTTTTACTTCTATTGTTTCTAATGAAGCATCAGAGGTGTTAATAGTAAGTCTATTGTTACTAATTGGGTTTGGATATATTTTTATAGCATTAAAATTATGTATTGTTTCACTATAAACACCTTGGCAATCCAAATCTGTATATACTTTTAATGTATTTACACCTTTTATTAAGTCTAGTTCAATTTCATTTTCGGTAGTTGTAATTATAATACCATTAAGTTCTATATAGTATTTGCTTGAACCATTTAATTCTATAGAAACCTTATTGGTACTATTGCTTACTCTTGAGTAGACTGATAGATCTTCAGGTTGTATAATGGTAACATTAAAACATTGCTCATAACCTGGTTGTGAATCAACAGTTATACAAACAGTATAACTCTCTGCTTCTAGATTAATAAATTCGGTTGTATTAGTAAAAGCATTACTAGTGTCAATGCCATTTCCTGTTAATTGCGCTGTATAATTCAATACTTCAACAGCAGTAATAATGATACTACCATTATTACTGTTTCTACAAGTTTCGCTCGATATTTGTAATTGAAAATTACTTGTTGGTAGCGTAAATACTGTACATCCATCTGAGCCTACAGCATCTCCGTTAGGTGTATCATTACAATTATCGTTTGTATTTGGCACACCATCATCATCAATATCATCGTCACAAACATCTCCTAGGCCATCACCATCAAAATCAGCTTGATCGTTATTTGCAGTATCTGGGCAATTATCATCATCGTTTAGAATACCATCATTATCAGTATCACAAACATTTCCGATACCATCACTATTATCATCAGCTTGATCGGCGTTTGCTATTAATTGACAGTTGTCATTAATATCTAAAACACCATCATTGTCATCGTCATCATCACAAGCATCACCCATTCCATCTCCATCTGTATCTAATTGGTCTGGATTTGGTGTGCTAAGACAATTATCTACATTATTACCAACACCATCATTATCATCATCAGGTGTGGTACCATCAATAACAAAGTCATCAATAACAGCACCTTCTTCATTTTCTGCAAAATCTGAATGATATACAAACCTAAAAATTACACTACTTTCAGAAGATAATGGGCTTAAGTCATAACTATACTCCGTTAAAGTAGTGTTTGTTCCAGTCCATTGTCCTCCAACACAATTTTGGCAATCGTCAGCTATACCATCTCCATCAATCCTTGAGCTATTATACCAATTTGGATCACTTGAACTACCTAATAAAGACCAAGATTCTCCATTATTTAGCGAATATTGAACATAGATAAGATCAAAATCAAACTCAATTACAAAAGCCATATTGAACTTTATTACGGGATTTATTATAAAGCTTAAATCATAACATTTAGAGATTAAAAAAGCTTTGGTTTGGTCTGGATGATTTCCATCTAAAATAGTACCATAAACACTAGTACCTGAAGTAGCTGTGTTTAGTAAAGTGCCTGTTGGCACTCCCCGTTCCCACATTGGTGTTCCACCACCTTCATTAAATGTTATTAAATCGTCATCCTCGGATTCGAATGTGTTAACAACTTCAGAAACGCCATTATCATTTGAATAATAATTAGTTGATGAATTATTGTTGTTAGGAAAAGCATCATCAGGTATTGAGACTGAAATATCTAAATCGTGAGAACCAATTGATGAATTTAGTGTTGGCAGATCTATTGTAGTAGTTTCTGTTGAAGCCAAATTGCCATTCCAAGTAAAGTTGTTGTCTGATCCATCATCTATAGTATAAGTTATATCTATGCTTGTAATGGTATTTAATCCGTTGTTTTTTACAAGTATTGTTGGCGTAGCATCACCACAAAGAATATTATCAAAATCTGGGCTTTCAATTTGAATCAGTTTAACATCATCATCGGCAAGTTGTATAGCAGGTAAATCACTTCTCCATACACCACGACCATAAGTGGCTGCAGTTATATTATTATCAATTAGATTAATTGCTAAATCTGGAACAAATACATTAGGGAGATCTTGATCAAATGGTTCCCAATCGCCGAGACTATCATCATAACGAAATACACCATGACTAGTGCCAAGAAATAAAGAATTTAATAGATCTTCTTCACGATGTTTAATAATATTTTTGGTAACACTAGGTAAAGTGCCTGTAATATCTGTAAAAGTAGAGCCACCATCTTCAGATTTTTGAACTGTTCCATTTAAACCACCAGTTGTAATATAAATTATATTACTGTCATTATTATTAACTTCAATAGAACTAATTCTCGTTGAAAAACTTTGTATTTCGGTAAAAGAGACTCCTCTATCTGTACTTTTATGCAAAAGCCCAGACGTACCTGCGCTTGAATTGGTACCACCCACTTCCTGATTACCTGGATTAATCGCAACATACATATTGTCTGGATTATCTGTATCAATTTCAAGAACATCAATATCTTGTCCAAAACTAGGTGACACTGCTGTCCAAATAGCACCATCAAACTGATAGACTCTACTATAACCAGCATAAACTTCACTTTCTCTATTTATGGCTAGAGGTGTAATCCAGCTTCCACTTTCTGGACCTGCAAAACCTTGAAGCCCTCCTCCTTGACCAGAGTTTGAAGACACATATAATGTTCCTCCAAATTGAAGAAATCCGTAATATAAATTATCATTATTAGGGTCTATGACACCTTCCATACCATCACCACCATGATAGTTATTCCATTGACTGTTAGCAAAACCAAAACCGCCATTATCTTGTAATCCTCCTGCTATTTTACCTGAAGTTTGTTGAGATACAGAAATTCTATAGAATTGACCAATCTCCATACCAATGGTTAAATCGGTAAATGTTGCTGCGCCATCAGTTGATTTAAAAAACCCACCATCAGTCCCAGCATATAATTCACTATTATAAAAACGGAGTAAATGAATATCGGCATGCGTATAAGACACATTATGTACAGCCCAATTATTAACTTTTGTTACTGTATCACCACCATTTATCGATTTCCATATATCTACTACACCAATATAAATTTCGTTCTCATCAACGTCGGAAACAGCAAGTGCTAAATCGAACCATGCTTGTGTTCTGCCTTCAGCTACATCGACAGTATTTGTTGTTTGAGTAAACGTTTCTCCACTATCAATTGATTTAAATATTTCTTTAACTATTCGAGTACTTGTTTCAGCTCTAACAACATAAACAACTTCATTATTTGCAGGAGTTACATCAATGACTAATCTGTCAGAAGTTAGAGGTAATCCTGTGCCAGTTTCAACAAAACTATCTCCAGCATCTGTAGATTTATAGAATTTTGATGAAGAAACAGCATAAATTATATTAGGATTGCCAGGGTTAATTTTTATATCTCTAATATTTCCTGTTAAAGTTCTAGTCCAATTTGTTCCAGCATCTATGGTTTTATAAACTCCACTTGTAGTTGCTACCCAAAGCATGTTAGAATCGGAAGGGTTAATATAAATGTCATTCATTCTACTTGGAGTATTAGTCGGATTTAATCCAGTTTGTGACCATGTAACTCCACCATCGATAGATTTGAATACACCCACACTAAATGATTCTCCATTGTCATCATCACCAGTTGCAATATAAATAGTATTTGAGTCATTATAATCTATAGCAATTCCAGAGACTCCTATTTGTGGGAGTCCATCAATTAAAGGAGTCCAGTTTAAACCTGCGTCTGTAGATTTCCAAATCCCTCCGGCAGGAGCACCCGAATAATAGGTATTTGGATTGTTTGGATCTACAATAATCGAATTAACACGTCCAATATTAGAAATGGAAGTAGCTTGATTAGCAAAGTCTGTTGGACCAAGGGATATCCAGTTGCTGTCATCTGTTTGCGTATCTTGAGGAGAAGTAGAATTTCTTTGTGTTTCTATTTGCGCTTTTTTCGTTAACCAAGTATTCCAAAGTTGTGCAGAGGTAGGTAAATATCCATCTTCGTTAACATAGTTTTTCCAATGGTTTTCCCAACGTTTAAATGGTTTGTAACCGCTTCCTTTTGCATCTTTGTCATGAGTTTCCCAATAAGCTTTGGCTGCGTCAATAATATCTTGAAATTTTAGAGGAGTTGTTCTACTTTCGATATTTAAATCTTCCATCCATGGGGCACCCGAATTAATCTGTGCGTTTGTGATTGAAAATATGAAAAAGATAAGAAGGAATAGTAATGGTTTTTTCATCTTGTGCAATTTGGAAACCAAAAGTAAACAATTTTTAAATGACTAAAAATTAAAATTTTATATAACTATATATTAATTATGTGTTGATTAAAACGGAATCGTTTAAATTTAACTAGGCTTTTCAATCTTTTGAGAGTCCTTTTCAAATTTTTTGTTTATCTGAAGAATAACATTTGAGTTTGCAACCAACACCTCTTTAATAACACTTATAAGAACTTCATTTTTGACATTATTTAATTTCGCAATACTTTCAAGTTTAAATACTGTAGTCTCTAAAGCCGATAGTCTTACCAAAATAGAAGGAATGTTTAAGGTTTCGGGTATTTCAATTTTAAGATCTTTAAAAAAACTTTGAAGTATTGTGACATCATCTGTTAAAAAAGATATGTCTCCTTTTTTTAATAGGTCTATGTTTTGTTGAAGCTCTTGAAATTTCAACCAATCTATGGTGTGTTTTACCGTCAAATCACTTAAAGCAAACTCTGTGAATTTTATTTGATTAATGTCTTTGGCTGAAACTTTAGATACTTCTGTGGTTATCACTTGCAATTTTTTTTCGCTTGATTGAGTAGTTTTATCACAACTTAAATTCAGGAATAATATAATACAAATTAGTATTAACGAATTGAAGGTTTTTAATTGGTTCATAAAGTTATAAACTAATGGAGTTGCAAATATATTGTTAAAAGTAAATTATTAAACAAATTGGAGTATTAAATTTCTATAATTAAAAGCAAACATTTAGGTTAAAAAAATGGTAACAACAGTAAAATCTTGTTATTTTTGAAATCAATAAAATATTCAACTTTTAAATGATTTCTAAAGTATTAGTCATTGGAGCATGCGGACAAATTGGATCGGAGCTCACGCACAAATTAAGATTACAAAATGGAGCTGACAATGTAATTGCGAGTGATATTACAGGAAGTAATATTGAAGTGTTTAATTCGGGACCTTTTGAAATTATTGATGCTAAAAATTTTAATGAAATAAAAAGCTGTGTCGAAAAACATAATATCGATATCATATATTTAATGGCTGCTTTATTAAGTGCCAAAGGAGAACAGTTCCCTGATAAAGCATGGAATTTAAATATGACCTCTTTATTTCATGTGCTTGATTTAGCTAAAGAAAAACTTATTAGTAAAGTGTTTTGGCCTTCTAGTATTGCTGTCTTTGGACCAACTACACCAAAAATTAATACACCACAACATACAATTATGGAACCAACTACAGTGTATGGTATTACCAAACAAGTAGGTGAACGTTGGTGTGAATACTATAATAAAAATTACAATGTAGATGTTAGAAGTGTAAGATATCCTGGAATTATTAGTTGGAAAACTTTACCAGGAGGTGGCACAACAGATTATGCTATTGAAATCTTTCATAAAGCTCTTAAAAAAGAAAAATACGAATGTTTTATTGCTGAAAACACTAAGCTGCCAATGATGTTTATGGATGACGCAGTTAATGCTGCAATTAATCTTATGAATGCTGAAAATAGCTCTGTTACAATAAGGTCGTCTTATAATCTTGCTGCCATAAGTTTTACACCAAAACAAATTTTCGAATCTATTAAAAAGTTTATTCCTGATTTTTCAATTATTTATAATCCAGATTATAGACAACAAATTGCAGCGTCTTGGCCTCAATCTATAGACGACTTTAAAGCCCGTAAAGATTGGAATTGGTACCACGATTTTGATTTAGAAGATATAACTAAAGAGATGCTAATGCAGTTGAGTAATACTTACTCATTTTCATAAAATGTGAAGCCAAAAAACAAAAAACCCAAACAAATTTGTTTGGGTTTTTAAGTGGTACCTCCAAGAATCGAACTAGGGACACACGGATTTTCAGTCCGTTGCTCTACCAACTGAGCTAAGGTACCTCGCTAAATGCGGATGCAAATATAAATTCAATTTTATTATTCCCCAAAAGAAAATTTATAAAATATGGTTTTTGTAAATTTACAGTTTTTATTTGTGATATGAACTTAATTATTGATGTTGGGAATACAACTGTAAAACTTGCAATTTTTGAGGATGAAAAACTTATTTTTAAAAAAAGAGTTATCCTAGAAAATATTCAAAATGGACTTGATAATATTAAAAAAGAATTTAAATTTATTACAAAAGGAATAATATCATCGGTAGGAAGCTTAGACAAAAGTAATATCAATTATATTAAAAGTCAATTTAAGATAATTGTATTGGATACTTCAACTAAAATACCATTTACTAATCATTATAAATCACCAAAAACTTTAGGAGTAGATAGAATAGCTTTAGTAAGTGCTTCGGTTAAAAAACACAAAGACCAGAACGTTTTAATTATTGATGTAGGAACCTGTATTACTTACGATTTTATTAGTAACGAAAATGAATATCTTGGAGGAGCTATTTCACCTGGAATAAGAGTTAGGTACCAATCTTTAAATAATTTAACAACAAACTTACCGTTATTAGAAACAAAAGTGCCACATAGTTTTATAGGTAACTCTACAGCCGAATCTATACACTCTGGAATAATTAATGGAATTTTAAACGAAATTGATGGCACTATTAGCAAATATGACAAAAAATATAAAGATTTAACAATTATTTTAACAGGAGGAGATGCAGATTTCTTGTCAAAGCGATTAAAAAGTAGCATATTTGCGCATTCAAATTTTCTTTTAGAAGGTTTAAATTATATTTTAGAATTTAATACAAAATAATGATCAAAAAACTTTGTTTAGTTTTTATAGCCTTTTTAGCGTTAAATGTACATTCTCAAGAAGGCACAACATCTCCATATTCATTTTATGGAATAGGTAGTTTAAAATTTAAAGGTACAACAGAAAATAGAAGTATGGGTGGACTAAGTATCTATACAGATAGTATTCATATAAATTTAAGAAATCCAGCATCATATGCTGGGAATAGCATTAAAATTTCTCCCTTTAATGGAGAAGGGCGACCAATAAAATTTACCGTTGGAGGAAGCCATTCAAGTGCTAAATTAAAAAGTAATTCTGCTTCAGCAAATGCAAATGCAACAACTTTTGATTATTTAGCTTTGTCTGTACCTATGGGAAAATTTGGTATGGGATTTGGATTATTACCTTTCACATCAGTAGGTTATAAATTGGAATTTACTAATAGTGAAGATATACTCACTAATAGATTTAGAGGCGAAGGAGGCGTTAACATAGCCTTTTTAGGATTAGGCTATCAAATTACTAAAAATTTAAGCATAGGTGTTAATGCTAAATATAATTTTGGAAATATAACTAATACTGCTATTGAGTTTGTATATGATGATGAGGGAAACCCTCTACAATATCAAAGTAGAGAAAGTAACAGGTCAGATTTAAGTGGTTTAAATTATGACATTGGTTTATCTTATAACCCAATGATTAATGATAGATTACAGCTTACTTCGGCGTTTACATTTTCGCCTAAAGCAGATTTATCATCTAATAATGAGAGAATATTTGCAACCATAATAACAAATGAGACAACTGGACAAGAGTTTGCTGTAACCGAAATTGAAGCAGATTTAAATGCAGATGGTTTAAAAGCAACAACCTTAACATTGCCTACTAAAACAACTTTTGGATTAGGAATTGGTCAACCAAGTAAATGGTTTTTAGGAGCAGAATATACTTTGTTAAAAACTAGCGAATTTTCAAATAGAATAATTAATATAGAAAATACTACTTTTGTAGACGCCACAACAATTTCGGTTGGAGGATTTTATATTCCACAGTACAATTCTTTTAATAATTATTTAAAAAGAATTGTTTACAGAGCAGGAATACGTTTTGAAGATACAGGTTTAAAGATAAATAACGAGTCAATTAATGAGTTTGGCATATCTTTTGGAGTAGGGTTACCAGTTGGAGGTTTCTTTTCTAATGCTAATTTAGGAATAGAAATAGGAAAAAAAGGAACAACCAATCAAAATTTAGTTGAAGAAAATTTTATAAATTTCCAAATAAGTTTATCGTTAAACGATAGATGGTTTGTGAAAAGACAGTATAACTAACTTAAAATAATACTTGAATTATGAAGACGAAAATTACACTATTAGTATTGCTTTTTATAAGCTTTAATGCTGTTATAGCTCAAGCTACCAACGAAGAAGATTTAGCAACACTCTCAATTTTTGATCAATATGCTAAAGCTAAAAATTATGATAGTGCTTTTAGTCCTTGGATGGAATTAAGAGAAAGAAATCCTAAATTTAGTAGAGCTATCTATACACATGGAGAAAAAATTCTTAAGTATAAGATCGATAATTCTTCAGGTAGTGAAAAAGTAAGTTTCGTAAACGATTTGATAAAACTTTGGGAAGAAAGACAAATGTACTTTGCAAGTAAAACACCCAAAGGACAATATATGGCTAAAGCTTGCCAACTACAATACGATTATAAAAAAGAATTAAACAAAACGGATGAGTATTTATATGATGGTTTTGATGCAGCTTATAAAGCAGACGCAAAAACATTTACTAATCCTAAAAGCTTATATACTTATTTTTCTTTAATGGTAGACCTGTATGATGCAAAAAAGAAATCTGCCCAGGCCTTATTTAATAAATACGACGATATTAGCGAAAAGATAGAAGCTGAAATTAAAAACTATACGCAAAAATTAAATAAGTTTGTGCCAAGAGGAGATGAAGAAGATGTGCAATTAAGTAAAAAAGATGCTAATAGAGTAAAGTCTTATAATAGCTATGTAGTAGCTTATAATAAAATTGCTGGTAGTGTAGATAGTAAGCTGGGAGAAAGAGCAAATTGCGAAAATTTAATTCCACTTTATACTAGAGATTTTGAAGAATTTAAGAATGATGGTATTTGGTTGCAAAGAGCAATGAATAGAATGTTTACTAAAGAATGTACAGACGATCCGCTATTTGTTAAAGTTGTTGAGCAAAAAAATGCAATCGAACCAAATGCTTCAACCGCGTACTATTTAGGAATCTTAAAAGATAAAGAAGGAAACAGTACTGAAGCACTTGAATATTATAATCAAGCTGTAAATTTAGAAACCGACAGTTACGAAAAAGCTAAAATCCTAAATAGAATTGCTGGAAAATTCAGAAAAAAGGGAAGTTATGGCAAAGCAAGAAGTTATTATGGTAAGGCTTTAGCCGAAAACCCATCCTTGGGGAGTGCACATATAGCCATTGCTGCAATGTATGCTAAAAGTGCAAAAAATTGCGGTACAGATAATTTTACTAAAAGAGCCGTATATTGGTTAGCAGCTCAAGAAGTAAGAAAAGCGGGAAGAGTTGATGCAAGTTTAAAAAGGAGTGCTTCTCAAAATGCTGCAAGATATATGGCACAAGCACCAAGTAAAAGTGAAATATTTACTTCTGGTAGATCGGGAGAGACAATTAAAATTGGATGTTGGATTGGAAGAAGTGTCAAGGTTCCAAAGTTATAATGCAAACAGTTTTAAAATATAAAATAATATTTATGGTCACAGTCTTTACTGTGACCATGTTTTTTTCGTGTAAAAGCAATTTTAAAGACATACAAAATATAGGCATTCTAGATAGTGGACCATTAAGTATTGCTGAAAATATTAATACAAAATATACAGATTCTGGAAAGTTAAAAACTCATCTTATTAGCCCAAAAATGTTGAATTATTCCAATAGAGAATTTGCATTTTACGAATTTCCTGATGGTATTAATCTCACTTTGTTTGATGAGGATAATAATAAAAGTAATGTTGTTTCAGATTACGCAATTATGTACAACGAAACAGACCTTATTGACCTTCAGGGAAACGTAGTATTAACAACACATAATAAGGATACACTTTATGCCGACCAATTGTTTTATGACCAAAAGACCGAATGGTTGTTTACAAACCAACCTGTAAGATTTATAACAGAAGAAAAAATAATTAATGGAATTGGATTTGATTCTAATAAGGATTTTACACAAGCACAAGTTTTAGAAATGACTGGCAAAATTTTTATAGACGAATAATTCTTATCTTTACTATATACATTAACAAGCCAAAAACGCTCTTAAAATTATGAAGTTACTTCAATTTTTACAATACGCTTATCTCATTTTTGCTGTATTATTTTTATACGATGTAATAAGTAAATGGAATACCGATAGAAATGGAGCCTATATATCTTTATTTTTTGCTGCATTAGCAATATTTATGTTTTTCTTTAGAAAGAAGTTTCGTAAACGATTTGAAGATAGAGGCAAACTTTAAAAATGAACACAGAGATTATCATTATTGTTGTATCGCTGTTGTTTTCTGCATTTTTTTCAGGAATGGAAATTGCCTATATATCTTCTAACAAGATTCATATAGAAATAGAAAAAAAACAAAATGGGTTATTAGCTAAACTACTTGTCAAGCTTACAGCAAAGCCTTCTAAATTTATAGCTACCATGCTTATAGGTAATAATATAGCATTAGTAATTTATGGGGTTTTTATGGGAGAACTTTTAGTGAGCTGGTTCAAAACCAATTTACCTTCAAATTATGATATGGTAAATTATTTGTTTTCCAATTTAAGCTTACTTACACAAACTGTGATATCTACATTAGTAATTCTTATTACTGCCGAATTTTTGCCAAAAGTATTCTTTCAAATATATTCAAACCTTTTACTTAAAATTTTTGCTTTTCCTGCAGTTGTCTTTTACATCCTATTTTCTATAATTTCAGATTTTTTATTGTGGATTTCGGATGTTATACTAAAACAATTTTTTAAAACCGAAGGAGACCAAGTACAATTAGCGTTTTCGAAAGTAGAATTAGGGAATTATATAAACGAACAAATGGAAACTGTTGAAGAGCACGAAGAAGTAGATAGTGAAATACAAATGTTTCAAAATGCATTAGAATTTTCAGAAGTAAAAGCACGAGAGGTTATGATTCCTCGTACTGAACTGGTCGCTTTAGAGATTCATGATACTGTAAAATCTTTAAATGAGCTGTTTATCGATACAGGATATTCAAAAATATTAGTTTATAAGAACACCAAAGACGATATTTTAGGCTATGTACATTCTTTTGAATTATTTAAAAAGCCCAAAACCATAAAATCCATTATGCGCCCAATTGAGTTTGTGCCAGAGACTATGCTTATTAAAGATGTTTTAAATATTCTAACCAAAAGGCGAAAAAGTGTTGCCGTGGTTTTGGATGAATACGGAGGAACTTCTGGTGTTATGACAGTTGAAGATATTGTGGAAGAACTGTTTGGAGAAATTGAAGACGAACATGATAATATTAAATTATTAGAAGAAAAACTAAGCAATACACAATATAACTTTTCGGCAAGATTAGATGTAGATTATTTAAATGAAACATATAAAATTAACCTTCCAGAAGACGAGAACTATGAAACTCTTGGAGGACTAATTGTAAATAGTACAGAAGAAATACCACAGCAAAACGAAACAGTGAAAATTGAAAATTTTATATTTACCATTATAGAAGTGTCAAATACTAAAATTGACGTTGTTTCACTTCAAATTATAGAAGACGAATAAAAAACGTATAATAAGCGAATTAATCTGTTGTTCTCCTTTTATTATTAAACAGAAAATGGTATTTTCGCGCACGATAATTTTTATCAAAACATACATAAAATGGCAATTTTAAATAAAATAAGACAACAATCTTTAGTTCTAATATTTGTTATAGCAATGGCATTATTTGCTTTTATATTATCTGGACTTTTTGATGGCAGTACTAACTTTTCAGGTAAATCACAAAATGTTATTGCAACAGTAAATGGCGAAGACATAAAACGAGATGATTTTATAGCAAAAGTTGAAGCTGCTCAAAGACAAGCTGGTGGCCAAGGAACAAGTACCCAAGTTATGAAACGGGTTTGGGATCAGGAAATTAGAAAAGCTGTAATGGAAACCCAATTTAATAATATAGGATTAGTTGTAGAAAGAGACCAGATGAGAGATTTATTAAAATTGAGTTTAGGCTCGTTTGAAGAATTTAAAGATATTGATGGTCTTTTCGACGAAAATAAACTAAACGAATTTATAGCAAATTTACAGGCAACGCCTACCGAATCTACATTGTTGGCAGGTTCTCCAATAAATTATCAAGCCTGGACTAATTACGAAAGCACAATAGCAGCAGGCGGTAGGGAGCAAACCTATTTTAATATGGTTAGGGCTGGCGTAATTGGTACACTTGCTGAAGGAGAATTAGATTATAAATTAGAAAATGATAATGTAGATATTAAATTTGTTCAAATTCCATATGCTTCAATTCCTGATAGTCTAATATCTGTTTCAAAATCAGATATAACAAACTACATTAATAAAAATAAAAGCCAATACGAAGTTGAAGCTTCAAGAGATATTTATTTTATTCAATTTAAAGAAGAAGCCTCTTTGGAAGATGAAGCTAATATTCAAAATAATTTAAAAGCCTTAATAGAAGATAGAGTAGAGTATAACGATAACTCAAAATCTAACGAGACAATTATTGGTTTTAAAAATACAGATGATAATGAAGCTTTTGTAAATGCTAATTCTGCTATTAAATATAATAATAACTTTTTGTTTAAATCTTTAATGCCTACAGAAATTGCAGACAGTATTTTTAATTTAAATAAAGGTGATATTTATGGTCCGTATAAGCTAGGTAATTATTATATGTTGTCTAAGATAGTTGAAGAAAAACAAATGCCAGATTCAGTTAAGGTTCGACATATATTAGTTCCGTTTGTTGGGAGTACTAGAGCAGATTTAAGTGTTACAAAAACTGACGAAGAAGCAAAAGAGACAGCCGATAGCATATTTTCAGCAATTAGATCAAACCGTTCTAAATTTGTTGATTTATTAGACTTATCATCAGATAAAGTAAGTAATGAAAAAAATGGTGAAATAGAATTTGCATATACTGATTCATATGCTCCTGAGTTTAAAGATTTTTCGTTTGATAATAATAAAGGAGATATAGAGGTTGTTAAAACTTCTTTTGGATATCATATTATTGAAATTTTAGAACAAAAAAACCAACAGAGAGCCTTACAAATTGCTTCTATTGCTCTAGAAATAGAGCCATCGGAACAAACTATAGATAACGTGTTTAATGAAACTTCCAAATTTGAAATTGCAGTTGCTAATCAAAATTTTGGTGAAGTTGCAAAACAGAACAATTATATTGTTTTGCCAGTAAGTAGTATGAAAGTTTTAGACGAAAGTATTCCAGGTTTAGGAAACCAAAGGGCTATTGTGCGCTGGGCTTTCGAAGACGCAACCAATGTTGGCGATATAAGGCGTTTTAATATTCAAGGTGGTGGATACGCTGTTGTAATGTTAGCAGCAACTAATGAAAAAGGACTTATGAGTACAGAAAAAGCATCTGTTACCGCCTTACCAGAAATTAGAAAAGAAAAGAAAGCAGACCTTATTAGAGCTCGTATTACAGGAACTACTCTAGATGATATTGCCGTAAGTGAAAATCAAGCAGTAAAAACGGCGTTGGCTATTAATATGAAAAACCCAACACTTTCAGGCGCTGGTAGAGAACCAAAAGTAATAGGTACTGCGTTTGGATTAACAGAAGGCCAAACTTCTAAATTAATAGATGGGGTTTTAGGCGTTTATGTTGTACAAACTACAAAGATTTCTCCAGCTGATGCGTTACCAAGTTATCAAGCAGCCGCAAATAGAATAGGAACTACTAAAGCTAATGCAATAAGTACAGTATTATATAATGCGCTAAAAGATGCTTCAGAGATAGACGATAATAGAGCAACTTTTTATTAGAATAAAATTAAACATATATAAAATAGCTGCGTTTTACGTGGTTATTTTTAGTTTAAAACCATATCAGTATAAGGAATTATAGTATGGTAACCTTTTTGACTAAAATAATTCAAAGAATCTGTGTTCCCTGTTGCCAAAATAAAATCTCCTCCCCAAGCTCCTAGACTTTTTATAGCTCCTTTGTAATCATTAAACAATAACTCTTTAACAGGCTTTTGCTTTATAATTTTTGAAACTATTTGCTCATGAGAAGTAATCAATGCTTCAAAATCTCCTAAAGAAGTAGATGTAATTATTTTAGAGGTAATATCACTAATTTCTGAAATTGCTAAACTAGAATTATTTTTATTTGAGTTGTACTGTACAATTGCATCTCGACTATCTTGTTTTTTATTTAAATAGATAAAGTAAAGCTGCTCCTTAAAATCTGGATTAAAATCTATTGGATTAACAATTGTGCTTTCATTTTGGAGTTGATAAGTAATTGCAGAATCATGTTTTGCACAGGCAATGTCGTAACCACTACCACCAAATGTTGCCTCAAGTAATTTATAGGCATCTATGTTTGCCCAATGCGCTGTATTATTAATTAAAGTTGAAGACGAACCCAAACCCCAATTTTTTGGAAAGTCTAATATTGTAGTGATACTAAAACCTGTGTTGGCTTCTAAACTTCGAGATAAAAACTCAGGGTTAAGTGTTCTGGCAGCTTTTAAAATTTGAACAATTCGTTTTGAAACATCATTACGAGGTTTTGAAGAAACTGAAGCAATCTCTTCAGTTAAAAATATATCCTCAAACCAAATAACTCCTTGGTCGTTAATACTCTTCCAAATTAGTTTTGGTTTATCAATTCGTTCCACTATTAAAGATTGACCAAATTTTGTTGGTATGGCAAGAGAAAGTGCACCGTCCAAAATAAGATACTCTCCGGTTAGTAATAATTTTCCGTTGCTGTAAAATCTATTCACTCTTAACTCTTAACTTATGGATGGCATCAACAACTGCATTATGCGTAACTGTATTAGCTTTAAAATGTTCAATAAGTGTGGTTTTTTCGTCATGGCTAGCTTCGAACTGATTTAAAATATTCATTAAATGCATTTTCATATGTCCTTGCTGTATTCCTGTAGTAATGAGCGAACGCAAAGCTGCAAAATTTTGAGCCAAACCAGCTACAGCAACTATTTGCATTAATTCTTGTGCATTCGGATTGTCAAGCATTTCTAAAGCTAGTTTTACTAGAGGATGTAAATTTGTAAGACCGCCAACGGTTCCAAGAGCTAAAGGTATTTCAATCCAAAATGTAAAGATATCATTATCAACTTTTGCATGAGTTAAACTAGAGTATTTTCTGTTTCTAGAGGCATAAGCATGAATACCAGCTTCAACAGCCCGAAAATCGTTGCCTGTTGCTAAAATCACAGCATCAACACCATTCATGATACCTTTATTATGGGTTACCGCTCTATAGGGTTCTACTTCTGCAATGTTTACAGCTTGTATAAATTTTGAGGCAAATTTTTCAGGAGACATATGAGGATCTTCATTTAAATCTTTGACCTTACAACTTACTTCAGCTCTAACCAAACAATCTGGAACATAATTAGAAAGAATACTCATTATAATTTGAATGTCTTTTTCTGCTTTAGTAAATCCTTCAAATAAGAGTGCTTCTCTTTTAAACGTTTTAGCAAATTGTTCAAGGCAAGAATTGATGAAGTTGGCTCCCATAGCATCAAGCGTTTCAAATGTAGCATGCAGCTGGTAGTAATTCTCAATCAATTCGGTTTTATCTCGTAACTCAATGTTTATAATCCCACCACCACGTTGTTCCATGTTTTTTGTGATGTGTTTTGAATCTTCAATAAGTTGCCGTTTTATAAACGAGAAATAATTTTTTAACGCTTCAAAATCGCCTTGATACATAAAATGAACCTGACCAACTTTGGTTGTAGAAATAACTTTGGCTTTAAAACCTCCTCTATCTATCCAAAATTTAGCAGCTTTACTTGCCGCAGCAATCACCGAACTTTCTTCTATTGCCATTGGTATAGTGTACAACTTTCCATTTATTAAATAGTTTGGAGCAATTCCAAATGGTAAATAATAATTGGTTACGGTATTTTCAATAAATTCGTCATGAAGTTGTTGAAGTTTTTCGTTAGAATTCCAATATTGCATTAAAATGCGTTTAGCATTTTTATTGTTTAAAAAATGTGTATTAAGAATCCAATCAATTTTTTTGGATTTAGATAGTTTTGAAAAACCAGATATGGATTTACTCATAACTTACTTAAAATATTGATTAGCAAAGATACTATTCTACAGTTCTTATTTAAAGATTACTCTTTGTAAATGTTAAATTCTTATGTTTTTCAACTGTATTTTTTGGGAATGAACAAAAAGGGTTGTGATAGTCGATGCGTTTTTTTACATTGCAGCAACATTAAACAGAACTTTTTATAAAATAGCTTATATAATTAGTTCGTTTTCTTTTTTCAAATGAAAATAAAACATATCTCGTTTTTATTCTTTTTCATAGTTATCAAACTAAATATTCTAACTAACTAATAATAAATTTTATGTCAGATTCAGCTACAACAATAAAACAAAAGGAATTATTTGGACATCCAATAGGACTGTATGTTCTATTTTTTACTGAAATGTGGGAACGTTTCTCTTATTACGGTATGCGAGCAATTTTAACACTTTATCTGGTAGCAAAAACTACTGCTGAAAATCCAGGGCAGGGTTGGTTAAATAGTGAGTCTATAATGCTTTATGGTTGGTATACCATGCTTGTTTATGTTATGGCAATTCCAGGTGGAATTATAGCTGATAAATGGTTGGGACAAAAGAGAGCTGTACTTGTTGGTGGAATTTTATTAGTATTTGGTCATGGTATTTTAGCAGTTGAAGAAATGTGGGCATTTTATTCAGGACTTGGACTAATTATTGCTGGCGTTGGTATGTTAAAACCAAATATTTCTACAATGGTTGGAGGTCTATATAAACAAGGTGATATAAGAAGAGATAAGGGCTTTACCATTTTCTATATTGGAATTAATCTAGGTGCATTTCTATCCAGTTTAATTGTTGGATATGTTGGCGAAGTTGTTGGTTGGCATTATGGTTTTGGACTTGCAGGTATCGGAATGGCTTTAGGATTAATCCAATATTTAGCTGGGCAAAAATATTTAGTAGGTATTGGTGACAAAAGAGACAAGAAAGAATTGAAAAATGAAGTCTCTATACCTTCATTGTTTTTACAATTATTTAAATCTCCTTTTCAATTAGTTATAGTTGTAATTCTTTTAGTTATATCTGTTTATGCTTGGAGAGTTTTTGAAGGTGTTGACAATTGGGCGTATGGATTGTTGTTCATTTTTATATCGTTGGTTATAGGCTTATTAATGATGGTGTACAAAGATTTGGATACTAAAGTAATGAAAGATAGATATGTGGTAATGCTATTATCTTTTATATTAGTAATAGTATTTTGGGGAGCTTTTGAACAAGCAGGAGGGTTAATGAATATTTATACTAAAGACAATACTGACCGAAATGCTTCATTATTTACAATGAGTTTGATTTTTTATATTCCAATAGCATTTATGTTATTTAAAGGAATTTTGGGCATGGTCAAAAAGAAAAAGAATTCTAACTATTGGTTTATTGGTTCTGTATTCATTGGCATAATATATTTCATCCTTAATAAATACATGTTTACAAGTAACCCTTTTGAAATTCCTGCTACATGGTTTCAATCACTTAATGCCCTTTTCATAATAATTTTTGGTACAACAGTAGCTGGATATTGGGCAAAGAAAAGATTAAAAAAAGAAGCTGCTTCTTCTTTATTTAAAATGGCTATTGGAGTAATAATAATGGGATTAGGATTTGTTTTTATGGTTTTTGCAGCATCTGAATTTCAAAGTAATGGTTCATCTGCTATGTACTGGTTGGTATTAGCTTATTTATTTCATACTATTGGAGAATTATGCTCTTCTCCTGTAGCATTATCTTTTATAACAAAACTTGCTCCTGTGAAATATGCCTCTCTAATGATGGGAGTGTATTTTGCATCTACAGGATTGGGAAATAAAGTTGCTGGAGTTTTAGGAGAATCTGCTTCTGATTTTGGTGAATATACTGTGTTTTCAGGAATTACAATATTTACTGTAATTTTTGGAGTGTTGGTAATTCTAATATTAAAACCTTTAAAACGATTAACTCATGGTGCTGAAGATGATGAACATGAAATTCATGACGAGACTGAAGGCTATGAATTAGCTGACGGAAACTAAAATAACATAGATTTATGAGTCAAGATTCATCTACCGCAAAGTTTTTTGATAATCCAGTACTAGGTCACCCTTCAGGATTATTCGTATTGTTCTTTACTGAAATGTGGGAACGCTTTTCATATTACGGAATGAGAGCCTTATTGGTTTTGTTTTTAACTGCATCGTTAATGGATGAAGGTTGGGGTTGGCCACGAGAACATGCATTAGCGTTGTTTGGCACCTATACAGGATTGGTATATCTCTCAACAATGCTTGGTGGTTATTTTGCAGATAAAATCATAGGTTATCGTTATGCAGTTGCTGTTGGTGCTTTGTTGATGACCTTAGGTCATGCCTGTATGGCAATGGAAACACAATTTTTCATTTATCTAGGTCTTACTTTTTTGGTTTTTGGAAGCGGTTTTTTTAAGCCAAACATGACCTCTATTATTTCTGAAATGTATAAGAATCATGAACACAAAAAAGATGGTGCTTATACCATATTTTATATGGGCGTAAATGCTGGAGCATTTTTAGGAATTTTGTTATGTGGGTATTTAGGCGAAAAAGTAGGCTGGAGTATAGGCTTTGGTCTCGCTGGAATATTCATGCTCTTTGGATTACTACAGTTTTGGTTCTCTCAAAATATTTTTGGAAATATTGGTTTAAAGCCTACGGCTGAATCTAAAGCAGCGCAGTTACAAAACGATACTGATAAACGAAATCCGTTTACTTCGTGGCAATTGGTTTTAATAGCCGTATCGAGTATTTTGGGCTTACTATGGTTAATCAATTCACCAGCTTCAAAAATATCTGAAGGAAATTTTAATATATTCAATTTTGAAATTGCTGGTTTAGATGGCAATGTGGTTATTATCATTTTTGCACTGCTCATTTTTATTTATTTATTGGTTTATCGATTGACCAAGTACTCCAAAATCACGAGAGATAAAATGATAGCTATCGCATTCTTCTCGTTTTTAATAATTTTCTTCTGGGCTATTTTTGAGCAAGCACCAGGGACCTTAACAATTTTCGCCAAAGATTATACAAATAGAGTATTAACTGGTAACGCTAGCCTTACCTATTTAATTGTTAATTCCCTTGTGGCTATTGTCCCTTTAGCGATTATTAATTGGGTTTTATTGCAATTATTCAAAAGAACTTTTAAGA
This sequence comes from Flavobacteriaceae bacterium, assembly GCA_965250265.1. Lineage (GTDB taxonomy): Bacteria > Bacteroidota > Bacteroidia > Flavobacteriales > Flavobacteriaceae > PRS1. The sequence goes on along the minus strand of CBDFNO010000015.1, from coordinate 155,761 downwards.
AGCACAAACTAGGAAATATAATTCTATCTATAAGTTTTATAATAATATGGATTATTACATTATGGATGCTTACTAACGATTGGTATAAAGCTGGATTCTTATCACTTGCTGATGGAACTCTTGAGTTCTTATTGATTGAAAAAACAACTGAACCATTAACTGAGGTTCCTGCCTCCTGGTTTGGTGTACTTAATTCCTTATTCATTATTGCGTTTGCGCCTTTATTTTCTAAATGGTGGGAAAGTAAATACAATCCTACCGCCAATGTAAAATATGGTTTGGGTATGTTTTTGTTGGCATTAGGGATGGCTTGTGTGGCCTTTGGCACAGGAGGCATAGAAGCCGGAGCCAAAACAGCCTCTGTGAGCATGATTTGGTTAGTATTGGTTTATCTGTTCCATACCTTAGGTGAACTCTGTATCTCACCTGTGGCTCTATCGCTGGTTAGTAAGCTGTCACCAGCCAGAATGATCGCATTTATGTTTGGAATTTATTATTTAGCTGTTGCCATAGGCATGAAAATGGCAGGTATTTTTGGAGAAAACGTCGATAAAATAGCAAATGAGAATGGTATTAGTTATTTCTTCTGGATTTTAACTGGCATTGCTGCTGTATTAGGCGTGTTTTCAATTGCCATGCAACCTATTATAAAGAAACTGATGCATGGTGTCCGTTAATCGAATATATTGTTAAAATAAACGCAAAATGCTCCTTTGTTGAAGCATTTTTTGTAAGTTCGGAATGACTTTTGCAACCCAATGTATTATGAAAACACAATTTTTCACATTTTTATTATTTCTGGCTGTAGTAACAATTTCAGCACAAGAAATTAATTGGTTAAGTCTTGAGGAAGCTGTAGAGCTTCAGAAGAAAAATCCAAAAAAGATTATGATGGATGCTTACACAAATTGGTGTGGACCTTGTAAGCTACTTGATAAAAAAACATTTCATAACAAGGACGTAGCTGATTATGTAAATGAGTATTATTATGCTGTAAAGTTTAATGCCGAAGGGAATGATGAAATAACATTTAACGGTAAAACCTACACGAATCCCAGTTATGATCCTGCAAGAGCAAACAAACGAAATGCATCACATCAATTATCTGGATATTTTAGTATTAGATCGTATCCAACCATTGTATTTATAAGTGAAGAAGGGAAATTAATTTTCCCACTTATTGGTTATAAAACACCACAACAACTGGAATTGTATTTAAAAATGTTTAAGAACGATGAACATTTAGATTTAAAATCTCAAGAGGCTTTTAACGAATATTATACAGCTTTTAAACCAGAGTTTCAGCAATAGGAATTAATAGATATAAATAAAAGCTCCCTTTTTGCCTGTTTGGTGGAAAGGGATTTTTTTTGCATCACAGGTTTTAGACCATCGTTCTTGATAGGTTTTATAATTACTGCCATCACTAATAATTAATTCTGGTTGTAAACTATCAATTAATCGTTTGAGATTAATCTTGGGTGAGTTTCTTAATAAGATGATTTCAGGTTTAAAGGATTTAACATTATAAATTCCCAAACTATCAATAAGTAAGAGCTTTTTATTCTCTAATAAATAGATAGTTTGTAAGCTATCCATTTTAGTTTTTGTTATTCGTTCACCTATTATATAATTATTGTGCTATTATTCTTTAATGTAACACTATCTAAATTATTATGAATTATAAGTCTGTTATTTTGCTTCATTCCAATAATGCTGTACCTGCTTTTATGGAATACAACAAATTTATTTGTTGCAGATTGATGTTTATTATAAATGAATGCACTTTGGATACATATTATTGAAATTAAAAAAGGAATGAAAGCTGTATAATTTCTTTTCTTATAAAGATTTACAACCGAGATAATGAGAATATAAGATACGATGACTTCTATAATTCCGAAAGAAATATTTTTCAATAAAAATTGTTCTTGTTGGGAGATCCAACTAACAAAATCATTCATTAAATTTATAATATTTCCGTAAAGATTCGCTAAAAGCGATGGAAGCATATTTAATAAGGCTAAAATAATGATAAGGATTCCGAAGCCTAAAATGAATCCTAATATAGGAATGATAACCAAATTAGAAACAAAGAATAAACCAGGAAACTGATGAAAGTAAAATAAACTCACCGGGATTACACCAAATTGAGCGGCAAGAGTTACAGTAAAAATTTGCCATAAATAATCAATAATTTTAAGTTTTGGTTTCCATAGTCTATAAAATAAAGGCTGAATACTAACAATGGCAAAAACAGCGAGATAACTTAATTGAAACCCAACATCAAAAAGAAAATTTGGTTTAAATAATAATATAAAGAACATTGAAATAGCCAAAGTGTTAAAAATGTTTGTAGGTCGTTTTAAGTTCATACCAATTGCAACAATACTAAACATAGTTACAGCTCGGGTTACCGAAGCAGATAATCCGGCAACTATAGCAAAACTCCAAAGGAGAGTTACAATAAGCAAAATTTTGATATGCTTCCCATATTTAATACGCTCAATGGGTTTAAAAAGGAAGTTTAATAACAGTAAAATAATCCCAACATGTAAACCTGAGACTGCTAAAATATGAATCACTCCTGCTTGAGCATAGCTGTCATAAATGTCTTTAGATATATCTTGTCGTTGACCAAGCAGCAAGGCATTAATTATACCAAGCTCATCTTTTTTAAAATTGTATTGTTCAAGGTTTCTGTTGACGCGGTCTCTTAATTGTGATGCATGACCAAAGAGCGTATGTTTTTTACTTTGAATTTTTAATAGTTCTGTATTTGTAATTGTTAGTTGGCGGTATATATGTTTTTTCTGAAGATATTTTCCATAATCAAATTGATACGGATTAAGAGGAGAATTAAGTGCAATAAAATTGGATGTTGTAATTAGTATGTCATCAACTTCTAAGTTATACAACGTTGAATCTTTTTCTACATTTAGTAATGACTTTCCAGAAACAGTTTCAGCATTAATTTCAAGAATATCTATCACATATTTATTATAATAGTTTCCAGATTTTAATACTTCTCTAATTCTAAAATTGATTTCATATAAAGAGTCATTGTTTATGGTTTTGTGTTTAGAAAAATGATTTTTAAAATTAAGTTGGTTATTAATATTTACAGTTAATACACCAATACTAATAGTAGTAATAAAAATTAATAAGCCAAACAAAGTATGTTGCGAGTAATGTTTTTTAGATAATAAAATGCCAATGCCTAAAACAGATAAAAGAAAAGTGCTAATTAATAGACTAGAATTTAAATTAATATTGTAGTTATAACCAATAATAACTCCGATTATAAGGCATAGAGTGAGTTTAATGATAGTGAAATTTAGCAACTTCATTTATGTAAGTTACTAAAAATAAATATTATAGAATACGTCTAGCTTCTACGAATGCTGCTTGCCAATATGGCTCTGCAAGAGACGAAGTAATAACACCTTTACTAGTTGTAGAATGAATAAACTCGGTTACACCATTATTTGAATTTACAACTAGCCCAACGTGGTTAATTACTGTTTTGTTTTTATTAGTTTTAAAGAATAATAAATCACCTTTTTCAACCTCATTGAGTTTAATATGTTTGCCAGCTTTAGCCATATCTCTAGATACTCTTGGCAATAAAATATGTTCTTGTTTAAAGGAAATATAGACCAAGCCAGAGCAATCCATCCCCTTATTTGTAGTACCACCATATTTATAATGTACTCCATGATAGGTTTCAGCATTTTGTATAATATTGTTTGCTAAACGATTAGTAGTTGTGTTTTCTGATGAAGTCCGTTCTACTTTGGTTGAAGTATCGCTTACACGTTTTGATGATTTGCAGGAGCCAAAACTTAAAAAGACAAGCAAGGTAAAAGTCAGAATTCGCATAAAGTGAATAAGATTTCAGCTAATTTATAGAATTATATACTAACCCAGCAACTTTCTCACTTGCACCTTTACCTCCTAATTTTTTCTCTAAATCGTAATAATTTATAAAGAATTTTGTGCGCTCATAATCGTCAAGAATTATAGCGAGTTCTTGTTTAAGATTGTAACTATTAAATTCATTTTGAATTAACTCTTTAACAACCTCTTTATCCATAATTAAATTCACCAGAGAGATAAACTTAATATTTTTAACCAAGCGTTTACCAATTTGATAAGATAGCCAACTTCCTTTATAGCAAACCACTTCAGGCACTTTAAACAATGCTGTTTCTAGAGTTGCTGTTCCCGACGTTACTAACGCAGCTGTTGAAACACTCAATAAATCGTAAGTTTTATTACTTACAAAATGTACGTTTGGATTATCTATAAACGGTTTGTAAAAACTATAATCTTGACCAGGTGCACCAGCAATTATGAATTGATAGTCAGGAAAATGACTAACCACACTCAACATTACCGAAAGCATTTTACGAATTTCTTGTTTTCGACTTCCAGGCAATAACGCTATTATAGGTTTCTGGCTTAATTCGTGTTGAGCTCTAAATTCATATTCACCAACTTGGATTCTATCGGTAATGGCATCTATTAATGGATGCCCAACAAAGTTTACAGGATAATTGTGCTTGTTTTCATAAAATTCTTTTTCAAAAGGGAGAATAAGATACATGTTATCTACATCTCGTTTTATAGCACTAATTCTGCTCTCTTTCCATGCCCAAATTTGTGGAGAAATATAATAATGTGTTTTAATTCCCTTTAGTTTTGCCCATTTAGCAATACGCAGATTAAACCCAGGATAATCAATAAATATTATAACATCTGGATTGTAAGTTTCAATATCTTGTTTGCAGAAAGATAAATTTTTGAATATGGTTCTTAAATTCAGAATCACTTCTAAAAAACCCATAAAGGCTAATTCCTTATAGTGTTTTACTAAATTGTGACTTACATTTTGCATAAGGTCTCCTCCCCAAAATCTAAATTCAGCATTAAGATCTTCTCTTAATAATGCTTTCATCAGATTCGAGCCATGTAAATCTCCAGATGCTTCTCCAGCAATTATGTAATACTTCATTAATTAAAAATTAATAATAAAGGTAAAAACAGCAATAAAAACAGTTGCTAATAATACACCTCTTGCTCTATAATCTTGTTTCTTTTTTATAAATATAAAGAATGCAACTAAGTTTAAAATTGCTCCTAGGCTTATAAGTTTTCCTAAAAACCCTTCTGCTGAAGCTGTTTTTAAAATGGTATTAAAATCATCGTTATCACCTAATAATGTAGCTGCAATAAATAATCCAATAATATTCGCAATTAAACCAATTAAAAATCCTATAATAACTTCATTTTTAATCATTTAAAGACCATGTATTTAATTGTTGAATAAAATGATGTGCTGTTAAATCGAATTGCACAGGAACCACAGAAACAAAGCCATTGTTTAAAGCCCATTCATCAGTATCTTCTCCTTCATCTAAATTAACAAATTTACCTGTAAGCCAATAATAATCTTTGCCTTGAGGGTTTTTGCGTTTATCAAATTCTTCCATCCAATTAGCTTTTGCTTGTCTACAAATTTTTATGCCTTTAATTTCTTTTTTATCCAATTTAGGAAAATTAACATTTAGAACAACACCTTCAGGCATTCCCTTTTTTAAAACATTAATTGTAATGGTTTTAATATAATCTTCAAACGGTTTAAAATCTGCATCCCAGTTGTAATCTAAAAGCGAAAAACCTATTGCAGGAATACCTTCTATCCCAGCTTCAATGGCAGCACTCATCGTTCCTGAATAAATTACGTTTATAGACGAATTAGAACCATGATTAATGCCAGAGACGCATAGGTCTGGTGTTCTGTCCATTATTTCATGAATTGCAAGTTTTATACAATCAGCTGGCGTTCCAGAGGTGCTATATTCTGTTTGTGGACCATCATCAATGTTTTCTTTTTTACAAGATAGCGTAGAATCTAAAGTTATGGCATGACCCATTCCACTTTGCGGGTTATCTGGTGCAACCACTACCACATCTCCAATGGAATTCATAACTTTTATTAAAGTACGAATGCCAGGAGCCGTAATTCCATCATCGTTTGTCACTAAAATCAGAGGTTTCTTGTGCATTTTGGGAAATAGATTTATGTATAACAAAAGTAAGTAAATTCATGCTTTAATAAGGATTTTAACAGCTTTAACAAAAAATTAATTCGATAATGTTACTTTGGCATAATATTTTCTTTATTTTAGGAGCATATTTTTTGCTTAATTGAAATTGAATTTAACCAAATGAAAAGGAATTATAATATATTATTGCTAACGTTATTATTAGCATTCGCCTCTTGTAGTTTTACTACAACTACTTTTGAGAATCCAGATAAAGATAAACGGCTTATTGAGCTTATTACTTATGTTTTGGAGGAAAGTCATTTTGATCCTAAAGAAATTAATGACGAATTTTCGGAAGGTGTTTTCCAACATTATTTAGATCAGATCGATCCTTTTAAACGATATTTTCACCAATCGGATATAAAAGAATTTGAAGCTTTTAAAACTGAAATTGATAATCAAATTTTGGACTATAATGTGGACTTCTTTAATCTTACACATGAGCGGTTATTAAAGCGTATCAATGAATCTAAAACGATTTATACTGAAATCTTCGCACATGCCTTTGATTATAGTATAGAAGAAGATTTTAATGCAGATTATGAAAACGCCGAATACGTGAAATCAAAAAAAGACATGAAAGAGCGTTGGAGAAAACAACTTAAGTTTTCTGCTATTGCCAATTATCATGATTTGATTTTAGAAGAAGAAAAAAATCTTAAAAATGACATATCTTATAAAATTAAGACTGATGCGGTTTTAGAGCTAGAAGCTCGTGATATCGCTCTTCGTTCTCTTGATGAATTGTATGCTTTTATGGATGAGAGACGACGTCAAGAGTGGTTTTCGGTATATATTAATGCTATAGTTGTAGAATTCGACCCTCATACCTTTTATTTTGCACCACAGGATAAAGAGGATTTTGATGTAAGAATGTCTGGAAATTATGAAGGTATTGGGGCAAGACTTCAAAAAAAAATGGACTATATTACTATTAGCGAAGTGATCTCAGGTGGACCAGCTTGGCGACAAAATAAGCTAAAAGCAGGTGATGCAATTTTAAAGGTTAGGCAAGAAGGTGAAGAAGAAGGAGTGAATGTTGTCGGAATGAGAACAAGAGATGCCATAAAATATATAAAAGGGACAAAAGGAACTAAAGTAATTTTGACACTTAAGAAGGAAGTAGATGGTACAATAGAAGATTTAACTATAGTTCGTGATGTTGTAGTTCTGGAAGAAACATATGCAAAGTCATCAAGTGTAGAGAATGATGGTAAAACATATGGTGTTATTAACTTACCAGGGTTTTATGCTAATTTTGAAGGTGATAATAAACGAAATGCAGCAAGTGATATAAAGAAAGAAATAGAACGATTAAAAGCCGAAGGTATGGAAGGCCTTATAATAGATTTGAGAAATAATGGAGGCGGTTACTTACCAGTTGTTGTAGATATGGCTGGATTATTTATTAAAGACGGCCCGGTTGTACAAGTTAAAACCGTAGGAGAACCAAAACAAGTGTTAAGAGATAGGGATCGATCTATTGTTTGGGATGGTCCATTAGTAATTTTAGTTAACGAATTTTCAGCATCAGCGTCCGAAATATTAGCAGCTGCAATGCAAGATTATAAAAGAGCTATTGTAATAGGAAGCAAACAAACCTATGGGAAAGGTACTGTGCAACGTGTTTTAGACCTTAATCGTATTGTAAGAAATAATACTAGTGGAGATTTAGGAGCACTTAAATTTACCATTCAAAAATACTATAGAATTAATGGTGGTTCTACTCAATTAGAAGGTGTAAAAAGTGATGTTGTGGTACCGGATCGTTATAGTTATATAGATTTAAGTGAAAGAGACCAGTATAATCCATTAGCTTGGGATAAGATCGACGCGGCAAAGTATACCCTTTGGAATAGCTACTTTGATTATGACTTAACTATTAAAAAAAGCAATGAAAGAATGGCAATTAGTGAACAGCTTCAGTTAATTGATAAAAATGCCAAGTGGATTAAAAAAATAAGAGATAGAAATATGTTTTCACTTAATTATAATAAATATAAAGCCAAATTAGAACTTAATGAAGAAGAAGCCAAACGTTTCGATAAAATATCAGACTATAAAACAAACTTTACGTTTAAGTCTTTACCTTATGAAATGGCGCTTACAGAAAAAGATTCTGTATTAAAGCAAAAGCGGGAGCGTTGGCACACAAGTTTAAGTAAGGATATATATATAGAAGAAGCACTTAATGTTCTAAACGATCTTAAAATGACTTATGGTAAAACAAAAGTCGCAACTTCAGAAGGTATTAAAGATTAAATTTAGAAATAAAAAAAGCGATTCATTTTGAATCGCTTTTTTTATTTTATTGCGCTAATCCTGGAGGATATTTTTCCATGATTTTGAAAACAAATTCTTTAAAACGCGCTTCTTTTTTCTCCATATTTTTAGTTAAGTAGCCTATTCCCATTCCTTGCCAAACCAGTTCTTTTTTGTTGGCATCTATTAAATCTATATAGAGCGTTCCTTCCGTAGAAGTCGAAACATTATTGTTATAATGGTTTCCCCAATAAAATGGTGACCAACGCCAACCATATCCATAACCAAAATAGCCATTATTATAAATATTAATTTTTTGGCGGGATTTAGTGAAGATACTTACTAATAAATCTGGGCTTTCCGATTTGGTAAATCCTTTAGCTAACAATTCAGCTTCAATTGCACGTAAAATTCGACGTTTGTCTAAATCGCTAATTTCTGCTTTGTCAATTCCAGTCTTAAAAAATGCAAAGGATTTATAATCGTTAAAGTTTGCATCTTTATCATAATCTGCTGCAACTCTAACCGAAGAGCAGGACGTTACTGCTATTAACAACAATAAAAGCGGTAATGTTTTTAATAATCTTTTCATAGCTTTTGTTTTTAATGGTTATAACAAATTTATTATTTTATCATCAACAGTATTTGGTAAAGTAACTTTTAAATTAGGTTCTAATTCCATAGCACGTTTTATTGTAAAAATGGCTTCTTTGTTTCTTGCCCAACTTCTTCTTGCGATTCCGTTATTTACATCCCAATACAACATTGATTTTAAGCGCCTTTCAGCATCCTTACTACCATCAAGAACCATACCAAATCCACCATTAATAACTTCTCCCCAACCAACACCTCCACCATTGTGTATGCTTACCCAAGTGGCACCTCTAAAGCTATCTCCAATAACATTTTGTATGGCCATATCAGCCGTAAATTGAGAACCATCGTAAATATTTGAGGTTTCACGATACGGAGAATCTGTTCCAGAAACATCATGATGGTCACGACCTAAAACGATATAACCTATTTCATTTTTGGCAATAGCATTATTAAACGCTACAGCAATTTTCATGCGTCCTTCGGCATCAGCATATAATATTCTTGCTTGTGAGCCTACAACCAATTTGTTTTCTTGTGCGCCTTTTATCCACTGAATATTATCAGCCATTTGTTGCTGAATTTCCTTTGGAGAATTCTTCTTAATTTCTTCAAGAATATTACAAGCAATAGCATCTGTTTTTTCTAGATCTTCAGGTTTTCCAGAAGTACAGACCCAACGGAAAGGTCCAAAACCATAATCAAAGCACATTGGTCCCATAATATCCTGTACATAGCTTGGATATTTAAAATCTATATCATTTTCAGCCATAATATCTGCTCCAGCTCGTGATGCTTCTAATAAAAATGCATTCCCGTAATCGAAAAAATAAGTACCTTTTTCAGTATGTTTGTTTATAGCTGTAGCATGACGACGAAGTGTTTCTCGAACTTTTTCTTTAAACAAATTGGGATTGTTAGCCATCATAACATTTGCTTCTTCAAAACTTAATCCAATCGGATAATAGCCTCCAGCCCAAGGATTATGTAATGAAGTTTGATCACTTCCTAAATCAATATGAACATTGGCTTCATCAAATTTTTCCCAAACATCAACAATATTGCCTAAATAAGCAATTGATATTATTTTTTGAAGATGTTTAGCTAATATAACGCGTGCAACAAGTTCATCTAAATCAGATATAACTTCATCTACCCAACCTTGAGAATGACGTGTGGAAACTGCTTTTTCATTAACTTCAGCACAAACAGTAATGCAACCAGCTATATTACCAGCTTTTGGTTGAGCTCCACTCATTCCACCTAAACCAGAAGTAACAAAAAGATGTCCTTTTGGAGATTTTTTTATTTTTCTGAAACCATTTAATAACGTAATTGTTGTTCCGTGAACAATACCTTGCGGACCAATATACATATAGCTTCCAGCTGTCATTTGCCCATATTGTGTCACGCCAAGCGCATTGTATTTTTCCCAATCGTCTTGTTTAGAATAATTTGGTATCATCATACCATTGGTTACTACAACCATTGGTGCTTCTTTATGAGAGGGAAACAAACCCATTGGATGTCCAGAATACATAACGAGTGTTTGCTCATTATTCATCTCGGCAAGATATTTCATGGTCAGTAAGTATTGTGCCCAATTTTGAAATACTGCTCCATTCCCACCATAAGTAATGAGTTCGTGTGGATGTTGAGCAACTGCATAATCCAAGTTATTTTGAATCATAAGCATGATAGCTGCTGCTTGTTTTGATTGCGCAGGATATTCATCAATTGGTCTTGAATACATCTTATAATCTGGACGTAAACGATACATATAGATTCTTCCGTAGGTATCTAATTCATGTTTAAATTCTTTAATTAATTCGGCATGATGTTTTGATTCGAAATAACGTAGCGCGTTTTTTAAAGCAAGTTTCTTTTCATCTTTTGATAATATATCTTTTCGCTTTGGAGCATGATTAATAGAAGTATCGTAAGATTTTGGTTGAGGTAATTCGTGAGGAATACCTTCTAATATCTGATCTTGAAATGTCATAGATGCTGTTTGCATTACTTTTTATTAACTCTATTTGTGTTTTTATCATAATCATAAGGACAATGTCTACAGCTGCTTTCGCAACAATAACCACGTTTTAAATGGTATTGTTCGGTAAAACAACGATAACCTTCTGGTGTTAGATAGAAATCGCCATCTTCAATTGGGACAAACTTCTTCATATGTCACAAAGATAATGTAAATTCGAATGATTTTTTGAACCTATTGAAATATGATTTTTAATCTTACAGAAAGTGTTAATCAACAGATAAATTTGCCTTCAGAATTAGGTGTTGAGCTTTTTATAAAACAGGAAGATAAAATCCATCCATATATTTCAGGAAATAAATACAGAAAGCTAAAGTATAATCTTATTGAAGCTGAAAAATTAGGTTTTAAAACTTTGCTAACATTTGGAGGCGCTTACTCAAATCATATTGCTGCAGTAGCTTCTGCTGGAGCTGAATTTGGTTTTAAAACCATAGGAATTATTAGAGGTGAAGAATTAGCTACTAAGGTTCAACATAATCCTACATTGCGATTTGCACAATCTTATAGTATGCAATTTAAGTTTGTAACTCGAAATGATTATAGAGAGAAAAATTCAAAACTATTTATTAAAAATTTAAAAGAAGAATTTGGTGAATTTTACCGTATTCCAGAAGGAGGAACCAACACCTTAGCAATTAAAGGTTGTGAGGAAATACTAACTGAAACAGATAAAGGGTTTGAGTATGTATGTTGTGCAGTTGGAACTGGAGGAACTATTTCCGGACTTATTAATAGTTCAAAGTCCAATCAAAAAATTTTAGGTTTTCCTGCTTTGAAAGGAGAGTTTTTAACTAAAGATATTAGTAAATTTGTAAACCGTAATAACTGGGAGATAATTAACGATTATCATTTTGGAGGGTATGCTAAAATAAATACCAAATTGGTTACGTTTATTAATCAATTTAAGAAAGAACAGCATATTCCATTAGATCCTGTTTACACAGGAAAAATGATGTTTGGAATTTTAGATATGATAGAGCAAAATATGTTTCCTAAAGGTTCAAAAATTTTGGCAATTCATACAGGAGGATTGCAAGGTATTGAAGGAATGAATATGAGATTAAAAGAAAAGAATTTACCAATAATTAATGATTAGAATACAAAAAATATTCATAATTTTTGTTTTAGGATTAGCAATAGTCAGTTGTGGTTCAAGGAAAAAAGTAGTCACAAAAAAGGCTGAAACCAAAACAGTTAAAGAACCTGTGGCAGTTGAAGAGGCAACTGAAATCGATTCGCCTAAAATAATCGCTCCAGTAATTAATAGCACAACCCAATATATTTCTGTTTATAAAGATATTGCTATGGAAGAAATGCGAACCTATAACATTCCAGCAAGTATTACTTTAGCGCAAGGTATTTTAGAATCTGGTTCAGGAAAAGGAACACTTGCCATAAAGGCCAATAATCATTTTGGTATCAAGTGCCATGATTGGAAAGGCAAAAAAGTGTATCATGACGATGATAGAAGGCAGGAATGCTTCAGAAAATATAAATCTTCTGAAACATCTTTTAGAGACCATTCAGAGTTTTTAGCAAATAGAAAACGTTATGCGAGTTTATTCAAATTAAAAGAAAACGATTATAGAGCTTGGGCAAAAGGATTGCGAAAAGCAGGCTATGCTACCGATAAAAAATATCCACAGAAATTGATAAATTTAATTGAACGATATGAATTGTATCAATACGATAAAAAAGTTTTAGGAAAGAATTATAAAGAAGTTAAAATTGAAAATATCAATCATAAAGTTATAAAAGGTGATACTTTATATTCGTTATCACGAAAATATAATACTTCGGTTGATGCGATAAAAAACTTGAACAATTTAACATCAAACGATTTAGATATCGACCAAATTCTTATCATAAAATCTAATTAAGCATGATTTATAAAAGAAGTAGTGCATTATTTGCTGAAGCTGAAAAAGTAATTCCTGGTGGAGTGAATTCGCCTGTAAGAGCTTTTAAAGCTGTAGGAGGGACGCCAATTTTCGTGAAAGAAGCTAAAGGAGCTTACTTATACGATGAAGATGGAAATCGGTTAATCGATTATATCAATTCTTGGGGTCCAATGCTACTTGGTCATGCTTTTAAACCCGTTGTAGATGCTGTAGTTGATAAAGCAAAAAAAGGAACATCGTTTGGTATGCCAACCGAAATTGAAACTCAAATTGCAGAATTAGCTGTATCTATGGTTCCAAATATTGATAAAATTAGATTTGTAAATTCAGGAACTGAAGCTTGTATGAGTGCTGTGCGTTTGGCAAGAGGTTATACAGCAAAAGACAAGATTATAAAGTTTGCAGGATGCTATCACGGTCATAGCGATTCATTTTTAATTCAAGCAGGAAGTGGAGCAGTAACTTTCGGGAGTCCAAATAGTCCAGGCGTTACTCAAGGAACGGCCAAAGACACTTTACTCGCAAGATATAATGATATAGAAAATGTAAAAGAATTAGTTGAAGCTAATATCAATGAAATTGCGTGTATTATTTTAGAGCCTGTTGCCGGAAATATGGGTTGTATTCCTTCTAAAGACGGATTTTTGCAAGGTTTAAGAGATTTATGCGATGCGAATAACATTCTCTTAATATTTGATGAGGTCATGACAGGTTTTCGTTTGGCTAAAGGTGGAGCACAAGAGCTTTATAATATTAATGCAGATATTGTTTGCTTCGGAAAAGTTATTGGAGGAGGTTTGCCCGTTGGAGCTTTTGCAGCACGAAATGAAATCATGAATCATTTATCGCCTCTAGGTCCTGTATATCAAGCTGGAACATTAAGTGGAAATCCTTTAGCAATGGCAGCAGGATTAGCTATGTTAACCGAAATAGAAAACGATGCAGAATTATTTAATAGGTTAAAAGAAAAGACTACTTACTTGCATGAAGGTCTTGATAGTGTATTAACACAATCATGTATTGACCATACTATAAATAGAGTAGGCTCTATGATCTCTATTCACTTTGCTAAAGATGAAGTTGTCGATTTTGAATCTTCTGCAAAAGGGAATAATGAGACCTTTAAAAAATTCTTTCATGGATTATTAAACGAAGGAATTTATATTGCACCAAGTGCATTTGAGACTTGGTTTATAACAGACGCTTTAACCTATAAAGATTTAGACGAAACTATTGAAGCCGTTAATAAGGTCGCAAAAACACTATAATGTAAAAAGACATTGTCATAACAACAATGCCTTTTCATCAAAACTAAACTAACCAACCAAAATAATTAAATAGCTAAAGACTATTTAACCTACTATCCTTTTTTGTGTTTTTGCAAAGACCTTTTCTTGCTATGCATTCTAGCACTTTTTTTGCTCCATTTTTCATATTGAGCTTCGCTTAAAACACCTTTCATTTTCTTTTTTGCAGCAATTTGATGATCCAGTCTTTCATTTATTCGTTGTAAACGTTCTTCTTTTGAAGGTTTTTCACCAGAGCCTTTTTCCTTCTTTGCTTTGTGTGCTTCCATTTTAGCTTTTCGCGCTTTAGCATTTTCAAGATTTATTTTTTGAATTTTTCCTTGTTGTGCTTCAGTAAGATCTAAATCTAAAGTCATTTGCTTTGTATGGAGTGCTGCTACTTCTTCAGGAGAAAAATCCTGTAATTTATGTGTCCGTTCTTTGTGCGCTTCTTTTCGAAGTTCTTTTTGTTTGTCTTGTGCAGTTGCTTGTATTGTAACAAGCACCATTGCGATTAATATTAATTTCTTCATTTGTTTTTTGTTATTGATTTGTCTTTTTGACTAGAATACGAATGAAAGGTTTAATCTGTGTTTAAACTTTAACTATCAATTAACATTTTGTGATTTTTGTACAAGCCTTAAAGTAGTTTTATAAAGGTCTTCTTTATCCATTTTACTTTTTAGCCAAGCATAAAAACTCATTACAAAAATATCTTCGAGTTGTGCATCTAATCCACACAAAGGAACGTTCTACTTTGCTTTTAAACTCTATACGAAGTTACTTTTTCTGGCATTTTGTAATACTCTTCAACCAATTTGAGATAAGTTATTGCACGTTGTTGATTAATACTTTTTAAATAACTGATAATAATTTCGTTTAAAACTTAATAATCTGGATTCTACCAAATCAATATTCTCAAGTTCTATGTTTAAGTAAAATCTCAATTAAATTCTTTTTTATCACCCATTCTTTTCCAGCTTTTGAAATATACCATTTATCAGTATGATAAAATTTTGAAAATATTTGTCTTGGCTTTTTTAAAATCACCTTTTTGAAAATAAAACATTACTAAACTTAAATATATGTCTAATAATGATTCTATATCAGGATGCTTTGGTATAATAAATGGTTCAAGAGTTTTAATTGCTTTCTCTTGCTGATTTGAAAAATTAAAATTTAGTGATAAAAGCAAATTGTATTTTAACTTAAACACATTATAGTATTTGCTTTGTTTGACTTGCATTTGCTTATGCATATCATTTAGGTATGCTAAAGATAAATTGAATTTCTTGTTTCTAAAAAGTGTGTGAGCTGTTAAGTATAAAACCTGAATATGATAGTATAGCTGCTTTTCTTTGCTCTTGTGAGTTTGTATTGCCTTATAAGTGTTTATTAAAAAAGGTTCGATTTTTAAGTAGTCGTTAGTAGCAAAAGCAGAAATACTAACAATTTTTATTAATTGATATAATGACTTAAACGACATAGATTCATTAATGCTGATGTCGTGTTCTTTAAGTGTTTTACTTACAAGTGTTTGAAAATCTAAAACTTCACCTTTGTAAGTTATGCTATTAATGGTTTGACGAATTTTTGCATATACAATATTTAATTGATCTTCTAAAGAATGATTTTTTTGATTGCTTTCAAATTTCTGAATAAGATTATCAATATCTATTGAAGGATTTGCATAAGCATATTGAATTTTGGTATGATAAATTTCATTAAGTAAAGGAAAAAGATAATGCTCTTCTGCTATCACTTCGGCTTTATCTAAAATGGCATAGGCTACTTTGTATTGTTTTCGCAATAAAAATGTTCTCGATGCCAGAATGTACTTTATAATTTGCATATCTATAGAGTTCTCTTCTGCTAGATTTGCATTGGCAATAAAATCAATGATAGATTGATAGAGACGTTTTCTTAAAGCGTGGTAAGCATCTTTTTTATTACTGTTATATAGCTTAAAGCATAGTTCATTTGAGTTGAATTCATTTTTAACCAAATGTTTGAAAAGTTGAATGTTTTTTGTGTCGTTGCGTTTATTCTTTTTTGCTAAATATGAAATAAAACGTTGTTGCTCTTCAGCGGAAAAAGTAGATATTATACTATTTAGATTAGTCATTTAATCGTTAGTAAATTATTCATTAACCCTTTAAATATAGTAATTATATATTTGTATTACTAAATTATATCGTCAGTTTATTTAAAATATTGCGTTTCAAGCTTTAGATTAATGTTGCAGTTTTGTCCTGTAATTATTAAAACAGAATACTATGAATTATCAAACAACAGTTTCAAACAAAGAAGAGTTAAAAGAAGAAGAAATTAAGGAAGACAGTAAAGTTTATGACCAAAAACCAACATCAGCTTTTATTGGCGCTTCTTGGTCTGCGTTATTAATTGGAATGACTTCTTATTGTATTGGCTTATGGAATGCAGATATGCAACTTAATGAAAAGGGATATTATTTTACAATATTACTTTTCGGATTGTTTTCAGTAATATCTGTACAAAAGGCGGTAAGGGATAAATTGGAAAATATTCAAATTACTGAAATTTATTACGGGATTAGTTGGATAACAACAATTACTTCAATCGTACTATTAATAATTGGACTTTGGAATGCCGATTTACTATTAAGCGAAAAAGGGTTTTATGGGATGTCATTTCTGTTGAGCTTGTTTGCTGCAATTGCAGTTCAAAAAAACACTAGAGATATATTATATATTGATAATAAGAATGAAGAGGAATAGAAATTTAGTAAAACATATCAAAATAAATAATCATCAAAAATTTTGTTTTGATGATTATTTAGTTAGTTAACCTCAAAACCTCGTGGTAAATTGCTGCGAGGTTTTAAAATGATTTTTATCTTTAACTATTAAATTATTATACAATGAATAATAAAATCTTAAAAGAACTTCCAGAACTGGTACAAAACGAAGTAATTTCTAAAGTGGTAGCTTCAAAAATTGAAAGCTATTTTAAATCGAAACAAGAAGATTCACCAAACCGTTTATTTACTGTTTTTGGTGTATTAGGTTCACTATTAGTTGGGTTAGGTATTATTTTAATTTTAGCACATAATTGGGATGATTTTTCAAGAACGATTAAGACAGTATTTGCTTTTTTTCCTTTGGTGGGAGGACAATTGTTTGTTGGATATTCTATAATAAAGCAAAAAAGTTCAACATGGAGAGAAGCTTCTGGAACGTTTTTGTTTTTTGCTGTTGGAGCATGTATGGCATTAGTTGCTCAAATCTATAATATTCCTGGAGATTTAAGTTCATATTTACTCACTTGGATTTTACTTTGCATACCACTTATTTATCTTTTAAAATCTAATGCTTTAGCAATATTATCTATTGTATTTGCAACTTATTATGCTTGTGAGTATGGTTATTCATTTATGTCAAGCAGCAAAACACCTTGGTTGTATCTTTTACTTTTAGCTTTAATTATACCTTATTATGTCAAGTTGTTAAAAGAAAAACCTAAAGCAAACATTACATCTATTTTTAATTGGTTATTTCCGTTAAGTCTTATAATTTGTTTAGGAACTTTTGTAGGAGGTGGTGAGCAATCAGGATTATTTATGTACATCATTTTGTATAGTCTGTTTTATAATATTGGTAAGATTCCACTTTTTGAAACGCAAAAATTAAGACGTAATGGGTATTTAATATTTGGTTCGCTGGGTACAGTAACATTGCTGTTAACTACAAGTTTTAAGTGGTTTTGGATAGGACAAACTAATAGTCTGTTTATTGGAAGCTATGAGTTTTACGCAGTATTAACATTGTTTGTAATGGCTCTTACAGTTTTAATATATCTATATTCAAAAAACAGGATTAAAGGGCTTAATCTATTTCAATATGTATTTATCATTTTTGGAATTTTATTTTTTATAGGATTTAGCAATATAATTATTCCAACAATTTTAGTAAATATTTTAGTTCTAGCTCTTGGGTTAATTGCCATAAAAACGGGAGCGGACAAATTTCATTTTGGCATTTTAAATTATGGATTACTCATCATCACATCGCTTGTGGTATGTCGCTTCTTTGATACTAATATTAGTTTTGTAATTCGTGGCTTACTCTTCGTAGGCGTAGGCGTTGGGTTCTTTCTAACTAATTATATTATGCTTAAAAGACAAAAAGCAAGAGTTGAACAATAAAAATAAACACATGAAAAAAATACACATATTCATCATATTTATATTAGTTGTATTGGCACAACTATTTATTCCTTCTCAAATGATTTTTAATAGAGAAAGTATTTTAGAAGATGGTACTGCTTATAGGTTTAAAACACAACCTATAGATCCAACAGATCCATTTAGAGGTAAATACATTACTTTACGTTATGAAATTAGTTCAATAACTACATCAGATTCATTGTGGATTACTAATGAAGATGTATATATTTATCTTAAAAAAGACAGTTTGGGTTTTGCTAAAGTTGCAAAGGTTAGTAAGCATCTATTAAAGGATGATAAAGATTATATCATTGCCAAGGTAGGTTGGTATTATTCACATCAGCTTAATGTTAACCTTCCTTTTGACCGTTTTTATATGGAAGAAAGTAAAGCAAAACCAGCTGAAGATACTTTTAGAGAAGCACAGCGTGATTCATTACCAAACAACATATATGCTTTAGTTTATATAAAAGATGGCGAAGCCGTTTTGGATAATGTTTTTATAAATGATGTTCCAATAGCAAAATATGTTGACCATTAATTTAAAAAATAACTATTTTTGAAACAGATTATAAAACTTTAATATAACTATGAAAAACCTATTCTTAATTTTAGTACTAACTGTACTCTCGATTTCCTGTAAAGAAAATAAATCAGATAAAATGTCCAACGAAGGTCAAGCCGAAGCAGACCAAACTGCAATGCAGAAAAACTTAAGCAAATATGTAAATGTGAAGCTTACATCCGATTTAAGTAAACTCACAGAGAACGAACGTAAAATGTTGCCAATCTTGATTAATGCAGCTGAAAAAATGAACACCTTGTTTTGGTATGAAGCTTATGGAGATAATGCAGAATTGCTAAATACTATATCTAAAAAAGATGCCAATACTTTTGTAAAAATTAATTATGGTCCTTGGGATAGACTAAATGGTAATGTCTCATTTATTGATGGAATAGAAGACAAACCGAAAGGAGCTAATTTTTATCCTCAGGATATGACTAAAGAAGAGTTTGAAGCAGCTGATATTGAAGATAAATCCAGCATTTATAATTTTGTACGCAGAGATGAAAACGGAAAATTATATTCAATTCCATATCATAAACAATTCGAAAGTGAACTTGCTGAGGTTTCTAATTTGTTAATTGATGCTTCAAAACTTGCAGAGGATGAAGGATTAAAAACCTATTTAGAATTAAGAGCAAAAGCTTTGTTAGATGATGATTATCAACCTAGTGATTTAGCTTGGATGGATATGAAGACCAACACGTTAGATATTGTAATTGGTCCTATTGAAACTTACGAGGATCAATTATTTGGGAATAAAGCTGCTCACGAAGGATATGTACTAATTAAAGACCAGGAGTGGAGTTCAAAATTAGCCCGTTTTGCAAGTTTTTTGCCAGAATTACAAAAAGGAATTCCAGTTGATGAGGCATATAAAACCGAAACGCCAGGAACAGATTCCGATTTAAATGCTTACGATGTTGTGTTTTATGCTGGAGATTGTAATGCTGGAAGTAAGACCATAGCGATTAATTTGCCGAACGATGAAGAAGTACAATTACAAAAGGGAACGCGACGTTTGCAATTAAAAAATGCGATGCGTGCTAAATTTGATAAAATATTAGTACCTATTTCAGAATATTTAATTGATGAAAGCCAGCGTAAACATATAACTTTTGATGCCTTTTTCGCTAATACTATGTTTCATGAAGTAGCTCACGGATTAGGAGTTAAGAATACTATAAATGGGAAAGGAACTGTAAGAACATCTTTAAAAGAACATTCGAGCGCTTTAGAAGAAGGGAAAGCAGATGTTTTAGGGTTATATATGGTACAGCAATTACATAAAAAAGGAGAAATTGATGGAGACATGAAAGATTATATGACCACCTTTATTACAAGTATTTTTCGCTCTGTTCGTTTTGGAGCGTCAAGTGCACATGGGAAGGCCAATATGATTCGTTTTAATTTCTTTAAAGAAAAAGAAGCATTTACAAGAAATGAAAACGGAACATATAAAGTAAATTATGATAAAATGATCGTTGCTATGAGCGATTTATCAAATCTCATTTTAACACTTCAAGGGGATGGTGATTATGATGGTGTTGCAAAATTAGTTACCGAAAGAGGAATCATTTCTGCTGAATTGCAAGCTGATTTAGATAGATTAAGTTCAGCAAGTATTCCTGTAGATGTTGTATTTGAGCAGGGTAAAGAAGTTTTAGGGCTATAAATTAAATATTATGAAATCAAAAATTAAGTTATTTTTTTTTATTTCGACATTAATAGGAGTAATAGTTACAATTCACTTTTTCATAAGTCAATATCAGTCAGATGAAGATTTTTTTAATGAAGCAGTTAATAATTCATTTACGAGATCATATGATGGTACTGTTATAAATAAATTTATTAGTGGTGCACGAAAAAAAATAGTTTTAGATAACGGAACGTTAAAAACAGAAATTGATTTTATATATGAAAAATTTGATATTTATGAAATTATTAAGTTAGGAGATACTTTAATAAAGAATGAAAACTCATTGAATCTTGAACTGAAGAGTAAAAATTTTGATACAATTATTCAGTTTAAATTCGAACACATTAAAGGAAATGAGAAGTATAGGTCACCACTCGAAATAGTAAATAGCTCAAAATAAAGGGTCACGCCTCAAATTAGTGGTTATTAGTATTTAAACAGCAGTCTTAATTGATTGCTGTTTTTTTGTATGGTAAGCGGTTGGAGAAAAAGGACTTTTTTTACTATTTTTTTTAAGCAATAGAATTCTTTTTAAATAAAGAAGCTTAATTTTTGTAAATTGAACTTCTAATTTTTTTTAAATGCCTTATTGGTTAAACATTATTTTATTAATTCTTGCAGGTTATATTGTAGCAAGTCTAGCCCTGTATTATTTTCAAGATTATCTTTTATTTAAACCGGAAAAATTAACAGATGACTTCCAGTTTTATTATGACAATCAGGATACCAAAGAGTATTTTATGGAAACCAGAGATGGAGCCAAGATTAATGGCTTGCTCTTTAAAAGCAAAAACCCACCTAAAGGCGTAGTCTTGTATCTTAAGGGAAATTCAAAAAGTATTAAAGGCTGGGGAAAATTTGCTGTAGATTTCACAAGGCACGATTATAGTGTGTTTATGGTAGATTATAGAGGCTTTGGTAAAAGTACTGGGCGACGTTCGCAAAAAGCAATAAAAAGAGATTTACAGGAAGTATATAATAAGATAAAGGAAAAAACTACTGAAGATAATATCATCCTTTATGGTCGTTCATTAGGCTCAGGATTTGCTGCAAAATTAGCATCTATTAATAACCCAAAAATGCTTATACTAGATGCGCCATATTATAGCTTAACTAAAGTTACAGCGCGTTATATGCCTTTCATGCCATTATCAATTTTAATAAAGTATCCTTTGCCAACATACAAGTGGTTAAAATATGTACAATGTCCTATTCATATTATTCATGGAACTCACGATAAATTAATCCCATTTAAAAGTAGTATAAAGCTATCTCAAATTAAACCTAAATTAACCCAATTCTATACAGTTATTGGTGGAGGTCATAAAAATTTAAATAATTTTGAATCTTATCATAAAATGCTACACGATATTTTGAGTGCAAAAACCAAAGAAATAGATTTTTCAACCACAAGCATTAATGTCATACATTCGTCAAAAAAAAATAAAACAAAGGCTTAAAAGTGCTTTTGTAATTGTAATTACGATTTATATTATGATTGGAGCCTCATTGTATTTCTTTCAGGAAAAATTAATATTTAGACCCACAACACTCCCTCAAGATTTTATTTATAATTTTTCGAAACCATTTGAAGAATTGTTTTTAAATGCTGAGGATGGTGCTATTATTAATGCTATTCATTTTAAAACTGAAAAGCCAAAAGGAGTCATAATATATTTCCATGGGAACGCTGGTGATTTATCACGTTGGGGAAAAATTACAGAATTTTTTGTTGAGAAGAATTACGATGTATTTGTTATGGATTATAGAACATATGGAAAAAGTAAAGGCACCTTAAGCGAACAAGCACTTTATAATGACGCACAAATGTGTTACGATTATGTTTTAAAACATTACCAGGAAACTGAGATTATAGTTTATGGCCGCTCCTTGGGAACAGGAATGGCAACATATTTAGCATCCAATAACAACCCGAAACAGATTATTTTAGAGACCCCATTTTATAGCCTCGCTGATGTTGCAAAAGGTAGATTCCCACTCTTTCCAATTAAAAAGTTACTTAAGTACGATTTTCCTTCGTATAAATATATTGAAAATGTTAGTTGTCCAATTTCAGTTTTTCACGGTACAGAAGATACTGTTATTCCTTACGCATCAGGAATAAAATTATTTAATAAGATGAACCAAGATAAGAAGATGTTTTTTACTATTAAAAAGGGTGAACATAATAATTTAATTGAGTTTGATTCTTACCGCGAGCAAATTCAAAAGATACTGCTTTAAACTGCTTAAAAACTTAGAAGTACTGCCAATTTTTCTTAATAAAAATTTAAAAAAATTCTCCATGTGTTAAATATTTCTAAACACCTGTAACATTTCGATTTTAGTGGCGTCTATAGGGTAACAAACAAATCAAAAAAAAACAATATTATGTATAGATTAGCTTTATTATTTAGTGTATTTTTTGCAATAAATGCAAGCGCTAAAATTAACAATGACTCTAACTATTTAAATGTAGATTATATAGATACAAATAGTGAAGAGTACAAATTAGAGAAATTACTTTTTTTAAACGTTGAAGATTCAAGCTTTGAGAATTTTGATATAAATTCTATTGAAGTAATTGAATTAGAAGAAGACGTAGAACTAGATTTTAATCCAAAAGATTATTTACCAGAAAACTTTAATGCTTTAAAAGGCAAGTATGATTTAGATTGGAGTACTATTGAGTTAGTAGAACTTGATGAAGAAGTAGAATTTAATTTTAACCCAGAAGATTACTTACCAAAAGGATTTAACGCCTTAAAAGGGAAATATGATCTAGATTGGAATACTACAGAGTTAGTAGAATTAGAAGATGACGTGGAACTAGATTTTAATCCAAAAGATTATTTACCAGAAGGCTTTAATGAACTAAAAGGGAAATATGATTTAGATTGGAATACTATTGAGTTAGTAGAATTAGAAGAAGAGGTAGAATTTGATTTTGATACAAATGATTACTTACCTAATAATTTTGACCCATACAAAGGAATGCATTCTAATAATGCAGTAGCTTGTCTTTATTAAAAAAAGGCTAAGATTTAATAAGGATAATAAAAACCAGTAATTTTTTAATTACTGGTTTTTCTTTAATAATAGTTTTTTATTCAACCTATCTTTAATTCTCCTTTCATAAATTGATCAATATAAATAGCTATTTCTTCTCCTTTTTCTTCTTGTAAAAAGTGTCCAGCGTCTTTTATGATAATTTTTTGTTGTTCACTACTTGAAGGAATTAATTTATAAAAGAATTTTTCGAGACCACTAAACATTTTATCCTTATCTGAAAACATCACTAATGCTGGTTTTTGCCATTCTGATAAGACTTGCCTGGCTTTTTTCATTTGTTCTACACCTTCTTGATTAGGTTTGGTTGGAACTAACATTGGAAATGCTCTTGCGCCATCTTTGTGTTTTCTATTTGGGAATGGAGCATCGTATGCATCAATAACATCTTTAGAAAGGTTTTGAAATGAGGCTTTTTGAATGACTTTACCAACTGGTAAAGAAGGATGATTTTTCGCAAAGGCTTTCCATGCTTTAAACATAAGAGGAAGTGGTTTGCCAATAGGAAGGAAGGTGTTTAACACAACAACCCTTTTAAAACGTTCGGGGAATTCGCCTAATAAACTCAAACCTAAAAGTCCGCCCCAATCTTGTACAACTAAAGTAATATCATTTAATTCTAATTTGTTAATTAAGTTTACAAGCGACTTAAAATGAAGTTCAAAAGTATAGTTTTTTACACCTACTATTTTGTCCGATTTTCCAAATCCAATTAAATCAGGAGCAATAAACCGATAATTTTTTAGTACAGGAATAAATTTTCGATAGAGATAACACCAACTTGGTTGGCCATGTAATGCTAATATTGTTTCACCTTCACCTTCATCAATATAATGCATTTGGATATTGTCAAAATCAACAAAATTTTCTTTGTATGGAAAATCTTTAATAGAAATAAAATTTGTGAAATCAGGTTTTAATGTTTTCATTTTATAGTATTAAAACAAATTATCAATTTTATTTTTCTGTATGGATTGCCAAGCTATTGTAAATAATAATTGTGTGTGTTTATTAAGATGTTCAAAACGCTTATCGGTTGTATATCCTTTATGATACCTATAAAAAATTTGTTGCACTATAACAGAGAGTTTAAATAAACCATATACATAGTAAAACACTAAATTGTTAATTGGTCTGCCACTTTTTTTGTTGTATTGTTCTACAATTTCTAAACGATTTGGATTTCCTTTAAAAACCGTTGGGCTTGGTAATCCTTTTTTTAAAGCATCCATATCGTCATCAGTTACCCAATACGATAACGAAGTTCCTAAATCCATTAAAGGGTCTCCAAGTGTACACATTTCCCAGTCGAGAACTGTATTGATTTCTGTCCAGGTATCATCTTTAAACATGACATTATCATACTTAAAATCGTTGTGAATTAAACTTCTTGAAGTTTCTTTTGGTTGATTTTTTTGCAACCATTTAATAACAAGTTCTGATTGCGGAATGTCATCGGTTTTGGCTTTTTCATATTGCTTTGCCCAATTGGTAATTTGTCGCTCTACATAGCCTTCTGGTTTTCCTAAATCTTCAAGTCCTGCGGCTTTATAATCTACATTGTGTAACTCAACAAAATTATCAAGCCAAGTATTTGATATGCTTTTAAAATCACTTGGGCTTATGTTTCTTTTTTTAGCTTCTTTATAATCTAATATAATCCCATTGGCCTTTTCCATAATATAGAACGGAGCACCTAAAATAGTTTCGTCTTCGGTAAAAGCATATACTTTTGGAATCTTTTTAAATTCTGAATATAGATTAGACAATACTTTATATTCACGACTCATATCATGCCCTCTTTTTACAGCGCCAAAAGGTGGACGTCGCAAAACAAATTCTTTATTTTCAACTTTTAATAAATAGGTAAGATTAGAGAAA
Organism: Flavobacteriaceae bacterium; assembly: GCA_965250265.1. GTDB lineage: Bacteria > Bacteroidota > Bacteroidia > Flavobacteriales > Flavobacteriaceae > PRS1. Next base: position 130,134 of record CBDFNO010000015.1, on the reverse strand, counting down.
CCTCCTGAAAAACGCCTTGTTTCAATATCACTTTTTATATCATTAATTAAATCGTGCTTGTACAAAAACTGTTTCAAATTGTCAAGCTGAAGTGCCTCTTCTTCGCTTACTTCTATCGTATTATCACTTGACATATTTCTGATTTATTTAAACAAAGGTGATTAATTCTTTTGATAGGTGAGGCGTTTCATTAAGGCTCAACACATTGAGTCCTTTTTCTGAAAATAGGAGTTGAGAGAAAGAAGCATTTTTAATTGCCAGATTTAGTTCTGATATTTTTTCTTCCGAAATACCTAATGCATCTCCAATTATGGCGCTTTTGGTTCCTCCAGAAGTAAATACTCCAATTGTTTCTCCTTTCCCCGTATGTTTTAATATTCTTGAAATTCCTTTTTTCGCTTGGATTCTAAAATCTGTCCACGATTGAATGGATTCATGCTCAAAAGGATATCGTCCTGAAGTATATTCTCTCATAAATAATTCAAAGATTTTTATAGAATTTCGCCTTGTTAGTTTGGGCTCATTATTAATTTCATTAAATAATTGTTTTGCTTCATCGTATTGATTAACAAAATCATCATAAGCTAAAGTTAATGCTTCAGGTACTTGATGTTCGTTTAATTCTTCTAAAAATGTAGGATTTGGTAATATTATTCCGTTAGTTGAAAATGCACTTGTAAATCCATCAAAGGTTTGTTGATGGCGATTTAATTTTCCAATAAATATTTTATTAAAATGAATGTTGTTATCTGCAAAATATCTTCCTAACTCTTTGGATTGTAGAATGCCTTTGTCCGATAAATTATCATAATCTTCAGACAAATAAGAAGCTTGACCATGTCTAATTAAATAAATTTTACTCATCCAAATTAACTAAAAGCCTTAATAGTTCTTTTTCCTAATTGGTACATGTGCACTTCGTCTGGTCCATCGGCATATTTAAGCATTCTGCCATATAAGTAAAATTGTGATAATGGTAAATCTTGCGAAACCCCTTTTGCACCATGAACTTGCATAGCTCTATCAACAACATTCAACAGCATGTTAGGTGCAACAATTTTTATCATTGCAATAATATCTGTAGCTGCTTTATTACCAACAGTGTCCATCATATAAGCAGCTTTTAGTGTCAATAAACGGGCTTGTTCAATTTCGCATTTAGATTTTGCAATATCTTGACGAATGCTACTATATTCTGCTAATTTTTTACCAAAAGTTGTACGCTCTGTAGAGCGTTTACACATCATTTCCATAGCACGTTGTGCCATGCCAATCATGCGCATGCAATGATGAATACGACCAGGACCTAAACGCCCTTGAGCAATTTCGAACCCTCGACCTTCGCCTAATAATATATTTTCAAGAGGAACTCTAACATTTTCTAATAGTATTTCGGCATGACCTTCAGGAGAATCAAAATTCCCTAAAACAGATAAAGCACGAACAATGGTTAATCCAGGAGTGTCCATTGGAACAATAATCATACTTTGTTGAATATGTCGTGATGCATTTGCGTCCGTTTTTCCCATGACGATGGCAACTTTACAATTTGGATTCATGCCACCAGAAGCCCACCATTTTCTACCATTTATGACATATTCATCACCTTCGCGAATAATTGAAGTTTCAATATTTGTAGCATCGGAAGACGCTACTTGTGGTTCAGTCATTAAAAAAGCCGAACGTATTGTTCCATCCATTAATGGTTTTAACCATTTTTCTTGTTGTTCTGATGTGCCATATTTAGCAAAAACTTCCATATTGCCTGTGTCTGGCGCTGAACAATTAAAAATCTCTGAACACCAAGACACACGACCCATTAATTCTGCCAATGCAGCATATTCCAAGTTGCTTAAACCAGGACTGAATTCTCCATAACTCTTTGGAAGAAATAAATTCCAGAGACCTGCCTCTTTGGATTTACTTTTTAATTCTTCCATTTTTGGGTGCAAAGTCCATAAGTTTTTCGGATTTGAATTGTAAGCATTCACTTCATGTTCTATTGGATAAACATATTCATCCATAAAACTTTGAAGTTTTTCTAATAAGCCTTTTACTTTATCTGTATGTTCAAAAATCATAATTAATTTTTATCCTGAAATTAAATAACCACCATCAGCTACTTGTAAACTCCCTGTTATATAACTACCAGCATTAGAAGCTAATAGTAAAGCAACACTTGCAATTTCTTCCGATTGCCCCATTCTGCCCAATGGTAATTTTTTATTGATGTGTCCCATTACTTTTTCATCATTCCACAAAGCAGCACTAAATTTTGTTTGAATCAATCCAGGACAAATGGCATTTGCTCGAATGCCATATCTTCCCCATTCTTTGGCCTGATTTTTAGTGAGCATGGAAATAGCAGCTTTGCTTGTAGAATATAAACCAAGACCAAAACCTGGATGTTCACCTTCAATAGAACTGATATTGATGACAGATCCTCCACCTCTTGATTTCATGCTTTCCAAACATTTGTTTGTTAAATCCCAAGGTGCTTTTACATTGATGTCCATGATTTTATCGAAAGCGTCTAATGGAGCGTCTTCGATTGGTCCGTAAATGGGATTGCTAGCTGCATTATTAACCAAAATATCAATACCACCACATTCATTGATTGTTTTTTCAGCTAAATTTTTTCTGCTATCAGCATCACCAACATGACATGCAATAGCAATAGCTTTTAATCCTAATGCTTTAAGTTCTGTAGCAACTTCATTGCAAGTATCTTGTTTTCTACTGCTAATTACTACAATAGCACCGCATTCTGCGAAAGCTTTTGCAATAGCTTTACCAATGCCTTTTGAAGAGCCAGTAATGATGGCTACTTTTCCTTCTAAATTAAATTTATCTTTTATAGTACTCATTTATGTTTCTTTTTATGATAAAAAATCTAGGTCTTTATATTTAGGGTTTGGATAGGTATAAAATCCTTCTCTGGTTTTTATTCCTAATTTATTAGTATCGATAAATTTTTTCTTATAATAAGCAACACGAGCCAATCCAATTTTATCATTTAATCGCTCTCCCCAAAGTTTTTCTATGTTGTATATGGTTTCTAACCCTACCATGTCCATAATAGCACAGGGTCCCATTTTTGTACCAGAAGTAATCATCCAGGTTTTATCAATGGTTTCAAAATCTGCAACCTCATTTACCAGTAAGTTTCCAGCTGCTGAAAGTAATGGTCCTAACAACGAATTAATAACATACCCATTTTGCTCTTTATAAATGGGAATAGGAACCATTCCTATTTCTTTTGCAAACTCAATAACTCTATCAAAATATTTTGGATCAGTATCTGGATGTCCCATCACTTCACCAATATTGGCGTCCCAAATCCAATTTGCAAAATGTAAAGCCAGAAATTTTTCTGGACGTCCAGTTTCTTGAGCATATTGACTTGGTAATAAAGTTGAAGAGTTAGTAGTGAATATTGTTTTTTCAGGAGCTAAAGTTGAGATATCTATATAAAAAGCTTTTTTGATATCAAGATTCTCAGGTATAGATTCGCTAATCAAGTCAGCATCTTTTACGGCTTCGGCTAAATTGGTTGTATAGCTTAAACGATCAAAGGTTTTATCAATCTCTTCTTTGGAAGCGCCTCTTAAATTAAGAAAGACTTTTGCATATTGCTGATGAAATTGTTTGCCACGCTCAATACCTTTTTCGAAAGCATCAAATACTGTAACATTAAATCCTTTAAAAGCAGTTTGCCAAGCTATTTGAGAACCTAATGTTCCTGCACCTGCAATGGTAACGTTTTTTATATTCATATTGAACTATCCTTATTTAAAAATTAGCCAAGTAAATATACTCAATTTTCACAGCTTTTTTTAATAGTTTAGATTAGTTGGCTCTTTTAAGAATTAGGAATTTATCGTCCATTACGTTTCCAGTAAAAATTAAATTTCCAAAAGGAGCTGCAACGGTTGAAGCAGACATTTCTGTGCCATCGTTGACATATATTTTTTCAACTATATAATCGCCTTTGCCTTTGTATTCTATTTTAATTATTTCAGATGGTGAAAACTCATCTTTTCCTTTAGCATAAGCAGTGAACTTTAATAAATTAGGATGAGCACCAATCCAAAGATTTCCTTCTGTATCAAATTCTATATTATCAACGCCAGTTCCACAAGGAATATCTTCAATAAAATCAAGAGAACCATCAGAATTCCTAGAATATACTTTTACTAAAAATTTACGTGGTGAAGCTACAAAAAGAAGATTGCGATTTGCATCAAAATTTATACCGTTAGCATAAGCAATTCTACTAGCAACTTTGGTATAATTTTCGCCGTCAAAGTAAATTATATTAGATGCAGAATAACCAGCATAATCTTCCATAAATCTTCCAATACCTTCAGTATAATAATGATCGTTGGTAAAATAAAAACGATTTTCGTCAATCAAAACAATGTCGTTTGGACTAACCATAGTATCATCAGTCAATGTCTTTTCTAAAGTTAATGTTTCGCCATTTAAAGTAAAAACTTCAATCGAGTGACTTTTTAAAGTATGATTAATTGCAACAACCTTATAGGTGCTATCTTTTTTAAATATGGAAATCCCATGAGGCGCAAAAGATTTATTAATATTTGTTGTTAATGGTTTAAGATTAAATTTTTCAGTTTTTAGTTCCATGAGATAAAGCCCACCAGCTTCTTCTTCTAATGGAGGGAAAATACCTCTATCTGTTGATGAAACTAAAGCGAAACTATCTATAGTACTTATTGTAATATCCTCTGCACCTGAAATAGCTATTTTTTTAACAATCTCTCCATCAAAATGATTTTCAACTGTTCTAAAGAAACCAGTAGAAATTAAAATATTAACAACAAAGGCTATAAAAAGAACGAGAGCAATTAGAATAATTTTTTTTATAAGACGCATAAATGTTACGTTAGTTTTTCTAAAAATACACTAATTATAAAAAACAAAGAAATAAAAAAATCCTAGTATTGTAATTTCTTGATAATACAAGTATATTGAGAACTTAAAATTGAGATAAATGGATTTCATTAAAACAGAAATAATAGACCACGTCCTACTTATTGAACTTAATAGAAATGAAAAGATGAATGCTTTTACATTTCAAATGTTACAAGAATTGGCAGAAGCCTATACTATGTTAGAAGACGATACAGCGTTAAGGTGTGGATTTTTGCATTCTAAAGGAGATCATTTTACATCAGGACTGGATTTAGCAGATGTGGCGACGCATATTGCAAAAGGAGCTACTTTATTTGGTGATGACACTGTAGATCCTGTACAATTAATGGGCAGAAAAAGGACTAAACCAGTTGTTGTAGCATTACAAGGTTATGCACTAACTATTGCCATAGAGTTGGTGTTGGTAAACGATATTTGCATTGCTGCAAAAGGCACAACCTTTGGACAAATAGAAATTAAAAGAGGCATTTTTCCGTTTGGAGGAGCAACCATTAGATTTGCACAACGCTGTGGTTGGGGAAATGCAATGCGATACTTATTAACTGGTGACACTTTTGATGAAAACGAAGCACTACGAATTGGATTAATTCAAGAAATTTCTGAAACTCCGTTTGAAACAGGTTTAGTTATTGCTAAAACCATAGCGAAACAAGCTCCTCTTGGTGTACAAGCAACTATTGTAAATGCTACAAAAACTTTTGAAGAAGGGTTTGAAGCAGCTAAAGCTGATTTAATGCCAATACTACATAAACTCATGCAGTCTAAAGATGCTAAAGAAGGCATTCAGTCTTTTGTAGAAAGAAGAGAGGCGAATTTTACAGGTGAGTAATCAAATATTCATATAAAGGAAGTTACAGATGTTTGAAAGCAATAACTTCCTAAATTTAAACATTTAATTTTTGATTAAACCTTGTCCTTCAATCCAAGGAGCTCCAGCATTTTTCAGGTCTTGTTCGAGTGCAGGTAATACATTATTAGTTATATTTTGTAACTGCAATTTAACCTCCGACAACTGTTTTTTTGCTCTATTAAATGAAGCCTTATGATTTCCTGTGGGACCATAAGTGTTAGATAATGCCATTCTTCCAATTCTACTTGCATTATTTGGTGTAGGATTTGAACGCTCTCCAATTTCACCTTTAATTTTGTTACCACTTAATATCTTTTCAATTCCCAATAATGTAGTTCTGGCATCATTAATTTTTTGCATTAGATCATTACTAGGATTATTTGCCTTATCCGCTGAACGTTTCATAGCATCAACTAATTTTAAGCTATTAGACATGGTTAAGTTGGTAGCTGTAAGGTCTTGTTGGAAACTAAAAACTTCCTCTCTAAAAGCATTCATTTCATCAAAAGATTTACGTTTTAGAGTACCGTCATACATTGGTACAACTTTGAACTCCTTTGGTCCCTGAAGCGTAGTTGTTTTTCCATCAACGCGTTTTACTATCGTTACAGTATAATCTCCAGGTGTTGCCATAATTCCGCCTCCACCAAAGAAATTTCTTCGTTGGCTAGGAGCAACTAATCTTTCGCCACTTTTATTAGGATAATTAAGCCTCCAATTTACACGATTAAACCCTTTTTTATTTGTTCCTTTAACTCTATTAACTACATTACCACTTTCATCTTTAATAATTAATAATATGACTGGTCCATCTTGATCGGCTTCATCTTCAAGCGCGTCCCATCCAGGAAAATCGGAGTTGCCTTTTTTCTCTTTACCTTTTCTTATGTCTTTTAAAGATTTAATTTTTTCAGACATGTAATAGGTAAAATTTGCTCCAAAAGGTGGATTTTTTGCAATCCATTCTCCATCACCTTGACTACCAACTCTATTCGATTGTTTATACCAATATGCTTGTTTAATTGAAAACAGTGTAGCTTCGGCTGATAGCATTGAATTATTAAAATTCCTTATAGGTGAAATATCGTCTAAAATAAAAATGCCTCTTCCAAAAGATCCAGCTACTAAATCATTTTCACTACGTTGTATAGTTATATCTCTAAAAGAAATTGTAGGTACTCCTCCTTTTAATTTAACCCAATTGGCTCCTCCATTATATGTAAAGTATACTCCAAATTCGGTAGCTGCAAATAGCAAATCTTTCTTAATATGATCTTGTACTAATCTCCAGATCAATAATTTATCAGGTAAGTTTCCATTTATCAATGTCCATGTTTTTCCTTTGTCACTACTTTTAATTATGTATGGCTTATAATCGCCATATTTATGATTATCCAAAGCTGCATATACAACATTAGCATCAAAGAGGTCAGCTCGAACATCATTTACAAATGGAATTGATGATATCCCTTTTATTGTATTAAGTGAAATCTTTTGCCAAGATTGTCCACCATTTTCGGTAACTTGAATAATCCCATCGTCTGTTCCAGCATAAAGTAATCCTTCCTGTTTTGGAGATTCAGCTAAGGAAGTTATGGTATTATAATTTGACATGGCTCCAATATCCCAAGCATTATCCCAACTTTGCTGTTTTCCATACATTGGAAATGTAATTCTGTCTTGATTAAGCGTAAGATCTTCAGAAATTGGCACCCAATCGTCACCTCTATTTTCTGATTTCCATACACGTTGAGAAGCAAAATATAATCTTTTTGGATTATGAGAACTTACTAAAATTGGTGCATCCCAATTAAATCGTTCATAGGGATCTCCTTCTCTGGCTTGTGGTTGGATAAACACAGATTCACTTGTCTTTTTATCCACTCTCCAAAGTACACCTTGCTGAAATTCACCATAAGAAATATTTAGATTTCCAGGTTCAGTAGCAGTTTGAGCACCATCAGCTCCTAAGGTTTTCCACCAATCTGCGCTCGCAATACCATCTGAACTCTTAGTTTGTGAAGGACCACCATGCGAACCATTATCTTGTGTACCTCCATAAATATTATAGAACGGTTTAGCGTCATCAACTGCAATTTTAAAGTACTGTGTAATAGGTAAGTTTCTTATATATTTCCAACTTTTTGTACCATCAAAACTTTCATATAAACCTCCATCAGTTCCAAATAATAAATAATTAGGGTCAGATTTTTTAAATACTACTGCATGGCTATCACTATGCTGATTAGACCTACTCATTCTACTAAATGTTTTACCATGATCTGTTGAAACCAATGCACTATTATTCATAAAATAAAGAGTGCCTTCATGATGAGGTGAAGCAATCAATTCTTGATAATAGTGAGGACCAGTACCTCCAGAAACAGCATCCGATTGTTTTGACCATGATTCTCCTCGATTTGTAGACATAAAAACACCACCTTTTTTTCTGTCTAATTCAATTGCAGCATAAATTACGTCCGAATTAAATGGAGACATTGTGAGACCAATCTTTCCTAAATTAGATTTTGGAATACCTTTAGTAAGTTTTTTCCAGGTGTCTCCGCCATCAGTACTTTTATGTAATCCAGAACCTGGACCTCCTCCTAAATATGCAGCTACTGTTCTTTGTCTTTGCCATGTTGCTGCGTATAAAATATTCGGGTTGTTTGGATCAATAAGCATATCAGTCGCTCCAATCCATTCACTATTACCTAAAGTTCTTTTCCAACTTTTTCCACCATCAGAAGATTTATATACACCACGTTCTCCACCTTTAGTCCAGAGTGGTCCTTGAGATGCTGCCCAAATAATATCTGAATTTTCTGGATGTACAATTATTTTGGATAAGTGTTCAGAGTTATTCAATCCCATATTCTTCCAAGTCACACCATCATCATGACTTACATAAATGCCATCACCAAAAGCAACATGACGTCCACCTACATTTTCTCCAGTACCAACCCAAATGGTATGTGGATTGTTAGGATCTATCGTCACACATCCAATAGAGTATACCGATTGTTTGTCAAATACTGGTTTCCATGTTGTACCAGAATTCATAGTTTTCCATACGCCGCCAGAGCCAACGGCAACATACCAAATGTTTTCATTGTCAGGATGAATAGCGATATCTGCAATTCTTCCTGAAGTCATTGCTGGTCCAATGTTTCTAAACTTTAAACCACTAAAAGTGTCTTCATTAATGTCTTGTGCTTGTCCAGAAATTATCATTCCTATGATGCAAAGCCATAGACATGATGTTTTAATAATTTTATTCATAATCAAAAATATTTTTAGTTGGATAGTTAATTGATTTTAAAGGTATGAAACTCCAATTAAACAAAGAAACTAGATATAATATTTAACAAAGGAAGCTTTTGAATATATTGTTAAGTTATTCTCTATATACATTAAAGCAGGACGTATCTAAAGTACCAGAAGGATTATCCATAAATGCTATTATTATCTTGGTTCGACATTCAAAATTTCCGCCACCATGCCCAGCTTCATCAAGGATAAAAAGTTTACCCTTACTCAATTTTTTCATAAGGATATGTCCATTTTCTGGAGGTGTTACAGGATCAAAATGATTTACAGTAATAATAGTAGGAACAGCTGAAATTTGAAAATTCTTCTGGTTTTCTGAAAGCGTACTGTTGTGAAGCTTTTTCATGGCTAGATAAACAGGTGAGAATAAGCCCAGTTTTACTGGTAAAAGTTCAAGCTTATCATAAACTTCATCAATGACCTCGGCGTTGTTGTATTCATTAAACATTTCATACCGTTCAACAGCCAACCACATGGCAAAATTATAACCCGGTCCGAATTCATTTTTTACCAGATTATTAATGATCGGACCACCACCATCCAAGTATTCTTTAATTAATAATGGAATCATGGTTTTAGCATTGTTCCTGTACAACTGTCTTCTTAAAAAATATACACCGTCATGTGAATTTAGATAAAAAGGTTTTCCTTTGATATTGAGCTCAAGAGCATTTTTTTTAAGCCTATTTAAAGCCAAAAGATAATCGGTTTTAAGCAATGGATATTTTGAGTTGCAAACACTGTCATTTTTGCAATAGTCTAGCATACGCTCTAAAGCCAGAGCATAACTCTTTAAGCGATCAACTAAAAAATCTCCCTTTATTGGATTAGGTGAGTTAAGGATAACAGCATTGAGATATTCAGGATATAATTCTTGAACTACACGCGCAAGGCGTGTACCATAAGATCCACCATAGATATTAAACTTATCACGATTTAAATGTTTCATAAGCAAACCAATATCTTTTGCATTTTGAAAGGTGTTGTAATATTCTAAATGAATGTTTTGGTCTTTGCATCTATCACTATAATTCTTAATTAAAATATTATAAAGGTCAAGTTCTTCAGCATCAGTTGCGTTTTTTGCCATGATGTCATAAATTTCTTCATATAAATTTGGTAAAGCAGACGAATAGCCTATACCTCTTTGATCAACAAGAATGACATCTCTTTTTTCCCTTATTGGATTGGTTAAAAAATTCGAAATTTGTGCAGACGAAATTAAATTTCCGCCTGGACCTCCAGAAAGGAATACCATGGGATAAGCCTTTGATGATATGTCTTTAGCATGAAGCACAATATAGGAAATCTGTATTTTTTTTCCATTTGGATCATCATGATTTTCTGGAACTGAAATTTGACCACAATGGTATTTGTCTGAAGGTGTCAATCCTTGAATAAATTCACAATTAAGAATAGACTCAACTTGTTTATTTTGACTATAGGTTGAAAATGTAAGCGCTAGTAAAAGTATTAACCATTTATTCATATCATGTCATTTTAATTGTGTTATAACGTGTTTGTGTATGATTTGTGCGGACTGACAGCCTTGCGTTTTGGCTTCGGCGTCGCCATTTCTTGTTTAGTAAATATATGAATTTACCGAAGAACTTGTTTTTAACTATTTCGTGTGTGGCTTATACTCGGAGTGGGGAATAAGCGAGGCTGTGAGTTTAAGATTTTCGAAGTAGTTAGAGATTTAGTAACGTAGGAAAAATTCCTTGACATATCCAACTAACCGCATTAATTATACACGTCTTAAGTTTACAATATGTTGCTTCTTAAATATGTCGAGAGTTTCATATATTAAGTGGAAATCGAACATTATTTTATGGAGAGTTATTCGTCGATCATCATTAGTTAATTAATAATAAGAATGTTAAATGTATTCTGTTTAATTTTTATTTTTCGCGTATTATACTTAACTTCAATGCATTAATAACATGTATTGCCGAACAATAGAAATACATGAACTGAAACGGGGAAGTGCAAATGGATAATTCAACATATGACATATTTATATCTTATGCTTCGGAAGACAAACTGACGGTAGTCAAACCTCTCGCCGATGGACTTCGGCAGCGCGGTCTCACGGTTTGGCTTGACGAACATGAAATTCGCTTGGGAGATCAGCTAAGGAAGAAAATCAATCAAGGGCTTAGCCGTTCCCGGTACGGAGTTGTCATTTTGAGCAGATCCTTTTTCGCCAAGAAGTGGCCACAAGAAGAACTTGATGCTTTGCTTGGTAAAGAGAATTTCGGTGAAAAAATCGTTCTTCCAATTAGGCATGAACTCTCCCATAAAGAAGTCAGGAGTTATCATCCAACGCTCGCTAACAAACTGAGTGTGAGTACCGAAGAAGGACTTGAGTATGTGATCGCACAAGTGGCTTCCGTAGTGGACGCCCCCGACGTTGGGTCATCTGAGATTGAGTCGCGCTCGACTCACCGAGAACTCCCCAGTGAGTCAGATGGGCACTCGTCACATATATTAGAAGCCCTACTAGATCTCGAGGATCGGGCAAAGGTGTGTTTGGGACGGACTATGGAATTAGACAACCTGGATGCGAACGAGAATTCATGTTCAATCATTGCTGCAAATATTGCCTCTCACGAAGAATTCGGAGCAATGGATAAAGCTATTCGGGAACTCGCTAGAAAAGTCCTTAAGAGGGAACCAACTGAGGAGGAATGGCGAAGTCACATGGAGCGCTTGTCGTATTTGAAAGAAAGGGGCTTACGGGAGTACACAGCTCGGTGGGGTTACCAGAATCAACTGCAGTGGATTCGGCTCTCACGACAATTTGTTCGTAAACTGAGTTCGGTTTCATAACGATGGTATAACAATCGTCTGTAGTCGGACATGGATCTGCTTCACCGCTAATGAAGGACGTTTTAATATCAAATTCTGCTTTTTCAAAAAGCGATTAGGCACAAGGTAGGTATATAGTTACTGGTAACTTTATATCTATTATATATACACCTACAAATCTAATGGTTTTTTAATAGAATTGAAAAACTGCAACATTTGGTTATTCGTGTAATAAGTTGTAATTATGCTTTGAGTTCTTAACTAAACCAACCAATATGATATTTCTAACCAAACTAAAAAAAGCCCTAACCTTTTTTGTTTTTTTTGTAGCTATTACACAATTATCAGCACAAGATTTAGATAAAACCTATGCCGATTTAATAAAAGAATATACTACTGATACCCGTTTTTTGCCAAGATCATTACAAACATTTCCAGCATCTTCGCAGTTGCCTTCACCGTTAGAGCATTTTGGAACAATAATAGGTGCTCCAGGTGTAATGCATCATACGGCAGATATCTATAACTATTATAAAATTTTAGCATCAAAGTCTGATAGAATGAAAATGGTAACTGTTGCCAATTCAGAAGAAGGAAGACCAATTCATTTACTTATTATTTCGAGTCCTGAAAACTTAAATAATCTGGATTCATATAAACAAAATTTAAACAAATTAGCAGATCCAAGAACTATTAAAACTAGCGATGTTGAGAATTTGGTATCTCAAACAAAACCTATGTATTACCTCAATGGAGGTTTACATTCTACAGAAATGGGCTCGCCGGAAATGCTTATGGAATTAACATTCAGGCTTCTTGTAGATGAGAGTTATGATATTCAGAACATAAGAGATAATGTTATTACGTTGATTAATCCTGTATCGGAACCTGATGGAAGAGACAAACAAGTAGATTGGTATTATCGTTACACAAAAAGTAAAAAAGTAATAGATGATGGTTTGCGTAGTTCACCTCCTTATTGGGGAAAATATGTGTTTCATGATAATAATCGTGACGGCTTGCAAGTATCTCAAGCTTTAACAAAAGCCATTTTTGATATTTTTTACGAGTATCATCCAATTGGGATGTTAGACTTACATGAGTCTGTGCCATTATTATATATCTCAACAGGAACAGGACCTTATAATACGTATATAGATCCTATTACGATAGGCGAGTGGCAGGTTATGGGAAACCACGATTTAACTCAAGTTACTGCCGAAGGGCTTCCAGGAGTTTTTACTTGGGCGTTTTATAATGGCTGGTGGCCCGGATATGGAATTTGGGTTGCGAATAACCATAATTCTGTTGGCAGATTTTATGAAACTTTTGGTAATGGAGGAGCGAACACATTTATGAGAGATCTTTCTAATAGTAAATATGCTGGCGATCCAGTGCATTCAAGACAATGGTATCGTCCTGTACCACCAACCGAAAAAGTATTGTGGTCGTCAAGAAACAATACAAATTATATGCAATCTGGAGTGGTGGCTTCTTTAAGTTATGCTGCTAATAATGGCAATCAGCTACTAAAAAACTTCTATCAAAAAGGTGTCAATAACATTAACAAATGGGAGCAAGGTGGAAATTTTGCTTATGTAATTAATAAAGAACAACGCGATCCGAACATGGTTACTTATTTGGTAAATCAGTTGCGAGTGCAAGGAATCGAAGTACATAGTAGAAAAAGCGGTGACAATAAAGGCGAGTATGTTGTAGTACTTAATCAGCCTTATAGCGGATTTGCTGACGCATTACTTTCAAAACAAGATTATCCTAAAAAAGCAAAACATAATCCTTACGATGATATTGCCTGGACCTATGGTTTAATGTATGGTGTAGATGTTGAAGTAGTTACTAAAGCTGATGGATTTTCTATGGACGGACTTGAACTAATTACTAAAGATGTTAAAGTTACTGGATTCGATTCTGGTAGTGGCTCAAATATGATAATCAATTACAAAGCACAAAATGAAGTATTGCCAATGTTATATGAAGTAGCTTCAAAAAATTCTGAAGTAAAAATTTCAATAACTATAGAAACAACTACAGTAAAAAAAGAAGAATTAGGAAGTGGTAGTATTATAATTTCGGGAGCAGATAAAAACACATCAGATCTTATTAATAGTATGGGATTAGACGTTATTAAATCTTCATCATTATCAGAAACATCAACTCGTTCCGTTAAACTACCGCGAATTGCAATTTATCATACTTGGTATAATACTCAAGCCGAAGGTTGGGCACGTTTTACTTTTGAAAATCGAAAAATTCCTTATACATCTATTGACAAAGACGATTTAAAAGAGGGTAATTTAAATAATCGTTTTGATGTGATTTTAATACCTCATACTTCGGGAAGTGTAGAAACCATGATTCATGGTATCGACACAAAATGGGGGCCAATGCCATATACAAAAACTGAAGAATATCCTCACCATGGTTATCCTGATGCTACCAACGATATGACTGGAGGTCCAGGTTTTGATGGCATGCATCACCTAAAACAGTTTGTTGAGAAAGGCGGAACATTAATTGCGCTAGCAAATGCAACTCGTATGGCAGCCGAAACCGGAATTACACGAGAATTATCAACCTACAGTTCTGGCAATTTATTTCATCCAGGATCAATAGTTACGACAAAAATTAGAAATAATGGACATCATATTATGAATGGTTACCCAGAAGTTACACATGTATTTAGAGGCAATTTACAATTATATCAAGTTGGAAAATATAAGCGTAATCATATGGTAATGCAATATGGAACAGGCAAACTTAAAGACGAAAAAGTATATTCGGGAGAGATTATGGGTATGCAAGATTATAAACCAGATTCGTTAGCTGTTGCAAAATCTAAAGAGAAATCTAAAAGTAAATATGTGCTTTCCGGAATGGTAAAAAATGAAAGTAAAATTATTGGTCAAGGTGCTATTTTTGACATTCCTGTTGGAAAGGGTCGAGTGGTCGCATTTACATTTAACCCGTTGCATCGTTATTTAAACCATCATGATGCACCTATGTTATGGAATGCTATTTTAAATTGGGATGTAAAGCCTGAGTAAAAATTTACTCAATGCATAAAGCTGCAGCACCTAAAATCGCATTCCCTTTTAAAGTTGAGACTTCTATTTTTAAATGTTCAATTTGTTTTGGATAAGCGAAGGACTTTATAGTGTCTTCCATAGATTGCTTAAATAAAGCGTAGGACTTACTTATGGAACCACCAATCACAATTGCTTCTGGAGCATACATGTATAGGATGTTATTAATTGCATTCCCTAAATGTTCGCCAAATTCAGTAAAGGCGTGTATTGCTTTTGAATCTCCATGAGCAGCCAAATCACTTAACTCTTTTGCGTTTTGATTGTACTTTTTAGCGAAGAATAAACTGCTTGCATAGTCCTCGATAATACTGTCTTTATAAGTTACCATACCAATTTCTCCAGCACCACAAAGTTCGCCACTATATAATTGATTGTTAAGAATAACGCCCATTCCTAGTCCAGTTCCAATAGAAAGCCCAACAAAATTAGCATAGGGTTTTCCAGAGCCATAAACTTTTTCTCCTTTAGCAAAACAATTAGCATCATTATTTAAAAAAACGGGTAAATTATAGCGTTGTTCTAATATACTTTTTAACGACACCTCTTTCCACATGGGTAGGTTTTGAATATCGTAAATAACTCCTGAAACGGGATCTAAAATTCCTGGAACACCAACGCCTATACTTATTGTATTTTTTGTAATAACGGCATCGATTGTTTTAAAAAGCATTTTAATCAGCTCGTCTTCGCTAACGCTTCTATTTACTGCATTGGATGATTCGAAAATTACGACTCCATTCTTTACACGGCCTACATTAAAGTTGGTGCCGCCAAGATCGACACCTAAATATTCTTTCATTTACTAGCTTTTTTTAAACTGATGGTTTTGTTAGTAATTAATGGTTTAGCCCAAAAACCAATGGACAAAATAAAACCTAATGGAATTATTAAAAAAAACATACCGGCTTTTAATGAAGTTGCGCCACCAATTAATCCCACAATAAAAGGCATAATTGCTCCACCGGCAATTCCGGTACACAATATTCCTGATAAAGAACCATGATAAGTCTTTACAGAATTAAGTGCTAAAGAGAAAATAATTGACCACATAACTGAAATGCAGAATCCTAGTAATGGAAAAGCAACTAAAGCTATTTCAGCAGAGCTTGTAAGCGCCAAGATTAAACATGCAATGGTTGCAATGGTGGCTACAATTAATAGTTTACGACTATCCATTACTTTTAATAAGACAAGGCCAAGAATACAACCAAATGTTAACATTGCCCAGAAATATGCAACGGTATCTGCGCCTACGGTTTGAGGGTCTAGATCGTGATATTCAGATAAAAATTGCGAGATCCAATTGCCTATTCCCTGTTCAATTCCTACATAACAAAAGATGCCTAAAAAAAATAGGAGCGTATATTTATTTTTAAGCAAGTCTAAGTATGAACTTGAATCTCCTGCTTTTTCGTCTTCAGCCTTTTCAAATTTAGGATACCTTGTAATAATTACTATAATTAAAAGTATAAAAGCGAGTGCCGCAAAAACCACATATAAAGAAGCCCAAGGTAAATTTTCGGGGACAAAACTTCTTAAATAGGACGCTAAATTTTCACTTGAACTATCATCAACCAAATATTTGTATAAAAAAGGACTTGCAAAAGATGCGCCTCCAAAGACCAATTGTGCAGCTACCGAATTAAATGCAAAATGTTCTTCGCCACCAGCAATGCGTAACATTGGGTTGATGATGACTTGTAGGATAGCCATGCAACTTCCAAGTGTAAACAAGGTAAAACTAAAAACCAGATAACTTGGTGAAATAACAAAGACCAAAGAAGCAATGGTCATTAAAACAAATGAAAATACCAAAAGGGACTTATTCCCATATTTTTCAGAGAGGAATCCGGAAGGGATTGACATTACTCCATAGGCAATGAAAAACGAAAATGGCAGAAATCCGGTCATCGCTAAACTCAAATCAAAGCTCTCTTTAACATCAACTATTATAGAATTGAGAATATTTGTGATAAATGAAATGACGAAAAAAATTAACATCACCAATAAAACAATATGGTAATATCTTTTTTTGCTAGTTTTAGTACTCATTTTTAGGATTTTTTAATTGTAATCAATATGATCTATTCTTTTTAAAGACTTCTTTTTTAATATTATTCTTAAATAACTGTAAGCAGTTAACTTAATGAGCGTATATAAATTGCTGAATTTGTCTCCAAGTAACGAGTTTAATATTTTCTTCTTTAATTATTTTTTGGCATTTTTCACTTGTAAAGAAATCAAAATCTTCTTGACGCCATTTGGCTCCCCAGTTAGGATGATTTATAGTGAGGGCTTGCATTTCTGTATCATTAAAAGCTGTGTGAATTAATAAAATTTGAACTCCTGACGTAAGGTTTTTCAAAACCTTTTCATAATAGTTAGCCATTCCAGATTCAAAATCTGAAGGATTTGCGGTGATTATTTTTTCAATAATTAGACTTTTATCATCAATCAAATCTTTAGTTTTTTGTGAAATTTGTTGAAATGAAACTTTATCAATCATTGCAGGTATTTTATATTCTCTACCCAATTTTAAATATAGATTCACTAGTTCTTGAGAATATCTTAAACATCCCATATGAGTATCAATATGTGTTGGTTTAATACCCATTTTAAAGGCTTGTTCTATTTGAGATCGAAGCTCAATTTCGACATCCTCTATAGCCGCATTTTTTTCGAAATCTTCACAATTGGCATAGAAGAATCCATAATCATTAACCAAACTCTTAACTTTATCTATTGAAGTTACAGGGCCCCATTTCATAGTCTCCCATTCACTGGTTAATGTAAGGTGTAAGCCAAAATCTGCTTTTGGGTTATTTGTTGCATAATTAGCTATTTCAGACACCCATGGACAGGGCATCATTATACTGGCTGAATTCACCATACCTGATCTCATAGCCAATATACTTCCTAAGTTCTCTGAATGTGCGACTCCAAGATCGTCAGCATGTATAATCAATAATTTTGCATTAGCCTCATAACCTAGTTTTTCGGCTAATGTATTTTGAGCGAAGGAATTAAAACTAAATAGTACAATTATAAGTAATGGAAAAAAGCAAATTTTAATAGATTTCATATTTCTGAAGTTAGATTTGAGTACAAGTTAGCAAATTCCAAATAGAATATAATGATAATAATCAAACTACTATATCTAAATTAATAAAGCGATGAAACAGTAATAGTAAATAGATATCTATCTGCTACAAAAAAGGATTTACAGTTAAGTAAATCCTTTAGTTTTAAATGAGATACTTAAACAAGTTCTCTATGACAATTAAGTTATTATAGAAGCTCTAAAATTAAAGCATCATTGTTTTTCAAAATGGATTCCTCTGGTTCTTCCATTAGAGACTGTGAAGGCATCAATATTTCCTTGTGAATTTCTTTTAAAAGCTAATTCACGAATAAAATACACATTCCCACTAAATGTATCATCTTCAATTGGTGATAATGTAATATCCTTTAAGTTTCTATGTTTGGCAACCATAGCACTATCTTTTACTACAATTGTATAGAAGGTCTCCAGCTCTTCGCTGAAATATTTTCCAGTATAAATCTCAAGTTCTGAAAGTGTTGGATCAAATGGAGGAAGTTTTGTTAAATCATAATCGGTTCCGCCTTGTGCATGTACAGCTCCCGTACTTTTACCTTCATCATCTATACTAAAAACTACTGTTGCATCTATACCTTCATATTGAAAAGTAGTATTTGATGTTGGTTTTAATGGCAATGATGATTGCCCAGTTGGATAGGCTACTATTGCACCATCTTCCAATTTATATTCTATAACAAGTCCAATTGATGATGCTTTGTATTTGCCTATATAGTTTTCTAGTATTTCTTCATCAACAACAATACTTTCAGGATCTTCGGTCTCTTCTTCATCTTTTTCTTCATCTTCAAGCTTATCAGCAAAGTATATGTTGACTATTTCATTAGCTATTGATCCTTGAAAAGAGGCATTATTACTTAATGTAATTACTCCAGAATTAATTTCAGGAAAATAAACCATCATAGCACGATGCGCAATATCTGCACCACCATGAGCATATCTTTTAAGACCTTTATATTTTCCAACACCAATTCCTAAACCATACGACAAAGTATCTCCATCATTTAGAATACCAGCAGTTACAATTTTTTCAATAATTTCTTTGCCTCCAACATCGGGCTTATCAAAGTTTTTTAACCATTTCGCTAGATCGGCAGGAGTAGTGTAAATTCCACCAGCACCATAAGCCGCATAAAGATCTCCTGATTCAACAAGTCCATTTTCTCCAGAAGAATAGCCCTGTGATGATTTAGGAATAATTTGACTAGGATCAGATCTCACATACGTGTTTACCATGCCAAGAGGTTCAAAAACATTTTCTTTCATCCAATCTGGAAATTTAGAATCTGTCTTTCGTTCAACAATTTCTGCTAGCATAATAAAAGCGGAATTATTATAATTATATTCTTCTCCAGGTGATGCTTGTAACTTTTTTTGATTCTTTAATATATTGAGAACTTCATCCCTTAACAATTTATCTTCACCATCCCAGCCTGTGATTGGCATTAAATTATATACTTCTCTAAATCCATTGGTGTGATTCAAAAGATTTTTAATAGTGTTAACCTCTCCTAAATCTGGAAGTTCAGGAATATGTTTTCTAACATCATCCTCTAACGATAGTAACCCTCGTTGTTCTAAAAGTAATATGGCAAATGCTGTAAACTGTTTCGACACAGATCCAATATTGGTTGGTGTATTTATTTTAAAATCTAGATTATGAGTTAAATTAGCCTTACCGTAAGCTTTAGAGAAAACCATCTCACCATTATCTATCACACCAATAACTGCTCCAGGAGCATCATTAGAATAAAAAGATAGAAGCTGATCTATTCTTTTGCTAGGTTCGGAAGCAATAGCTTCAACAGTTTCAATTACTATAGAATAATCACCTGATTCTTCTTTAAAAGGTGCAACTTCCAATCGGTAATTACCAGATTTATTAATTGTGAAAGAAAATTGTTCAAGACCTCTTGCTGGGTTGTCAAAACTTTCTATTTCTTCATCTTCTTCATTAAAGAGTTTTACAACTACATCAACAGTTTTTTGATTGACTGCACTAACACAAATGAATTTGAATCTAATTGAATTTGATAAGATTTTGCAACTTTTTGTTCTAGAACTCCAGATTGTTCAACTCCAATTTCTAGGTCTCCTGAAAAATTTACTTTTGGTTTAGAGCTACATGAAACTATAAATAGTAATAATAAGATTGGAAGATAAGTTTTCATATTTGTGATTTTATTTTGAGCGCAAGTTATAAATAAAAAGGAGACCAATAAATTTAGCCTCCTTTAATCTTTTTTGTAAGATATTAATTATTCTTCTTCCTCTTCTTCTTGAGCTATTTGTACAGCCAGTCCATTGACATCAAAATAATCGGAGGCTGAAACAATCTTACCATCCGTATTAACTCCCACAAGGCTAAACCATTTCGCACCTGTTTCTTTCCCGCTTTCGGTATGAGTAGCGGTCCACGTACCATAGACCCGAATCACGTCAGGGATGATACTCGCGTTTTCTTTTGGGTAAACTGAACCTGACCAGAAGCCGTTGATTAGGGAATCGGACGTAACAACACCTGCAGCAAATTTTATGTTATCAAAAGCGTCGTGATAGCCTTTTATAGCAGTGAGATAATCTTCTTTTCCAAGCCATTTATTGCCGTTGTAATCTGCCGGACTCCATTCCATGGTATCGGAGAGCATAGCCCTTTGAGTCTCCAAGTCCTCATCGCTATGGGCTTGGTAAAAGGAGCGAATAACCTCTACTTGTTTATCAAATGCAGCATAATCTGGCGATTCGCTTTCTTCAACCACTTCAGGCTGTTTGCAGGCTACTAAAGTCAATAGGGCAAGAGTAATTAGACCAATTAGTTGATTTTTCATTTTTTCATTTTTTCATTTTTAAAAAAGTGTTTATAGAGATTAAAGATACAATTTTTCTATTTAAATGCTGATTTTGTGATATTAAAAGGGATGGATACTGCTACAATATGAACTCTAAAGAATAAAAAAGGAATCACAAATTGTGATTCCTTTAGCCTACTTTAAAAATTAAAAAAATTGAATCTTAATCTTTCTCTTTCAAATGCTTATCTGTATTGCCGGCTTCGTAAAGCCCTTTTAAAGCTATTACTTTATTATTTTCTGATAAAAACTTTACTCTAAAATATGATAAACCTATAAGCATAAATTCATTTTGACTTATTGGTACAAGTTCGTATTTAGTGCCTGAACCTCTTTGATAGAATAATTTTCCATCCTCAAAACTTATAACTCGGGGGCCATAGGTTCCCATATACGATTTGAGAACTGGTTCTTCTAATGTCACAGGTTTACTCATTGCTTTAAGCTCACGTAAGGACCAATCATAAAACTTTATAATTTCCTCATCTGTATTTTTATTTTTAAGTGTTTCAAGTGCTTTAATACGAGCTATCATTAAGGCATCATCTGCTTTCACTTCTATATGTGGTGTTACGCCAGTTCCTTCCCAGTTGGTATTGGTTATTGGGTTAATAGCTCTTCCTGTTGGTATCCATATCATAAATCTTTCATTAGCCATTTCGGTTCCTCCAGGATGAGCTCCACCTCCTGTAGTTTCGCCTATTAAAGTGGCGCGTTTTAAGTTTTTTAAGTTGTAACTAAATTCTTCGGCTGCTGAAAAGGTATTTTTGCTAGTCAGAATATACACATCGGCGTCAGGATTACGATTTCCAGGAACATGTGGTAATGTCCACGTTTGGGTATGTCTATTGGAAGGTCTCCAATAAAAATTGTTCAAATGTACAGGCTCACTATTATATAGATAACTGGTAATTAATTGTATCATTTCCGGGCTACCACCACCGTTATTTCGCAGATCAATAATTATTGCATCAGTATTGCTTAAAAAATTCATGGCTGCCGCAGCAGTCTCTCCTCCATATTCTACATTAGAAAAACTTCTTAAATTAAGATAGCCAATATTCCCTTCTAAAATCTTCATTTCATTAAACCCAAAATTATTGCGCTTCAAATTATTTACATAGTTATTAAGGAATTTAATACTGTCTTCAGCAGTAATTCTTTGATTGTATTCCATTATTCTTTCTGGATCGTACGTGACCCGGATATGTTTGTCTTTACTGATTGATCGCAGGTCTTCTGTAAGTATGTCTGCAAATTTGCGTGGATCATCTATTGATTTGTATAACCCTTTTTGTTCTTTCTCTTCAATTTTTTCAGCCATTTTATCTGCCACTTCCGGAAAAATATAATTCGCCTTTAACTTATTCCCAATAGAATCAATAACAACACTTATTTGTTTACTGGTTAAACCTGTATCAATATCTTGAGCCCTAACTTCAATGGTTTGAAACATTAATAATGTTATGATTATTAGTCTTAGTGATCTGTAATTTTTCATAGTGTTTGTTTAATTTAAGTTGAACTTAATTTTATTCAATATAGTTTCTAGTTGTTGTAATTCCTTCTGTGTGATTTTTGCAAGTGATTTATTTCTATTGTCTGATATAATTGAAGATAACTTCATTAAAATTTCTTTTCCTTTAGATGTGATTTCTAGTTTAAACCTTCTTCTATCTTGCTCGTTTATTGATCTTTTTAAATATTTTTTTTTGACCATAAGATTAATCATACGCGTCATAGAAGCATTATCCTTAAAAACCAAGCCCGCTATTTTTTTTTGTGTTAATTCTTGATATTTATTAAGATACAATAGGACCATTCCCTGATCAATAGTAATATCATTAATTTTATTAGAAATATTTTTTTGAGAGAATTTACGATACTCTTTTATAGTACTTTCGATGGAATGAAAAACTGTATCTGAGGGTAGAGAAATATTCATAATTTATATTATTGATACAAATATAATTGATATATCAATTATATACAAATTATATTATAAATATTTTATACAAAAAGTTTAGTTTAAGAACTTATTCCACAATTATTTCTATGATTTGTTAGGGCTAAAGGATTATTTTTTATTATTATCCGACATCCATTCAACTAATTTATCCTGTACACTAGAAACTTCTTTAGGTGTTCTTTCCCAATCAAGAGCTACACGAAGGTAAAGTCGCTCCGCAGTTTGCATACCTCCTGTTTTATACAAATTAATATAAGTATCAACCAATTCCTCGGATACTTTAAAATTTAAACAAGTAGTTAATGCAGTATCCTTATTATAAAAAAAGTCAGAAGCTTTATTTTCTATAGGGATATCGGGAGCATTCCACTTTCTTTTTTCATTACTAGTCCAATCTCTCCAGTAAATGGTTGATATTCTAACGGTTAAGTTTGAGTTTGAGAGGCGTGTTTTTCTTGAATCCCCATATGAATTTGGAGAAGCACCTGTAGGCTCACCTACAAAAATGACGTTTGTCCATTTTCTCAAGTCGTTTACTAGATATTGAGCTGCTGAAAATGTCTTCCTTCCAATAAGAGTATAAAAACTTCCAATTTCATTAAGCTTAGGGTTTTTTATAATAAGATTTGCAATTGGAAGTGAATAAGTATTATCTCCCCCAAAATTGTTTCGTAAATCTAATATGATACGATTCACCTCATTTGCTTTAATAAATTGATTAAGATTACTAATAAATTTTATTAAGCCTGTTCCACTTTCAGCATAATTCATTTGATTTAGTTGAAGATAAACAGTTTTTTTATCTTCAATATATTTATACCAATAGTAGACATCATTCTTTTGTCTACTAATAATTGTTTCTTCATTTTTATATCTTTTACTATTGTCTAAAAAAACGGCTTTTGAGAATCGATTTAATGGTAAAATGGTAATTTGCTCTTTTTCTTTTTCAATTGTTATCTCTACCTCATTATTTTCAGTAGAAATATTTTGAGCTTTAAGAATTTCTAAAACACTTAATTTTGAAGGGGCTATTAATTTATAACCATACTCATTATCATAGTGCGATATTGCACGCACACTTTCAAGAGCTTCGCTTATAGTGGTTTCGTTAATTTTTAGTACTTTTTTCCCGATTAAATACTGATATTGTTCAGTTGCTTTTGTTATAAATAGCCCATCATCAAACCAATAGAATTCAATAGGAAGATGTCTAAATACAAGTGTAGAATCAGAAGGAAGTGGTGTTTTAGAATGGGCTTGACTTAAACCAATACCTTCTTGAAGTGGTATTGTTAGTCTCGTATGGCCATCATTAGTTAAAGCCACAAATTTGGCAAATTGTACGATAATTTCTTGATCTGATAGATTAGGTATATCTTTCTTTATTTGTAGATAAAGCTCTTCAAAATCTGATGGTGTTGATGTATGATAAAGATTTCGATGGTCTGTTTTTAAATGAGTATATAATTCGTTAAGGTCTTCCTGCCATTGTTGAGAAGTTAAAACTTGTGATGTTTGTTTTGATAAACTTGAAGTAGATATATCAGATTTCTCATTACATGATATAAAAGAAAAAATTATTAGAAAGGCAATGGTGAAAGGTATTTTGATCTTTATCATATCAATAATTTTAGTTCAACAAGAAGACGATTCAGAAGCTTAATTGTTACGCTATTAGCCATAATGCTTTGCTAATTGCAGTTTTTCTTTGGAAAGGAAGGATTCTTAATTTGAATAGATTTCTATTAACTAAGGAAGGAAAAATTGTATTATTCTTGAAGCTTTAATCAAGATTCTTTTCCATTTCCATTTCATTAATATTTAAATCACTAGTAGTCATTTTATTTTCCAGTTCACAGTTTTTGAAATTAACATCATTAAATTTACTTTTAACAGCATCTAATTTAGATGGATTTGTAAAGGTCATTGCATAAGCTTCTTTTAATGAACGACTCTTATAAACATCATTAATAATATCTTTCCATTCATGGAAATTTAACTTAATAGGATTATAAGAATTAACGGGTTTGGTAATGCCATAATCAGCTTTCTCAATTTCTTCTTGAAAGGTTCCGAATATTCTATCCCAAATTATAAATGTCGATCCAAAGTTTTTATCAATATAATTATCATTCCTTGAATGATGTACCCTATGATGAGAAGGAGTTGTAAAAATGTATTCGATTGGAGCAGGTAGTTTTCTAATATATTCTGTATGTATCCAGAATTGATAAAGCACTTCAATTTGGTGACATATAAAAAAGAGGACAGGATCAAAACCCATTAACGCTACTGGAATAAAAAAGATAATCTTAATGTGTTGTGTCCAACCCAATCTAAAAGATACAGACCAGTTATATTTCTCTGAATTATGATGAGTCACATGAGTTGCCCACCAAAAACGATTAACATGAGTTAATCTATGAGACCAATATCTACAAAAATCAATAGAAATAATACAAAGAATATAAGCCCACCATTCTCTTGGAATGCTCCATGGAACAATGTTATAAAAAAATAAAATGATTCCATAAATTCCCAATTTCAAAACTGCTGAAATCCCAACATTTACCAGACCAATAAATGTTGCAGAAACAGTGTCAAGGCTGTCATAGAAATCTTTTTTTTGAATAATTGTAAAGACCCATTCCAACACAACCAGAAGAATCATAGGGATAGCCGCAAGCTGAATGATGTTTAGGTCTATTAGCTGATCCAACAGCATATTCATAGTTAAAGGGTTGTCTTTCATATTGTTAAATTATACTGAAATCATTTGTGGTAGGATTGGATTTCCAAGTTTTTTCAAGGTTTCAAAATGAGAACTCAATGCTGACCAAACGGTTGGATATTCTTTATATGGAATATTATATTCTTTAGCAGTTTCTTTAACAATTTTTGTTAATGCAGGAAGGTGTATTTGAGAAATTCCTGGAAACAAATGATGTGCTACGTGATTGTTTAATCCGCCTGATATCCAGGTGATCACTTTATTTTGAGGACAAAAATCTGCGGTAGTATCCATAATATGCCGAGCAAACGAATTATCAATTACACCATTAATGTCGGGTTCGGGCCAAGTAGAATGATTAGAAATGTGTGTTACCTGAAAAATAACACCTAACATAATTCCAGCAATTAAGTTACCACAAAGGAATCCTAAAAGGATTTGCCATGTAGGAGCATCTAAAATTATTAAAGGCAATATAAGAGTATAGGATATCACTACAAACTTTGTAAAAATTAGCCATAGTATATTTTTCAATGAATGCTTTTGCATTTTAAGGAAGCCAATTCTTTTCCTTCTAAAAGAGAAGAAATCAAGAAAAAATATTTTAAAAAGTGTAGCAAATGAATAAATTCCAAAAATATAAATGTGTTGATATTTATGAAATTTAAAGTATTTGGCTTTTGGATGAAAACGAAATAATTTAAAGGAATCTATAGCAGAATCATACAAGGGAATATTAGGTACGTTGTGATGCGATTTTATATGATTAAAATCCCACATATAGGAATTTATACCTATAAAATCGAATACACTATTCATTACTTTATTAACAATCGCTTTTGATGAATAAGCATTATGGCTACCATCGTGAGCTATACCCACAGATACAAGAAATATAGTAAAGTAAAAGGCAATTTGTAATAAAAACAAACTCCACCCTTGAAAATTATTAGAAATAATAAGAGCATAAATACCAACCCACAAAACAAATTGTACAGTAGCTTTTCCTACCATCCATGGCGTAGCAAATTTTGTTAGATTATTATCTCGGAAGTAGGAATTTACCCTTTCTCTCATTGCACGGAAAAAAGATTCTTCTCTTTTTGAATACTTAATTGTGGGGAAATGAATTTGTTCGCTAATAGTGTTATCCATATTTACTTTTTGTCAACGTCTAGATCAGTACTGTTATAACTTAATATAATATATTTTAGTACTTTTAGTTATAAGAGAGCGAACTCTGCAAGAATTCTACGAATATAAATATATTATCAATTAAATATCATTGCAAATGAAGATGTTTTTTAAAAGAAGAAAAAATTGAAAATATTAATTTTTAAAAAAAGCCCCTAAATCATATCTTAAAATTCTACGAAGTTATTCCTATTAGGAAATTGCGAAGCAATCAGGGATACCAATGGCCACAAAGAGTATTTCACCCTCATGTATTAAAGGTATTTGACTATTTCGTCCTGTGAGTAGTTCTTACTAATCCACTTCATAAAGTGTTCTTTGTTCTATGTTTAATGGCTGCACATAGTTATCCAGAAAATCTTCCACATTGATAAAACGTATCAATCGTACCATACCATCGGTACTTCCAGCCAACATAGACTTGCCATCGGGTGAAAAGACCATTGCACTTACTTCACCGGTTTGCCGACTAAAATCACTGAGCAAAGTGCCTCTAAGATCCCATAAACGAGCAGTTTTATCATAGGAAACACTTAATAAAGACTTTCCGTCAGGTGAAAAAGCCAATGAATTTACGGTCTCCTTGTGGCCTTTAAAATCGGCCAGCACTCTTCCTTTGAGCTTCGAAATACGAACAGTGCCATCATCACTTCCCATAGCAATGGTTTTACCATCCTCGGTAAATGCTAACGAAGTCACCGGATAGGAATCGTAAGACGTAAATACATAACCATGAGCATCATATTCCTTAAGCAATTTCCCTTGCAGATCGAAGAGTCTGGCCTTGCCTTCTTTAGTACCTATGAGTATTGATTTTCCATCGGGAGCAAAAGCCGCTGAAGCAACGCTTAAATTGCTAAAAGTAGTAGTGGAGTCTGTTTTAATATCCCATAAAACAGCACCGTCTGCCATAGGGTGCACCACTAAAACGGCAGAACCGTCGGGAGTGATAGCCACCGTATTATAAAATTGAAATTCTTTTGATAGGGTGGTTGCTTTTCCCGAAGACAGATTATAATTTCTGAACCGTACGGAAATCTCTCCACTGGAGGAAGCAAAAATTGATTTCCCATTATCAGTGAAAACAGCTGCCCCCATTTTAAATTTTGGATCCTCTAAAGTCTCAATGAGTTTTCCTTCGTTATCCCAAAGAAATCCTTTGCCAGTTTCATCAGAAGCAAATACATTTTTTCCGTTGGGCGAAAAAGCAACAGCATTTACAAAACCTTGCAGTCCGTCAAATTCCTCAATGGCAGCCTTTTCTATTCGCTCTAGTTGCCAAAGGCGTAAGGTTTTATCGAAAGATGCTGTTACCACAGACTTGCCATTGGTTGTAAAATTTATTTTATTGACGGGTTCATGATGTCCCTTAAATTCATTAATCAAAGTTCCAAGAGTATCAAGTTGTTGTCCGTCTCCGTTGGCTGAAGCAGTAAGGATGGTTTCGCCATCTGGCGCAAAAGCTACTGAAATTACCGCAGCAACTGGACCTTGAAATTGCCATAACGTATCTCCTTTTTTATTAAGAAGACGTGTGATCCCATCAGCATGACCTGCAATAATTGATTCGCCATTTGGCGAAAGACTTACAGCCGTGAGCCATGGAATTCTCAATACAGTTTTATCGATACCATCCATGGACCAAATAATCGCATTACTCTGATCTAATCCACTCGTTAAGGCTAGAAAAGATTGGCCGTCGGCAGCAATAGTAACATCATCGAATGCATAGTTTTCATCCACAAATAAACTAATTGTCATTCCAGTCATATCAAATAAACGTAGCGATCCATCACTAGAAGCGGTTAGTATATTATTGCCATTAGGTGTGAATATTGCCTTGTTCACTCTCTCAGTATGACCTAAAAATTCACCTATTTTATTGCCTTTCAGATTCCAGTGTCTAGCTGTTTTATCATAAGAAGAAGTCAATACCGACTTACCGTCTGGCGCAAAAGCTATTGAATTGAGTTCATCATCATGTGCTTTAAATTCTTGAATTATTTTACCTTCAAGATTCATGAGTGCTACGCTTCCGTTATTATAACCCACCGCCATAACGGAATCTACAGGTGACATCGCAAAATCCAC
Source organism: Flavobacteriaceae bacterium (assembly GCA_965250265.1). GTDB lineage: Bacteria > Bacteroidota > Bacteroidia > Flavobacteriales > Flavobacteriaceae > PRS1. The sequence goes on along the minus strand of CBDFNO010000015.1, from coordinate 101,125 downwards.
CACGTAGGTTGAATCACTTTTGGCGAGGATCTTATAAAAAGTATTATTTGCGATAATAGAAAGCGCCGTATTTCTAAACTCTGAAAAATCATAGCGTTTAAGTGCTGCTGCTTCTACTCTCAAGGCAATTGAAGGATCTTCCAATTCTATGGCTTTTGCCTGAAAATGTAATTGAGAGGCAATCCTTCTTTTAATTGAAGACACAGTAAGAGCTAAGGCTAAAGCCATTAATGAGAAAACCACTGTTAAAGCCGTATTCCGAATACGTAGTGTGCGTTTGTGTTGTTTAATACCTTCGCCTACCATATCACCCACTGGTTTTTTATGGAGTGTGGCAGCGATATAAATAAGCTTGGACTTAAAGTCTGGATTATCGAGATTCAAACCTTCCTTTGGAATGTCATCCCGAAAATCTACATAAAGCGGTTCATTCTTAAAGGCCCCAGAAAGCAGTTTGGGAACTGCTGTAGTTTTTTCCCAGTCGAAATCATTGTTCTCATGATCCCAAATGAGCTCACCATCGGTGAGTACCACTAAAAAATTATTTATGGATTTATTGGCCAGCCAGAATTTTACTTCTTTATTGCAATAGTGTGATTTTGCAGAGGTTGGAGAGGCACAATAAACCACGTACTCACTCTGCTCTAGACCCTCTTCGATCTTACCCCACAGATCTGGAGAAATAGAGAGATCGTTAGAATCTCTAAAGATATGTAGAGCTCTACGTTTAAAAGTGGGTTTGGCAAACTTCGCGAGAGCTCGCTCGATTCCCGGTGCTAGCTCGCCATCCTGACTATGACTGTAGGAAATAAATGCGTTGTATTTCAATAATAATTACTTTAAATTATTCCTAACGTTTAAATAAATACACCAATTAGTGTGTTTATTTGTTAAATATAGGGAATAAAACTACAAAAGTATTTTTCTCAATTAGATACCCACTTATGTATCTAATGAATTTTTGTGAAGTGACGAATTCGTAAAGGACAGAGTGTATAGAAAATGTCCAGTGGACATTTTTAGCGAATGAACCAGCTGGCTTGTAGGAGATGACATCTGCTACAATATGCAAACAATACTTCGACTTTGTTCAGCATGCAAAAGGATTTGATTTTTAACTCAGTTCTTTATTCTCTTAATTAAAACAAATCCACAGATTGCGGCAAATACGATGTTTAGAACATATACTGAAGTTAATAATGCAACATTTTCAGTCTCGCCGAAGAAATCAAACGTAATGTTAGCCGCTGCATTAAAAAAGGCATGGAGTAAAATTGCATAGAATACACTTCCATTAGTTTTTAAATAAACATAGGTAAAAACCAAACTCAGAGCAATAGTATTTGTAAAGTAGAGTAAGATTGTCCATACTGAAACTTCAAAAAATTCAGGCAGAGCCGCACCAGGAAAAGTAAAAGAGACTAAATGCCAAATTCCCCACGCCAATCCAACTAATAATGTGCTTTTTATAACAGAATATTTTTCTAAAAGTTTAGGTAACATAAATCCTCGCCAGCCTAATTCTTCACCTAAAGGACCAAAAGGCAGTGCCAAAAGAAACCAAATGGGAATATTTGAAAATCCGATAATCCAATGCAGGCCTAAATCTCCATCATAAAATATCGCAGACAAAAGATAAGCTAAAATATATAGTCCTATTGGAACAAAAACAACAAATAAGATGAAATTAAACTTAGACTTTACTTTTATCAATCTTTTTAATAAGGCTTTCAGCTTTTTCTTGTCCGAAATAAATTGCACTATAATTGCCGCAATCGTTGGCCCATAAGCTCCTATTAAACCTATTAATGCAAGTGGAGTGATTCCATCATTTTTTAGAATAATTTGATAACTTGGATATAAAAAGGACCATGAAATTATATAGTTAATTATTAAAAAAGACCAAACAGGATTTCTACTAATAAAGTTTTTCATTAGATTTATTTTAATAATGATATGAAGTTTAGGTAATTGTTACACTTATCCCTTCTTGATTTTCACTAATTTTTGAATACCTTTGGGCTATTCATGACTATCATCAAAAGATATATATGGCTTCTTAGCGTTTTGATCTTTGTTCTGGCCTGTTCAAACAGTGATAATTCAGCACCTGTTCCTCCTTCTTCAGATGAACAAGGGAAGGAGCTTACTATTTTTCATATCAACGATCCACACGCCCGACTGGAAAATTTTGCGAAAATTAAGCATATTATCGACCAAGAAAATCAGCAAACCAATGTACTCTTTGTTTGTGCAGGTGATATTTTTTCAGGCAATCCGGTGGTTGACAATCATGATGAAAAAGGTTTTCCAATGATCGATCTCATGAACAAAGTGGGCTTAGATGTTTCCGTAATAGGCAATCACGAATTCGATTACGGTGAATCTATATTAAATAATCGTATGCAGCAGTCCGAATTTACCTGGGTCTGTGCAAATGTCGATATGGCTAATTCGGTCATTTCACAACCAGAAGCCTACACTACATTGAGTATTGATGGCATGAAGATTACGTTTTTAGGATTGGTTGAAACCTTTGGGAGTGATCAGGAAACAATTCCGTCAACACATCCATGGCGTGTTCAAAATTTGACCTTCTCAAATTACAGGGATGTCATTACAAATTATTCGGATCTTAAAAATACGGAGAATGCCGATCTGTTAATTGCTTTAACGCACTTGGGGAACTCTTCCGATACTAATATAGCGAATTCCTATCCTTATTTTGACCTTATCATTGGTGGACATTCCCATAGCATTGGCAATCAGACTATCAATGGCATCCCGTTGCGGCGGGCCGGCTCTAACCTTGACTATATGGGCAAAATTAAATTAACGATTAAAGATAAGGCTATTGAAAGCATGATATACGAGTTGATTGATCTGAATACTTATCCGAATATTGATAGCGACATTGAAGCGTTGGTTGATATCTACAATACGTCTTCTGATCTGGATGATGTTATCGGATATTCGGAGGCTTTTCATACCATAAACCAAGTCGGCTATTTTTATACGGATGCACTCAGGAATGAAATGAATGTTGATTTGACCTTTCAAAATGTTGGAGGAATTAGAAGTACACTAGACGAAGGTGATATTACTAAACGAGAAATTTATACCATCGACCCGTTTAATAACGGAAGTGTTAGTTATACCATGACAGTAGGCGACATAAAAACCTTTCTCAGAGAGACGAATCAGGGCGTATATTATTCCGGAATGACCATAGTAAGAAATGGCAATGTTATTGAAATACGGGATGATCAAAACCAAGTGTTAAGTGATAATACAAACATCACAATAGGACTGAACGATTATTTACCAGCAGTGCACAGCGATTATTTTACGCAAACACCCATTAATTTGCCCTATACCACTGCCGAGGGGATCATCAGTTTTTTAGAGAACGACCAAACGCTGGTCAATTATACCCAATCCACTAATTTTTTCCAATACCAGTAATAAGTCGATCAAAATAATCCGCCTTGCCTGCCAACAGGTAAGAGCAATGGCTTATACACATCTTAAGTTTACAATTTAATTTTTATTCCACCATTTACAACAAACCCATCAACAGGAGCATAAATGTCTCTGAATGTTGGGTCGGTAATTGGTCCTGTATAAATAGTGTCAAACTTTGTTTGTCTTGTATTTCCGAAATTTTCAAAATTTATAAAAATCGAAAAATTCTCCCATAACTTTTCGACCATAAACCCGAACAACCAATATTGTTTTCCAGTTGCTCCATCGTTCAATTCTTGAGGAGAAAAATAATAAGCTTCTAATCCCATTTTTAATTTTTCTTCAATTTCATACATTAAAACATTATTTAATCGATGTTTTGCTACCAAAGGAAAAGTTGTTGTTTCACCATTATAATGTTCATTTACATCAGCCAATGTGTAACCTACAAAAAGTTTAAAGTCTTGGTAGGTTAACTTTATATTGGTTTCAATTCCTTTGGTGTCTATATATCCTTTAGGCTGAAGATACTCAAACGTGTTATTAGTGGTTGGCGTAAGAATCAATGGGTCTTTTATTTGGGTGTAAAACAGTAAAGCGTTTAAACTGAAAGACATTTCATCTGTAAGTTGAGTCTTATAATTAATATCGAAATTTCCGCCAATTGATTTCTCTGCTTCGGCTTTTGAAACATCTATTGGAAGTACATCCTTAAACTGAATGCGCTCTGCATCTTCTGTAAATACAGTTGGAGTTTTATAGCCCAAACCACCACCAAGTCGTAGAGCCAGTTTTGGATTAACTTTTAAAAGAGCAGAAATTCTTGGTAACGCAAAAAAACCATATTCGTTTTGATAATCGGTACGTAATCCAGTTTCAAGTATAAACTTTCCCGATACGTTCCAAGTATTTTGAACAAAAGCACCAATGGTTGTGTAATTGTAATCTACTAATTCAACTTCATTAAATTTGTCTTGGTTAAAAGTATCAGTCCAAAGATTTAATCCAACTATCCATTCCGATTTTTCTTCGTTATAATTATAGGTTGCTTCAGTAAAAGAAGATAATTGATCTCCAGAAAATTTGAACGTTGGAATTTCAATACTTCTGTCATAATAACTTATGCTATTTTTAAAAGACAATTTTGATTTGTCGTTAATTATATGATCCAACCCAATTTGAGTACTTAAACGATTGGTTTTATTTTTTTCAAAATAAGAATGATCATTACTGCCACCATCTTCAATATAGATAATATCGCCTCCAGTTCGTTCTTCAATGGTAGTATTAAAGCCAGCGTTAAATGTTGTTTTATCATTGAAGTAAACAAATAATTTTGGGTTAATCGTATATCTTGTGAATTTTGGAATTGCTGTAAATCCTACATCTGAAGGATCGTAAGGGGTTCCTATATTATAAGACGCAAAAATGGTGGTTCCAACTTTCTTAAATTTTTGAGAATAAAATCCGCTTACATCCAAACCTAATGCAGATGTTCCGTTAAGCATAAGATTAATTTCTCTTTCTTCAACAGGTTTTTTTGAAATTAGATTTACCAAACCAGCAATAGCACCACCACCATATAGTGTTGAAGAGGCACCTTTAACTACTTCTACTTGTTTCAAGTCTAATGGAGCAATTTGCATTAAACTTAAACCACCTGAAAACCCTGAATATAACGGATAGCCATCTCTTAATATTTGCGTGTATTTTCCATCAAGTCCTTGAATTCGTATACTAGAATTATAACTTGTTGCTGATGTTTGTTGTGTTTGTATGCCTGTGCTTTCGTTCAACATCATACGAATATCACCTGGTTTCATATTACCTTTTTCTTCTAGTTCTTCGCCAGAAATAGCTTCGATTCTTGTTGGTGTATTGTAAATAGTTCTGCTAGAACGTGTTGAAGTAATAATTACTTCTTCCAATTCGTCACCTTCACTTGGAGATAGTAATATTTCTAAAGGATCGGTTTGTGTTAAGGGAAAATTATATGTAACGGTTTTTTCTAAATAACCTATAAAACTAAAAGTTATGATTTGCTTGCCATTAGGAATATTATTAATTTCTAAAAAACCATTTTCGTCGGAACTAGCTCCATTTGTTGTGCCTTGTATAATTGCACTTGCACCAAATAATAGGTCTTTACTTTCACTGTTCTTAATGATGGCTTTGAATGTATTTTGTCCCAAACTTATGGATGTATAGAGGGCTGCCAACAGAAGCAAAATAAGGGTTCTCATTAGTATCTTATTTCTTTTTAATTTAAATCACAATTTATAGTATCAGTTAGTTCTTTGATCAATTTCACTTTGAATTATCTTAAGCGTATTAATAATATTGTTCTTCAGATCAGAATAATACATTGAATTCAGGTAAGTACCAGTGATATAAAAGAAGGTTAGTTGATTATCATATTCAACATTCTTTAGCAGCACTATGCTAGATGACTTAAAATTACTGTTAGGCATGTCCATCTGATTTCCCAATGCATTTATAAAGGACTTTCTACCATTGCCCAATTTATTCATTAAATCAATCAATTTATAACGGGGTTTGGAATGTTCCTCTTCCTGAAACAGGACACTGGTGAGGACTCCATCCCATGAGGCCAGTTTTAATCGCAACTCCCTATTCGAAATGATACCTAAATTACCAGAGTTGATTAACTCAATAAGAGTACCTGGACTAGGACGGTATTGAATTTCACTTAAAATAGTGTGATACATTAAAGAATCAAAGACTTTTTCAGTCAAATCTGGATCATCAGTTCCCATTTTACCTAAAAGTATATGAGCGATCTTTATATTTTTCTCATTTAGCTCCATTACTCTTTTTACTTCTTTGAGGTTGTTTGAGAATTCATCATGAAGGGCATTTAGATAAATTAATTCTGTGTCATTAATCTTGTCAATTTCATTCAAATTATTTAGCTGAAGAGCAATCAAAATCCCAATAACCACAAGTACAATTTCACCAATCGCATAAAGTAGATATTTGCTTACTTTATTTTCTTTAATCATGTTTTGTCTGATTTTTCTAAAGAATTTAATCATTGGTTATTGTTAGTCAAAATGAAGGTTAACGGTTGGGTAATGATTCGTAGTGATGTTAAACGAAGATGATTTCATATTCATTGTTCACTTCTTATCATATTTAGAAATTTCATTTTTTAATTCGTGTTATTCTGCTGTTTTATTCCCTTAATCAACAACCAAACTACAAGGGATAATTGTACTATTCCAAGAGGGAGCATTAAAATCATTCCAATGCTTTGTCCAAAAATAGAGGATAGAATTTCAATAAACATCATTAAAACAGCAATCAGACCACCTATAGAAATAATTCTTGGAATTAGCTTAGATTGATAAAACAGTAAGTAAAAAGCGAAAATATACAAAGTGGAACTGAGCAGAGACATATAGTGTGTCCACCAGTGTTTCTGAAATAATAACTCACTAATAATCCCAAAAGGTTCACCATTAATTTCCTTATATTTTGAATGATTAATACTCAACTCCAATATTGACAAGGTACTAACGTTATCGATAGCAATCATCACAAAACTGACAATAGTAAGGCTTAAGTATAAAAAAGAGAGGCTATAGTTATATTGTTTGAATATTGGTAGAATCAAAACAGCAATCATAATTGTTATTATTCCATTTAATAATCCTAGAATAGTTGATGTGATGATAGAATTTTTATTGTCTGAAGTAGCAGTTAAAAAATCATCTACAAAAATAATTGGTCCTTGAAGAACTTGAAAAACTACAACTCCCAAAATGAAGGATGTTAGTAATAAAATTCCTATTATTTTTCCTTTATTCATAGTGTTTTAATTTTATTATTGAAGATAAAGTATTTGTGTATGATTTGGTTCCGATTTTATAATTAGTATTTTCAGTTAAATATAGTTTAAATAACTCAAAACTTTAAAGTTACAGAATCGTGGCAGTTTTTTTACTAGTATCAGCTACAATATGCAAGCAAAAAAAGGTTTACCTTTAAGTAAACCCTTTTAATATTTAATAGATTCCACATCAAGTACGGAATGACAATTATTCCTGTAGTCTACAATTAGTTTATCCTCTAAAAGTTAATCTAGATATTGCTATTGGGCTGGTAAACTTGTGTTAAAAATATCCCGATCCAAATGCCATTTACCGTCCACATTTTTCCACACTATAATGTACTTGCCTTCATCTAATTGATTATTATCGGCATCAAATAATTTGTATGCACCTTCTTCTACAGCAGTATCGTCATAAGACTCTACATGCACCGTTGACAATTCGCCGTTGTCTATGCCCATTCCAAAAAGGGAATTCCAAAATTCACCAATTGCCTCTCGACCTACTAGTACCGGACTATTGGTAGGCATAAGTCTGCCATCTTCTGTATATAGCTGACCAATGGCTGCTCCATCATGGTTGTTGAAGTGGTTGATAAAAATCTGGTTCGCTTCCACGATTTCATTGGTGTAATCTTTAACAACTTCCTCGATAACTTCAGGTTCAGGGCTCGCCTCTTTGGGTTGCTGGTTGCAGCTAAATATCAAGATTGAGGCAAATAATAGAATAGATAATGATTTGATTTTCATAATTAGTGATATTAATAGTTAGTATAAAATTTAACTTAAGCAGGAATAGTTGTGAGGTAAATAAGTTGCACTAATATAATGAATTTTTTGATGTGTTTTATTAATTTAAACTTTAAAGTAACGAATTTGTGATAGCAAAAAGGATTGAACGTGCTGGAAATTTGACAGAATTTCCGATGCACCCTTTATACAGTAAAGCAATGAACCATATACGGTGTTACCCAACGTTATTTGAATATATTCTATAAATCAAAGTTATAGGCAGAAAGGATTGCCTACCTTATCAAAAAAGGAAACCAACCTATGATTACTGACATAGATGTAAACAAGCCAGAGCCTATTGCGATTGGTGAAAAACTAAAATTGTTTAACCATGAAACTGAGGTTGGCCTTACAATCGAGGCTTTAGAGCAAGGTAAATCAATACTAATTAAGGAGTTTTATAATGATGGAATATCCCTTCTTCAGGATTTACACAAATATCTGAAACTAAAATTACCCAATAGATCTTTTCAGGAGCAGTATCAGTATCGTTCAGAATACCATAGACTTTCAAATTTAATTTTATTAGAAATTGTCAATCAAAAACTATGTGTAAAGAAATCTCCTAGCATAGGCTGGTTAGAGAAATTTTATCCTGAAAATAATCATTTCTTTTTGACCTTTCCTCAAATTCAAGGATTGAATAGTTCTTGGCAATGGTACAAAAAAGGGATTTCCATACCTGTACTGCGTAACAAAGTGCATCCTTATTACGGAACATACTTTCCTACGCGTTTTGAACATTTAGTCCTTTTTGACAATTGGTTGAAGCGTTACAAAGGACTAAAAAAGACTGCCATAGATGTTGGAGTTGGGTGTGGTGTATTGTCGTTGCAAATGGTACAGCATCGTTTCCAAAAGGTGTATGCAACAGATATAAATCCCAATGCGATTGTTGGATTGACAGAGTTTATGGGAACAACAAAGCTGTCTCGAAAGATTGAACTTGATTTAGGGCATCTCTTTGGAAAGTGGGACAAACAGACTGAATTGATTGTATTTAATCCGCCTTGGCTGCCAGAAGTCCATAATTTGGGTGGCATTGATGACGCTATTTATTATAATAAGGCCTTATTTCCAGATTTTTTTGTTGCAGCAAAAAAAAGACTCTTACCTGAAGGAAAGCTGGTACTCATCTTCTCAAATTTAGCTCAAATAACCAATGTAACAACAAAGCATCCCATAGAAACGGAATTAGCCGAAGGCGATAGGTTTAAATTGGAAAGATGTTTTAAAAAATCAGTAAGTGCTGCTTCTAGTAAAACAAAACGAGATCTGCATTGGCGTTCTTCAGAAAAAGTAGAACTTTGGGTACTCACGAATATTTGAATCTTGATATTGCTGAAACAGTTGTTGAATGTTGAGTAACATATACTAAATACCTTAAAGGTGTATTTATTTCTAATATAGATACACTACTAATTTAATTAATACTATGAATTTGAATAACTCAATATAATTAAAGTGACGAATCCGTGATTACAAATGTGTAGTATCTGCTAAAATCTGAAATTGTATCTCAACTTTAATAAAATTTGCTGACTTTGTAAGATCCAATTTTCTGTGATATCATTCAATGTATTATGGTTAAATACAAAAATAACATCGCCAAGCGGTGAAAATATCCAATGAACTCTTACGTTCACACCCAAATTTCTGCTGTCAGTATCATATTGAAAATAGCTATTTAATTGCAAATCTGAATTTACATTGAATCGCACACGTGAACCAACCAGTGTTTGGTCAAAATCTCCCCATGGTAAACGACCAATGTTTCTTTCACCATTGAATTCAATACCTAATAGAGCGGTAGGATTCCAATTAAGTTGTAACTCTAATTGATCTAAATGGCCATCATAAAAAGTACCAAACCACCAGGAAACCTGCCCACTTAGTTTTCGCTTTGCTGCAAATTCTGCTTCTAGACGGTAGCGCATAAAGTGGTATTCTCCTTCCGGGATGGTTACATTTTCGGCAATCTCAAAGGGTTCGAGAATATTTTCACCAACGGGTCTTACATTCATTTCTATACGATCGCCACTTTCTAATCGCCAGTTTATTGGTGCAGTAAACACACTATATGATTGCCAATCACCATCAAGACCTCTAATATAGGTTCCAAAAACTTGATGACGCATTTGTCTCACCCAAGACCATTTAGGTCGAGGAGCATAAGTTCCTCCCAATCGCATAAAATGAATTCCTTTTCTTGGTACAAATCCGAAAGAAGGATCAAACTGCTCTCCAATTCTTGAGTATACGAGCGCAACATCCCATAAGTCATTTGGGTAATCAATTTTAAATCCAAAAGCAGACTTGTCGTCTAATAAATCTTCTCGATCAGTATATAATGCCCAGGCTCCAGCTATGAAATTCTTATCTCCTTTGAATCTTGTGGTCTGATAAGTAAAATCTACTCCTGACATATAACTTCCATCGCGACTTAACGGATCACCAAATGAGGCTATAACTCCTACTGAACTTTCTTTAAATACATTTTGTCTAATTCGCACAACACCCATGTTGGTTGCATCGTAAGGTTCCTCATCAGATTCAAAGGATTTGGTACGAACACCTAATCCGGCAAAAGCGGTCTTACCTGCACGTCCATTTATTTTAGCTCCAGCGAGAATGGGTATTTCATTGCTGCCAAAAAGTCCAATTCTTCTACTAAAAAAGGGAAGTACTGTACTTCTTCCTGTTCCAAATCCAAATTCGAAAATATCTGATCCTTCAAGAAAGAAGGTTCTTTTTTCAGGAAAAAAAAGCGGAAATCGTGTTAGATTTGTTTGTCTTGTATCTACTTCTGTTTCAGCGAAGTCTGTATTTACAGTAATGGTTGCTAAAACATTTGGACTTAGCCTTTGGCTCACATCGAGGCTCGGTTCGAGTTTAAACTTGTATTCTTCTCCAGCTCCATTTTTATTAAGCTTACTTACCAACGATGGTCTTATATTTAGTCCCAAACCATAATTAAATTCAGGAAGATTTGTGAGTAGTCCTGCTCTACTAGTTTGAATAAACCACTGATCTCGTTGCACATTAGCCCAACGTATGGTTTCCTGATTTCTTTGAATTCTTCTTTCTATATTAAAGCCCCAGGTTGTTTGTCCTTTTTTAAAGTTAATACTTTGAATAGGCAATTGTATCTCTGCGGTCCATCCGTCATCACTTATAGTTACTTTAGCTTCCCAAATAGCATCCCAATCTTCGTTTTCGTCTTCACCACGATTGGAAACTAGGGCATCATAGCGAGCTCCATAGGCATTTACTGCGAAAATGTACCCGGATTGCCCATCCAAAAAGGGATCTAATACAATTTTTATATGGTCCTCTTCATCTAAATCGGCATCTCTTATTTTGGAAAACTTAACAATCTCATTCGGACTGGAATCTTTACATTCTATGCCAAAAACTACAAATTTTTCATTAGCAATAACACGAACAAAAGTGGGAGAAGAAGGCATTCCTTTTTCGGTGGGTTCTGTTGTTAAGAATTGATCTAGAATTGGTGCATTTTTCCAATCGACTTCATCTAAAATACCATCTAAATTAATCTCTCCCGAGAGTTTGCCGGCTTCAAAGGAAGGTCTCTCTGTAGATTGACTGAATAATAAAGAAATTGGAGTTACTAAAAAAAATAGAATTAGAAGTAGTCTATTCATAATACGTTTGGCTGATCAATAATATGCATTAGATATCTGATTATAATAAAAAACGAATTTAATGAATTATCATCAAGTGACGAATCAGTGACAGCTTTTGTGATAACATCTTCTACAAACTGTTATTATTATTCCATGTAGTTGGAATACCTTAAGATGAAAATAAAGACTTGAATTTTAAGCCAATATTTATTTTGAAAATATTTTTACCAACCACAAAATTAAGTATAGCCCTAAACCAAATCCGAATAATAAAACTGATACAACAAATGCTATTCGTATATGTGATACATTCCAACCTAATTTACCACTAAGCCATTCTGATACTCCTAAAATCATAATCTTTTAATTTTTAATCTTAAACACTTTAACAAAAATAATAAATCTAATCTAAAAATCGTTGTTTAACAATTTCACCTGAACAAATTCAACCTAAAAGCGACGAATTCGTGACAGCTTTTGTGCTAACATCTGCAATAATATGCATTTTGATTAATAACGTTTAGTTTAACAAAAGTGGCAGCTTAACTCTGTAATGCCTTAAATAGTGATTTACCGCTTAATGCACCTGCAGAAGCCCCAATGACTAAGCCTGTAATGCATATTTGTAAAGCCCATGCTACGTCTCCAATAATAATGTAGAACAAAGGAAACAATAGTGCTGCACCAAGCAAAGCTCCGGCAGCAAACAGTAAAATAGGCTTGGTAGCCTTTATACCATTCTTCTTTAGAAACCTCCATTGAAATATTAGCATTAATATCAATCCTCCTAAAGTAATAGTTAATGGTTCAACAGGGCCAGGAATTGAGCCCCAGATATCTCCTAGCGGCCAAATGATGAGAGTAATTATTACGAATCCAAGAGCACCATTCAAAATCCATGGCCATATTTTAGGTAAAAATTTTCTTATAATCAAGGCTTGAGCCGAGGAGAAGATGATTCCTAATAATATTAACCCGGTTGAAATACCAATGATTATAAAAGATTCATTTTTATCACTATTTTGCTGAGCTTCGAAATCCCAATGCAATTCGAAGTTTAAACCATGCTCATAAAACATTAGGAATTGTAAAAAAGCGAGAAATGCAAGCGAGAAGCCAAAGGCATTTGCAAGTGTCCATCTAATGTGAATTTTTTTCATCTTTTTTACCTCTAAAACGGATACCTTAAATATAATGAATTTTAATGAAGTGACGAATCCGTGACAGTAAATGTGCTAGCATGTGATACAATCTGCGATTTTGCTTAAACTCTGTTTTAATGCAGTTTAGTTTAGAATTGAAGCTATTGCTTTCTCTAAAAGAGGCTCCATAATCAAATATCCTGTCGAATTTGGATGTACACCATCACTTCCTAAATCCTTTTTTAGGCCATTGGACTCGTTCACCATTGCAGTAAAATAATCCACATATACAATGCTGTGTTTATTTGCATAAGATTTTAATAAAGCATTAAGCTTTACAACTTTTTCTGCAGGTTTTAGCCCTGGTCTCCAAGGGAAATCGAAAGCTGGAAGTACCGAACACAAAATAGCCTCTATATCATTAGCTCTTGCCAATTCAGCCATTGAAATGATATTGTCAAAAATCATATCAATTGTTGAAGGGCCCGTATTACCTGCTATGTCGTTTATCCCTGCTAATATAACTACGGCTGATGGTTTCAGGTTAATAACATCTTGTCTAAAACGTATTAGCATTTGTGGTGTTGTTTGCCCACCAATACCTCTATTTATATAAAGCTTACCAGCAAAAAATTGAGGCCTTATATTTAACCAACCTTCGGTAATCGAGTTACCCATAAAAACGATACGCTTCTCATTGGGCATTGAAGGCATCAATTCAGAATTTTCTTTTTGAAATCGTTTTAAGTTAGCCCAATCTTGAGCATGAGATAATCCCAAAAATAAGAACGTTATTAGAACACTTAAAATAAATTTTATTTTTTTCATAAAGGTTTATCCTACAGATAAATATAATGGAAAAAGTTAACTCTTGACAATTTCGTGACAGCAAATGTGATAGATTTTAGTAATTCTATTTGAAATTTTGCTAACGAGAAACTATATGACCTCCAGTTGCTGCCAAGTAACCTCCAATAGCACCTAGAATATTAAGAGTACAATGAATGATGATACCAAGATAAATATTCTTTTTCTTCCAAACGATGTAACTTAAAATAATTCCAACTCCAATTATGGCTATATAATTATGTGGTTGCCAAAAATGGTATAGACCAAATAATGTACCGTTAACAATAGGGCCCCATTTTTTTAAGTAGGCCATTCTTGGAAGTAGGTAACCTCTAAAAAAAAGTTCTTCAATAACTGGCCCAATAATGCCATCAATAAAAATTCCAATAAGAAACATATTGGCAAGTAATTTGATATTTGAGGTGCCAAAACCAGGATTAAAATACCATTCTGGCAACCAGTAGAAAACTTTTTCTTTAAAATATAGACCTAATGGAGATAGAGGGATATAAATTATGGCGCAACCTACTATTCCAATAAGAGTCCATTTTAAATACTGGCGAATAGACAATTTTTCAGTAAAGCCAATAACATTCTTTAAGCTTAAATTTCCGTTTAACTGTTTTCCTTTCCTAGCTAAATGAGCCAATCCAAGAGGTGCCAATACAAAGAGTTCAGCTGCTAGTAAAGCGGTAAGTCCAGGATATCCTAGATCAATTATTAATTTGCTAAATAGTACATATGCTATGAGAATTGCAATTCCCATATAAAAGTGATACAATAGCTGCTTTTTAAATGTAATCTGATCTTTATTAATGTCGAATAATTTTTTCATAATATGTAAATTTTGATTTATTATGAGCAAATCTCGATTAAAATGAATTGTTTGACGACCGATTTCATAAAGTCGAACGCATTAAAATTGGTTCGATTTTAGTCTAGAAGAAAATCATACTTTATTTTAATTTCATAAATTCTGAAGGGGTTAATCCTGTTCTTTTTTTAAACTGCGTATTGAAAGATGATTTAGAATTAAATCCCACCTCATACATGACCTCTAGAACAGTTAGTTTTAAATCTTTATTTTTTTTGAATATATCTTTAGCGGCTTCAATCCTGTAATAGTTTATCAAGTCAAAAAAACTGCTATTCAATTTATCATTTATAACTTGTGAGACCCTTTTACTGTTAATGTTAATTTCGTTGGAAAGATCTTCTAAATTTAATTCAGAATTAAGATAAAGCTTGTCATTTTCAAGTGCATTGATAATTTTTTTTGATATAATTTCAATTTCGCCAAGCTCTAATTGATATCCGACATATTTTATAGTAGTTTCTTCATTTAAAAAAATAAATGGACTGTTAAGGCCTTTAAAAATAAAACTCGCAACAAATAATCCCATAGCAATGATTATTATAGGAAGACCTATTTCAAAATATACTTTAGATTGATAGAATTGTAAGATACTTGTAACTACAGAAAGGGTAAGGATTATCAAGAAAGAATTGAGAAGTTTATTGAGCCATAATATGTTATGATTGGAACAAAAATTATTAAGTTTTTTTACTGTTTTTTGTATATGTTTTTTTGAAAACAATATATAACTAAAAAAATGCACATAAATTATCAATACAAATAAGAAGACTTCAGAAGGTTGTTTAAATTCTAAAATAGATTCTAGTATACTAATTTTGTTAGCTTTAGGTATTGCTTGAAAACTTATTATATTAATCCCAAGAGAAATTAAAAATGGAATTAAATGAAGAAAAGACCTCCATGTAAAGTACGTTTTTCTTTTTGCGATTTGCAGGGTATAAATATATAAAAGAGGTCCATATAAGAATACAAAAGATTCTCCCCATAAAGCAAATTCTGGATGTTCAAGATAAAACCCATTGAAAAGTAACAAACCATCAATAAAATCGAAAACCCATAACAAGAAGAAAAACCCTAATAATTTGTTAGCTTTCCTATTTCCGTGCTTTGTAAATACTGCAAACAATCCGAATAATCCAAAAAGTGTGATACAAATAATAGATGTAATCGAAATAATATTCATAACCTCAACAGTCAGTTTTTCAAGCTTTATAATTAATTAAGTGTTGATCAAAGTCAAAATTTTAAGATTTTAATGGACGAAAACACTAAGAACACTAATAGTTTAAGCTATTGTTTTGTCCCGTTAACGGTAACTCCAAAAGAGGAAATACTTAATATCATATTCTCAACTTTCCCATCGGTACCATCCAATTTTATGGTTATATTCCCATCTGTTGATGTGAAATTCATGGCATCGACTGGTAACAAATAAGCGCTAATGTTACCACTTGATGAAACCACTTTATAAACACCATTTACATCCAATAGATTAACATTCACCGGGAACTCCTTAATCTTATAGGTGCCGAGTACATCAGGATTTAGATCAAATTCTTTATAGCGATCAGCCAACGGCGGATAATAATTATTGAGTTCCTCGAAGTCAGGAAAATCAGAATTAATGGTTAAAGATTTCATTCTATCTGCTTGTGGAATGTTCATGGTATGAGATCGTTGCCCATCTTTCCAAATCGATGATCCATCTATGGTGTAATACTTTTTCATCGATGCATCACTCTCATCAATTCCGTCGTATTCAACACTAACACTCACCGGAACAATCCGTTCACCGGAGCGACTAATAACCAATTTACCATTATCATAGGATTCAATGGCCACTTCGGGATAGCCCATTTTAAAATACCATGAATTCCATAACCAGCTAAGATCTTGACGACTCACATTTTCAAAAGTGTAGAAGAAATCATAAGGTGTTGGCGATTTTTTTGCCCATCTGTTTATGTATTCACGAAAACATTTTTTGAACAATTCATCACCCAAATGTTCATACAGAAGGGCATAGGTAAATGATGGTAAGGAATAGGAATGGTAACCATAGTTACCCGCCATATATTGTGATGAGGTCACTGTAGGTAAATCACCAATACTACCAATCATACCTTGCATGCCTCCTTTGAAATTACTGTATAAAGAACCTTTAACAGGATCATCATTAAAATGATTATACGTGGTATAGGACGTGACAAAATTGGCCCACCCTTCATCCATCCATGCAAAACGCCGCTCATTGATTCGTACATACATTGGGAAATAAGTATGGAATAGCTCATGTATTGTAACGCCATTACCCGGACCAGCATTGTTAGCCATCATTGGGAACTCCATACCGCCACCTCTCAAGCCAATAAATGTTGTGAATTCAGGATAAGGATAAGGTACACCAGGCATATCCTTTGAAAAAAGCTTCATGGTCTTTTGCTGCGTTTTTGTCACTTCGGTATAACGTTGGGCCTGTTCCGAAGGATAAGCAGTTCCAATCAAAACGTCCTCGCCCAAGACCTTCTGTGATAAAGCATCCCACTGATAATGATCGCTTATGGCAAAAGCGAAATCTGACACTTCAGAAGCTTTGTAGTTCCAAGTTTTGCCTTTTAATTTTAAGGTTTTTAGATCCTCAGCAGTTACGACATTAACAAGTTCTTTTGAAGTCTTGGCCTTTACATAGCGTTGATGAATAACATCAGGATAAACTTCAGAACTATTCTCGAGAGTTCCGGTTGCCCAAATAAGAAAATTGTCAGGAGCCGTTATATTCACATCGAAATTGGCCAGTTCATTGTAAAACTCGGTACCGAAGGTATAGTTAATTCGATCCCATCCAAACACGTCATCATAAACAGCCACTTGCGGATACCAATATGCGACAAAGAATGAAGTTGAGTCGATGGCACCTGTTCTTCTTACTGTTTTAGGTACTTTTTGTGCCCATTCAAAAGTCATGGTAAGTTGTTTACCGGATGCCAATGGCTCAGCTAACATCAATGTCATATTAGTTCCACCTCGCCGAACTTGCTGCCGATTATTAAGATCGTATAATGACCCATTAACTGTAACGCTTTTGAGATCTACACCATCACCTATATCTTCTACGTTTACCGACATATCTCTTTGGTTGCCCTTTTTAAAAACGTCGTAATATAAGCGGATAACTATCGATGACAACTCATCAGGACTATTATTTGTATAGACGACCGTTTCCTTCCCATCTATACCACGTGTCTCGGGAGTTACTGTTACATCAATTTTATAATCGACAAAATTTTGCCAATAATTTTCTCCTGGCTTACCATCTTTTGATCTCGTTTTATTCTTATAAGCATTCTGAATTTCTTTTGGAATGTGAATATTGCTTTGGCTTGAAATAAATTGAGTTATTAAAAAAAGGGACAGTGTGGAAAGAATGGTCTTTAGTTTCATAATATTTTTTCACTTTAGAATGAGCTGCTAAAGTTAGTAAACAGAATGTATAAAAAAAATGTAGAAGGATACATTTAACCTTTGCGTTAAAAAAAATTAAATTAAAGAAATTAAATTTGCTAATTCTAATCCTGTAAATCCACAACCAAAGCATCATCGGTTTTGGAAATCTTGGTTAGCCTTTCATCATTTTTGAACAAAACTCTCCAGATTCCTCTTATTTAGTTCCTTAATTATTAAATTTTGAACTGAACTTCAGGAAAATTTTGAAGATTTTTTTATTGTAAAAAAATTAATCGTACGCCATAAAAAAAGCATTATCCCCATCGCGATTGGATCACTTTTCTTATGTATTGAGTGTAATGTGAATTGAGTTTTATTAATGATCGTATCTGCTGCACGCATTGCACTCTCAACCGCCGGACCTATGCCTTCTCCCAGGTCTGTTGTTGCCAAACCGGCCGCATCACCAATAATGAAAGCATTATTCAGTTTACAATGGTCTACACGATCTCTTATTTGATACACATAACCTTTGGGTTTAAACTCATGGTTTTTAACGATGTCAAGCATATCGAGTTTTTTAACAAGCAGATCCCAATGCTCTTTAATATTCACTTTTTTACCTTTAAAAAGTCCGCCAACACCTATATTCAAGTAGCCATCATTTTTTGAAACACACCATGAATAGCCCTGCATATTATGTTCATAAAACCAACAACGGGTTGCCTTATCTGTATAATTATATTTTATCTCTTCTTCCAAACAGCAAACTTCGTAAATCTTGATTCTTGGGTGTAATTTTTTGAAAAACGAAATATACACAGGGCAATGCGATCCTCCTGCTCCTACAAGATATTTACATTTATATTTATCATCTATAATATAAAACCCATCTTGCTTCTTAATATTATGAACTTTATGATGATATACATCAACACCAGATCGTTTTAAAAGCCAATCATCAAATTCATAGCGTCTTATAGCATAGGATTTTGATTTTAGTTTTTTATCAATACCAAAGAAGTTAACATGATTCTCATTAAGTTGAATGTTTGGATAATCACTTAATTCAAGTTGATCGATGACCTCAGGAGTTATCCATCCAGCGCATAATTTTGTTCTTGGAAATTCTTTAGAATCAAGAAGTATGCAGTCCTTTTGACTCTGTTTTAATTTCCAAGCACAGGTGGAGCCTGCCGGCCCTCCTCCAATAATAATAACTTCTGCAAATTTCATTTATTCATCCTGTAGTTTTGTAAAGTTAAAGTATTTTTTACGATGATTTACTGCCATTATAAGGATTTATCGAACAGATAAATATAATGGAAAATGTTAACTCTTGACAATTTTGTGACAATAAAATCAGTCACTATGAACTATAAACGTTGTTGTAAAATGTTTATTTTTTATAGATAGTTTTAAAATATTTGCAGATAATAATCATATTTTCTCAAACTTTTCTTTGTAAGATGCCAGTTCTCAGTTATAATAGGCTTTATGCTATTTCGTAAAACCCTTATTAGAAGATCTTAACACTCTTAAAGGAAATTACCTGGCATACTTAATATGTGCCCAGACAGATTGACTACCTGGTGCATTGCATTCATCAATGACTTTAACAATCATATTTTTTAATACAATCCCTGTCTTTGAAACGTTAGATGATCCACAATTGGGAATCCCAATAGCTCCGCTTCTCACGCTTTTATCTGTTTTGAATTTAACAAATTTCCCCTCAAGAGAAAGATTGACTGGAGTAAACAAAGCGTTTCCATTTGTTTCAACTATTTGAACATACCCTTGAAAATTGAGCAATGAGTTAATCGCCTTTTCTAAATCTTCCTTGTGGCAATCTTCCACTTCACTATTACAATTTTCCACAAACATCGAGTAAGCAGCCAAAGTATTGGTGCCTGAAGCAATTTCCCATTTGCTTTGGTTTCCTTCATTTATTAATTTTGCGTATTTAATCAATTCTTTTGAACGTTCATTTTCTAGATATTCTATTTTTAAGCCAGCATTTTCATACTTCTCAATAGTTTCATTCAATTTGATATTAGTACGTTCCAACTTTAAGGAAAGGTAGATGGAATAGGAGAATGAGGCAATAATTAATAATATTAATATTGAAAAAACCAGTTTAAATTTCATATTCTAGGATTTTATTTTAATAGAAGGTGGACGTAATGTGCGCAGTAATACAATTAAAAAATATAAACATAGAGCAAAAAATGCACCACAGAAAAACACGGCCAGTCGTTCCTCCGGGTTTGGCCAATAAACAAAAACGACTGCCAATATGCCAAACAACGCTAGTAAAAATACAAAACATACAGCGAAGAACTTTATTTCCTTTTGGCTGGCTTCCATACCATAAATGTTGAAGGTTTGTTTCGTTTGATCACCTATAGTAACATTACCTTGAGTTTCAATGGTAGTGTCATCAACTACATTTTTTTGTTTTTTTACTGTCCCCATTCCGTATGTTTTTATTCTAACGATTCTTAGGTATCTCCTAAAGTAAAATCCCCTCCACTTTTTATTTTACTTCCTTCTACGACATTTTTCTTGTTAAACTCACCTTTTTTGTCTCCTTCGTCTCCAATTTTTATTTGCCCTTCTATCTCTAATTCTGTATTCTTAACAACATTTTTACTAGAAGATTTAAGACCTGCATGTTTTTTGAAATCAGAGATTTCAAGTCTTTCCAGTTCCTTGTTAAATAAATTCCAAAGATGATTACTGTCTTTAAAGATAGTATAAAAATGTCCTTCTTTACTTAGTTTTTCCTTAAACATTGGAACAGTATCTTTTACAGGTACTTCCGACTCTTTGAAATAAGTATAGATAAACGGTTTATTATTTACTTTAAAATGTTCATACGCATTTTTAAATTCGGCTTCTGTATACATTCCAAGTTTTGTGTAAATAAGGATTACAAATAGATCTGATGATTTAACCCGCTTGTTGTATTCATCTTGAGAACTTGTTTGTGACATTTTACCAGACATATCTTCCCAAATATCCAGATGTAAAATAACACCCTTTTCTGACCATGCTTTGCTTTTTCGATAAATTTCTATTTCAAAATTCTTTCTTTCTGGTAAAAGTTCATTCGATGAAGCTAGGAAAATTGTAATTTTTTTCATAATTCTAATTTTACTCGTATAACCAGTTCTACTGATTCATTTACATCATTTCCATTGTTATAGAAATTAAAAGAAATATGGTTTTTTAATAGGGCTTTCTTTTAAGAATTCATTTCATATTGATTCAACCGAACTATAATTTTTATTTCCTTTTTTAATTTTTAGTAATGCGGTTTTCCCCAAATGCTTTACAACGCAGGTATATAGTTGCCAGTGACTATATATCTATTATATACACAACTAATTTAATGAATTTTAATGAAGTGACAGATTTGTGACAGATTTTGTACTAGCATCTGCTACAGGGCAGAGCGTATAGAATATGTCCAGTGGACATATTTAGTGAATGAGCCAGATGGAGCACGGGCTATTTATTCCACAACCTCAACAATCAAAGCATCATCGGTTTTTGTAACCTTTGCAATGCCTAGTTTTGTTAGGCCTTTAATGGTCTTATCCCATTTTTTGTTACTTAAACCACTTTGAGTTTTTAGAGTATTTAAGTCGATTGGAGAGTTAGACTTTAAAATTGCAAATACTGCTTTTTCGTCATCACTCATCGCAACTTCTTTTTTCTCTGGTTTCATTTGAGGAAAAAACAACACTTCTTGTATGGATGGATTGTTGGTCATAAACATAGTGAGTCTGTCTATACCAATACCAATTCCCGATGTTGGAGGCATACCATATTCTAAAGCACGTAAAAAATCATGATCTATAAACATGGCTTCATCATCCCCTTTTTCCGATAGTTTTAACTGGTCTTCAAAACGTTCGCGTTGTTCTATAGGGTCGTTAAGCTCGGAGTATGCATTTGCTAATTCTTTACCATTTACCATGAGTTCAAAACGCTCGGTTAATCCTTCTTTAGAGCGATGTTTTTTGGTTAGCGGACTCATTTCGGTTGGGTGATCAATAATAAAGGTTGGTTGTATATAATTTGATTCACATTTTTCACCAAAAATTTCATCTATCATTTTACCAATGCCAAATGTCTCGTCAGCTTCTATATGAAGCGATTTACAGGCTGCTCGTACTACATCTTCTGATTTTTGGTATAAATCAAATCCAGTATGTTCTTTTATAGCATCTAAAATCCCGATACGTTTATATGGTGCTTTATAGCTGATAGTGTTTCCATCAAATTCAACTTCAGTACTATTATGTAATTTCAGAGCAATTTTTTCCAACAGTTGTTCTGTGGTATCCATCATCCAGTTATAATCTTTGTAAGCAGCATACATTTCCATAACCGTAAATTCCGGATTATGTGTTCGGTCCATACCTTCGTTTCTAAAGTCTTTAGAGAACTCATAAACGCCATCAAATCCACCAACAATGAGTCGTTTTAAGTACAACTCGTTAGCAATACGTAAATACAATGGCATGTTTAAAGTATTGTGATGTGTAATAAAAGGTCTTGCTGCAGCTCCGCCAGGGATAGGTTGTAAAATAGGAGTCTCTACTTCCAAAAAATCCATTTCGTTATAAAACTCTCGTATGGTATTTACAATTTGAGTACGCTTAATAAAGGTGTCTTTCACTTTTAGATTCACTACCAAATCGGCATAACGTTGTCGATAACGCATTTCGGGGTCGTTAAACTCATCAAAGGTATTGCCTTCGGCATCTGTTTTTGGTAATGGTAAAGGTTTTAATGCTTTGCTTAACAGCGTAAAAGTATTTACTCTAACACTTTTTTCGCCAACTTTGGTGGTGAACAATTCGCCTTCAATACCAATAAAATCACCAATATCAAGTAGTTTTTTATAAACATCGTTATAAAGCGTTTTATCTTCACCCTGGCAAATTTCATCACGGTTAAAATACACTTGTATTCTGCCTTCGCTATCTTGAAGCTCTGCAAACGAAGCTTTCCCTTGAATACGACGAGACATTAATCTACCAGCAATAGTTACTTTTTTTCCATCAGTAAAATCATCTATTATCTGTTTCGATAAATTATTTACAGGATAAAGATCGGCCGGATAAGGATTAATGCCTAACTCACGTAATTTAGTTAGTTTTTCTCTTCGTACTTGTTCTTGTTCTGAAAGCTGCATGCTAATATTTTATGATTAGCAAAATTACATTATTTACAAGAATTAAATAACCCTTTAAGACAGTAAAAATCTAAAAGAGTTATTTTAATATAATCACTTTAGTTTTTAGCAACAATATTACCTTTTATTTTAAGGATTTTTTGAACTTGTTTAGCATTAGAAATTACTGTAATAGTTTTTGAGAAAGCACCAAGTTTTTTGGTATCGTACTTAATTTCTAATTGTCCTTCGCTTCCTGGAAGAATAGCTTCTTTAGAATACGCTGGAACTGTACAACCGCAACTGGTTTTAACTTTCGAAATAATTAAAGGTGCATTCCCTGTGTTGGTAAATGTAAAGATTCTCATTCCATCGGAATTTTGAGCAATTGTGCCATAATCAATAACTTCGGTTTCAAAATCGATAATGGCTACATTACTTTTTACCATAGCTAAATCTTGAGCATGCATTGTTGTTACACTAAATACACTTACAAAAAGAAATACTTTAATTGCATTTAGTGATGTGTTTACTGTTCGTTTCATAATGTTTAATTTTTTTGATTTATAATGAAGCAAACATCATGATTACAATTAACTAATCGATAAAATAAGAGGTTGAATTGAGTACTAGTCCTTGGGTTGAATTTTGTAACTATTTAGTAAACAGCGTTTTAATTTCTTCTCGAGATTGCACATTCAATTTTTTGTAGATATTATTGACATGTGATTTTACAGTACTTAAACTCACAAACAGTACTTCAGCAATTTCTTTATTTGCTTTATCTTCTAGTAAAAGATTGAGAATATTTTGTTCTTGTTTGGTTAATTGCTCTTTAGCATTTGAAAGCTTTTTGGATTGATGGTTTTTTCTAGATATCCAAAACCAGAAATTACCAACTAAAGAAAGTATTAAGATTATATAGAGTAAATAATTCCAATTGAAAGGCTTTTCATCTTTATCAGAAAGTATAAATTTATCCGCATTTAATTCTGCGTTATACTGTTTAGTATACGAGGAATTTGGATATATTTCAGTTAAACGAGCTAGTAATTCATCATAATAGTTAGTCGTTTTTAAGTCTTCCAAATAGTAAGAATGTAGATTGTTGCGTCTATCTGATAAAAACGCATAGATATAAAGTTCAGCCAAAGGTTCGTTGAGGTCTTCTCCAAAATCCTGTAGGGTTTTAAACCACTTTTTATTGTTTAATTTTCGGTTGGCCTCACTTCTAAATTCCCCATATGCAAATCGCATATCTTCTTTGAGTGAATCAATTTTTATAAATGCCGAAGTTTTAGGATTTGAAGAGGATATGCTACAAAACATTTGATTGTCGAATGAAAACGGAAATACTATTGTATCTGTATTTTTGGCAATAAATAGAATTTCTTTACTATCACTACAATGACCTTCAAAATGATTTAGGTTTTGCTCCACATCTATACAATTATCAACATGAATTCTATAAATTCTGTGGTCTGCATTAAGATTACTTCCATTAAATTCAAAATAACCATTTGCATCAGCTTGTACTTTCTTTATAATTTGTTCAGAGTAAACACCAGAAATTTTTCGATAATCTTCTATAACTGATAAATACACGTCTTCTTGCCATCGTTCAGCATCTACATAACCAGAAAATAAATGTTGTGCATTTACATAATAGCCACAAAAAATGGTAATTATTAAAAAAAAGAATTTTTTCATAATACGAATCTACTATAAATATTGTAATATATAACTGTAATTGGTTAATCAGATTATTGTAACAAAAACATTTTTATAACGTCAAATAAATACAATCATCAATTAAAAAAATCTATATGAGTTTTTGGAGAGTCTTACTAGCCATCTTTTTTCCACCACTAGCTGTAATTGGCAAAGGTTGTGGATCAGTATTAATTGTCTTCTTATTATGGCTCTGCGGATGGGTTCCCGGAGTTATTGCAGCACTTGTTATTTTAAATAATCCTGAACGATAAATGTTATATCTTTGCCCTCTATGAATAAGAGTGTAGAGCTTCAAGATCTAGGTTATAAAGATTATAAGCAAACTTGGGAATACCAAGAAGAATTGTTTCAAAGTATTGTTGATATTAAAATCAAAAACAGAAGAGAGAACACTAACCTTTTAACACCTAATTTTTTTTTGTTTGTAGAGCATCCTCATGTTTATACTTTGGGTAAAAGTGGAGACATGTCTAATTTGCTTTTAAATGAAGCACAACTTATCGAGAAAGGCGCGACATTTTATAAAACAAATAGAGGAGGAGATATCACCTATCATGGCCCAGGACAAATAGTGGGTTATCCAATTTTAGACCTCGATAATTTTTTTACAGATATACATAAATATCTTCGTTTATTGGAAGAAATGATTATACTTACTCTAGCGGAATATGGTTTAAAAGCTGAAAGAAGCAAAGGAGAAACAGGAGTTTGGTTAGATGTTGGGACTCCTTTCGCTAGAAAGATTTGTGCTTTGGGAGTCAGGTCGAGCCGTTGGGTAACCATGCATGGTTTTGCATTAAATGTAAATGCTAATTTGGGTTATTTTGATAACATTATTCCTTGTGGTATTCGAGGTAAAGCAGTGACTTCTTTAAATGTTGAACTTGGTAAAAAAGTTGTTGATGAAGTTGAAGTAAAGGAAAAACTTTTAAAGCATTTTGAATTACTTTTTGAAGCAGAATTACAAACTAAAATACATACAATATGAATATAGGAATGTGGATTGCAATTGCAGTAGCAGTTTTTATTGCTCTTTATTTTGGGAATAAAGCAGCGAATAAAAATAAAAAATAGAGTTCTTTTAATAAAAATTAAATCACTCTTTCATCAGTTTTTCCAAAGCTTCAGGTGTTCTTGGCAAGTCTTTGCTCAACACTTCGCAACCATCTTTAGTTACTAAAATAATATCTTCAGTAAATACCGATATTTGATTGTCGTGATTGTAATACCAAGGTTCAACAGTAAAAATCATTCCTGGTTTTAATGTAGTATCAGAAAGATTTGGATCTCCTGTTGAGAGCCCTAAATGGTGACCAAAAAACAAACCTACTTGCATATATTTTTTAGCGTTAGTTGGAATAATACTGTCTGTGAGTTTCTTGATATCATGAAATGTTATTCCTGGTTTAATAAAATTAATTATTTGATCAGCGATACCAACTTCCATAGTAAGTATTTCTTTTTGTCTTGGTGTAAATTTACCAGAAACCGGAAAAGTTCTTCCAATATCACTCACATAATTTTTATACTCACAGCCAACATCAAAAATTACTAAATCTCCTTGCTCCAAAACTCTATTTCGTCTATTGTAATGTGTAGCTAAAATCCGCCATGGCCAAAGAGAATTTGGACCTGATTTAATAATAGATCCAAATGCCAATCTATTAGAACCATTCATTTTATAGCTTCCTTCTAAAACCCCTTCCAGATAGCGTTCGTCTACTCCAGGTTTAATTGCTTTAGCAGACATAATTATTCCTTTAATTGTTATGTCAGCAGCCTTTCTCATTATCTCTATTTCGGCTGGAGATTTTATCATTCTTCCAATTGCAATTGCATTATATATGTTTTCAAATTTCAATCCCCTAAGTTTGCTTTCAAGAGCTTGTAATAAAATTTGAATAGGTGAATGGGATGCAATATATTTTTCTGAAGTATAAGTGATAAAACCTTTTCTACCACTATTTACATAAATAGTTTCATTGATTTTTGCTTTACCATTCATAAGAGCAGAAAACGTTTCAATATTTTTAAATTTGAGTCCAGATTTTTCTTCAATTTCACTATCAAATAACAATGGTCTTCCAGGAAAATCATTAGGTCTTGAGCTACTTTCAAATCTTAAGTCACGTTCAGGAACATAAACAATTGAAGAGGCATCAGTAATATCTAAAACCAAAATCGAGTTTGGTAATTCTAATCCTGTATAATAATAAAAATCATCTAATTGCCGAAAGGTTTCTCCATAAGAAAATCCGTCTTTTGCAGGAATCAATACAAGTCCTGTTTTGTTTTCATTAATCAAAATATTAATTAATTTTTCTCTTCGTTGTGCTAATTCTTCTTTTGTAAATGGCATAGATGTCCATTCAAAATAAGACTGTTCAGGAGTTTGAGAAAATAGATTGAATGAGAAAAAGAACGCTAAAAAAAAATAGAAAATTTGTTGCATCATACAGCATATATTTTGACTAAATAAAAATTAAGCGAAACGCCAAAGCAAAGCTTTGACGTTTCTAGATTAAGGGACTTCTCGATTTGGTTGCCGTTATATTTTATAAATTATTAAGGTTTAAACTTGTAAACAGTTATATAAAATATTGGATAATCCAATATTTTATTAGTTCGCTAAAAATGTAAATTAAAATAGTTTGTTAAGTAAAGGGATTCAAAACTACAAATTAAACTATTAAACATCAATTAAATAGCTTAATTTTTTTTATAAACGATGATTGAATTAGACTCTCCCATTACAACAAACTCCAGTTTATTATCGCTATCCATATTAGCCAAATCTATTGGCGAATTGCCATAAACAGGAAAGTTGTTAATTAATCTGGATTGGCTATCAAACAGGTAAATTTTTTGAGTTTGTAGATCGGTAGTTGCGATATAAATTTTGTCATTGAGATAGAAAATATTTGGAGCCGTATAATTCCCAAAATCCAGTTCAAAGATTTTTTGTTTTATTGCTAAATTGTTTTCAGATAAAGTTACCAGGGTTTTGTTTGTTGTTTCAATAAAATGATTGTTGTCTAAATTCAAAGATTGTTTACTAACAACTCCTTTTGTATTTACTTGTATAAGTTCTCCTGCCGAAGAGGTAGTCGTAAATCGGTCTTTATATTTAAAAATTGGATTGCCTGAAAAATTGATATCGTCTTCAACTTTTATTCTTGACTGCCCTCGTCTGTTAAGGATCATCATTTTTTCACCTGTGGCAAATACAATATAATCTTTGTTTCCAACTCTAAAATGAGCTGGAGATGTGAGGACATTGTTACCTGTATTACTATATCTAAAGCCACTAATGTTTTTAGCATTTTTATTATACATTAATAGGAATTTACCTTGTGTTACTAAAAAGCGATAGTTTTTATTATTATCGTAATCAAAAATGGATAATGGTTGTGTAATATTAGCATTAAATTTTAATGGAAAAGGAGAAACATCATTACCGTTTCTATCGATAATATAAATACGTTTTGGAGTTGTAAAAGCTAACTGCAAGCGTCCGTTTTTGTACAAATCTACTTGTTGGATGTTTCCTAAAATAGTTCCGTTAAGTTTCTTTTTCCAAAGCACTTTTCCTGTATTCGAAATCAAGTACAAATTGTTACTTACATCTTGTACGACTATTTCTTTTTGGTTGGTACGATGGTTAGTAACAAAATGCGGTTGCATAATTATATCTGCATCAAGAGTGACATTAAATTCTTCAGATATTGAATTTTGTTGTGCTCTGGTTCTATGTTTTTTAATAACTCCATTAATATGGATAAACCCATCATCCTGTATAAATTGAATTGCAGAAATTTCATAGTCTTTTAACTTTGAACTTGCAAAACCTTTGTTTACTAATGATGATATAATTTGCTTTAATTTGGTAGGATTAGCAACAACTAAAAGTGAAGATTCATCACTAAGTGATTTCATAACATCTTTAAAAGCATTACTATTAGCAAATGTAGTCCCATTTTGAAAGTTAGTAATGATGTGTTTCAGTTGTTCTTCGGAGCTAGCAAAGACAATAAAATCATCAATAAAGATATAATATGAAATATTTTCTGAATTTATAAAAGGGTAAAAAACAGTCTTAAATACATCAGAATTGGAAAATTCAAAAATAGGAATAGTTCTAAAATTTGAGGTTATATTTTGATGGTTTTGTAAAGCTTCTTTAGTAGCAAGAGCATCAATAGATTTTAGAACGACAACTGTTTCAGTATTTAAATAGATTTCTCCTACTTCATTTATGGTTTGAAATAATTCATAACTGGCTATTGAGTCAATAGGGTTTTTATTAAAATTATTTAATAAATCGAAGTCATTATATATAAAACTTAAAAAACCATTGCTATTTGAAGGAACTATATTTTGAATCGTATTCTCTTGCGGAATGGTGTTTTTAAATACTTTTAAAAGTTGTTGTAAGGTGTCGTTAGTGATAGCAATTCCATTAAAAGTAATTTGGTCTGGTGAAATTTCGAAATCTAAAGACATCCAATTAGAAAAGGCACTAAGGTCTTCAGGAATAATCAAACTCCCTAAACGTTTAGAACTGTTACTATTTATAAAAACGGAAAAAGAACTATTACTATCTGTAGTTTCAAAAAACGTCTCAAACACCAAGTTTTCGTTTACATTTAGATTGTTTATTATTGCTTTAGATGTTGAACCAAAATAAATACTGTCAATAATTTTACTATATAGCAGTAGCGAATCCCTGTCGGTAACCGTAAATAAACTATCGTGATATTTTGTAATAATAGAGTAATCGGTCTTGTTTATACTGTCAACAAAACAAACCAAAACAGGGTTATTAGTATTTAGGATTTCAAGATGTTCGCTTATATCCTTTTGTAAAACAGAAGACGGTAATTTGTTGATAAAATCATTATTTTTTATATCACTTTTAAAGGTTTCCAGATCATTTATTTTTATTATTATTAAAGAATTTTCTGGAATTAAATGAAAAAGTTTAGTAGTCCCTTTCTTAGAATTATCACAGCTAAAAAATAAAGCGACTAGTGTAAAAATGAAAAGAAATTTCTTCATTAAGGATTAATTGAAAAATGACCTTTACAAATATAAAAACTTAAAACTCTAAAGAAAGCTGTTCAGGTAAAAGCTTAAAAGATTTTCTGTGGTGTTTAGAAATACCATATGTTGCAATAGCCTCACGATGCTCTTTTGTTGGATAACCCTTGTTTTGTTTCCAGTTATACATGGGGAACTCTTCATGGATTTTACACATATAATTATCGCGATAAGTTTTTGCTAAAACAGAAGCTGCAGCAATACACATAAATTTACCATCACCTTTGATTATAGTTTCAAACGGAATATTATTAAATGGTTTAAATTTGTTTCCATCAACAACAATAAACTCAGGGATAGGTGTTAATTGTTCGATAGATTTATGCATTGCCAGAATAGATGCATTTAAAATATTAATACTATCAATTTCTTTTTGAAAAACATGAGCGACACCAAATGTTATAGCTTTGTCTTCAATAATTGGTCGGAGAGCTTCTCTGTTTTTTTCTGAAAGTAGTTTAGAGTCATTTAAAAGTTTATTACTAAAAGTATGAGGTAGTATTACGGCAGCAGCAGTAACAGGACCTGCAAGACAACCACGACCTGCTTCGTCAGTGCCACATTCAAACTCGAATTTAGAAAACTTTAACGATAGCATTTAAATAATTTTTCGATATTATTACGTTATCATATTTTGTATTTACATTTGCAAGGTCAAAAAATATTTATGAACAGAATAATTTTAGTGTTATTTTCTTTTTTTACGATTAGTTTGGTTAATGCGCAAGACAAACCAATAAGACCACTAGTTAAAGACAAGGCTTTAGATCAAAGATTTAATGATAGTTTAGTCAATGGCAAGAGTAGAAGGCAAAGTAATAAAATAAAAAAAAATGTAGAAGCCAAAATCGAAGATTATAAAATAATATCTCACGAAAGTGATACTACTTATGTAGATACAACACTTACTATATTAAAAGACTACAAATTTAATTATCTACGAAAAGACGATTTCGATGTTATCCCTTTCTCCAATTTAGGTCAAACCTATAATTCTTTAAGTTACAATTTTAGTAGCGATAATTTAATGCCAAGTTTTGGTTCCAGAGCAAGGCATTTTAATTATATGGAAATTGATGATATAAACTATTATTATATGCCGACTCCGTTTACTGAACTTATGTATAAAACTGCTTTTGAGCAAGGGCAACTACTTGATGCATTTTTTACTGTAAATACTTCTAAACAATTCAATTTTTCAATTGCTTATAAAGGAATGAGATCACTAGGTAAATATCAGCATATATTAACGAGCACAGGTAATTTTAGATTTACTACAAATTATAAAACAAAAAATAACAGATATAATGCAAGGGCACATATAGTAATGCAAGACTTGTTTAATGAAGAAAATGGAGGTATTGAAGATAACGACATTATAAATTTTGAATCTGGTAACCCAGAATTTATTGACAGATCAGTTTTTGACCCAGCCTTTGAAAATGCTGAAAGCGTATTAGACGGGAAACGATTTTATTTTGATCACTCGTATAATCTAATTCAGCAAAAGGATTCATTAAGTACAAACACACTAAGTATTGGCAATATAGTTTCGTTCGAAGATAAATTTTATCAATTTGATCAAGACTCACAAAACAGTTTTTTTGGAGATGCTTTTGTAAACTCAAGCCTTCGAGATAGAGTTACTCTGGAAGATTTTTATGCTGAAGTAAACGCTAAATATTACAATAACAAGATAGGATTATTAAAATTTAATGTAACCTATAACGATTTTAACTATGGTTACAACTCTATTGTGTCTTTAAATGGAAATCAAATAACCAATCGTTTAAAGGGAAATGTTATCTCTGTTGGTGGAGAATATAAAAATAAAATTGGAGCATTTTTAGTACATGGAAAATTTGGTATTAATGTTTCTGGAGATTTTGACGGCAATTTTTTAAATGGTAAAGCAGAATATAATATAAACAATGATGCCGAAGTCGAGGCAAGAATAAATATTAATTCAAGGGCACCTGATTATAATTTCCTATTATATCAAAGTGATTATATTAATTATAATTGGAAGAATAACTATAATAATATAGAGACAAGACAACTTGCGTTTAAACTAAAGTCGAAAAAGATAATTGATATAGAATTAGATTATACATCAATAGATAACTTCACCTATTTTGAAAAATCTACAGTGGATAATAATTTAGTTAGACCAAATCAGTCTGATGAGACTATTAATTACTTTAGATTAAAAGTAAATAAAGATATTAGATATAATAAGTTCACATTAAACAATACCATACGTTATCAAAATGTGTTAGATGGTGAAGGTATTATTAATGTACCAGAAATAGTAACTCGAAATACATTATATTACTCCAACCATTTATTTAAGAGAGCACTATTTCTTCAAACTGGTGTAACATTTAGTTATTTTACTAAATACAATATGAATGCTTACGATCCTTTACTAGCCGAATTTTATGCACAAAATGAAAATGAATTAGGAGGATTTCCAAGGCTAGACTTTTTTATCAATGCTAAAATCAAGCAAACAAGAATTTTTTTAAAAGCCGAACATTTTAATTCTTCAATTACAGGATACAATTTTTATTCCGCACCAAATTACCCATATCGTGATTTTGTTGTAAGATTTGGCATTGTTTGGAATTTCTTTTTATAGTAGCAATTGGAGATGCTATAGGATTTTATGTTTTTGAGTTTTCTATTTATTTGTCATAAATATAAGGAGTCACTCTTTAGTTGCAATAATTCTTGATTTAGGAGCGATAAATTTTATAATAAAGTTTGAGTTATAAGTATTTTATTTTGAGTTGATTAAGTGGTTAAAAAAAAATAATAAAAAAAAGCTTAAAAAAGGTTTGCCCTAAATAAAAATGTGTTTTATATTTGCACCCGCTTAAAGGGTAAGCCTTTTAAGATTGGTAATAAAAAAGGAGTTCATAGACATATTGATTAACAGCGTAAGAATTGGATTGGAAACGATTCAGTTCGACAAGAGAATAGACCATTTTGAGTACCGAAATTAATATCCTTTAATTGTTAAATAATATTTAAGATTTAACAATGAAGAGTTTGATCCTGGCTCAGGATGAACGCTAGCGGCAGGCCTAACACATGCAAGTCGAGGGGTAACAGGGATTGCTTGCAATCCGCTGACGACCGGCGCACGGGTGCGTAACGCGTATACAATCTACCTTTTGCTGAGGGATAGCCCAGAGAAATTTGGATTAACCCCTCATGGTATATAATAATGGCATCGTTATTATATTAAAGGTTACGGCAAGAGATGAGTATGCGTCCTATTAGCTAGATGGTAAGGTAACGGCTTACCATGGCAACGATAGGTAGGGGCCCTGAGAGGGGGATCCCCCACACTGGTACTGAGACACGGACCAGACTCCTACGGGAGGCAGCAGTGAGGAATATTGGGCAATGGAGGCAACTCTGACCCAGCCATGCCGCGTGCAGGAAGACTGCCCTATGGGTTGTAAACTGCTTTTATACAGGAAGAAACAGCTCTACGTGTAGAGCCTTGACGGTACTGTAAGAATAAGGATCGGCTAACTCCGTGCCAGCAGCCGCGGTAATACGGAGGATCCAAGCGTTATCCGGAATCATTGGGTTTAAAGGGTCCGTAGGTGGATAATTAAGTCAGAGGTGAAATCCTGCAGCTCAACTGTAGAATTGCCTTTGAAACTGGTTATCTTGAGTCATTATGAAGTGGTTAGAATGTGTAGTGTAGCGGTGAAATGCATAGATATTACACAGAATACCGATTGCGAAGGCAGATCACTAATAATGTACTGACACTGATGGACGAAAGCGTGGGTAGCGAACAGGATTAGATACCCTGGTAGTCCACGCCGTAAACGATGGATACTAGCTGTTCGGATTTCGGTCTGAGTGGCTAAGCGAAAGTGATAAGTATCCCACCTGGGGAGTACGTTCGCAAGAATGAAACTCAAAGGAATTGACGGGGGCCCGCACAAGCGGTGGAGCATGTGGTTTAATTCGATGATACGCGAGGAACCTTACCAGGGCTTAAATGTAAGTTGCATAGATCAGAGATGGTCTTTTCTTCGGACTACTTACAAGGTGCTGCATGGTTGTCGTCAGCTCGTGCCGTGAGGTGTCAGGTTAAGTCCTATAACGAGCGCAACCCCTGTTGTTAGTTGCCAGCGAGTCAAGTCGGGAACTCTAACAAGACTGCCAGTGCAAACTGTGAGGAAGGTGGGGATGACGTCAAATCATCACGGCCCTTACGTCCTGGGCTACACACGTGCTACAATGGTAGGTACAGAGAGCAGCCACTGCGCGAGCAGGAGCGAATCTATAAAACCTATCACAGTTCGGATCGGAGTCTGCAACTCGACTCCGTGAAGCTGGAATCGCTAGTAATCGGATATCAGCCATGATCCGGTGAATACGTTCCCGGGCCTTGTACACACCGCCCGTCAAGCCATGGAAGCTGGGAGTGCCTGAAGTCCGTCACCGTAAGGAGCGGCCTAGGGTAAAATCGGTAACTAGGGCTAAGTCGTAACAAGGTAGCCGTACCGGAAGGTGCGGCTGGAACACCTCCTTTCTAGAGAAAGACGATTAAAGGTAATAAGTAAGGAAAAGAGATAGTTTATTCTCATCGCTGTTAATTATATAAAACTAAAAAAAGTAGAGTCTCATAGCTCAGCTGGTTAGAGCGCTACACTGATAATGTAGAGGTCGGCAGTTCGAGTCTGCCTGAGACTACTGTTTTTTTTGGTTTATAACATATTGAATACACCTTCGCATAAAGCTTCGGTGTACAAATAAGGAAATTTTAGAAGTTGAGTAATTACTTAAGTAATTAGCAATTATTAATTGATAATTATTAATTATTCATTGCTAAAGAAGGGGGATTAGCTCAGCTGGCTAGAGCGCTACGCTTGCACCGTAGAGGTCATCGGTTCGACTCCGATATTCTCCACAAAGTCAATTAACAATTGGCAATTATGAATTAACAATTATTGTTAATTGTACATTGTACATTGTTCATTGCGAAAGTTCATTGACATATTGAAAAAAGATACATAAAAATAGGATTAGATATTTATATTTAATTTTAAAAAATGTTTAGATTAATTATTACAAACGAGCAATAATTAATTTAAAACTGGTAATTAATGTTTTAAATAACATTAAGAACTAGACTCATTAAAAAAGACAAAAAGTACAATAAGCTAAATAAGAGCGTATGGGGAATGCCTAGGCTCTCAGAGGCGATGAAGGACGTGATAAGCTGCGAAAAGCTGCGGGGATTGGCACATACAAAATGATCCGCAGATGTCCGAATGGGGCAACCCAGCATGTTGAAGACATGTTATCCTGTAAAGGAGGCGAACCCGGAGAACTGAAACATCTAAGTACCCGGAGGAGAAGAAAACAAAAGTGATTCCGTAAGTAGCGGCGAGCGAACGCGGATTAGCCCAAACCAGTGTTGTTACGGCAATACTGGGGTTGTAGGACCACGATGTTGGTTGTGTAATGAATTAGAATGCTTTGGAAAGAGCAGCCATAGAGGGTGATAGCCCCGTATAAGTAAAGATCATAAATCATAGTGGTATCCTGAGTAGTGCGGGACACGAGAAATCCTGTATGAATTTGGCGGGACCATCCGTTAAGGCTAAATACTCCTGAGAGACCGATAGTGAACTAGTACCGTGAGGGAAAGGTGAAAAGAACCCTGAATAAGGGAGTGAAATAGATCCTGAAACCATACGCTTACAAGCGGTCGGAGCCAATTTATTGGTGACGGCGTGCCTTTTGCATAATGAGCCTACGAGTTACCGTTTCTAGCAAGGTTAAGCACTTCAGGTGCGGATCCGTAGCGAAAGCGAGTCTGAATAGGGCGACTGAAGTTAGTGGCGGTAGACGCGAAACCGAGTGATCTACCCATGGGCAGGTTGAAGCTGTGGTAACACACCGTGGAGGACCGAACCCGTTGACGTTGAAAAGTCTTGGGATGACCTGTGGGTAGGGGTGAAAGGCCAATCAAACTCGGAAATAGCTCGTACTCCCCGAAATGCATTTAGGTGCAGCGTTGATTTATAGTTTTATAGAGGTAGAGCTACTGATTGGATGCGGGGGCTTCACCGCCTACCAATTCCTGACAAACTCCGAATGCTATAAAATGATGATCAGCAGTGAGGGCATGGGTGCTAAGGTCCATGTCCGAAAGGGAAAGAACCCAGACCATCAGCTAAGGTCCCAAAATGTATGTTAAGTTGAATAAACGAGGTTGGATTGCACAGACAGCTAGGATGTTGGCTTGGAAGCAGCCATTCATTTAAAGAGTGCGTAACAGCTCACTAGTCGAGCGATCCGGCATGGATAATAATCGGGCATAAACATACTACCGAAGCTATGGATTTGATAGTTTACTATCAAGTGGTAGGGGAGCATTGTAGTGTCGTCGAAGGTGAAGCGTGAGCTTTGCTGGAGAAGCTACAAAAGAAAATGTAGGCATAAGTAACGATAATGCGGGCGAGAAACCCGCACACCGAAAGACTAAGGTTTCCTCAGCTATGCTAATCAGCTGAGGGTTAGTCGGGACCTAACGCGAACCCGAAAGGGGTAGTGGATGGACAACAGGTTAATATTCCTGTACCTGCTCACGCTAAACGTGACGGAGGCGTAAATTTGGTGCGTACTGACGGAATAGTACGTTGAAGGGAGTGGTAACACCCCAATAGTACACTGCGACTACGGTCAAGGTGATAATCCAAAAAAGCGACTTCCAAGAAAAGCAAGTGAAGCAGCCCGTACCCTAAACCGACACAGGTAGTTGGGATGAGAATTCTAAGGTGCTCGAGAGATTCATGGCTAAGGAACTAGGCAAAATCGACCCGTAACTTCGGGAGAAGGGTCGCCCCACTTCGGTGGGGCCGCAGTGAAGAGGTCCAGGCGACTGTTTATCAAAAACACAGGGCTATGCTAAATCGAAAGATGATGTATATGGCCTGACACCTGCCCGGTGCTGGAAGGTTAAGTGGAGGGCTTAGAAGTTTACTTCGAAGGTCTGAAATGAAGCCCCAGTAAACGGCGGCCGTAACTATAACGGTCCTAAGGTAGCGAAATTCCTTGTCGGGTAAGTTCCGACCTGCACGAATGGTGCAACGATCTGGACACTGTCTCAGCCATGAGCTCGGTGAAATTGTAGTATCGGTGAAGATGCCGATTACCCGCAGTGGGACGAAAAGACCCCGTGAACCTTTACTATAGCTTAGTATTGGCTTTGGATAAGTAATGTGT
The DNA here is from genome assembly GCA_965250265.1 of Flavobacteriaceae bacterium. Lineage (GTDB taxonomy): Bacteria > Bacteroidota > Bacteroidia > Flavobacteriales > Flavobacteriaceae > PRS1. The sequence goes on along the minus strand of CBDFNO010000015.1, from coordinate 63,765 downwards.
AGGATAGGTGGGAGACTTTGAAGTGGCGTCGCCAGGCGTTGTGGAGTCATTGTTGAAATACCACCCTTTGCTTATCTAGAGTCTAACCTCCCCTGGAGGGACAGTGCTTGGTGGGTAGTTTGACTGGGGTGGTCGCCTCCAAAAGAGTAACGGAGGCTTCTAAAGGTTCCCTCAGTACGGTTGGTAATCGTGCGTAGAGTGCAATGGCATAAGGGAGCTTGACTGAGAGACATACAGGTCGATCAGGTACGAAAGTAGAGCATAGTGATCCGGTGGTTCCGTATGGAAGGGCCATCGCTCAAAGGATAAAAGGTACTCCGGGGATAACAGGCTGATCTCCCCCAAGAGCTCACATCGACGGGGGGGTTTGGCACCTCGATGTCGGCTCGTCACATCCTGGGGCTGGAGAAGGTCCCAAGGGTTGGGCTGTTCGCCCATTAAAGTGGCACGCGAGCTGGGTTCAGAACGTCGTGAGACAGTTCGGTCTCTATCTACTGTGGGCGTTAGAAATTTGAGTGGATCTGACTCTAGTACGAGAGGACCGAGTTGGACTAACCTCTGGTGTACCAGTTGTTCCGCCAGGAGCATTGCTGGGTAGCTACGTTGGGAAGGGATAAGCGCTGAAAGCATATAAGCGCGAAACCCACCACAAGATGAGATTTCTTTAAAGGGTCGTGGGAGATTACCACGTTGATAGGCTATAGGTGTAAATGCAGTAATGCATGTAGCCGAGTAGTACTAATAACCCATAGGCTTATTGTACGCCTGTTTTTTTAGAGTGTAATTTTTATGTTTAATGGCGATTATCGCCCTTTTTTCAATATGTTAACTTATTAGAAGTGAGATATTAGATATTAGGAGTTAGGCAAAGTAGTCTAGCATCTAAAAGCGTAAGCAATCTAAAGTCTAATATCTGCTTAAAAACTTAAGGTGGTTATAGCAATGGGGCTCACCTCTTACCATACCGAACAGAGAAGTTAAGCCCATTAGCGCCGATGGTACTACTATTGTGGAAGAGTAGGTCGCTGCCTTTTTTGAAAGTCCTTTACAGAAATGTATAGGACTTTTTTTGTTTTTGTAAATTATTAATCGTCTACAGTAAACGTCTTTAGCATTCCTTTTTTTAAGGCATTAGGAACTTCTGAAATAAAAGCATAATTGCCGGGTTCCAGATTGACTTTAAAATATTGTGTGCTTCCTGCCGGAGCATCGTTGGTACCACCTAAAAAAGTGACACCTTCTGGGGCTGGAGTCATTAAACCAGTGGGTGTTGCCCAATTCATCCACATTTCGAGCTCATCCATGTTTACGTGGTCATCAAGTTTAATTAAATTGACATCATGGCCTACAAAATTTTCATGTGCGATCTGGTCTGTATAGTGTACAGAAAAAATATGTTCGCCTTTGTCAATATTTTCTGTATAGGTAATACCATCTATGCTTGAAATAGAAATAGCCACATCGGCATTTGGCGGTTGGTTGCCACTATCTTCAGTTGTTACCAAAATCTCTTTAGCCATTCCCATAGAACTATGAAATTTACCATTGGGCATTTTTACATAACATTCCATTATATAAAGTCCAGGTTTAAGGTATATAGTTGTGACACTCGTATGTTTAGGTGATATTAATCCCGATCCGCTAGAGAATATAATTTGCCCGAACCATTCAGGAAGTTTTCCAAATGCAACCATAGCTTCATCCATTTTTCCTTCTTTGATTAATTCCATGCCCTCATCAAATGCGGGTCCAACTTCATGATTGGCATCATCTAAACCCTTTCCTTCAGGATATTTATCCATTAAAAAAAAGTGGGTTTCATTGGAAAGGTTTTTATACCTAAATGTGTTCCAACCAGAAGTAATTGTATCGACAGTTTGAAATTCCATACTTCTAGTTACTATTTCAATAACATTGTCTTTTTTTGCTTCTAGCTCTCCCTTTTGCTCCGCTTTGTTATCAGTTTTGCAACTAACAAATAGTACTAAAGTCAATAGGTAAATTAAGGCTTTGATTGTTAGTTTTTTAGGTGTCATAACTAATTATATAATGGTTTAATAATCAACAAGATAGTTATTATTCAATTTAATTCCTAAAAACCTAAATCTATGAATAGAAAAAAACTCAACTAATTAGTTGAGTTTTCAAATATCTTTAGAAAAATAAAAAAGCTATTTCAATCTCTCAAAATACTTCTCGATATTACAAAAGGGAATGTTAATCTCTCAAAACATTTCTCGAGATTACAATTTTCTGAATTTCGGAAGTGCCCTCATAAATTTGTGTGATTTTAGCATCACGCATTAAACGCTCTACATGATAGTCTTTTACAAAACCGTTTCCGCCATGAATTTGTACCGCTTCAACAGTGGTATCCATAGCAACTTGTGAAGCATATAATTTTGCCATGGCTCCAGATAAATCGTAATTTTTACCATTATCTTTTTCCCAAGCAGCTTTCATACATAAATGCCTAGCTGCTTCAATTTGAGTGGCCATATCTGCAAGCTTAAAGGCAATAGCTTGATGATTACAAATTTCGGTCCCAAAAGATTTACGTTCTTTTGAATATTTTTTGGCTAATTCGTAGGCTCCTGATGCAATTCCTAAAGCTTGTGAGGCAATACCAATACGACCTCCCGCTAAAGTCATCATAGCAAATTTAAAACCAAAACCATCTTCTCCAATTCTATTTTCTTTAAGAATTTTGACATCGTTAAATTGTAAGGAATGTGTATCGCTACCGCGAATTCCTAATTTATTTTCTTTAGGACCAATATGAAAACCTTCTGCTCCTTTTTCGACAATAAGAACGTTAATACCGCGATGTTTCTTTTCGGCATCTGTTTGTGCGATTACTAAATAATAATCAGCAGTTCCTCCATTAGTTATCCAGTTTTTAGTTCCGTTTAGTATATAATGATCGCCTTTATCTATTGCAGTAGTTTTTTGTGAAGTTGCATCGCTACCAGCTTCTGGTTCACTTAAACAAAAGGCTCCAATGGATTTGCCTGTAGCGAGTTTTGTTAAATATTTTTGTTTTTGTTCTTCTGTTCCAAAAGTTTCAAGTCCCCAACAAACAAGAGAGTTATTTACCGACATTACCACTGAAGCAGAAGCATCTATTTTCGAAATTTCTTCCATAGCAATAACATATGAAATTGTGTCTAAACCGCTTCCTCCATATTTGGGATCTACCATCATTCCTAAAAAGCCAAGTTCGCCCATTTTTTTTACTTGTTCGTGTGGGAATTCTTGTTTGTCGTCACGCTCAATAACACCTGGAAGTAATTCGGTTTGCGCAAAATCGCGAGCTGCATCGCGAATCATTATATGTTCTTCGGAAAGATTAAAATCCATTATTTAGATTGTAATTATTATTTTGTTAAAAATGCTTTGCAAAGATAAGTCTTAAATAACATTTTTTCAATAATGATTGCTATTTTTACCATATATGTTAAAAACTAAATATAAAGTTATTGGCGTAATGTCTGGAACCTCGCTTGATGGCGTTGATTTAATTTATACTACTTTTAATTTTGATACTATTTGGAAATTTTCAATCCATCATTCTAAAACAGTAGCTTATAATAATTATTGGCTTGATATACTTTCTCGTTTGGTTACAATGTCAGAAGATGAATTAAAATCTGTTGATAAAAAATACACTTTATATTTAGCAAAAATCATCAGTAACTTTATTGATAAGAACAATATCATACATATTGATGCCATTTGCTCTCATGGTCATACGGCCTTGCATCAACCCGAAAAAGGATTTACTTATCAAATTGGAAATTTGCCAAACATTGCTGATTTAATTAGTCAAGTAGTTATTTGTGATTTTCGTGTTCAGGATCTTGAATTTGGCGGACAAGGTGCACCTTTAGTGCCTATTGGAGACCAAATGTTATTTCCTCAATACGATTTTTGTTTAAACCTTGGAGGCTTTGCAAATATTTCTACTGAAATAAATAACACTCGAAATGCTTATGATATTTGTCCAGCTAATATTGTATTGAATCATTATGTAAAACAGTTAGGTTTTGATTATGATGACCAAGGCAAAATTGCTTCAATTGGAAAAGTAAAAAAAGAATTATTAAATAGATTGAATGCTTTAGAATTTTATAAACAAGATTTCCCTAAATCTTTAGGATTTGAGTGGGTTAAGGATACCGTTATTCCTCTAATAGATACATTTAGCATTTCGATTGAAGATATTTTGAGAACATTTATTGAACATATTGCTATTCAAATTTCTAATGAGGTTAAAACAAAACAAAACGCAAATGTATTGGTTACTGGAGGAGGCGTTTATAATTTATTTTTAATAGAAATAATTCAAAGTTATACAAACAATAAGATCGTAATACCATCTAAAGAAATTATAGAATATAAAGAAGCCTTAATTTTTGGGCTTTTAGGTGTTTTAAAGTTAAGAAACGAAGTGAATTGTTTAAGTAGTGTTACAGGTGCAAAACAAGATCATAGTGCAGGAAAAATATTTCATCCTTAAAAACTTGATAATTTTATTACAAAGCATTTTTAGTTTTTTATATTTGTTACAATTCACATTCTAACCAAATTTAATGAAAGGATAACTTCAGAAATTAAATATTAAATTCAAAATATGGAAGCGACAATCTTAATTGTATTTATAATAGGATATTTATCAATTACCTTAGAGCATAGTATTAAAATTGACAAACTTATTCCTGCATTGGTCATGATGGCCATAAGTTGGGCTTTAATTTCTTTAGGTATTGATAATTTTCCCCAATGGTTTGATTCTGCAAATCATGCGTTAGTAGATGGTTTTGGTGGTTATTCTTCTGAAGACAAGATGCATTTAATGGAAGAAACATTGTTGCATCATTTAGGGAAGACTTCCGAAATTTTGATCTTCCTTCTTGGAGCAATGACTATTGTCGAAATTATAGATTATTTTGATGGCTTCTCGACGATAAAGGGCTTTGTTAAAACTAAAAGCAAAGTAAAAATACTTTGGTTTTTCACTATTCTGGCGTTTATTCTCTCAGCTATTATAGATAACTTAACAGCAACTATAGTACTCATTTCAATCCTTCAAAAAATTGTAAAAGAGAGAAGCACACGTCTTTGGTTTGCAGGACTAATTATTATAGCAGCTAATGCAGGTGGAGCCTGGTCGCCAATAGGAGATGTAACTACAACAATGCTTTGGATTGGTAATAAAGTAAGTACAGGATATTTAATTGGGTATTTAATTTTGCCATCATTAGTTTGTATGGCTATTCCAACATTTATAGCTTCATTTTTGCCTGCATTTAAAGGTGATCTTGAAACTATGGATGAACAAGATAACAAACCAAAATCTAAGTTTAGTTCAATAATGTTATATTTAGGATTAGGAGCTATTGTATCGGTTCCAGTATTTAAAGTAGTAACTCACTTACCTCCTTATGTTGGAATGATGTTAGCCTTAGGTGTTGTTGCAATTTTTGCAGAAGTTTACAGTAATGCAAAATTTAGTTTAACTGAATTTGATGGTGGTGAAAGTGAAGCCCACGCCCACCATAGCGCTGTGCATCATTCATTATCAAAAATTGAATTACCTAGTATATTGTTTTTCTTAGGAATATTAATGGCCGTAGCTGCTTTAGAATCGCTTGGTTTATTGTTTGGATTTGCAACGACATTAAAGGAGACAACGCCGATGTTGGGTACAGAAATGCTAGGCACTGAAGTTTCAGATTTGGTTGTATTATTACTTGGTGTAGGTTCAGCAGTAATAGACAATGTACCACTTGTAGCTGCAAGTTTAGGTATGTTTTCTGAAGGAATAGATAATCAACTATGGCATTTTATAGCTTATTCTGCCGGAACTGGTGGAAGTATGTTAATTATAGGTTCTGCTGCTGGAGTAGTTGCAATGGGAATGGAAAAAATTGATTTTTTCTGGTATATGAAGAAAATTTCCTGGTTGGCACTTCTTGGTTTTTTAGGCGGAGCATTAGTGTTCTTCTTTACAAGAACATTATTTTAAATACTTTATTTAAAAATCAATCGTTTATTATTCAAAATCTAACTTAATACAATAACATGTTTAACTTAATGCTAATAAATGCTGTTCAAGATGGAACAGAATTACTAACCGATGGTGAATCTGTAGAAAAAACACTTTCAATAATAGAGCTCATTAAAAGTGGAGGATCTGCAGGACAGATAATCATTCTGGTACTATTTGTCTTATTAATTGTTGCGAGTTATATATATTTTGAACGTTTGTTTGCTATTAAAGCAGCATCCAAAGTAGATTCAAATTTTATGAACCAAATTAAGGACCAAATCTCTAATGGAAAGGTAGATTCGGCTCAAGTATTATGTGCGCAAGTAAATTCGCCAGTTTCTCGATTAATAAGTAAAGGAATTACCAGAATAGGAAAACCTCTAGAAGATATTAATACTGCAATCGAAAATGCAGGTAAATTAGAAGTTTATGGTTTAGAAAAAAACGTAAGTGTTCTCGCGACCATCTCTGGAGCAGCTCCAATGATTGGGTTTCTCGGTACAGTTATTGGGATGATATTAGCAATATTTGAACTTTCTAATGCAGGAGGGCAAATTGATATTGAATTGCTTTCCAATGGTTTATATACTGCAATGACAACAACAGTTGCAGGACTAATAGTTGGTATTATTGGGTATATAGCCTATAACCATTTGGTAGTAAGAACTAACAAAGTAATACACCTAATGGAAGCTAATTCGGTAGAATTTTTGGATCTTCTTAACGAACCTGTTTAATTATGAACTTTAAAGGACAAAATAGAGTTACACCGGAGTTCAATATGTCGTCAATGACAGATATTGTATTTCTTTTATTAATATTTTTTATGTTGGCTTCAACATTAGTTTCAGTAAATGCAATCGATATCTTATTGCCTAAAGCAAGTGGCATGACGGAAAATAAAAAGTCTGTATCTGTAAGCATAAAGAAGGATTTGACATATTTTATCGATCAGAAACGTGTTGGCATAAGCGTTTTAGAAAGTAAATTAATTGAAGCGTTATCAGATAAAGTGACACCAACCATAGTTTTAAGAGCAGAAAAGTCCGTTCCTATAGATAATGTTGTGAAGGTTATGGATATTGCTAACAGACACAAATTCAAAGTAATATTGGCAGTTAAACCTAAATAGGATTAATGAAATATTTTGAAACCAAACATGAAAAAGATTCAGCAAGGATAACTATGGTGCTAACCATTATTTTAATCTTGCTCATTTTTATTATTGGCCCTAAATTTATGGATCCACCATTAGAATATGGTATTGCTGTTAATTTTGGAACTACAGATTATGGTAGCGGAAATATTCAACCAAAGAAACCTATTAGATATGAAGTTAAAGAAGTTATCAAACAGCCAGAAGTTGTAGAATCCCAACCTGAAGCATCAACTCCTCAAGAAACAAAAGAAGAAGTCCTTACTCAAGAAAGTGAAGAAAGTATTGCTATAAAAAAACAAAAAGAAGCGGAAGCTAAAGCCGAGGCTGAAGCTAAAGCTGAAGCTGAACGTATTGCTAAAGAAAAAAGGGAATTAGAAGAAAAAAAGAAAAAATTAGATGCATTAATTGGAGGAATAGGTAAATCTGATGGAACTGATACAGGAAGTGAAGGAAATGATAATCACGCCGGAGATAAAGGCCAATTAGATGGTGATCCATATGCACCAAGTTATTTTGGTGATCCAGGCTCTGGAGGTGGAGGTGTTGGATACGGCTTAAGAGGTCGAGGTAGACCTACAAAATCTAAAGTAATTCCTGAGTGTGATGAGGAAGGAAGTGTTGTTGTAGAAATTCACGTTAATAAAGATGGAAGAGTTACTAATGCTGTTCCTGGGAAAAGAGGAACAACAGGAAATATTTGTTTGTATGATGCAGCAAAAAAAACAGCGCTGACTTACAAATGGCCAGCAGATTCAAAAGCTCCGACAAAACAAGTTGGCTTTGTGGTAATTAACTTCAGCGTTAGCCAATAAAAATGAACTACGAAGATACCGTAAATTGGATGTTTCACCAATTGCCTATGTATCAAAATAAGGGTAAAGCGGCTTATAAAGAAGATTTAAGTAATACACTACTGCTAGCAAAGCATCTTAATAATCCTGAAACCAAATTTAAGTCTATTCATATAGCCGGAACAAATGGTAAAGGTTCTACAAGCCATATGGTTGCTTCTATTCTTCAAGAATCGGGTTATACTGTCGGGTTATATACTTCACCACATTTAAAAGATTTTAGAGAACGTATTAAGTTAAATGGAGTCTGCATTATTGAGCAATTTGTAATTGAATTTATAGAAACTAACAAATCTTTTTTTGAAGATAATTCGCTCTCTTTTTTTGAAATGACAGTTGGAATGGCTTTCGATTTTTTTGCAAAAAAAAAGGTTGATATTGCAATCATTGAAGTTGGTCTCGGAGGACGTTTAGATTCTACAAATATAATAACACCTGAAGTTTCTGTGATTACAAATATTGGGATGGATCATACACAATTTCTGGGAAGCGAGATAGAGCAAATTGCTTTTGAAAAAGGAGGTATTATAAAACCCAATGTGCCAGTTATTATTGGAGAAACTCAAAATAATATAAAGCGAGTTTTCATAGATATTGCTAAAGAAAATCAAGCTCCTATTTATTTTGCAGATGAACTTATAAATGAGGATTATCCTTCGGATTTAAAAGGAAATTATCAAAAGCATAATATTAAAACAGCTGTTCAAACAGTATTAGAAATAAGAAAAAAAGGATTTGCAGTTTCAGAAAATAATATTAGGGTTGGCTTATTAAAAGTTGTAAATAATACAGGAATAAAAGGACGTTGGCAAGTTCTCCAAAATGCGCCAAAAGTAATATGTGATGCCGCTCATAATAAAGAAGGTTTGACTTTGGTCATGAAACAACTTAAGAATGAGGTTTTCGAAAATCTTCACATTGTTTTGGGTATGGTAAATGATAAAGATTTAAATAGTCTTATTAATATATTTCCAAAAAAGGCTACTTATTATTTTTGTAAACCAAATATATTAAGAGGCTTAAATGCCCATGTATTGAAAACTCATTTTGTAGAAAAAGGGTTTGAAGGGACTGCTTATAAAACCGTAAAAAATGGACTAGATACAGCCAAAGAAAATGCTGGGAAAGAGGATCTGATTTATGTTGGAGGAAGCACCTTTGTAGTAGCTGAAATTATTTAGAATTTGGCTTCAAAATATTTGGTAGAAAGAAAATCTGACTTATATTTGCAGTCCAATAATTAGGGCGATTAGCTCAGTTGGTTCAGAGCACCTCGTTTACACCGAGGGGGTCGGGGGTTCGAATCCCTCATCGCCCACCTTCGCTCGCCAAAGTTTTCTATTTAAGAAAACAAAGGCGAGTTTTTTTTGCCATAAATTTAACAGATAAATTTCTATGCGCTTCGGTGGACGAAGCCCACTTTTCTGTTTTTTAATAGTATATTTATAAATGGAAAATAATGTATGGACAGTTTATATTCTTAAATGCTCAAATGAAACATATTATGCTGGTTGTACAAATAATTTGGATGATAGGTTTAAGAGGCATTCAAAGGGTCAAGTAATCTCAACAAAATATCGACTACCAGTTGAATTAGGGACTTATATTGTTTTTAATGATAAATACAAAGCATTTAATTTCGAAAAATATTTAAAATCTGGTTCTGGTCGTGCTTTTTTAAATAAGAGATTAGTTTAAGATTGTATCTGTAGAATCTGTAGAAGCGGTTGTATTTTGGATTAATAAAGAAAACTCAACCAAACATTAATTAAATAAAGTTTGTAATTTTATAGTGATAATTTTAGGGTCATTAACTCAGTTGGTTCAGAGTGTTACCTTGACAGGGTAGAAGTCACTGGTTCGAATCCAGTATGACCCACATTAAGCGAAAAATCTGTACATGAGTACAGATTTTTTATTTCTGTAAAAGTGAAAATTTAATTTAAGATTTTTTGAAAAATCTATTTTAGTTTAGTTTAACGTGTTGTGTATGGTTTGTTGCGTTTGCGACTAAGTTAGCAAATAAAAACGAGCTCATAATTCAGCCGTGAGGATTTTCCGAAGGGAAAATCAGAAGCAATGAATTATACACGTTGTTGTGTATTATCACAAACTTATTTTAGGAATCTCAATAGTTGCGTGTGGCTTATCGGTTTTGACAATTGTCTCGTTGAAATAGAACTTTTTTTTAAAAAGGTATAAATCTCCTTTTTTGTCAAGTACTTCTATGATAACATAGAAATATTCATTAGATAATATAAAGTTATCTAAATCAAAAGATTCGCAGTAATCTCCAAGACTTTGAGATAATCCCTTATATTTCATATTACTTATGGAAACAAACAAATCAGAATAAGAGTTGTTTGAGTTTTCAACATCTTTTATTTTAAAAGTGTTAATTGATGGTAAGGAAATTTTTTGAATTTGAAAACCGCTAGTCTCAATTGTTCCTTTGAATTGAATATAAACAGGACAACATGCTTGGGAGTAAATCAATACTGGCAAACATAAATAAATAATTGAAACTAGAACTTTTTTCATATGCTGTACAATGTGAGACTAAAATTGTTTTAATTATATTTAACCATTGTTAAACGAAAGTTTCCATTTTTTAGCACAAAGTCAAGTCTATAACAAATCTAAAACCCGCTCCAATGCCATATCACGAGACCCTTTAATTAGTAGGATTGCGTTTTTAATTTGTGATGCATCAAAATCTTCTTTAAAATCTTCAAAAGATTTAAAAGCTATTACTTTTGGCGAGACTATTTTTGTTTTAAAAAAGTGTTCTCCAATTACTACTACTTTATCCAATAGCATTGTTGAAGTAAGATCGATTATATATTGATGCTCTTTTTTGGTCTCATCACCTAATTCAAACATATCTCCAAGAATGGCAATTTTTTGTGTATCCTTTTGCTTTTCAAAATTAAGTAAAGCTGCTTTCATACTAGTTGGGTTCGCATTGTAAGCATCTAGAATAATTTTATTGCTACTTTTCTCAATTATTTGTGAGCGATTGTTTTGAGGGCAGTAGTCTTCAATAGCAGCTTTAATATTTAAATCGTCAACTTTAAAATAGTTGCCAAAGGCTATTGCTGCCGAAGTATTGCTAAAATTGTAGTTTCCTATAAGTTTACTAATAATTATCTGATCCTTATATTGTATCTGCACAAAAGGATTGGTTTCAATATATTTTATATATAACTGTGCTTTATTAGAATTACCAAAACTATAATGGTTGCTATAACCATTAAGTTGTTTTAATTGTATATCATCATTTGTATTTATGAAAATGAGCTTGTTATTTTTCTTTAAATAATTATATAGCTCACTTTTACCTTTAACAACGCCTTCTATGTTTTTAAATCCTTCGAGATGTGCTTTCCCAAAGTTTGTAATATAACCATAATCTGGATTTGCTATGTTACATAAAAATTCAATTTCATTTAAATGATTTGCTCCCATTTCTACAATCCCAATTTCGGTAGTATCATCCATAGAGAGTAAGGTAAGTGGGACACCAATATGATTGTTTAAATTACCTCTAGTAGCTACTATGCTATATTTTTTTTGAAGCACATGATTAACGAGCTCTTTGGTAGTGGTTTTGCCATTACTGCCTGTTATCGCAATTATTTTTAAGTTAAGAAAAGCTCTGTGATATTTAGCCAATTGTTGCAACGTATTTAATACATCATCTACTAAAATATAATTAGTATTAATAGCATATTCTTCTTCATCTACAACAGCATATTTTGCACCTTTAGCTAATGCGGTTTTTGCAAATACATTTCCATTAAAATGTTCTCCTTTAAGCGCAAAAAACAGATCATTTTTTTTAATTGTTCTTGTATCTGTACAAACAGAACTATATTCTAAAAATAATTGATGAAGCTGTTTTATTTTCATTAAATAAATGTAATAAAAAAGTCCTAACAATTTTGTTAGGACTTATATATTTTAAACTAAAAGATATTAATTTTTAGTTTTGTGTTTTGCTTTAGTTTTATTACCAACTCTAGACATCGCACATCTAAACCCAATATAGTCTGTTGCCATATCTTCAGGGTAATAGCGTCTTTGTGCTGGATCTAACCAATAATCTCTATCTTTCCAAGAACCACCTTTAAATACACGTACTTTATCATTAATTAAAGATGTTCTCTGATTAGTTTTATCATATTCTTTAATCATTTGACCAGTTGAATCTTTTTCAAGATTATGCATAGGTGCATTATACATTTTAGCTGTATAAGATGTTTCGCCATCTTCTTCATCGTCATTAAAGTCTTCAAAGTAACGAGAAGATTTTTTATCACCATCTCTAAAATTTATTTCATCACTTTTATCAAAGTTTGATCTTAAATAAGTTTCATTATCATCTACTGCTACTTGTGCTAATTCACCTGGTAGATTTCTAGCTACAACTTTCCCATTACTTAATGTGTCATAAACAACATCATCGGTAGTTACAATTTTAACTGTTCCATCATTACTAATGGAATTTTTTGTATAAACATTTCCACGAAAATAATTGAAGTCATTAAATTCATCATCAACAATTGGTCTATATACATCCGAGACCCATTCGGCAACGTTTCCAGCCATATCGTATAAGCCGTAATCATTAGGTTCGTACGATTTTACTTCTCCAGTAATATCAGCACCATCGTCGGACCATCCAGCAATACCTCCATAATCACCTTTTCCTTGTTTAAAGTTAGCTAACTGATCTCCTCGACGTGTTCGCTGTCCAGATCTTGTATATTGACCATCCCAAGGATATTTTTTACGTCCTCTATAAACGTTATAACTTCTTAATTCTGACATTCCTAATGCTGCATATTCCCACTCTGCTTCCGATGGAAGTCTATATTTTAATTGAATGGCTCCTGTTTCTCTTGAGGCATGCACATTTATTGTATCGCCGTTTGCTGTAACTTGAGGCCTTCTCCCACGTCCAGAACTAGGGTTAATTATACTATCGTTACCACCATAAGTTAAAGTTGGAGCAGTAATATAAGTATCTGTATTAAAATTAGCATCTGAAGTAGCTTCATATTCAGTTCCTCTAGTTAAGTAACCAGCTTTTTGTAAACCAAGTTCGTTTACTCTGTCTGTTCTCCATTGTGCGAATTCTACGGCTTGAATCCAACTAACACCAACTACTGGATATTCTGCATAAGCAGGATGTCTCAAGTAATTTTCTACCATCATTTCACTATATCCTAATCTGTTTCTCCATACTAATGTATCAGGAACAGCACCATCATAAATGGCCTTAAAATTAGGATCATCACGAGGGTAAACACGTGCTATCCAATCTAAATATTCTAAATACATTACATTGGTAACCTCGGTTTCGTCCATATAAAAAGATTGTACATGTTGCTGATTAGGAGTATTATTCCAATCATGCATCACATCATCCTGTACTTTTCCCATAGTAAAAGTACCACCTTCAATAAATACTAAACCAGGAGCAGTTTCCTGCTCTTTAAATTGTGTATTATATTGAAAACCGCCTTCTTTGGCATTAATTTTCCAACCTGTAGCTCTAGAACTATTCTTAGAACTGGATGATTTTTTACAACTAATTGTAGATAAAGAAAGTGCCATAACTAACATTATCCCTAATGGTGCAAAGTTTTTCATATTGATACTTTTTAGGTACGTAGATTAAATTTTTGGTGCTGCAATATAGTAATTAAAGCTTATAAAGCAACTTTTTTTTAGTAAAAAACATAAAAAAATGTGCATTTCATCCTATTTTTCATACAGAACAACGGATATTTTGACATTTTTACATCATATTTTGTCTTTTTAAAACGTCCGTTTTTAGGATTTATTATTGTAATTTTGATTTATATTAATATTGCTATAATATCATCTTATTTTCCACGTTTATTGTTTTATGAAAAAAATTATTTTCGCTTTAGTTTTTTTAATCTTTAGTTTTAGTTTTTCCCAAAAAAAAAGTTTTAGTATTGAATGGAATGGAACAAAAAAATTAGCTACATCCACATCCACAATAGAAATACCTTCATTTAATAAAGAGAATTTTAGTTATAGTCATGAAAGTGGTTTGGTATTTATTTCACAATGGGCACTTAATGGCTTAATTAATGAAGCATCAATTAAGATAACTAATGTATCATTTTCATCAATTACTTTAAATGATTTAAAAGATATTAACCTTAAAACGATTCCTAAAGAAGTTAAGGTAAAATTTAGAAACACTATTGCTAGAAATAAAGCTTCAGCATTTTTAGAGATCACACCTATTGTTAAAGAAAATGGTGCTTATAAAAAAGTGACCTCTTTTACGATTACTTATAATAATACACCAACAAGTAGATTAAATTCTAGAACACATGAAATAACTAATTCTGTATTGAACCAAGGAGAATGGTATAAGTTCTATATAGATACAACAGGAGTTTTTAAACTCACTAAAAGTTTTTTAAACGGTCTAGGGATAAATACTAATAGTGTTGATCCGCGAAGAATTAAAATATTTGGTCACGGAGGAAGCATGTTACCACTTGAAAATATAGTTGCCTTTCCTTTAGATTTAACCGAAAACGCTATCAAATTTATTGGTGAAGAAGATGGGGTATTTAATAATGATGACCACATTTTGTTTTATGGAGAAGGACCTCATGGATTTAATGTAGAAAGCAACACTAATAATAACATATTTATCGATAAAACATCTTATTTTGTTAATGTTGGATCTGGAAATGGAAAACGTATTCAAACACTATCAGAGCCTTTAGGAGATCCAACAATTACAATAGATACGTTTCATGATTATAAATATCATGAAATTGATGAATACAATCTAGCAAGTGTAGGTAGACGATGGTTCGGGGACCGATTTGATTTTGATAATATAAAAATATTTGAATTCGAATTTGAAAACATTGTTACTACCCAACCTATAACACTTAAAGTCTATACAGCAGCTGTTGGGGAAAATCAAACGACAATGCAATTAAAAGTAAATGGCAATGTCATAGACAATTTTTTGTACAATGCAATTGATGATCCAATTTTAGCATACGGAGATTTTTTTAATGGTAGCTTACCTATATCTTCAGGAACTATTTCTGTTGAATTAAATTATAATAATAATGGAAATCCTTCTTCTGTAGGGTATTTAGATTACATTTCGGTTGAAGCGGTCAGAGCGCTTACACATTTAGGAAATCAATTTTTATTTAAAAATAATAACGTTCCATTATTGAGCGGAATAGGAGAATATGTTATTTCTAATGCATCAACAATAAGTGAAGTTTGGGATATTACAGACCAATATAATGTTGCAGCAATTACAAATGAAAGCTCTAATGCTATCTTTAGTTTTAAAGCTCAGTTAGGAGAACAAAAATCCTATATTGCTGTTGATGATTCTGATTATTTTGAGCCACTTAATGATTTGCAATCGAGTGTTGAAATTCAAAATTTAAAAGGCACTATCTTTTTAAATGAACAAGGTCAATTTGAAGATGTAGATTATATTATCATTGCTAGGGAAGATATGGAAGTTGAAGCTGAAAGATTAGCAGAAATAAATAGAAATCAATATAATTTAAATGTAAAAGTAGTTACTTTAAATAAAATTTATAATGAATTTAGTTCTGGAAACCAAGATATTTCAGCTATTAGAAATTTTGTAAAGTATGTTTACGATAATGCAAGCACTGTAGAAAACAGAATAAAATATTTGTGTTTGTTCGGAGACGCATCTTTTGATTATAAAGACAGAATTTCTAGTAATACAAATGTAGTCCCTTCATGGAATGCTTTAAGTAGTTTCAGTTTAACAAGTTCGTTTGTTTCTGATGATTTTTATGGAATGATGGATGAGAATGAAGGAGGTATGTTAACTTCAGATAAATTAGACATAGCTGTAGGAAGAATTTTAGCCGATACACCTCAAAGAGCGAAAGAACTTGTAGATAAAGTTGTTACTTATTATTCAGAAGAAGCATACGGCAGTTGGCGAAATAGTTTTGTGGTAATTTCCGATGATGTTGATCAAAACTGGGAAGGCATATTACAAGGCACAACAAATAGTATTGGAGATGCCGTTACACAAGAAAAACCATTTATAAATGTAACCAAATTACATTCAGATGCTTTTGTTCAAGAATCAACCGCTGGAGGAGAGCGCTATCCAACAGTAAATAAAGCAATTTTTGATGCTATGGAGGTTGGAGCTTTAGTAGTTAATTATTTTGGTCATGGTGGTGAAGACGGAATTGCTCTTGAACGTATTTTTGACAAGATAAATGCCCAAGATGTTAGAAATGTATGCAAGTTAACGTGTTTTGTAACTGTAACTTGTGAGTATACAAAATTCGATAATCCACTTAGGACAACAGCTGGTGAATATATGTATAGAAATAAAGAAGGAGGTGCTATTGGACTAATTACTACAACACGAGAAATATTTGTAAGTGTAGGTGTCGCTATTAATATAGAATTAGAAAAATACTTATTTTCATTTGGATCTAATAATTATACTTCAATTGCCGAAGCCTTAAGACTTACTAAAAACGATCCTGCTATTTCTGGAATTGCACAGAGAAGACTGGTTTTCTTTATTGGTGATCCAGCTATGAAATTAGCCTTTCCTAAGCCAAATATCAGACTAACAAAAATAAACGATGTCCCGATAACAGGAAATACAGATGTGCTTCAAGCACTTAGCCAAGCTAAATTAGAAGGTGAAGTTGTAGATGTTTCAGGAAATATTTTAACTGACTATAATGGTGTATTAACGGCAACTATTTATGATAAGAATATCAATAGATCAACATTAGCAAATGATGGTACTAGAGATACTAGTGGACAACTTATACTATTAGATTTTGAAACACTAGGAGAAATCATTTTTAGAGGTCAGGCAACTGTAGAGAACGGAATATTTAGTTTCAATTTTGTTGTGCCTAGAGATATAGGTATTCCAGTAGGAAATGGTAAAGTAAGTTTTTATGCAAAAACCGAAAACCCTTTACAAGATCAGTCTGGAGTTAGTTACGATATTAAAATTGGAGGTTTAAATGCAAATGCCGCCGAAGATAATGAAGGCCCAAATATTAATCTGTTCATGAATGATGAAAATTTTGTTTCAGGTGGAATAACTAACGAAGCACCAACATTATTAGTAAAGTTACACGATGAAAATGGAATTAATACTTCTAGCGGAATTGGCCATGATATTTCAGCAATATTAGATGGAGATGAAACTAATCCTGTGAAGTTAAATGATTATTACTTAACTGAAGTGGACGACTTCCAAAGAGGAACAGTAACCTATCCATTTAGAGATTTAGAACCAGGATTACATACTTTAACATTAAAAGCTTGGGATGTTTATAATAATTCATCAACAGCTGAAATTCAATTTATTGTATTTGATGAAGATGAAGAATTAGTAATCAATAATGTGCTCAACTATCCAAATCCATTTATCAGTTATACTGAATTTTGGTTTAATCACAATAGTTCACAAGTTTTAGACGTTTCAGTACAGATATTTACTGTTTCTGGAAAATTGGTAAAAACCATTAACGGGCAAACCTCTGGAGGAAGTAAAATAACCAGTTCATTATCTAAAGATTTAGTTTGGGATGGTAGAGACGACTTTGGTGACAAAATTGGAAAAGGAGTTTACGTTTATAAATTAACAGTACGTTCTAATGAACTGAATAAACAAGTAGAAAAAATACAAAAACTTGTTATACTATAATAATAAATTATATTTGCGTAATTTATTAATATGAAGAATAGCAGTAAAATAAATTAATATTTAATATGAAAAATTACATTTTAGCTTTTATTACCATTGGTTTTTTTGCAAAAGTAAACGCACAAACATTAACGGAGGTTATTCCATATACAAATGATAGTAGAGTAATAACAACTGGTGTTCCTTTTTTGTTAATAGCATCTGATGCTAGAGCTGCAGCAATGGGAGATATGGGAGTTGCAACTTCTGCTGATGCTTACTCGCAACAATGGAATCCCTCAAAATATGCGTTTTCAGAATCTAAATCTGGATTAGCAATTAGTTATACACCGTATTTAAGTAAGCTAGTTAACGATATTTTTTTAGCAAATGTAACTTACTTTAATAGAATTGATGAAAGAAGTGCCTTTGCTTTCAGTTTTAAATATTTCAGCTTAGGAGAGATAGAAATTGTCCAAGATGAATTTTCTGAAGCTTTAATTGAAAAACCTAATGAGTTAACTATAGATGCATCATACTCTTTAAGATTAGCTGACCAGTTTTCTATGGCTGTAGGATTACGCTATTTAAGATCGGATCTTAAAATTCAAGCCGTCGATATTAATGCAAGTGCAGCAAGTTCCATTGGCGTTGATATAGCTGGGTTTTATCAAAGTGAGGAAAATGCATACGATAGTTTCAACGGACGATGGAGAGGTGGTTTTGCAATTCAAAACCTAGGACCAAAAATTAAATATGATGATGCTGGTAGAGAGAATTTTTTACCGACGACATTAAGATTAGGAGCAGGTTTCGACTTTAATTTTGATGAATACAATACACTTGCAGTAACTTTAGAGGTTGCTAAACTTTTAGTACCTACACCTCCAATTTTAGGTGAGAGACGTGAATTTGAAGACCTTAACGGAAATGGAATTTATGATCCTGAAAATGGAACAGATATTACTGATACTGATATTGAGGTAAGTTATGACCCAGCCTATATTATAGAAGGACAAGATCCAGATGTAAGTTTTATTTCTGGAGTATTTCAATCGTTTGGTGATGCACCAGGCGGATTTAGTGAAGAATTAAAAGAATTTACCTATGCATTAGGTGTTGAATATTTATACGAAGATTCTTTTGCATTAAGAGCTGGTTATTTTAATGAAAGCGATGAGAAAGGAGCAAGAAAGTTCTTTGCTTTAGGAGCAGGATTTAAGTACACCACAATAAATATAGATTTGTCATATTTGTTTTCAGCTTCAAAAATACAAAGCCCATTAGAAAACACATTACGTTTTTCTTTAACATTTAATTTTGGAGATGGCGAATATGATGAATATTAGAAATGAATAATATATAAAGTATTAAAAAACTATTGTTTCAAGACAATAGTTTTTTTGTCTAAATGAGTTTCGTAACTTTATAGATATATTAGATTTTAAATATATGAAAGAATTAAAAATAGAATCCACTCTTTATGTTTTTAACTCTATTGAAGAAGTTCCTGATGATATCCAGAGTTTAATGAAGCAAGCTATAACTGCTCGAAAAAAAGCTTATGCGCCTTATTCACAATTTAGTGTTGGTGCAGCTTTACTTTTAGAGAATGGAGAAGTTATTACAGGCAGTAACCAAGAAAACGCATCCTATCCTTCAGGACTTTGTGCAGAACGTACAGCCATTTATTATGCTGGGGCACAATTCCCAAATGTAAAAATTTTAAAAATAGCTATAACGGCAGGATCACAAACAAAACCTACAACTAACCCTATTCCACCTTGTGGAGCTTGTAGACAAGCCATTGCAGAGTACGAAGTAAAACAAGAAGCACCTATTGAAATATATTTTATGGGTGAAACTGGGAAAGTTATTAAATCAAATTCACTAGCAAATTTGTTACCATTGGTATTCGACAAAACGTCTCTATAACGTTTTCGTTTAAATTTATCTCTTAACTGTTTTTGCAATACATAGCAAAGTGTTACTTTTGTAATTCGCTTAAATCAATACCTATTGAAAAAACTCATAAGTGTTGAATAATAAAATGTCAAAATTAATTCTAAAAACACTAGTAATTAAACCAACTGGTGGGGAAAACTAAATTTGTAGATGCAAAAAATCACTAAACAAACATATATTAAATGGTATGAAGATATGCTGTTTTGGAGAAAGTTTGAAGACAAACTTGCAGCAGTATATATTCAGCAAAAAGTAAGAGGTTTTCTACACTTATATAATGGACAGGAAGCGGTTTTGGCCGGTGCTTTACATGCTATGGATTTAACTAAAGACAAAATGATTACTGCCTATCGAAATCATGTGCAGCCAATAGGAATGGGAGTTGACCCTAAACGTGTCATGGCAGAACTTTATGGTAAATATACTGGGACTTCTCATGGTCTTGGAGGTTCCATGCATATATTTTCTAAAGAACATCGGTTTTATGGTGGGCATGGCATAGTTGGCGGACAAATACCTTTAGGGGCAGGAATTGCATTTGGTGATAAATATCATGAGAGCGATGCTGTTACTTTATGTTGCTTTGGTGATGGAGCAGCAAGACAAGGATCGTTACACGAAACCTTTAATTTAGCAATGCTTTGGAATCTTCCTGTAGTGTTTATTTGTGAAAATAATGGGTATGCTATGGGAACTTCAGTTGAGCGAACTGCAAGTCATGTCGAAATATGGAAATTGGGTAAAGGTTATGAAATGCCAAGTGGACCTGTTGATGGAATGAATCCTATAAAAGTTGCGGAAGCAGTAGATGAAGCTATTCAAAGAGCACGTAAAGGTGGAGGTCCTTCATTTTTAGAAATGAAAACCTATCGTTATAGAGGTCACTCCATGAGTGATGCACAGCATTACAGAACCAAAGACGAAGTAGCAGAGTACAAGAAAATAGATCCAATTACCCAAGTAAAAGATATTATTCTTGAAAAGAAATATGCTAAAGAAGAAGATTTATTGGAAATTGATAAACGCGTTAAAGAACAAGTTGCAGAATGTGAAAAATTTGCAGACGAATCTCCATATCCAGACAAGAATTTAATGTATGATATAGTTTATGAGCAAGAGGACTATCCATTTTTACAACATAAATTATAAGCTATGGCAGAAATAATTAAAATGCCACGTTTAAGTGATACCATGGAAGAAGGTACAGTTGCTACTTGGCTTAAAAAAGTTGGCGACAAGGTAGTAGAAGGTGATATCCTGGCAGAAATTGAGACAGATAAAGCTACTATGGAGTTTGAATCTTTTCATGAAGGGACTTTAATTCATATTGGAGTGCAGGAAGGTGAAACCACTAAAGTAGATGAGTTACTTGCTATTATTGGAGAAAAAGGAGAAGACGTTTCAAGTTTATTAAATTCTAAACCTGATGAAATAAAAGAAGAAGTTGTAAATGAAGTTGAAAACTCTTCTCCTCAAGTAAAGCCTTCTAGCGAAGTTGAAATACCTGAAGGAGTAGTAGTTGTAACTATGCCACGTTTAAGTGATACAATGGAAGAAGGTACAGTTGCAACTTGGTTAAAAAATATTGGAGACGATGTAATAGAAGGAGATATTCTTGCTGAAATTGAAACTGATAAAGCTACAATGGAGTTTGAATCCTTTAATGAAGGAACACTTCTTCATATTGGTTTACAAGAAGGCGATTCAGCAAAAGTAGATTCGCTTCTTGCTATTATTGGTCCAAAAGGAACAGATGTTTCGAGTATAGCCAAGAACTTTAAAGTTGATTTATCTTCAACAAAAATTGATGCCATTTCAAAAGATGAATCTCCAAAAGTGGAGGACAAACTTGAATCTATTCCTAAACCAGTTGCTACAATTTCTACTAATGGAAGATTATTTATATCTCCTTTAGCTAAAAAAATGGCAGAAGAAAAAGGAATCAATTTGTCTCAAGTACAAGGTTCTGGAGAAAATGGACGCATTGTAAAACGAGATATAGAAAACTTTAATCCAAGTAGTGTTCCGCAAACTAGCTCAATACAAAATGCGTCAATGACGCCAAAATTTGTAGCTTCTGGTCAAGAAGATTTTGATGAAAAGAAGCATTCTCAAATGCGAAAAGTGATTGCTAAACGTTTAGGAGAATCTAAATTTTCGGCACCACACTATTATTTAAATGTTGAGTTTGATATGGAAAACGCTATCGCTTTCCGCCAACAGTTTAACTCAATTCCAGATACAAAAATTTCTTATAACGATATGATTGTAAAAGCTTGTGCATTGGCATTACGTCAACATCCTCAAGTAAATTCGCAATGGTTTGAAGATAGAATGCGATTAAATAATCACGTACATATTGGTGTAGCTGTAGCTGTAGAAGATGGTTTGGTAGTTCCTGTTGTGCGTTTTGCAAACGAGCAAACTTTGCCGCAGATTAATGCAGCCGTAAAAGATTATGCAGTTAGAGCTCGAAATAAAAAACTCACACCTCAAGAAATGGAAGGCAGTACATTTACTATTTCAAATCTTGGTATGTTTGGTATAAAAAGTTTTACATCAATTATAAATCAGCCGAATTCAGCTATTCTTTCGGTTGGGGCGATTGTTCAAAAGCCTATTGTTAAGAATGGTCAGATTTTAGTTGGAAATACCATGAAGTTAACATTAGCGTGCGATCATAGAACTGTAGATGGTGCAACAGGATCATTGTTTCTTCAAACTTTACAAGGTTATATTGAGAATCCAGTAACTATGTTGATTTAAGAAATCTAGAGAATATAAAAAACCCATAGCAATTTGCTATGGATTTTTTATTTAATAAATATTTTAAATTATTTATCTCCTGCAGTTGTAGGGTCTATAATAGTACCAACGGATGCTACAGAATTTGCAGGGAAACCGCCTTGTTTTGCGTGTTCTCTTACTAATTCTTCATTAGTGGCCATATATACACAATAAATTTTATCTCCAGTTACATAACTGTGTAACCACTCAATATCGGATCCCATTTTATCTAATACACCACAAGAAGTTTGCGAAATAGCTTTTAA
Organism: Flavobacteriaceae bacterium; assembly: GCA_965250265.1. Lineage (GTDB taxonomy): Bacteria > Bacteroidota > Bacteroidia > Flavobacteriales > Flavobacteriaceae > PRS1. The sequence goes on along the minus strand of CBDFNO010000015.1, from coordinate 40,943 downwards.
TTCTTCTGCAGTTAGACCTCCAGCTCCAGGGATTTCTCTTTCAATTACATACATATTTTTGTTAGCTTCAGCGGCGTCAGCTCTTAACATGTCTGCTGCAGATGTCTCTTTATTTGCACAATTAAAGGTCGTTAGGGCAATTGCTAATACTAATACTGTTTTTAGTGTTCTCATTGGTTATTGTTTTTAGATTAATTATTGTTTTTAGATTAATATTTATTCTGATGTTGTCGGATCAATTATCGTTACAACTTCACTTACCGAATTTGCTGGAAATCCACCTTGCTTTGCGTGTTCACGTACCATGTCTTCATTTGGAGCGATATAAACACAATATATTTTGTTTCCAGTTACATAACTATGGTGCCATTGAATTTTCGGCCCCATATTTTGAAGTACACCACAAGATGTTTGCGATATACTTTTTAATTGTTCTTGTGTTAAGTCTCCTGCATTTGGGATCTCTCTTTCTATAACATATTTTGGCATAATGTATATTTTAGTTACCTACTCATATGGCTTTTCGGATACGCCTTTTTTTAATGTGGTTTTAAATTTCCATTTTCATATTGTAAATGTATATGTAAGAAATAACAAGGAATTCTACATTTAATTCAAAAAACTACAATTTTGAACCATACTAAAAACTAATAGAAAAAAGATTAATTTATATGTTGCTGTACATATTTTGAAGGAAGGATACCATATTTATCGAAAAAACATTTTGAGAAGTATGCTGGACTATTAAATCCTGATTCAAATGCAATTTCAGAAATATTGCCTTTTTGTTCGTGTAATAAATTAAGTGCTCTGTGTAATCTAAACTCTCTTATAAAGTTGTTTGCAGATTTACCAGTTAGATTCACTAATTTTCTATACAATTGAGATTTACTATAACCTAACTCTTTACTGAAATCATTAACATTGAAATTTGAATTATTCCAAATTTTTTCAACAAAATTCATTAAGTGCGTTAAGAATTCTTCTTCTGAAGGTTTTAAAGTTCTAATATGCTCTTTGTTTATAAAAGAGTTTCTGTTTTCACTTTCATAAAGGCTTTTTACTTGAGACGAAATAACAAGTTGATCCTTCACTACTTCACACATTCGTGTAGCCAATGTCACAGCCTCTTCAAATAGGTTGTCTTTCTTTGTTACAGGTGTGCCAGAGCCTAAACCAATTTTAAGTCTTCGGTTTTGAATATCGAATTTAGGTGTTATGTATTTAAAATTTGATTGAATTTTTAGGGCACAAATAATAGCATTTGTCACCGACTTAAAAGAAACTAAATAGCTGTTATTGTCTTGTTTTACTACTCGCCCTTCAAATTGCTTTAATGTTTTCGAAACACTATTATGAAATTTTTGAGTAAATATGCTGAATTGATTGGATTCTATCCTATTTAAATAATTACTAGTCTCTACAACCATTAAAACTCTAAACGCTGTATCATTTATTATGTTTAATTCTGTATTTTGTGCTTTAATTGGGTCTCTGATTCGTCCCAAAAAAGATTGAACAATTTTGGGTTCAACTTCAATGATACTGTTAGGAATATCGCCATGTGCCTCTAAATGCATTTCCACAATAGCTTCCTTATTTGGAGCTTCAATTAAACAAAAAGCAGTTTTTTGTTCATCATCAAACCAATAGGTAAAACCTTTACAACCGAACTTGTGTTCAATTTTTAAATCTTCCTGATGTATTTGCGCCAAAGTTTCAGCTGAAACCGTGTCAGGTACATCGTGGCGATCCATATAAATTGGCATGCTTGACTATTTTCCTACAAGTTAATAAATTTTAATGAATTTAATTATTAGACGTTAAGAATCTTATAAAATCTAAATCATGTTCGTTTGGTTTTTTTATATTTAAGCTCTAAAAAAAAAAATGAAAAAAATAATTTTATTACTAACAGTATTGTTAATATTTAGTTTCACAAGAACTTCAGAAAATAATTTAGAAGTTACTAGTACCCAATTAGAAGAAATGGTTAATTATTTAGCTTCAGATGAATTAGAAGGGAGGAGAGCAGGAACTAAAGGCATTGATAAAGCAGCAAGTTTTATTCAAAAGTATTTTCAGTCTTATGGTATAAAGCCTTATTTTGAAACCTATAGAGATTCTTTCAAAGTAAAAAAAATGGATGCTTTTAATGTTGTAGGTTTTATAGAAGGTAGCGATCCAGAACTTAAAAATGAAGTTATTATTCTTGGAGCGCATTACGACCATATTGGTTTTAGTAAAAAAGGAGGAGAAGATATAATTGCTAATGGAGCCAACGACAATGCTGCAGGAACTAGTGCAGTTATTGCAATGGCAAAATATTTTGCTGCTAAAAATAATAACAAGCGTAGTATTATGTTTACATTGTTTTCAGCTGAAGAAATGGGTCTATTAGGATCAAAGCATTTGTCTAAAAAACTAAAAGACCAAAATTTAGATTTATATACTATGTTAAATTTTGAAATGATAGGTGTCCCTTTTCCTGATAGAGATTATGTTGCTTTTGTTTCTGGATACGAACTTTCTAATATGGCAGAGAAGATAAATGAATATACAAGTTCTAATCTTATAGGTTTTTCTGAAAAGGCAAAAGGGTTTCAATTGTTTAAACGTTCTGATAATTATACGTTCTATAAAGATTTTAAATTGCCATGTCAAACTATTTCCAGTTGTGATCTTTCAAATTATGATTTTTATCATCATGTTGATGATGAAGCCGATAAAATGGATTACAAGCATATGGCGAACCTAATTAATAAAATAATTCCTGCTATTGAAACCATGAGCAATACTCCAACCAAGGAAATTAAAATGCATGAGTAAAAATGTTATCATTACAGGAACTAGTCAAGGTATTGGTTTTGAATTAGTAAAACTATTTGCAGATAAAGGACACAATGTACTTGCATTATCAAGAAATTCACAGCCTGTAAGTAATTTACGGTTCGATAATATTACTTCATTTTCATTCGATTTAAGTCAACCTGAAGATTATATAAAAGTTGAAGAATTTATTAAAACAGAGTGGCAACAAGTTGATATTTTAATTAATAATGCAGGGACTTTATTAAATAAACCTTTTGCTGAAACTACAATTGAAGATTTTCAACAAGTGTATAAAACCAATGTATTTGGAGTATCCGAAATGACTCGAATTGTTTTACCGTTTATGAAAAAAGACAGCCATGTTGTAACCATAAGTTCGATGGGTGGCGTGCAAGGGAGTTTGAAATTTCCAGGATTAGCAGCTTACAGTTCCAGTAAAGGTGCAGTAATTACTTTGACCGAATTATTAGCTGAAGAGTATAAAGATACTGGACCTTCGTTTAATGTTTTAGCACTTGGAGCTGTCCAAACCGAAATGTTAGAAAAGGCGTTTCCAGATTATAAAGCACCAACAACCGCTTTAGAAATGGCACAATATATTTTCAAGTTTGCTTTACACGGAAATAAACATTATAACGGTAAAATGTTGCAGGTTTCTAGTAATACGCCTTAGTTATTTGTTAAAATAATTTAGTAGTTTTCAAATGTTATCTTAGTTGAAGTTACAGTTTCATTATTAATGAAAATTGTTTTAGCCTTTATAACTGCAATGATTGAATCTGTTGCAGTAGTACCTTGCTCTGAAATCACATCAAAACGCAGTTTTAATTTCGAAATAGAATCTGAAACGGTTACAACATTTCCTATTTGCACTACATTTGTAATACTCAGTTTAATTGCTTTATTGGGTAAACTTACAGCATTTTTTGAAAGCTTAGAAAGCTGTATTTCAATACCTTTTTCAAACTCTGGATGCTGTTTTTGTAATAATGATAAATCGTAAAGTTCTTGTAATTTTTGTTCAGCAAGATTGAGCTTGGTGAACGTTCTATTGGATGAAGCTGCATTAAAAAAATAGTCATAGTTATCAGCACTTTTCATCTCAAGGCTATTTGGAGAGTTATTGTTACACGAACCAATTAGCAAAGCAATAATTATATATAACAGCTTTTTCATTCTACCATAAATTTAAGTTTCACAATCATTCCATTTTTATAATCTTTATCAAGTATTTTAATGCGTTTTAAACTATTTGTTGGGATTGTAAGGGTTCTAATAAAATCATTTTTGGTGTATATTTCAATTCCAATATTATTAGGGAATAATTGATAAATAGTTGCGTTGTCTGCGATTAGTTGTTCAAGTTGCAGTTTGCGTTTTTTCCAATCCTTAACATTTCCATTAGTATAATAATCTAACATCAAAGCGTAATCGTCTGTAGTTAATTTAACTGTTTTATTCTTGTTGGCATCAATGTATCTTATTATAGTGTCCGTTTTATGATATGGAGACTGTACGACAAACTTTATTTTATTTGCATTAGTTTTGTATAAGAAACAGCCTAGACTATCAGTTTTAAAGTAAGTTGGAGATTGATTGTCATGCAAAATAATAATGTCTAAAACAATATTTGTTATGGCTTCGTTTTTATCTTCGTCGATAAAGCAAAAATGAAACTCGTTTTTAAACATAGCTCTATAAACTATAAGAGCTAAAATTATAATTAATAATAACGCTCCTATTTTTAAAAGGCTTCCTTTATTCTTTTTAGAATGTGTTTCATTTGCAGTTTTAAAGGCATTCCAATTATTATAACCAACATATTTGCTCAATAAATTAAGCATATCTATTCGTGGTAACTTTTCAATATCGTTTTTAAAATAGGTGTAAAACCATTTTTCGCTAACATTCGCTTTTACTTTATTGAACAAATCTTCCTGAAACACAACAATATCTTCACCTTTCCAATCTTCAATATGTATAGACGCACTATGGTTTTGCAAAAAAGTGTTTGCAATGGCTTGTTTAAATTGTTTAAAAAGATGTTTGTCTTTGGCGTTCAAATTAGCATAATATATTGAAAAACAGATAAATATAAATTGTAAAATAATTTACAAATGTATTGCAAGAGCTTTTCAAAAGGCAACAAGCATTTCTAAATAAGTTTGCTCTTATAATTCTTAAAAATATAAAATTATGAACTCAAAACAATTAAAATTAGTACTAAAAATTAGCGCTACAGCAGTATTCCTTTTTGGATTTTTGTCATGTAATCAATCACCAAAAGATGAAAATTTATCTATTAGTTCTGTTGATGTAACAGAAGATGCTTTTGCATTTGAAAATTATGCAAGTGATGATGTTGCAATAAATCTTGAAATAGATTTAAAAATCATTAAATCTGCAAGTGCGAGATATAAGGTGAAAAATGTAAAAGTCGCTACGCAAAAAATAAAAGAATTTGCAGAAAAGTATAGTGCTTATATTTCCGATTTGCGTTTTCAAAACAACTTGTATAATATCGAAAATAGATTTACTGTAAAAGTGCCACGACAGCATTTTAATGTTTTGATGGATTCTATTAACAATGTAGCAGATTTTGTGGAGTACGAAAACATTACAACAAAAGATGTGACAGAAGAATATATTGATCTCGAAACGCGTCTTAAAACCAAATTAGAAGTAAAGCAACGTTACGAATCTGTTTTGCGGAAAAATGCTAAAACAGTAAAAGATATTTTAGCTACCGAAGAAAAGCTCGGTATTATTCAAGAAGAAATCGAATCTGTTCAAGGGCGCTTAAAATATCTAACAAGCAAAATAGCATATAGCACGATACAAATAGATTTGTATGAAACCGTTGATTATAAGGAAGAGCCAGAAAGTTATTCAAAAACATTTGGGTCAAAAACCAAGGAAGGCTTAAATTTTGGATGGGAAATTGTAGAAGGTATTGTTTTAGGGTTAATTCATATTTGGCCTTTGTTAATTCTCGGTGCACTACTATTCTTTTTTATTAGAAAGAAAATAAGAAATTAAACGTTAAAACCCATTGAGCTCACACTTAGTGGGTTTTAAATAGTACTATTAAACATAGATATTTCTCTACTATCCAAAGTTAAATAGTGTTTCATCAAATTAGCAGTCATGCAAGAGTGTATTGGCAGAATAATTAAAGCATCTCCAATCTTGTAATTATCAATTTCAGAATCTGGAACTTTAACAATTCCATGTTCTTGTGATAAACCTCTAACAATCATTTTTGGGACTAGATCACTCCAACCATTTCCTTCTTGTTTTGCAACTTTACCATAAATGACGTCATCATTTTCATCTGTCATTCTATCTTTTGAAAAATGAATACCACCTCCATATACCACAATTTCATTTCTATTTTTATGAATGGCAACAATTGGACAAGCCATTGCAACTGCAATTTGATGAACTGCGCAGGCTCCAATTTGATATTGCACCAAATCGTAAAACGCAAAATTTCCTGGACGCATTTCATCAATTCCTGCAAAATCGTCAGCCAAACTACAACTTGGAGTATCTCCATACGATAATATTAAATCAGGATATCGTGTTTTGTAAATGTCCTTTAAGCGTATAAGTTTACTTTTACTTTTTTGATGTTCATCAACAACTTCACTTTTACCTTTACAAGCATAAGTTTGACCAGCATGACCTAAATAACCTTTAAAATATAAAAAAGTAGAATCTTTAGTAATTTCTAATATACTATCAATGGATTCAACATCAGAATAGACAAGACCTGTTCTATTATTTCCAACATTAATTTTAATAAAAAAATCAACTTCATATTTTAAATTTTTATTTAGATATAACGCGGTTTCTTTTGATTCAATTAAAAGGTTTAGTTTAATCTTTTGTGCGAGAGAATTAATCGTTTCAATCTCTAATATATTAACAGGAAAAGCGACAGTAATGTCATTCCATTCCGAAGCAAAATAGCTAGCCATTTCAAGCGATGATACGGTTATTTTATTTACACCAACTTCTTTAAACCATTTTCCAATTTCTAAAGATTGATGCGTTTTAAAATGTGGCCTCAATGCAACATTATGTAGTTGAGATTTTGAGAACATATTTTGAATGTTTTTTTTGCATTTATATTCATCGAGTAGTAAAGTTGGTTTGGTAATCATCATAATTTTAATTCTTTTTCTCATATAAGGCAATTAATCCTAAAATAGGACCAAAAGCTAGAACGATATAAACATATTTTGGATTCCAGGAAACATTAAGCATATTAATCAACTGAATACTTAAGATAGTAATTGAAAATCCAATACAATTTACTATAGTCAATGCTGTGCCTTTTGATTCTGCTAAAGCATTTTGAGCCACTAGCGTAGAAAATAAAGGAGAATCTGCAATCACTACCATTCCCCAGAAAATCAGAAAAATAATAAGTATAGAACTTGAATTAATACTTAATAAAAAAGGTGAAATTAGACAACAAATGCAGGATAATAAAAGTGCAGTTGATGCTATTTTTTTAGCTCCAAATAATTGAGATAGATAACCTCCAATAACACATGCAATGCCACCAACACCTATTATGATAAAAGATAGTACAGGAATATTAAATGTTACACTTGGATGAGCTACAGAATAGCTTTTCAAAATTACTGGAACAAATGCCCAAAACGCATAGAGTTCCCACATATGTCCAAAATATCCAAATGCTGCTGAACGAAATTTCTTGATTTTAAAAACGTTAAGCCATGCACTAAAATCGAATTTTTGACTTAACTTTCTATAAGGCCCATTAGGAACAAAAAGCAACATTAATAGACCTCCCAAACAAGCTATTGAAGATGTAAAAATGATAACTAAATGCCAAGGAAATCCAATAGTAAGTCCTTTTAATAAATGAGGAAATGCTGTTCCAATAACAAGAGCACCAACAAGAAAACCTAATGATTTACCTAGACCTTTCTGATAATAATCTGCTGCAATTTTCATTCCCACTGGATAGATTCCTGCAAGAAAAAAACCGGTGAGAAATCTAAATGATAAAAGGCTTGAAACTGTATTATTTTCAAGAATGACTCCAAGGTTAAATAGACTTCCAATTACTGCACAAATAAAGAATACTTTTGATGGTGAATAGCGATCGGCTATAGTTAAAAGTGCAAAAACTAGTGTTCCTGTAATAAATCCTAATTGTACAGATGAAGTTAAATAACCTAATAAATTTGTATTGAGTTGAAACGAGTTTACCAAATCATTCATAACTCCATTACCAGCAAACCATAAAGAGGTACAGCAAAACTGGGAAATTACAATTATTGGAAGTACCCATTTTACTTTACTCATAACTTTACTTGTTTTCAATTCAATTGATCTCAATATGAAATAAAAACTAAATTAAAGGTTTTTTTCTGTTTAAGTATTATAAACCACTATTTTTGCTATAATGCAAAACACGCTTCAACAATACATTCCACAACAAGCTTTTCAAGAAGTCTTGCATCTTTTAAAGCATGATAATTTAACTATTAAAATTAAAAAGGAGCGTAAAACACGTCATGGTGATTATAAAAGATTGCCAAACGGGAAGCATCAAATAACAATAAATTCAAACTTAAATTCTTATCGATTTTTAATCACATTAATTCATGAGATTGCTCATTTTGAAGCCTATAAGCAATTTGGCAGGTTTATAAAACCCCATGGAATTGAGTGGAAGCGTAGCTTTCAACATCTTATGTTACCTTTTATAAATCCAGAAATTTTTCCAATAGAATTATTACCACTTATTGCAAGTCACTTTAAAAATCCTAAAGCAACAAGCGATACAGATTCAAAATTAGCTTTAGCTTTAAAACAATTTGACCTACCAAACGATAAAACGTATATTTTTGAAGTGCCTTTTGGGAGTGTATTTAAGCTCTATAACGGAAAAGTGTTTACAAAAGGGAACAAGCGTGTAAAGCGTTTTGAATGTATTGAGAATAATACAGGAAAGTTGTATCTTTTCAATCCAAATGCAGAGGTTGAAATTTTAAACGAAATGACAAAAGAAATAATTAATGAATAAAAATTATTACGCCATATTAATGGCTGGAGGAGTTGGTTCTCGATTTTGGCCAGTAAGTACTCAAAATTTCCCTAAACAGTTTCACGATATGTTAGGAACTGGAGAGACTCTTTTACAAAAAACCTTTAGTCGTTTAAGTCTATTAATTCCAAGTAAAAATATTTTCATTTTAACCAATGAGGGTTATAACGATTTGGTGTTTCAGCAATTGCCTGAAGTTACTAAACGCCAAGTGGTTTTAGAACCTGCTATGCGAAATACTGCACCCTGTATTTTATATGCGTCTTTAAAGATTAAAAAAGAAAACCCAGATGCACTTATGATTGTTGCTCCTAGTGATCATTGGATTGAAGATGAGAATGCATTTACTAAAAATGCGCAACAATCATTCGATTTTTGTTCTCAAAATGATGCTTTAATGACTCTTGGTATTACACCAACGTTTCCAAATACAGGTTATGGTTATATAGAGTATGATAAATCTTCGAATGAAGAAATAAAAGCGGTAAATCAATTTACCGAAAAGCCAGATTACGATAAAGCAAAAGAGTTTATTGCACAAGGTAATTTTCTTTGGAATGCAGGAATTTTTATGTGGAGTGTAAATAGCGTTATAAAAGCATTCCAAAATAATCAACCAGACTTATACGATTTGTTTGAAAAAGGAATAGATGTTTATAACACTGATTTAGAAGACGATTTTGTGCGTGATAATTATGGTAAAGCCGAAAATATTTCGGTGGATTATGCTATTATGGAAACATCAAAAAATGTATTTGTGCTTCCAGCCGAATTTGATTGGAACGATCTAGGAACCTGGGGAAGTCTATATGATAAACTCCAGAAAGATGGACATAATAATGCTATCCTAAATGCAAAATCTTTAGCCGAAAATGCAACAGGAAATATTATTAGAACAAAAAAAGGAAAGTTTGTAGTTATTGATGGTTTGGACAATTATATTATTGTCGATAATGATGAGGTTTTGCTTATTGTCCCTAAAACAAAAGAGCAAGACATCAAAAAAATACTTCAAAAGGTTAAAGACAAATTTGGAGAAAAGTATACATAATAATGGAAGAGAATAAATTTAATTTTTCTGAAGAGGAGACACAAGAACAAGCCGTAGAAGACTCTAAAAAGGCTGTAAGAGAAGATGCAAAAGGTTTATTTGATAGTTTAAAACAGTTCTTGAACGAGTTATTAGATTTCCGTCAGGATACCGATAGGGATACCACTATTGAAGCAATAAAAATTGATGTCCCTTTTAAAGGCGCAACAGCCTGGATTTTAGTATGTTCAATTTTCGTAGCATCTGTTGGACTTAATGCAAATTCGACTGCAGTTGTTATTGGAGCAATGCTTATTTCGCCTTTAATGGGACCTATTCTTGGGGTTGGTCTATCTATAGCCATTAATGATATTGATGTGTTGCGTAAGTCTTTAATAAACTTGACAACCATGGTGATTTTAAGTTTATTAACAGCATTTTTATTCTTTTGGCTATTTCCATTAAGTGAAGAAACATCAGAACTATTTGCTCGTACTCGTCCAGATATTAGAGATGTGCTTATCGCATTTTTTGGTGGTTTGGCATTAATAATTGCACGAACCAAAAAAGGAACGATTGCTTCCGTAATTTTTGGTGTTGCCATTGCTACCGCTTTAATGCCGCCATTATGTACTGCAGGTTATGGACTAGCAAAGGGCAATTGGGAATACTTTTTTGGAGCGATGTATTTATTTACCATTAACACTATTTTTATTGCTTTAGCAACTTTTATTGTATTGAAAGTGCTCCGATTTCCAATGATAAAATATGCTAATTCTAAAAAGCGTAAACTTATTGCAAGATTAGCATCGCTATTAGCATTAGTTGTTATGGTTCCTGCTATTTGGACCTTTATAAATGTCTTGAATGAAAGTAATTTTAATAAGGATGCCAGAAGTTTTGTTGAAAATGAATTAAAAACATTACCACATTCGGAATATATTAAAAAGAATGCCATTTATAAATACTCTCATGATGGCACTTCATCTATAGAGCTAAATACATTTGGATTGGATGAAGTTCCAGAATCGACAGAATCATTGTTAAGAAACAGGATGAAAGATTACAGAGCTCTAATTAATACTGAATTTAAATTGAATCAGAATAAATCTAAAAATATTGATAATCTAAAATATATGGAAGAGTTGCGTTCCAGAGATTCGTTAGACCTACTTTCACAAACGCAAAAAATTCAGTTTTTAGAAAAGAAGGTGACTCAATTGTCTAAATTAGAACGCAATTATATTGCATTTGAAGAACTAACAGCAGAAGTAAAAATTAATTATGAAAATATAGAGCAATTTTCATATTCAAATGTTATCACATCCAATTTTACTAAAATGGATACCATTTCGGTATTCACGGCAAAATGGTACGATTCATTGTCGACCCAAGACATTATTATTAAAGATAAAGACAAGCTGGAGCGTTGGCTAAAAGTGAAATTGAATTTAGATACACTTGTGGTTAGAAGAGTGAATTAATTATTGCTTCTCTTCTATATACATTTGGCGGACCTTCTTCATTAAATCTGAAGAATACACAAAGTCGGTAACAACTTCGTTATCGGTTTTAAAAATGGTCTTATTAGAACCTTCCCATGCTTTATAACCGTCTTTTAAAAATATGATGGTCTCGCCAATTTGCATAACCGAATTCATGTCGTGAGAATTAATAACCGTTGTAATATTATATTCGTCCGTAATTTCCTGGATAAGGTTGTCGATTACAATAGCAGTCTTTGGGTCGAGTCCAGAGTTTGGTTCGTCGCAAAACAAGTATTTAGGGTTATTTACAATTGCTCTAGCAATAGCAACACGTTTTTGCATACCACCAGAAGCTTCACTAGGCATTTTATGATGTGCATCAACAAGATTTACACGCTTTAAAACAAAATTAACGCGATCTTCCATTTCGCCTTTACTCATATTTGTAAACATTCTTAATGGAAACATCACATTTTCGGCAATGGTCATAGAATCGAATAATGCACCACCTTGAAACAACATTCCTATTTCAGCACGCAAGTCACGTTTTTGATCATTGGATAATTGGGAATAGATTTTACCATCATACGAAATACTTCCTCTTTCGTAATCGAATAATCCTAACAGACATTTTAATAAAACAGTCTTTCCCGAGCCACTTTGCCCAATGATGAGGTTTGTTTTCCCTTTTTCAAAAGAAGTACTTATACCTTTTAATACTTGTGCATCTCCAAACGATTTACATAGGTCCTTAATTTCTATCATTAGCCTAATAACATATCTGTTAATATATAATTTAAAAGAATAATCATGACACTTGTCCATACAAATGCTGTTGTACTGGCTTTACCAACTTCTAGAGATCCGCCTTTCATATAATATCCATGAAATGATGGTATGGTAGCTAATAAAAAAGCAAACACATAAGTTTTAATAAAAGCATAGGTCATATGAAACGGGGTAAAATCCATTTGTACTCCCGAAATATAATCTTCAAGAGTTGTAAATCCGCCATAAACACAGGCAGCCATACCACCAATAATTCCTAAAAAAATAGCAATAGAAATAGCAAAAGGATATAATAAAAGAGCAATAGTTTTAGGAAATACTAAATAGTTTATGGAATTAATTCCCATAACTTCTAAAGCATCAATTTGCTCTGTGACTCTCATAGTACCAATACTGGAAGTAATAAATGAACCAACTTTTCCTGCCATGATAATAGAAATAAATGTAGGTGCAAATTCTAAAACTATGGATTGTCGTGTAGCAAAACCAACTAAATATTTTGGTATTAAAGGGTTACTAATATTTAAGGCTGTTTGTATAGTAACAACTCCACCCACAAAAAAAGCAATAAATGCAACAATACCTAACGAATCTATTATAAGATCGTCAATGTCTTTTAAGATAAGACGCTTCATTACAGACCATTTTGTTGGTTTGCGAAACATTTCTCTTATCATTAAAAAATAAAGACCAATACTTTGGAGGTAATTCATAAGCAAATAAGTTCCTGCTAAAGTAAAAAAATACTATTATTTAATGATTATTTAAAATAAGAAAGATTAAAATCTTTATTTTTGAGTCAATCTTTACTAATTAAAAAAATGAAGAAAACGATTTCTATTTTAGGTTTAATAATCTTAAGTAACCTCTGCCTTGCTCAAAATATTGAAACATCTAGTAATCCAAAATTAGTTGTAGGTATTGTGGTCGACCAGATGCGATATGAGTATTTAACTCGATTTTATAATAAATATGGAGAAGGTGGTTTTAAGCGAATGGTAAATGAAGGATTTAATTGCAAAAACAATCATTTTAATTATATACCAACATATACAGGACCCGGACATGCATCGATTTATACTGGTACAACACCAAAAAATCATGGAATAATTAGTAATGATTGGTATGATAAAGAAGCAAAAAAAGATGTCTATTGTGCAGGAGATGACTCTGTACAATCTGTTGGAACCACCAGTGCAGCAGGACAAATGTCTCCCCATAGAATGAAAACAACAACTTTTGCTGACGAGAATAGGTTATTTACTCAAATGCAAGGTAAAACTATTGGAATCTCAATTAAAGATCGTGGGGCAATACTTCCTGCAGGACATACTGCAAATGCAGCATATTGGTTTCAAGGCGATCAAGAAGGGCATTGGATTTCGAGTACATTTTATATGAATGACTTGCCAAAATGGGTTAAAGATTTTAATGATTCTTATGTAGTTGAATCTTATTTTAAAACATGGAATACACTTTATGATATTAATACTTATACGGAAAGTGGAAGTGATTTAAACAGCTTTGAGAATATATATAATGGTAAAAAAACGGCAACATTTCCATACGATCTGTCAGCTTTAAAAGATAAAAATAGAAATTTTGAAATATTAAAAGTATCGCCTTTTGGAAACAGCATTACTACTGATTTTGCTATCGCTGCTATAGATGGTGAACAATTGGGACAAGATGATATAACAGATGTGTTTACAGTTAGTTTTTCGAGCACAGATTATGTAGGTCATTATTTTGGTGTAAACTCTAAAGAAATCGAAGATACTTATATTAGGTTGGATAAAGACATTGAACGATTATTAAATGCATTAGATGAAAAAGTAGGAAAAGGGGAATATACGGTGTTTTTAACTGCAGACCATGGAGCTGTTCATGTTCCAAATTATTTGAAGTCGGTTAATATTCCTTCAGGTTATTTCGATAGTAAATTTGTTGAAGCATTGGAAGCTTTTATGGTAAATAAATATAGATCAGATTCATTATTAGAATCCATATCCAACAATCAGCTCTTTTTTGATTATGGAGTACTTGATAAGTTAAAGATTAATGCATCACAACTAGAAAGAGAATTAGCAAATTTTGTGCTTCAATTTCCACAAGTTAATAACGTATTTACAAGAACTGAATTACAAAAAGGGAATTACTCAAAAGGAATTGGTTCTCTTGTAGAAAATGGGTTTAATCAAAAACGTTCGGGTGATGTAGTTATAGTAATGGACCCAGCAGTGATATCATACGGTCAAAAAGGGTCTACACATGGTACAGGATTGAACTACGATACACATGTTCCTTTGCTGTTTTTTGGAAAAGGAATAAAACATGGAAGCACTTTAACAAAAACAAGAATTGTAGATATTGCACCTACAATGGCGGCATTACTTGGAATTAGTTTCCCAAATGGTGCTACAGGAAAACCATTGGTAGATGTGTTAGATTAAAACTGGTCTTTTACTTCAATATTAATAGTTTCAATATAGTTTAATAACTTTTCCTTACCTATACTTTTTGAAGAAGAGGTTATAAAGTAATTTGGCACACCTTCCCAAGTTTCTAAAAGAGTTGTTTTATAATCCTGAATATGATTCTTTATAGCTTTAGGTTTCAATTTATCTGCTTTAGTGAAAATAATAGAAAACGGAATCATATGTTCCCCTAACCACTCCATGAATTTTAAATCTATAGGTTGAGGTTTATGTCTAATATCAATGAGCACAAAAGCAGATACTAATTGTTTTCGTTGCTCGAAATAAGCAGTAATAAATTTTTGAAATATTTTTTTTGAAGATTTAGATACTCTTGCATAACCATATCCAGGTAGATCGACTAAATGCCAATTTTTATTTATAATAAAATGATTGATAAGTTGAGTTTTGCCAGGTCTTCCTGAAGTTTTTGCTAAACTTTTTCTATCTGTCAGCATGTTTATTAATGAAGACTTTCCAACATTACTTCTGCCTATAAAAGCATATTCGGGAATGTTATTAGCTGGGCATTTAGCAACATCTTGATTGCTTACAACAAATTCTGCAGACTTGATTTTCATGAGAGAAGTAATTTAAAAGCTTCTATCGCTTAACCATTGCAAAAGAATTTGGTTAAATTCAGCAGGATGCTCCATCATTGCAGCATGCCCACATTTATCTATCCAAAATAAATCTGAATCTGGTAAAAGTTCTTGAAAAACTTCTGCAACTTCGGGTGGAGTTACAACATCATTCTTTCCCCAAATAATGCAAGTAGGAGTATTCATATCTGGAAGATCTTTAGACATATTATGACGAATTGCACTTTTGGCTATTGCAAGTGTTTTAATGAGTTTATTTCGATCATTTACAGTAACGTAAACATCATCAACAATTTCTTTAGTAGCAATATCTGGATCGTAAAAGACTTCTTGAGCTTTTTTCTTTATTACTTCATAATCTCTTCTTTTTGTGTAACCACTTCCCATTGCACTTTCATATAATCCTGAGCTTCCAGTAATAACTAAAGCTTTAACTTTTTCGGGATACAATTTTGTGTGGTATAAACCAATATGACCACCTAAAGAATTACCTAACAAAATAACACTGTCATAATTTTTGAAATTTATGAAGTCATATAAATATTTAGCAAAACTCTTAACATTGGTATTTAATAGAGACATAGTATAAAGAGGCAATTCAGGAATTACAACTTTGTAACCATTATTATTAAAAAAATCAGTTACAGCATCAAAATTACTTAAGCCTCCCATTAATCCATGAAGGATAATGATTGGAGTGCCTTCTCCAACTTCAATATAACTATAATCACCTTCTTTTTTTAAACTGTACGCCATGTATTTAGTGTCGTTTCTATAAAAACAAATCTACATAATTTTTATTTAAGAGATTCAATGGACATTTCAATATTGTTAATTAAAATTTTCCTTTTTCAATCATTTGATTTATAGTATTTAAAGAATTACTTATGCTTGTTTTTAAACGAATTATTTTGCTTTTAATAGAAAATTATTAACAAAGTGGTAAAAAGTGGTAAAAAGTGGTAATATTTTTATTAGATTTGAATCTTATACAACTAAACCAACTAAACTTTGAATTCTCTTATAGGAACATACGAATGTAAAGTTGATGCTAAATGCAGATTAATGCTGCCTTCGGCGTTAAAAAAACAGTTGTCCCCAATTGTACAAGGTGGGTTTGTTTTAAAAAGGGCTGTTTTTCAGTCGTGTTTAGAATTGTATCCAATGATCGAATGGGAATCTTTAATGCGTAATGTAAATAAGCTTAATCGCTTTAAAAAGAAGAATAACGATTTCATTCGTCGGTTTACTGCTGGAGTAAAATTTATAGAGTTAGATGCTTCTGGACGTTTACTTATACCAAAGGACCTAATTGCTTTTGCAGGAATCACTAAAGATATTGTGGTGTCTTCAGCAATAAATATTATCGAGATTTGGGATAAAGATAATTACGAAAAGGCAATAGATGACGCAGCGTTAGATTTCGCAGGTTTAGCTGAAGAGGTAATGGGACAAGATGATGATGGCAATGGAATATCATAATCCAGTATTGTTAAAAGAAACAGTTGATGGTTTAAATATTATTGAAGATGGAGTTTATGTAGATGTAACTTTTGGAGGAGGAGGACATAGTAAAGAAATTTTAGACCGTTTAGGAAATAAAGGAAGATTAATAGCATTCGATCAAGATCAAGACGCTCTTTTAAATAATATTGATGATAGCAGGTTTACACTAATAAATGAAAATTTTAGACATGCAAAGCGATTTTTAAGATTTCATGGTTTAAAAACAGTTGATGGTATTCTTGCTGATTTTGGAGTGTCTTCGCACCAATTTGATGTGGCTGATCGAGGTTTTTCAATACGATTTGAAGCAAATCTCGATATGAGAATGAATCAGCAAGAAATATTATCAGCACGTACAGTTATTAATGAGTATGATGAGCAACAATTAAGACAGATATTTTGGCAATATGGTGAATTGAAAAATGCACCAACTTTAGCAAGAACGATAATAACCGAAAGAAAACAAGGAGAGATAAAAACAACGGAACAGTTAAAGAATGTGTTAAGAAAACATCTTCCAGATTATCGTAAAAACAAGATTTTGGCCCAAATCTACCAAGCTATAAGAATAGAAGTAAATCAAGAGATTGAAGTTTTAAAAGAGTTTTTAATTCAAACTCCAGATTTGTTAGAAAAAGAAGGCAGGTTAAGTTTTATATCCTATCACTCATTAGAAGACAGATTAGTAAAACGATTTATAAGAAACGGAATGTTTGAAGGTGAGCCAGAGAAGGATATGTTTGGCAATTTTAGTGTTCCGTTAAAAAAAATAGGAAAATTAATAATTCCAACACAAGAAGAAATAAGCTTAAATAATAGGGCAAGAAGTGCAAAATTAAGAATAGCAGAAAAAATATAATAGCAAAACCCTCTCCATTGGAGAGATGTTTCGAAGAGACAGAGAGGCATGAAAAAAAGTATAAAAAGTGTTTTAAAAGGAAAATTTTTAATTAGCGAAGACTCTTTTAAGAATTGGAGGCTCATACTTTTTTTGTCATTTCTAGCAACAGTTATGATAGCAAGTTCACATAGTGCAGACAGAAAAGTGCATGAGATTGCAAAACTAAACGAAGAGGTAAAGGAGTTACGCTCGGCTTTTGTAGAAGGACGCTCAAAACTAATGAAACTTAAAATGGAATCTTCGGTCATAAAAAAATTAGCAGATAAAGGAATATCTCCATCTGAGATACCACCAAAAAAAATAAAAATAAAATCACAAAATTAAAGTTCCCACTTGGCAATAAACGAGAAGAACATATTAAATCGATTGTATTTTATAGCAGGATGTATGTTTGTCTTCTCACTTCTTGTTGTTTATAAATTGGTCGATATACAATTTGTCCAAGGCAATCAATATAGAGAGTTAGCAGAAAAGAGAACTATAAAAAATGTTGTTATTCCAGCTAATCGAGGTAATGTATATTCAGCAGATGGAAGTTTATTAGCAACATCTGTTCCAAAATACGACATTAGGATTGATGCTATTACTCCTTCAAATAAAAACCTTGAAAAGTATTTAAAGCCCTTATGTGATGCTTTATCAAAGTTCCATGGAAAACCTTCTGCCTATTATCAACAAAACATTAGAAAAGCAAGAGCTAATAAAAATAGATATTATTTGTTGGCAAGAAACCTTGGTTATTCAGACTATTTAAAGTTTAGAAGCTTTCCATTATTAAAATTAGGCGCTTTTAGTGGTGGATTAATTGTTGAGCAGAAAACTAAAAGAGAACACCCTATGGGTGGAATAGCACAGCGAACTATTGGTTACGAAAGAATAGATGAAGATGGTAATGTAACACGACCAGGAATAGATGGTGCATTTGGCGCAAAATATTTAAGAGGTAAAGAAGGAAGGCGATGGAAGCAAAAAATTGGAAAAGGACAATGGAAACCCATCCAAGATTTTAATCAAGTTGAACCTCAAGACGGTTATGATGTCTATACAACTATAGATGTTAATATTCAAGATATAGCACATCACGCATTACTTGAACAGCTTGAATATTTTAGTGCAGATCATGGTAGTGTTGTTGTTATGGAAACCAAAACAGGAGAAATTAAAGCAATTTCAAATCTAGGTAGAACTTCTAAAGGAACCTATTATGAAAGATTAAATTATGCTGTAGGTGAATCTCACGAACCTGGATCTACATTTAAACTTATGGCAATGGTTGCTGCACTTGAAGATAAGGTTATTGACACAAGTGATGTAGTAGATACCGAAAAAGGCGTGCTTTCATTCTATGGTCGTAAAGTACGAGATTCAAGAAATGGAGGTTATGGCAAAATCTCTGCCTCTGAAGCCTTCGAAGTGTCTTCAAATACAGGATTAGTTAAACTAATTAATAATAGTTATAAAAATAATCCAACAAAGTTTGTTGATAGGCTCTATAAAATGGGAGTGAATAATAAACTCGATTTGCCAATTATTGGAGAAGGTGTTCCATTTATTCAACATCCAAGTGACAAGAAAGAATGGGATGGTTTAGACCTTCCTTGGATGGCATTTGGTTATGGTGTGTCATTAACTCCCTTACAAACTTTAACGTTCTACAATGCTATAGCTAATGATGGTGAAATGGTAAAACCGAGATTTTTAAGAGATGTAAAAGAATTTAGTAAATCTATTGTCCATTTTGAAAAAGAGGTGATTAATTCATCAGTTTGTTCAATAGAAACAGCAAAGAAAGTACAGCAAATGATGAAAAATGTTGTTGAGAAAAAGCATGGTACAGCTCATAATATTTATTCGCCAAATTTCTCTATGGCTGGAAAAACTGGAACTTGTCAAACAGAATATTGGATAGAAGCTAAGCGATATATTTCATCTTTCGTAGGTTATTTTCCTGCAGAAAACCCAAAGTATTCTTGCATTGTAGTTATTCATAAACCTGATTATGAGAAAGGATATTATGGTAGTACTGTTGCTGCTCCTGTGTTTAAGAAAATTGCCCAAAAGATTTACACGGATACTCCAATTATTGACACTGTTGAAAATTTAGATGAAAAATCCATGATTGTAGAAAAAAGCTATGAAGCTTACTTTGATGTTGCTCAAAAGTACAAAACGATCATGCCTAATGTAGAAGGAATGCCAGCTATGGATGCTATCACATTACTTGAAAATATTGGAATGAAGGTGCAATTAATAGGAAGTGGTAATGTAATTAAACAATCAGTTGTTAAAGGAACAAAAATAAAGAAAAATCAAATAATAGTTTTAGAATTGTCTTGACAGAATTAAAAAACATATTATATAAGGTTACTATAAACGCTGTAGTAGGTAGCACAAGTATCATCGCTAATGAAATTCATTTTGATTCTAGAAAAGTAGCTGATAAAGATGTGTTTGTTGCTATTAAAGGTTTAGAATCTAATGGGCATGATTATATAGATACTGCAATACAGCAAGGTGCAATTGCAATTATATGCGAAAAGATCCCAGAGAATAGTAAAGATAATGTGACTTATGTTGAGGTTGATAGCACTAAAAAAGCTTTAGCCATAATGGCTTCTAATTATTACGGAGCTCCTTCCGAAAATTTAAAACTTATTGGTATTACAGGTACAAATGGTAAAACAACTGTTGCTACATTACTTTATCAATTGTTTAAAAAAGCAGGTTATAAGGTTGGGTTATTGTCAACAGTAAAAATATATATAGATAATAAAGAATATGATGCTACACATACAACACCAGACTCTTTAGCAATTAATAGGTATTTAACCGAAATGAATACCGAAGGTGTTGAATTTTGTTTTATGGAAGTAAGTTCACATGGTATTCATCAAAACAGGACAGATGGATTACAATTTGTTGGAGGCATATTTACAAATCTAACACATGATCATTTAGATTATCATAACACATTTATTGAATATCGAGATGTTAAAAAATCATTTTTCGATATGCTGTCAAAATCAGCTTTTTCACTAATAAATATAGACGATAAAAATGGATTGGTGATGATGCAAAATACAGCATCAAAAAAATACACCTATGCTTTAAAGAGCTATGCAGATTATAGAGCGCAAATACTCGAAAACCAACTAAATGGCCTTCTGCTTAAAATAAATGAAAATGAAATTTGGTCTAAGCTCATAGGAAATTTCAATGCGTACAATCTCGTGGCTATTTATGGTACTGCAGATTTATTAGGTCTAGAAAAAGATGAAATTCTTCGATTAATGAGTGACTTAGATAGTGTAGATGGAAGGTTTCAATATCTAATATCGAATGAGATTATTGCAATTGTAGATTACGCACATACACCAGATGCGCTTAAAAATGTGCTTGAAACCATTAATAGTTTACGTACAAAAAATGAAGAGCTAATTACAGTTGTAGGATGTGGTGGTGATAGAGATAAGAGCAAGAGACCAAAAATGGCAAACATTGCCTCTGTATTAAGCACAAAAGTTATTTTTACTAGTGATAATCCAAGAACAGAGATTCCAGAAGCCATTATTGCCGATATGGAGGTAGGTGTTGAACCGCAAAATTTTAAGAAAACTATTTCAATAATAGATAGAAAACAAGCAATTAAAATCGCTTGTCAGTTAGCAAAACCAAGTGATATTATTTTAATAGCTGGTAAAGGCCATGAAACCTATCAAGAAATAAATGGTGTTAGAACCGATTTTAACGATTATAAAATAGTAGAAGAATTTTTAAAACAATTACAAAAATAGTATGCTGTATTATTTATTCGAATATTTAGAAAAAGAATTCCAATTTCCTGGAGCATCATTGTTTGGTTATATATCTTTTCGAGCAGCAGTTGCAATAATTTTGTCGTTAGTTATATCTACTGTTTTCGGAAAAAGAATCATAAACTATTTACATAGAAAGCAAGTTGGTGAAACGATCCGAGATTTAGGACTCGAAGGACAACAAGAAAAAGCAGGAACACCAACAATGGGAGGAATTATAATAATTCTTGCGACTTTAATACCTGTGTTATTAGTTGCCAAACTTGATAACATATATATCATCCTTCTTATTGTAACTACTGTTTGGATGGGAGCAATTGGGTTTATAGACGATTACATAAAGAAATTTAAGCAAGACAAAGAAGGGCTAAAAGGGAGATTCAAAATTCTTGGTCAAATTGGTCTTGGAATTATTGTTGGTACAGCATTATTCTTTCATCAAGATGTTACAACGAAAGAAAAGTTGCCGATAGAACAACAACAAGAGTTATTAGCTGAAAACCCAAATATATCACCTTCAAAAATGTTTGAAGCCGAAGAAAAATCAACAAAAACAACCATCCCATTTGTAAAAGGGAATGAGTTTGACTATGCCGATTTGATAACATGGATCAACCCTGAACTGGAAAAATATGCTTGGGTAGTATTTATTTTGATTGTCATTTTTATAATCACAGCAGTGTCAAATGGGGCAAATCTCACAGACGGAATTGATGGTTTGGCAGCTGGAACTTCTGCAATAGTTGTGCTCACTTTAGGAGTTTTTGCTTGGGTATCTGGTAACATCATTTTTTCCGATTATCTCAACATCATGTATATCCCAAGAGTTGAAGAGATTACTATTTATATAGCTGCTTTTGTGGGTGCACTCATAGGATTTTTATGGTATAACACATACCCAGCTCAAGTATTTATGGGTGATACAGGGAGCTTAACTATTGGTGGAATTATAGCAGTAATAGCCATTGCAGTTAGAAAAGAGTGGTTAATTCCATTGCTATGTGGCATTTTTTTAGCTGAGAATTTGTCTGTAGTCATGCAGGTAGGTTGGTTTAAATATACCAAAAAAAAGTACGGTGAAGGGCGACGAATTTTTAAGATGTCACCATTACATCATCATTTTCAGAAAACTGGATATCATGAAAGTAAAATTGTAACACGGTTTTGGATCATAGGGATTTTGCTTGCAACACTTACAATTGTGACATTGAAAATTAGATAGATGAAACGACTTGTTATTCTTGGAGCAGGTGAAAGTGGAATAGGAACAGCACTTTTAGGAAAAGAAAAAGGATTTGAAGTTTTTGTTTCTGATAAAGGAAAGATTAAAGAAAAATATAAAGACGTTCTTATAAATAATGAGATTGAATGGGAAGAGCAACTGCATACAGTAGATAAAATTTTAAATGCTGATGTAGTAATGAAGAGCCCTGGAATTCCATATGGTATTGATTTAATAAAGATCCTCAAAGAAAATAATATTTCAGTTATTTCTGAAATTGAATTTGCTTCACAATTTACTAAAGCAAATATTATTGGGATTACAGGAAGTAATGGGAAGACAACTACAACGATGATGACATATCATATTCTAAAAAATGCCGATTTAAATGTTGGTATGGCTGGGAATATTGGAGATAGTTTTGCAAAACAAGTCGCAGAAAGCACTTTTGAAAACTATGTGTTGGAGTTAAGTAGTTTCCAGTTGGATGGAATCGAAAAATTTAGACCACACATTGCCATTATAACCAATATTACACCAGATCATTTGGATAGATATGACGATAAGTTTGAAAATTACATTGCTTCAAAATTTAGAATTACAAAGAATCAAACTAAAGAAGATTATCTGATCTATGATGCTGATGATGAAGTGATAATAAATTACTTAAAAACAAACCCAGTTCAATCTAAACTATTACCATTTTCATTAAAAAAAAATGTAGAAAATGGAGTCTGTTTAGAAAATAATAATATAAAAATAACAATTGAAAATAATCAAATAATTATGCCAACAGCAAACTTAACTTTAGAGGGAAAACATAATGTAAAAAACGCCATGGCAGCTTCAACTGTGGCACATCTGTTAAAAATAAGAAAGCACACTATTCGCGAGAGTTTAGAAAACTTTCAAGGAGCCGAACATAGATTGGAACAGGTGCTTCTTATTAATAAAGTACAATATATCAATGACTCAAAAGCAACAAATGTGAATGCAACATATTACGCACTGGAGAGTATGGATGCTCCAACAGTTTGGATTGTTGGTGGAGAAGACAAGGGTAATAATTATAATGGGCTTTTTCCTTGTGTAAATGAAAAAGTGAAAGCTATTATTTGTCTAGGTATAGATAATAAAAAATTGTTTGAAACATTTGGGAATATGGTAGATATTATAGTTGAAACTCAATTTATGAGCGAAGCTATTAAAATAGCTTATAAAATAGCTGAAGCAGGTGATAACGTGTTATTGTCGCCAGCTTGTGCTAGTTTTGATTTATTTGAAAATTTTGAAGACAGAGGAAGACAATTTAAAGAAGCGGTTAGAAACCTATAATGCAAGCAGTATTTAACAACATAAAAGGAGATCGATTAATTTGGGCTATCGCAGCATTACTTGCAATATTCTCATTCCTTCCTGTTTATAGTGCAGCAAGTAACTTAGCATATTTAAGTGGAGATGGAGATACCTTTAACTATTTTATTAAACATTTTGTACATCTCTTTTTAGGATTCGCAATAATGTATGGAGTTCATAAAATTCCATATCGTTATTTTCGAGGCTTGTCTATGATAATGATTCCTGTTGTTTTGGTTTTGTTGATCATTACAATGTTTCAATCAAATGCATCTGAAAACTTAACCAATGCTAAACGTTGGATTAGTGTTCCTTTTGTAGGGTTTACATTTCAGCCTTCAACATTAGCATCAGTAATATTGATGATTTATGTAGCTAGATATTTATCTAAAATTAAAGATAAACAAGTATCGTTTAATGAATCAATTTTACCTTTGTGGTTGCCAGTATTCTTAGTATTAGCATTAATTCTCCCTGCTAATTTTTCAACAGCGGCTATTATGTTTACAATGGTTATGGCATTAACTTTTTTAGGAGGATATCCAATTAAATATTTGGGTTTAATTTTAATAACTGGTGTAGCATCATTTGCAATTTTCATCCTTATTGCAAGAGCTTTTCCAGATGCAATGCCAAACAGAGTTGATACTTGGGTAAACAGAGTAGAGAATTTCAACAATAAAGAGGATACTGAAGCCAATTATCAAATTGAGAAAGCTAAAATAGCCATAGCATCAGGACGTATTTCAGGACTTGGGCCAGGTAAAAGTAAACAGAAAAACTTTTTACCACAATCATCATCAGATTTTATTTACGCTATTATCGTAGAAGAGTATGGGCTTATTGGAGGTCTAATTTTGATGATACTTTACTTAATGCTATTGTTTAGGATAGTTATAGTGTCTCATAAAGCAGATACAATTTTTGGAAAATTATTAGTGATAGGAGTTGGTTTACCAATTGTTTTTCAAGCACTAATAAATATGGCTGTAGCAGTAGAATTATTCCCAGTAACAGGACAAACATTACCATTAATAAGTAGTGGAGGAACATCTATTTGGATGACTTGTTTAGCCATCGGGATTATTCTAAGCGTGAGTGCAAAGCGACAAGAAATAAAAGAGCAAGAAGAAAATTTAGATAATCCCTTAGAAATTTTGAGCGAAGCAATATAAATGAGTAATTATAAAATCATATTATCAGGAGGAGGAACAGGAGGACATATATATCCTGCAATCTCAATTGCCAATGAATTAAAATCGCGTTTTCCAAATGCCGAATTTTTGTTTGTTGGTGCTAAAGATAAAATGGAAATGGAAAAAGTTCCTCAAGCAGGATATAAAATTGAAGGATTGTGGATTTCTGGGATTCAACGTAAACTAACTTTTAAAAATTTATCATTCCCTTTTAAACTTATAAGTAGTTTGCTAAAGTCTAGGAAAATCTTAAATGTATTTAAACCTGATGTTGCTATAGGCACTGGAGGTTTTGCAAGTGGCCCATTATTACAAGTGGCTGTTTCTAAAAAAATACCCAGTTTAATACAAGAACAAAATTCTTATCCAGGAATTACAAATAAGATTTTAGGAAAAAGGGCAAATAAAATTTGTGTAGCCTATGATGGACTACAACGCTTTTTCCCAGAGAATAAAATAATAAAAACTGGAAATCCTGTAAGGCAAGATTTATTGAGTGTTGATAATAATTCTATTGAAGCTAAAGACTATTTCAACTTAAAACATAACAAAGTTATCCTTTTAGTTTTAGGTGGAAGTTTAGGATCTGGACGAATAAATCAATTAATTGCAGATGAGTTAGAGTTTTTTCAAACACAAAATGTTCAAATCATATGGCAATGTGGTAAGTTGTATTATAGTGCTTATAAGCAATACAATGATTCTAAATATGTGCAAGTACATTCATTTTTAAATAAAATGGATATGGCTTATGGCGCTGCCGATATTATTATTTCTAGAGCTGGAGCAAGCTCTGTTTCCGAATTATGTATTGTTGGGAAACCAGTAATCTTTATTCCATCTCCAAATGTTGCTGAAGATCATCAAACCAAAAACGCAAATGCCATTGTTGATAAAAATGGTGCAATATTGATTAAGGAAGAAGATTTGGAAATAGATTTTCAAAATAATTTTTCCTTGCTCGTCAATTCGAAAGAAAAGCAGAGTGAATTTGGAGAGAATATTAAAAAATTAGCATTAGTAAATGCAACAAAAGATATAGTAGATGTAGTCGAAAAGCTATTAAAGAAATGAATTTAAAAACCATACATAACGTTTATTTCATAGGTATAGGTGGTATTGGTATGAGTGCCCTAGCACGTTATTTCGTTGCAGATAATAAGCATGTTGCTGGTTATGATAAAACGCAAACCGAAATCACAAACGATCTTGAAAAATTAAGGATCGAAGTTCATTTTGAAGATGATGTAAAAAATATTGATAAGCGATATTTAAACCCAAAAGACACATTAGTTATTTATACACCTGCTATTCCAAAATCTAATGCAGAATTAACATATTTTATGCATCGTAATTTTCAAGTTTTAAAACGATCACAAGTATTAGGTTTAATTACTCAAGACACGTTTTGTATTGCAATAGCTGGAACACACGGAAAAACAACAACAACAAGTATTTTAGGACACTTGTTAAAGGAATGTGATGTAGAAATGACAGCATTTTTAGGTGGAATTTCAGAAAACTATAATTCTAATCTTATTCAAAATGGTAATAAAGTTTCAGTAGTTGAAGCTGATGAATTTGATCGTTCATTTTTAACCTTATTACCAGATTTTGCTTGTATTACTTCAATGGATACTGATCATCTTGATATTTATGGGAAATCGGAAGCATTGCAAGATTCGTTTATTGAGTTTACAAAAAAAATTAAGCCCAATGGTAAGCTATTTGTAAAAAAAGGATTACCAATAAAAGGGATTACTTATGCAATAGAGGAAGAAGCCGATTATATGGCAACAAATATTAAAATTGTAAATGGAACTTATGTGTTTGATATTAAATCACCTAGTCAAAATATAGAAAATTTAAAATTTAACCTACCTGGCAGACATAATTTGTCGAATGCTTTGATTGCAATGGCAATGGCTGTAGAATTTGGTTGTACTCCATACAGTCTTGCCAGTGCTTTAGCATCTTACAAAGGTGTAAAGCGCAGATTCACCTATCAAATTAAAACAGAAAAATTAATTTTTATAGATGATTATGCTCATCATCCAGAGGAGATAAATGCAGTATATCAAGCACTGTGTGAAATGTATCCAAATCGAAAAATATTGGTAATTTTTCAACCACATCTTTACAGCAGAACACGAGATTTTCTAGATGAGTTCGCAAAAAGTTTATCACAATTTGACACAATATTGTTGCTTGATATATATCCAGCTAGAGAAATGCCTATCGAAGGTATTACATCACAATTGTTGTTAAGTAAAATAAATAACATAAATAAGCAACTAATTTCTAAATCTGAAATTGTTTCAGAAATCAAAAAAAATAAAGCTCAAATTATTTTAACACTTGGAGCAGGAGATATTGGTGAAGAAGTAAAATATATAAAACAAGAATTAAACATTGCAAGTTAACTGGAATTACATAAAAGCTATAATTTTATTGGTACTAATGGCCTTTCTATTTGCATTTTCATCACTGCGAAATGCTGAAAGAAATGTGCAAAATGTTACAGTAAATTTTATAGGGAAGGACAATTTATTTGTCACTCAAGAAACGGTTAATAAATTGTTAATACAAAAAGACGGTGACATTAAAAAGGTGCCTAAAGAAATTTTAGATTTGAATGGTTTAGAGATTGCCCTAAATTCTAATCCAATGATAAAAAACGCAGAAGTTTATCTCACTGTAAATGGGGAGATTAAAGCAGATGTTAAACAACGAAAACCAATAGCAAGGGTAAACACAAATGAATCATATTATATAGATGATGAAGGTTTTTTTATGCCGTTGTCAACAAATTATACAGCAAGAGTTCCTCTTGTAAAGGGTTATGTTGAAAAAAACAAGCTAGACAATATTTTTGTAATAGCAGAAAAAATTTATAATGATGAATTTTTAAAAACACATATCGTTGAGATCTATCAAAAGCAAAATGAAACAATAATACTTAAGACAAGAATGTTGGATTTTGAAATTGCTCTTGGAAATTTAGATATGCTGGATAAAAAAATAAACAATTTAAAAGCCTTTTATCAAAAAGCTAAAAAAGATAAATCGCTGAATAAGTATAGTAAAGTGAATTTACAATTTGAAAATCAAGTGGTATGCACTAAAAAGTAAATTATGGAGGGCAATAACATTTCAGTAGGATTAGACATTGGAACCACAAAAATTGTGGCTATGATTGGTCGTAAAAACGAATATGACAAAGCAGAAATTCTTGGTTTAGGAAAATCAAAAAGTTTGGGTGTACATCGAGGTGTAGTAAATAATATTACACAAACCATTCAATCTATTCAACAAGCTGTGCAAGAAGCTGAAGCTGGTTCAGGCGTTATAATTGAGGAAGTAACTGTTGGAATTGCAGGGCAACATATAAGAAGTTTACAACATAGCGATTACATTACCCGAGAAAATTCAGAATTGGTGATAGATGAAGACGATATAGAAAGGTTAGTAAATCAAGTGCATAAATTGGTTATGTTGCCAGGCGAAGAAATTATTCATGTATTACCTCAAGAATATAAAGTTGATGGTCAAGCAGAGATAAAAGAACCAATAGGTATGTATGGTGGAAGATTAGAAGCACATTTTCATGTTGTGGTTGGTCAAGTATCGTCAATAAGAAATATTGGACGTTGTGTTAAAAGTGCAGGTCTAGAACTAGAAGGCATCACATTAGAACCATTGGCCTCTGCTAATGCAGTTTTAAGTCAGGAAGAAAAAGAAGCAGGAGTAGCTTTGATTGATATTGGTGGAGGAACTACAGATTTGGCCATTTTTAGGGATGGTATTATACGTCATACCGCTGTTATTCCTTTTGGAGGAAATGTAATTACTGAAGATATAAAAGAAGGGTGTTCGATTATTGAAAAGCAAGCGGAATTGTTAAAAATAAAATTTGGTTCGGCTTGGCCTGGAGAGAATAAGGATAACGAAATTGTGTCTATTCCTGGGTTAAGAGGACGAGAACCTAAAGAAATTACATTAAAAAATCTTTCAAAGATTATACATGCTCGTGTAGTAGAAATAGTTGAACAGGTTTATGTAGAGATTAAAAATTATGGACACGAAGAGCAAAAGAAAAAACTCATTGCAGGAATAGTTTTAACAGGTGGCGGAAGCCAGTTAAATCATTTAAAGCAGTTAGTAGAATATATTACAGGTATGGATACCAGAGTTGGTTATCCAAACGAGCATTTAGCCGGAGATAGTGATGATGAAGTTACTAGTCCAGCATTCGCAACAGCTGTAGGTTTGGTTATGGATGGTTTGAGACGACAAGAAAAAAGATGTATGGAAAATCCTTCAGAAGTAGTTTATAATATTGAAGATGGTGATGCCCAAAATGGAGAGCAAGTAGTAGAACAACCAATAAAAGAGAGAAAGTCATTTTTAGATAAATTAACCGAACGTGTTAAGGATTTTTTAGATAACGCAGAATAATAAAGACATTAAATTAATAAATCACATTGAAAAAACTAAACCAGTAAATTTAATTATATGAGCAGCAAGAAAAACATTGGCAATATAACTTTCGATTTGCCAAAAAATCAATCTAACGTCATCAAAGTTATAGGTGTAGGAGGAGGAGGAAGCAATGCTATCAACCATATGTTTCAGCAAGGTATTAAAGGAGTTGACTTTGTAATTTGCAATACAGACTCTCAAGCATTGCAAAATAGTGGAGTTCCTAACAAAATTCAACTTGGTGTTAATTTAACTGAAGGTCTTGGAGCAGGTGCAAATCCTGAAATTGGAGAACAAGCTGCTGTTGAAAGTTTAGAAGAAATACGTCACATGTTGGATACCAATACAAAAATGATATTCATTACTGCTGGTATGGGTGGAGGAACAGGAACTGGTGCTGCTCCAATTATTGCCAAGTTAGCCAAGGAAATGGAAATTTTAACAGTAGGGATTGTTACTATGCCATTCGAATTTGAAGGAAAAATTCGTAATATACAAGCACAAAAAGGAATAGAAATCTTACGCGAACATGTTGATTCTTTAGTTGTTATAAATAATAATAAGCTTCGTGAGGTTTATGGTAACCTAGGATTTAAGGCTGGTTTTTCTAAAGCCGATGAAGTGCTCTCTACCGCCTCAAGAGGAATTGCCGAAGTTATTACACATCACTATACGCAAAACATCGATTTGCGAGATGCCAAAACAGTATTAAGTAATAGTGGTACGGCAATAATGGGATCGGCAACTTCTTCGGGTACAAATCGTGCTCATGAAGCAATATTGAAAGCTTTAGATTCTCCATTATTAAACGATAATAAAATTACTGGAGCTAAAAACGTTTTGTTGCTCATCGTTTCTGGCTCTCAAGAAATTACTATTGATGAAATTGGTGAAATTAATGATCATATTCAAGCCGAAGCTGGTCATGGAGCAAATATTATTATGGGTGTTGGTGAAGACGAATCTTTAGAAGATGAAATTGCTGTAACTATTATTGCAACTGGTTTTGATGTGGAACAGCAAGACGACATTACTAATACTGAAACTAAGAAAGTGATACATTCTTTAGAAGACGATCAGGCCATGGAACAGGATTTATTAACCGAAAGAGAACCTGTAATTATTACTCCTGATATTGTTTTAACCAAAGAAGATGAAAAAATAGTGCATACATTAATTGATGATGAGTTATCAGAAATGGATTTAGTTCCTACATCCAAAATCATTAAAGATATGGATGTTGTTTATGATGAGGTATTATTGAATGTTCAAGAAGAAGATTTTATAATTAATGAAGTTATACAGGAAGAAATTGTAGAAGACAAAAAAGAAGAGGAACAAACTATACTAACCTTTGATCTGCCAGTATCTATTTCTAAAACTGTAGTTGAAGAGTCTGCTTTACAAGAAAGAACCATTTCAAAATTGGATAAAAATGTAAAAGATATTCCAGTTAAAGATTATATTGAACTTATAACAGTGACAGAAGCAAATGAATCAGGTGAAACACGATACGCACTGGATGATTACATTATTTTAGAATCGGCAATAAATGAAAATGAGGAACAAAAAGAGATTGCCCTTGAAGTAGAGGAGGATATGGTATTCGAAAAGAAAGTTTTAGAAGAAAAACTGAGAGAGAAACCATTAACCGAAGATTTAGATCCAATTAATAGTCCCATTTCTGAATTGCTAAAAGAAAGAGCTGATGAAAGAAGAAAAAAAATGAAAGATTTTAACTATAAATTTAATAGTGCTAAAATTGACGATATAGAAAAAGAACCAGCTTATAAAAGGCAAGGTATAGACCTTGAGGATGTACAGCATTCATCTGAAACTAATGCATCACGCTTGTCGGTTGGTTTAGATGAAAATGATGATATTCAATTGCGAAGTAATAATTCATTTTTGCATGACAATGTAGATTAATAGCTGCTAAGTTTAATGTTTTAAACTTCGTATGAACCCGAAAAATGTTCCCTCAATTTTTTCGGGTTTCCTTTGTCATTCCTACTAAGTATTAGCACACTATTCTTGCAAGTGAAATTATATTTTCTTTCTTATCTTCGCAAAATCAAATTTATGTTATGAGTTTACAAGAAGACCTAATGATCGCATTAAAAACAGCAATGAAAGCAAAAGATCAAACAGCTTTAACAGCCTTACGTGCAGTAAAGTCAGCAATTTTATTAGCAAAAACAGAAACTGGAGCGTCAGAAGAGTTAACGGAGGAGCAAGAATTAAAAATACTTCAAAAACAAGTAAAGCAACGTAAAGACAGTGCTGCAATTTTTTTGGAGCAAGGGCGAGATGATCTAGCAGCACCTGAATTGGCAGAAGCAAAAATTATAAGTCAGTTTTTACCCGAAGCTATAGGCGAAGATGACATTGAAAAAATTGTTATTTCAACTATAGAAAGTATTGGAGCAAATGGAATGAAAGATATGGGGAGAGTGATGGGTATTGTAAGTAAAGAATTAGCTGGAAAAGCAGATGGTAAAACCATTTCTACAATTGTAAAAGCTAAGTTAATATAATATAATTTGGCCACGTAGCTCAGCTGAATAGAGCACTGGATTTCGGCTCCAGCGGTCGGGGGTTTGAATCCCTCCGTGGTCACAAATAAACACAAAAACCAAACATTAAATCAAGTTTACTTGAATTTATAAGTTTGGTTTTTGTGTTTTCAGAGCGGAGCTTTGAAGGATCAACGAAGTTAATCCTTCAATATTTAATGCTTATTAAATCAAGCTTGCTTGAATTTATATGTAAGGGTTTTATTTTCAATCCCGATAACTATCTTGAGGAGCTTAGAGGGAAAAGGAGCGAAGCGAGTTAATCTTGTTTTTTGTATATTTATGTAACCTTTACATAAGGGACTTCACCATTTCGTTTTTGTAAACAAGTATTAATAATGCTGATAATTTCTATTTTAGAAGAATATTCTACACAAACCAAAATCTTTCTTGGAATCTTTTGTATTGCATTTGCTGCAATTTTTATTTATTATGGCATAAGAACGATAGAGGTGGCTTTTGTGATGCGAAAAAAGAAACCTTTGTTTATCCATAAATATCTTTTTTTAAGAAAACTAACGCAGAAGCAACAATTTATTTTAAGACAACGATTTTCTTTTTATAATAAATTAACAAGACAACAACAACGCTATTTTGAACATCGCTTGGCTTTATTCATTAATGATAAAGATTTTATAGCTCGAGAAGGTTTCGTTATTACTGATGAGGTTAAGGTTTTAATTTCTGCAACAGCTGTGATGTTGACTTTTGGGTTTCGAAATTTTTATATCGGACTCATAGATAAAATATTTATTTACCCTGATGCTTTTTTTTCAAACGTAAATAGAAAATATCATAAAGGAGAGTTCAATCCAGGTTTAAGAGCAATTGTATTGTCCTGGGAAGATTTTGAAGAAGGCTTTAACATAAATAATGATAATTTAAATTTAGGGATACATGAGTTCGTACATGCCATCCATTTAAATAGTATAAAAGAACATGATGTGAGTTCAAACATTTTTCAGGATTCGTTTAAAGAACTCACCAACCTTTTGTCGAATGATGAACAAATGAAGAAAAAATTAACAAACTCTAAATATTTTAGGAAGTATGCTTATACAAATCAATACGAATTTATCGCAGTTATAATCGAAAATTTTATAGAAACACCTCAGGAGTTTAGAAGCCAATTCCCAGAAATATATAGCAAAGTGAAGCAGATGTTAAATTTTGATTTTGCTGGGTATTAAATAAATAATATGAGTAATAGGAAATTTATTGTATCAGGAGAAGGATTACCAAAATGGTCTAACCCAATAAGTCATGCTGTTGTAGTTAACAATATGTGTTTTGTTAGTGGACAATTGTCTGTTAGTTTTGATGGAAACTACATTTCGGGAACAGTTTTAGAAGAAGCGAAACAGGCTTTTTCAAACTTTTTTGCAGCCATAAGAAATGCAGGGTTTTTAAATAAGGATGTTGTTTTTATTGATATCGCTTTTGATGATTTAAAAGATTTACCTCAAATTAATAAGTTGTATATGGATTTGTTCCCAGAAGGGAAAAGACCTGCAAGAACTATTTATCAAGCACAAGCGCTACCTTTTGGTGCTAAGATTAAAATTACTGGAACAGCTGTTAAAGATTTATAGTCCTACTTGTTTTAATTTTATTAGTACAGTCTCACTATTAGTATTTTCCATATTTTCTAATTACTGCCACTTTAGCTTGGTCTAATTCCAGTACTTCAATGTTGTTGCGTTCAATAGTTCGTTCATTGCCTGTTTTTTCATCAACAACGGTCATTATAGCTTGATATTTGATTACCACCACATTGTGACCGTAATTTACCTCAATAAGTTTCGCTTTATATGATGTGTTTGCTCCTCGCCAACGGTTCATTCCTTTTCTGAGCAACTCTTTACCGTCAGGTTCTCTTGTATCGGTATTGTCATAGGGCAAGTGCTGATAAGCTACATCATTAGTAAGCAAGGTCAAATAGTTTTCAAGATCTATTTCCGAGGCATTAGGTGCTTGTGTTTTATTCCATGCATCAAAATATTCTTGAGCAAAAGTTTCACTGTTAAATGCAATTTCTTGTGCCTGTATTGTTAATAAAAAGTTGATTAGAAGGGTTATGAATAAGACTACTTTTTTCATGTATTTTGTTGTTTTATGATTGAAGCTTTAAATGTAAACATTCGTAATGCATTTTGCAGGTTACTAATTAAGAATTTGCTAAAGCTTTCAAATCTTTAATAGTAGTCGATTGATCTTCACTTTTAAATACATAACTACCAGCTACTAACACATCTGCTCCAGCATCAACTAAGGCATTTGCATTTTTATTAGTAACACCACCATCAATTTCAATTAAGGTAGAAGCTCCTTTAGTGTCAATGAGTTTTTTCAACTGTTTTACTTTATCATAAGTATTTTCTATAAAGCTTTGACCACCAAAGCCAGGGTTAACACTCATTACACACACTAAATCTATATCGTTAATGGTATCTTCAAGCATATTTATGTTTGTATGAGGATTTAAAGCTACTCCGGCTTTCATACCTTCAGCCTTAATGGCTTGTAGTGTTCGATGTAAATGAGTACACGCTTCATAATGTACAGTAAGAATATTGCTTCCTAAATCAGCAAAGGTTTTAATGTATCTATCTGGATCGACAATCATTAAATGTACATCAATTGTTTTATTAGCATGTTTAGAGATTACTTTTAACACAGGCATTCCAAATGAAATATTAGGAACAAAAACACCATCCATTACATCAATATGAAACCAATCGGCTTCACTATTATTTACCATTTCAATATCGCGTTGAAGGTTACCGAAATCGGCTGCTAAAATTGATGGTGCAATTAATTTAGAACTCATAAAAAGTGGTTGTTTTTTGTATTTTCAAAAATAATGTAAAAAAACGAACCCTCGGTAATCAGCCAAGGGTTCTTTCATCAATCAAAAAACGAACAGTTATGTGTAACTGTTTGTTACTTTTATTTAGTCGTAAATATACAATTATCCTAAATAAGTTTTTAATATTTTACTACGAGATGTATGTTTTAGTCTACGTATTGCTTTTTCTTTTATCTGTCTAACACGTTCACGCGTTAAATCGAAGGTCTCTCCAATCTCTTCTAAAGTCATAGGATGTTGGTTTCCTAAACCAAAATATAACCGAATAACATCAGCTTCGCGAGGTGTTAATGTATCTAACGCTCTTTCAATTTCAGTACGTAACGATTCATGCAATAAATCCCTATCAGGATTTGGTGATTCACCACTACGTAAAACATCGTAAAGGTTTGAATCTTCACCTTCTACTAAAGGAGCATCCATAGAGACGTGACGACCAGAATTCTTCATAGATTCTTTTACATCATTAATTGTCATGTCTAATTCTTTTGCAATTTCTTCGGCACTTGGTGGGCGCTCATGAGATTGCTCAAGAAATGCATAGGTCTTATTAATTTTATTAATAGAACCAATTTTGTTTAATGGTAAGCGAACAATACGAGATTGCTCGGCTAATGCTTGAAGAATCGATTGACGAATCCACCAAACAGCATACGATATAAATTTAAAACCACGAGTTTCATCAAAACGTTGAGCAGCTTTAATTAAACCTAAATTACCTTCATTAATTAAATCAGGTAAGGTTAAACCTTGATTTTGGTATTGTTTTGCTACCGAAACTACAAAACGTAAATTAGCTTTAGTCAACTTTTCTAAAGCTAATTGATCTCCAGCTTTTATACGTTGAGCTAATTCTACTTCTTCATCGGCAGTAATTAGGTCAACTTTACCTATTTCTTGAAGGTATTTATCTAATGAAGCAGTTTCTCTATTAGTAACCTGCTTTGTAATTTTGAGTTGTCTCATTTAAAGGTCTCCTATTATGTTTCTGAGGGATAGTTACACGTATCTAATAGTTATACGTACAGTTTGGGTAAAATGTTACAAAAAAGTACAAAAAATTAAGTATGAGCCTAATTTTAAGTTGTATTAATCAAGGCTAAAAGGCTCATTAGCAGTAATTTGCCCTCTTAGTTTATCAATTTTTCGATGCATCCTATTAAAGAACATGGTTCTGTCTTTTTCTCCTGTATTAACTAATAGTTTAGAATGACTCATAAATTTTTTAAAAAATCCATACATAAGCTCGCAGGTTGGCTGATGCTCAATCGTAAAATATGTCAACACTGTAAAGGGTGTAAAAAACGCTTTTTGATGCGGTGTAGTTATCATTATAGTATTGCTCATTGTATGAATCTCGTTAAAATATAAATTATATTTATATTTGTTTTTGGAGCCAGTGAAACTTTGATGTATAGCTCTTTTTTCAAGTAATTTAATTACGTCTACAAAATCTTCACAAATGAGTAATGCAAGTTTTTTAGAAAGCAAACCTGCTTCATAATAATATAACACTTGATTCAAACTACCATCAATTGTATTATTAGTCCATATTTCAGAAATATTTATATTGTCATAAAGATCAGCTGTTTTATAAGCACTTTGTAGTAATGAGTCTGGAATGGTTTTAATAAAATCATCAAACGACTCCCGATTCTTAGTCATTTCAACGTTTACATCCTTAAGCCATACATACATTTTGTAACGTGATAAATAAGAGTCTTTTAATGTATGAAACACTGGAATATCTTTAGCAGAATAAATTATTTCTGCATTCTTAATTCGGGTTAAAGGGTAAAGGTTATTTAATGATTCTGTCATCCATGCCTCTAATCCTTTAAGGTCTACTGGTCTTGGAGAAATTTCGGTGATAATAGTATTCTGGTTACCAACTTCAAACAACTTGTTTAGTGAAATTTTATAATGCTTTGCTAAAATCACACTTTCTTCAAGTGATAGGTTCGTTTTGTTATTAACACGCCTATAAGCTGCATCATAACCAATATCTAAAACTGATGCTATTTCTTCAACAAAGGATGTGTTTTCTTGAGTTTTTGCCTTTAAATATTTGATAAATTGCTCTTGCATTTTTTGAGAAATTACAAACAGGGAAGTCTTTGGTTTTGCAAAAAATACAAAATATAATTCAATTATTCAGCATTATGATCAAATGATTATCAAATATCACAAAGTAGATTTGGAATATAAATTAAAAACTCTGAAAACATGAAAACAGCATTTAAAATATTAATAATTCTATGTATTACGGTTTTAAGCTCATGTGGCTCACGTCGTGTTTATACAACTGGTTCTTATGGCTCCATAAAATCTTATACAGAAAAACCTCATTATACAAACAAGAAAGTGTCTGCAACTTATATATCTGGTGATTTAAGTTTTGGAAAGCATTCACAAGATGGAGGTGACTTTGATGATGTAAAAACTATTGCTGCTGTAAATATTCATAGAAGCACAACAGGGCGCTTTTATAATTTTTATTATGGTCTTGGAGGAACATATGGTACTTATAAATTTAAAGAAGGATATGGAGATCTCATCGCCGATGAAGAAAAGAAAAGCTTCTATACAGTAAATTTTAAATCAGGAATAAATTATACATATTCACGCCCTAAAGTAGATTGGAGGTTTATAGGTGTTGAGCTCGCTTATCTTAACGAATTTGGTTCTTATCAGGATAAACTATCGGAATTAATTTCAAGTAACGATAACGAACTTACTATCGTAAATCAGAAGTCTATGTTTACTTACCAAATATATTCTGAATATGTTTTTAAAATGTCAGATGAGAAGGCATTTACATTTGGCTTTTATTTTGGGGATTTATTGAATTTTAAAGAAACAGAAATGTACAGTGGCACAACGGGTTTCAGTGGAATAACATTTGGATTAAGACTTAAAAATTATATAATCAATGCCATTTTTGAAAGTGGTGAAGGTGAAATTAAATCTACCAAAATTGGACTTACTTACAAACTTTAAAAAATTAATTAAGAACTATGAAAACAATTCTTATTAGGTAGAGGAAGCATTCCTACTCTTTGAGGACAGTATTATATTTAAAAAACCTCTCAAATTTATTTGAGAGGTTTTGCTTTTATTCATAAAAAGAGATTAATCCTGTTTCTCTTCTCTAGGTTTTCTATCGTCTCTTCGATTGTCTCTACCTCTGTTATCACGTCCACGATTATCTCTACCTCTGTTATTGTTATCTCTTGGAGGTCTAGCCACATAACCTTCCGGTTTTTCTAATAATGCTTTACGAGATACTTTCTCTTTACGTGTTCTTGGGTCAACGCCAAAATACTTCACGTCAAGAATATCGCCCATATTAACAACATCACTTACATTATTAGTACGTTCCCAAGCCAATTCGCTTACGTGCAATAATACTTCGTTTCCAGGAGCTTCTGTATATTCTACAACAGCACCAAAATCAAGCATTTTAATTACTTTAACTTCGTAAACACTTCCCTTTTCAGGTTTAAATAATAAAGAATCTATTTTTGCTAACACAGCATCAATACCTTCTTGTCCTGTTCCTAAAATTTCAACAATACCTTCTTCAGTAACTGGGTCTTCATTAATAACGATAGTACAACCAGTTTCTTTTTGTAATTCTTGAATTACTTTTCCTCCAGGACCAATTAAAGCACCAATAAATTCGTTAGGAATTGTTCTAGTAACCATTTTAGGTGCATAAGACTTCACATCAGCATTAGGTTTTGCAATGGTATCTGTAAGCTTTTCTAAAATATGTAAACGTCCCTCACGTGCTTGAGCCAGCGCTTTTTCTAATATATCATAAGACAATCCTTTTACTTTAATATCCATTTGGCAAGCTGTAATTCCTTCAGAAGTACCTGTAACTTTAAAGTCCATATCTCCTAAATGATCTTCATCACCTAAAATATCAGACAATACAGCAAAATTACCTGAAGCTTTATCAGAAATTAATCCCATAGCAATACCAGAAACAGGGCGAGTAAGTTGAACACCAGCATCCATAAGTGCCATAGTTCCTGAACAAACAGTTGCCATTGAAGATGAACCATTAGATTCTAAAACTTCAGATACAACTCTTACAGTATAAGGGCAATCATCAGGAATCATACCTTTTAAACCACGTTGTGCTAAATTACCATGACCAACTTCACGACGAGAAGTTCCTCTTAAAGGACGAGCTTCTCCAGTACAAAAAGGAGGAAAATTGTAGTGTAAATAAAACGACTCTTCACCTTCGTAAGAAGGCATGTCAATTTTGTTAGCATCTCTAGAAGTTCCCAGAGTAACTGTGGCTAAAGCTTGAGTTTCTCCTCTTGTAAAAATTGCAGAACCATGAACAGATGGTAAGTAATCTACTTCACACCAAATAGGTCTAATATCTGTAGTTTTACGACCATCTAAACGTAAACCTTCATTTAAAGTTAAATCACGAATTGCAGCTTTTTGTGCTTTGCTGTAGTATTTAGAAATTAAATCGGCTTGTTCTTCTTGCTCTTCTTCGGTGAACGTTGCCTTCACTTCATCTTTCACCTCACTAAACGCTAATCCACGTTCTTGCTTCGATAAGCCTTGTTTTGCAATTGCAAAACATCTGTCGTAAGCAGCTTCGTGTATCTTTTTCTCTAAATCTTCATCTTCAACAGCAGTTTCGTATTCACGAACTTCTTTTTTACCAACAGCTTCTGCTAATTTAACTTGAGCATCAACCTGTATTTTAATAGCTTCATGAGCAAACTTAATAGCATCTGCCATTTCCTCTTCGCTACATTCATCCATTTCACCTTCAACCATCATTACAGAATCTGCCGAAGCACCTACCATCATTTCAATATCAGCGTCTGCTAATTGTGCTCTACTTGGATTGATGACAAATTCGCCATTTACTCTAGCAACACGTGCTTCTGAAATTGGACATTCGAAAGGAAAATCACTTAATTGTATAGCTGCTGAAGCTGCTAAACCAGCTAATGCATCAGGCATTACATCTTCGTCATGAGACATTAACTGTATCATCACTTGAACTTCATAATGATAATCTTTTGGAAATAATGGACGTAAAACACGATCCACTAATCGCATTGTTAAAACTTCACCATCACTAGGTCTTGCTTCTCTTTTAAAGAATCCACCTGGATAACGTCCAGCTGCTGCAAATTTTTCTCTGTAATCTACCGTTAATGGTAAAAAATCGACAGGACTAACTTTGTAATTAGATACAACTGTACATAATAACATAGCTTTTCCCATTTGTACTACTACCGAACCATGAGCCTGTTTGGCTAATTTTCCGGTTTCTATGGAAATCTCTCTTCCATCACCAAGGTCAATGACCTCTTTAAAAACTTTTGGAATCATAAATATTTTAATTCTAATTAAACAATGGTCGTTGTGTTGTTGTGAGACATAAAATGTCTGACCAATGAAAAACTATTAATTAGCTTCTTCTTTTTAATCTTGGATTAAAACAAAAAACCACACTGTAAAAGCGTGGACATTTTTTATTTTCTTAATCCTAATTCTTTAACTATTGCACGATATCTCAAGACATCTTTTTTAGTTAAATAGTCTAGTAAAGCACGACGCTTACCAACTAGTTTTACTAACGAACGCTCTGTATTATAATCTTTACGATTATTTTTTAAGTGTTCTGTTAAGTGATCAATTCTGTGAGTAAATAATGCAATTTGA